>NZ_JBXAWN010000014.1:0-190714 GCF_057291835.1 Pseudomonas sp. 1L-B-1-E-C1 | reverse complement strand
CCAAGTCCCTCCCTCGATGATCAGTCGAGAACTATCGCTCCTGGCGGAGCGTTAGTCGAGATACAAGGAGCTGCCGAAGGCTGCGATCTTTTGCTTTAGCCCTTGGCGCCAGCCTCGATCATGTTCTCCGGGCGCACCCAGGCATCGAACTCTTCATCGGTCAGATAACCCAGCTGCAACGCCGCCTCGCGCAAGGTCAACCCTTCGCTGTAGGCCTTCTTGGCGATCTCCGCCGATTTGTCATAACCAATATGCGGGTTCAGCGCGGTCACCAGCATCAGCCCACGCTCCAGATGTTTGGCCATGGCCTCGGCATCGGGTTCGAGTCCGGCGATGCAGTGCTGCTGGAAGTTACTGCAGCCATCGCCGAGCAAACGGATCGATTGCAGCAGGTTGTGGATGATCACCGGTTTGAACACGTTCAACTGCAAGTGCCCCTGGCTCGCGGCAATACCGATCGCCACGTCGTTGCCGAGCACCTGACAGGCGAGCATCGACAGCGCTTCGCACTGTGTCGGGTTGACCTTGCCGGGCATGATCGAACTGCCCGGTTCGTTGGCCGGCAGCTTCACTTCAGCGAAACCAGCGCGAGGACCTGAGCCGAGCAGACGCAGGTCATTGGCGATCTTCATCAACGCCACGGCGAGGGTTTTCAGCGCGCCGGACAAAGTGACCAGCGGCTCATGGCCGGCCAGCGCAGCGAATTTGTTCGGCGCGGTGACGAACGGCAAACCTGAGAGTGCTGCAAGTTCGGCGGCAATCGCCTCACCGAAACCGTGTGGCGAATTCAGCCCGGTGCCCACCGCAGTGCCGCCCTGAGCCAGTTCGCAGACCGCCGGCAGCGCGGCACGAATCGCGCGCTCGGCATAATCCAGTTGCGCTATGAACCCGGACAGCTCCTGACCGAAGGTGATCGGCGTCGCGTCCATCATGTGCGTGCGCCCGGTCTTCACCAGCTTCATATGGCGCGCCGCCAGTTCAGCAAGGCCGCCGGACAGCTCGGCAATCGCCGGCAGCAGTTGTTCCTGCACCGCTTTGGCGGTGGCAATGCTCATGGCGGTGGGGAAGCAGTCGTTGGAGCTTTGCGAGCGGTTGACGTGATCGTTCGGGTGCACCGGCGACTTGCCGCCGCGCGGGTTGCCGGCCAGTTCGTTGGCGCGACCGGCGATCACTTCGTTGACGTTCATGTTGCTCTGGGTGCCGCTGCCGGTCTGCCAGACCACCAGCGGAAACTGCTCGTCGTGCTCACCGGCGAGGACTTCATCGGCGGCCTGTTCGATCAGCCGGGCGATGTCGGCGGGCAGATCGCCGTTGCGGTCGTTGACCCGCGCGGCGGCTTTCTTGATCAGCGCCAGGGCATGCAGCACCGGTAGCGGCATGCGTTCCTGGCCGATGGCGAAGTTGATCAGCGAGCGTTGCGTCTGAGCACCCCAGTAAGCGTCGTCCGGGACTTCGATCTGGCCCAGGCTGTCGGTTTCGATACGGCTCATCGTGCACACTCCTGTTGGTCTGTTGGCGCAATTTAGGCCGGCATCGGCCCGGGTGGTTCCATCGGCTCGATTGTTGACCGCAAAACCCCGCCAATCAAGCGCGGCAAGGGTCGGGGGTTGAGCCACAGCGATTGTTAGGCGCAGAATGGTCGCCCTTGGGGTTCGACCTCGCTTTGCTTAAAGGAAACTCGATGACTCGTCTTCGCGCCATCTGTACCGCGGTTGCACTGGTTTGCGCCAGCGGCCAGGTGCTTGCCGATACCGCCAGCCACAACGCCAGTGCCGAAGCTTTCCTGACGCTGGCTCACGCTGACAAGCTGGGCACCCCGGTGTACATGCAAGTGCAGCAAATGTTCGCCCAGCGCTTTGAACAGACCAAAGCGCCTGAGTCGAAGAAAGCCGTTCTCGAAACCTACCAGGCCAAGGCCAACGCCGCGCTGGACCAGGCCATCGGCTGGAACAAGCTCAAGCCGGACATGGTCAAGCTCTACACCAGCAACTTCAGCGAATCCGAGCTGAAGGATCTGGTGGCTTTCTACCAGTCGCCACTGGGCAAGAAAGTCCTCGAAAAAATGCCACAGCTGACCCAGCAGTCGGCGCAGATGACCCAGGGCAAACTGGAGAGCGCGGTGCCTGTGGTCAACAAGCTGCTCGACGACATGACCAAAGAGCTGGACCCGAAAGGCGCTGCTGCGCCGGCCAAGAAGAAGTAAGCGGAGTTCGTGATGACCATGCAACAACGCATCGAATCGACGCTGGCCTTGTTACAGCCTGAGCACCTGCAGGTGCTGGACGAAAGCCACATGCACAGTCGCGGGTTACAGACCCACTACAAGGCTGTGGTGGTCAGCGCGCAGTTCGAAGGCCTGAACCGGGTCAAGCGTCACCAGAAAGTCTACGGCACGCTCGGCGAGCTGATGGGCGAGTTCCATGCGTTGGCGCTGCACACCTACACCCCGCAGGAATGGGCAGAGATCGATGGCGCTCCGGCGTCACCGACCTGTGCTGGCGGTAGCAAACATTAAGATCAAAAGATCGCCGCCATCGGCAGTTCCTGCAGGGCACTGCCGCAGGCGGTGATGTTTTTGCTAGAATCCGCAACGCGCCGCTTAGCCGGCGCGTTTTTTTTGAATCCGGTTCACCCTTTGCGAGGGTAGCCACCTGGAGAAATACCCATGACACAACCGATTGTCGTGGCGGCACTGTACAAGTTCGTCACCCTCGAAGATTACATCAACCTGCGCGAGCCACTGCTGCAAGCGATGGTCGACAACGGCATCAAAGGTACCCTGTTGATCGCCGAAGAAGGCATCAACGGCACGGTTTCCGGCAGCCGCGAAGGCATCGACGGTCTGCTCGCCTGGCTGAAGAACGATCCGCGCATGGTCGACATCGACCACAAGGAATCGTACTGCGACGAGCAGCCGTTCTACCGCACCAAGGTCAAGCTGAAGAAAGAGATCGTCACCCTCGGCGTCGAAGGCGTCGACCCGAACAAGAAGGTCGGCACCTATGTCGAGCCGCAGGACTGGAACGCGCTGATCAGCGACCCGCAAGTGCTGCTGATCGACACGCGCAACGACTACGAAGTGTCGATCGGCACCTTCGAAGGCGCCATCGATCCGAAAACCACCAGTTTTCGCGAGTTTCCCGACTACATCAAAGAACACTTCGATCCGGCCGTGCACAAGAAGGTCGCGATGTTCTGCACCGGCGGCATTCGCTGCGAGAAAGCCTCGAGCTACATGCTCGGCGAAGGTTTCGAAGAGGTCTACCACCTCAAGGGCGGCATCCTGAAGTACCTCGAAGAGGTGCCGCAGGAAGAAACCAAGTGGCGCGGCGACTGCTTCGTCTTCGACAACCGCGTGACCGTGCGTCACGACCTGACCGAAGGCGACTACGATCAATGTCATGCCTGCCGCACACCGGTCAGCGTTGAGGATCGCGCCTCCGAGCACTACGTCGCCGGCATCAGTTGCCCGCATTGCTGGGACAAGCTCAGCGAGAAGACCCGGCGCAGCGCCATCGATCGGCAAAAGCAGATCGAACTGGCCAAGGCGCGCAACCAGCCGCACCCGATCGGCTACAACTATAAGCAAGCATCCACCGAGGCCTAACCATGTCTGCGCGCCTGCTCTATGTGATGGATCCGATGTGTTCATGGTGCTGGGGATTTGCTCCGGTGGCCAAGGCACTGGTCGAGCAGGCGCAGGCAGCCGGGGTCGAGCTGCATCTGGTGGTTGGCGGTTTGCGTACCGGCAGCGGTTCGGCGCTGGAGCCGACCACGCGACGCTACATTCTTGAGCACTGGCAAGCGGTCACCGAGGCCACCGGCCAGCCGTTCAAATTCGACGACGCGTTGCCTGACGGTTTTGTCTACGACACCGAACCGGCCTGTCGCGCCATCGTCACCGCGCGCAGTCTGGCGCCGGATTGCGCGTGGACATTGGTCGGGCTGATCCAGCAGGCGTTCTATGCCGAAGGTCGCGATGTCACCCAGGCCAGCGTGCTGGTCGAACTGGCGGAACAGGCCGGCGTACCGCGTATCGAATTCGCCGCGTTGTTCGATCATGCCGATCAGCACAAGGCCACCCAGGCCGATTTCACCTGGGTGCAGGATCTGGGTATCGCCGGATTCCCGACCCTGCTCGCCGAGCGCAACGGTCAACTGGCGCTGCTGACCAACGGCTATCAACCGCTCAGCGAGCTGTCGCCATTGCTCGGCCGCTGGCTGGAGCGCGCGGCCTGTGTCTGACCGGGCCGATGACACGCCAGCCGTAGAGCGTGTCGACCGGCTGAGCTGGGCCGAAGTCCGGCGTCTGGCACTGCATCACAAGAAATCCCTGTGGATCGCCAACGGCGTGGCTGTGCTGGCGACGTTGTGCAGTGTGCCGATTCCGTTGCTGCTGCCATTGCTGGTCGACGAAGTCCTGCTCGGCCACGGCGATGCCGCGTTGAAAGTCATGAACCATTTCCTGCCGGGCATGTGGCAACAGGCGGCGGGTTATATCGGCCTGATGCTGGTGGTGACCCTGACCTTGCGTTGCAGCGCCCTGTGTTTTGGCGTGTTGCAGTCGCGGCTGTTCGCGCGGCTGGCCAAGGACATCGTCTACCGGATTCGCGTGCGTCTGATCGAACGGCTCAAGCGTATCTCCCTCGGCGAATACGAAAGCCTCGGCAGTGGCACGGTGACCACGCACCTGGTCACCGATCTGGATACCCTCGACAAATTCGTCGGCGAAACCCTCAGCCGCTTCCTCGTGGCCATGCTGACCCTGGTCGGCACCGCCAGCATCCTGATGTGGATGCACTGGAAACTGGCGCTGCTGATTCTGCTGTTCAACCCGTTGGTGATCTACGCCACGGTGCAGTTGGGCAAACGCGTCAAGCATCTGAAGAAACTCGAGAACGACAGCACCTCGCGCTTCACCCAGGCGCTGAGCGAAACCCTCGACGCGATTCAGGAAGTGCGCGCCGGCAACCGCCAGGGCTATTTTCTCGGGCGCCTCGGTTTGCGCGCGCAGGAGGTACGCAACTACGCAGTCAACTCGCAGTGGAAAACCGACGCCTCGAACCGCGCCAGTGGTTTGCTGTTCCAGTTCGGCATCGACATCTTCCGCGCAGCAGCGATGCTCACCGTGCTGTTTTCCGACCTGTCGATCGGGCAGATGCTCGCGGTGTTCAGTTACCTGTGGTTCATGATCGGTCCGGTCGAACAGCTGCTTAACCTGCAATACGCCTACTATGCGGCGGGCGGCGCACTGGCGCGGATCAATGAACTGCTGGCGCGCGCCGACGAGCCGCAGTATCCCGGCGGCGTCGATCCGTTCAAGGGGCGCGACACCGTCGGCATCGAGGTGCAAGGCCTGAGCTTCGGTTATGGCGATGAACTGGTGCTGGATCAGATGAACCTGTCGATCCTGCCCGGCGAGAAAGTCGCGATTGTCGGCGCCAGCGGCGGCGGCAAAAGTACCTTGGTGCAGCTGCTGTTGGGCCTGTACACGCCAGCGGCCGGGAGCATCCGCTTCGGCGGGTCGACCCAGCAGGAAATCGGTCTGGAGACGGTGCGCGAGAACGTCGCGGTGGTGCTGCAGCATCCGGCACTGTTCAACGACAGCGTGCGCGCCAACCTGACCATGGGCCGCATTCGCAGCGACGAAGCCTGTTGGAACGCTTTGGACATCGCGCAGATGGCCTCGACCATCCGCGCGCTGCCCGATGGCCTTGACAGCATCGTCGGTCGTTCCGGCGTGCGTTTATCCGGCGGTCAGCGCCAACGTCTGGCGATCGCACGGATGATTCTCGCCGAGCCGAAAGTGGTGATTCTCGACGAAGCCACCTCGGCCCTCGATGCTGCCACCGAGTACAACCTGCACCAGGCGATGGCGAAATTTCTCAATGGCCGCACCACGCTGATCATTGCCCACCGCCTGTCGGCGGTGAAACAGGCGGACCGCGTGCTGGTGTTCGACGGCGGGCAGATCGCCGAAGACGGCGACCATCGCCAACTGATCGCCGACGGCGGTCTGTACGCCAAGCTCTACGGCAACTTGCAACAGCACTGATCGAAACCCTTGCCGGCCTGTCTGACGTTCTGCGTGCGCTGTAAAGCCGCGCCTTGCCTTGAACGAGAACCCCACCTAGTCTCGTCATAGCGAATTCGCCCGGAAGGCGAGCGGGCAGTGCTCATGCAAGGAATCTCATGAAGCAAAAGCAGACTCTGGGAACACCACGGTTGTTGGGTATCGTCTGGCCCTTTATCGCTGTCGTGGTGTTCCAGGCATTACTCGGGGGCGTGAGCCTTTACGTGCTCTCGGCCGTGCGTGGCTACGTGGCCGGCGAAAGCCTGTGGTCCAAGGGCCAGAAAGACGCCATCTATTACCTCAACCTCTACGCCGACAGTCGTGACGAGGCGATCTATCGCAAGTACCTCACGGCAATCGCCGTGCCCCAGGGCGGGCACGAATTGCGCCTGGCGCTGGATCGTCAGCCGCCGGATCTGCAGGCTGCGCGCGAAGGCATACTCAAGGGCGGCAATCATCCGGACGACGTCTCCAGCCTGATCTGGCTGTACCTCAATTTCCGGCACTTCAGCTATCTCGAAACCGCCATCGATCGCTGGACGATCGGCGACGCCTATCTGGACCGATTGCACGAAGTTGCGCAAGAGATGCATCAAGGCATTGCGCAGAATCAGGCCAGTCCCGGCGATGTGCAGCGTTGGAAAGTGCAGATCTTTGCCATCAACGATGCCGTGACCCCAGCCGCGAAAGCGTTCAGTGATGCCCTGGGCGAGGGCTCCCGGGTGATCATGCGCCTGTTGCTGTTCACCAACCTGGCCACCGCGCTGGGCCTGATCGCGCTGGCGCTGTGGCGCACGCACAAACTGCTCAAGCAGCGACATGAGTTCGCCCAGGCGTTGCAACTGGAGAAGGATCGCGCGCACATCACCTTGCAGTCGATTGGCGATGGCGTGATCACCACCGATGTCAACGGTGCGATCGATTACATGAACCCGGCCGCCGAGGCCATGACCCACTGGAAGGCCGAGCAGGCGGCGGGACTGCCATTGTCGGCGCTGTTCAACCTGCTCGACGAGAACGCCCAGACCGAAGGGCTGACGTTGATCGAGCACATCCTCAGCGGACAGCTCAGCGGCGGCAGCGAACACTCCAAGCTGATCCAGCGTCTGGACGGCAGCACCCTGTCGGTGACCCTGGTCGGCGCGCCGATCCGCAATGCCGGCAACGTCAGTGGCACGGTGCTGGTTTTGCATGACATGACTCAGGAGCGGCAGTACATCGCCAATCTGTCCTGGCAGGCCACCCATGATGCGCTGACCGGGCTGGCCAACCGCCGCGAATTCGAATATCGCCTCGAACAGGCCTTGCACAAACTGACGCGTCATTCCGGCCGGCATGCGCTGATGTTCCTCGATCTGGACCAGTTCAAACTGGTCAACGACACCTGTGGTCACGCGGCTGGCGATGAGCTGTTGCGACATATCTGCACGCTGCTGCAATCGGGCCTGCGCGAGGGCGATACCCTGGCGCGGCTGGGCGGTGACGAGTTCGGCATCCTGCTGGAGAACTGCCCGCCGGAGGTGGCGGAGAAGATTGCCGAGAGCCTGCGCCAGACCGTGCAGAACCTGCATTTTGTCTGGAAAGGGCGGCCGTTCCTGACCACGATCAGCATCGGCCTGGTGCATGTGGCGCAGAATCCGACCTCCCTCGAAGCCTCGTTGCGCGCGGCGGACATGGCCTGCTACATGGCCAAGGAAAAGGGCCGCAACCGCGTGCAGGTCTATCACGCAGACGATTCCGAACTGTCCATGCGTTTCGGTGAAATGGCCTGGGTGCAACGGCTGCACATGGCGCTGGAGGAGAACCGCTTCTGCCTGTATGCCCAGCAGATCGCGCCGCTCAAGCCGCAACCCGGCCAGGCCGGGCACATCGAGATCCTCCTGCGTTTGCATGATGAATCCGGGCGGATGATTTTGCCTGACAGCTTTATTCCCGCGGCGGAACGGTACGGTTTGATGACCCAGTTAGATCGCTGGGTAGTTCAGAACGTTTTCAAGGTTATTGCTCAGTGTATTGAACAGGAACATGAACTTCCTTTAGCGATGTGTGCGATTAATCTGTCAGGCATTACTATCGGAGATGACGCGTTTTTGCACTTCCTGCGCGAACAGTTCGTTAACTACGCTATACCCCCTGAAATGATTTGTTTTGAAATTACTGAAACCAGTGCAATCGCAAATCTTGGCAGTGCAATTCGTTTTATCAATGAACTCAAAGGCTTAGGTTGTCACTTCTCCTTAGATGACTTTTGTGCCGGAATGTCTTCATTCGCTTACTTGAAACATTTGCCTGTAGACTTCCTGAAGATCGACGGGAGTTTCGTAAAGGATATGCTGGACGACCCGATAAACCGGGCAATGGTCGAGGTGATCAATCACATCGGTCATGTTATGGGTAAGCAGACAATTGCCGAGTTTGTTGAAACTAACCAGATCGAACAGGCATTGCTTGAAATAGGTGTGGATTACGCTCAGGGTTATGTCATCGAGCGTCCGCAGTTGTTTACCTGTGACAGTTTGCAAAGTCGCCCTGCCAGACCGCAGCCGTTGTTGTTCAAAGCGCCTGGCACGTTCCGTTGAGTCTCTCGCCGATCTTGCCATCACAACTCAAAAGGAGCCGAACAGTGATCGACACATTCAACCGAACCGGACCCCTCATGGAAGCTGCAAGTTATCCTGCCTGGGCGCAACAGCTCATCGAGGACTGCAGCGAGAGCAAGCGCCGGGTTGTCGAACATGAACTTTACCAGCGCATGCGTGACAACAAACTCAGCGCGAAAACCATGCGCCAGTACCTGATCGGGGGCTGGCCGGTGGTCGAGCAATTCGCCTTGTACATGGCGCAGAACCTCACCAAAACGCGCTTCGCCCGCCACCCCGGCGAGGACATGGCGCGCCGCTGGCTGATGCGCAACATTCGCGTCGAACTCAATCACGCCGATTACTGGATGCACTGGAGCCGCGCCCATGGCGTCAGCCTGGAAGATCTTCAGGCCCAGCAAGTGCCACCGGAGCTGCACGCGCTGAGTCACTGGTGCTGGCACACCAGCTCGGCGGATTCGCTGATCGTGGCGATTGCGGCGACCAACTATGCGATCGAGGGCGCGACCGGGGAGTGGTCAGCGGTGGTCTGCTCGACCGGGGTCTACGCGGCGGCGTTCCCGGAAGAAGATCGCAAGCGCGCGATGAAGTGGTTGAAGATGCACGCCCAATACGACGATGCCCACCCGTGGGAAGCGCTGGAAATCATCTGCACCCTGGCCGGCATGAACCCGAGCAAGGCTTTGCAGGCCGAGCTGCGTCAGGCGATCTGCAAGAGCTATGACTACATGTACCTGTTCCTCGAACGGTGCATGCAGCTTGAGACGTCGGAGCGGTTGCTGGTCAACCGCGTGCGCCGGACTGTAACCGAAAGCTGATAGAACTGTGGGAGCGAGCCTGCTCGCGAAAGCGGTGGGTCATTCAACTAATCGTTGTCTGACACTCCCTCTTCGCGAGCAGGCTCGCTCCCACAATGATTTCTAGCCAGCCATCGCCAGCCGGTTGCGCCCCTCGCGCTTTGCTACATACAACGCACTGTCGGCTCGGCGCAGCAAGCTGTCCGCCGATTCGCCCGGCAACAACGTCGAGCATCCCAGGCTCACCGTAATCTCGATCAACTGGCCATCGGCAAAATATTCCTCCGACTGCGTCGCCTGGCGCAAACGCTCGCCGACCATCGCCGCCGCTTCACGGCCGGTGTTGGACAGCAGGATCAGAAACTCCTCGCCGCCATAACGGAACACCATGTCGACGTTGCGCAGCTGCGCCTTGATCGACGCTGCGATAGCCTTGAGCACGTCATCCCCGGCGCCGTGGCCGTGTTCGTCGTTGACCCGTTTGAAGTGGTCGATGTCGAGCATCAGCACTGACAGCGGCTGCACATGGCGGCGCGACATGTCGATCTCGCGTTGCAGGGTCTGCTCCATGGCCACCCGATTGCCGGCGCCAGTCAACGGGTCGCGCAAGGCGCTTTGGGTGGCGGCGCGATAGAGCAGGGCGTTGCGCATCGGGTACAACAGGCAGGACAGCAGCGACTCGAGGTCGCCCTGTTCCTTTTCGTTGAAACGCTGATTGCGGCGGAAGACCAGGTCGCCCATGTGCTCGCCTTCGTGGCTCAGGGCGTAGCTGACCGAATGATGACCGCGAGCGCCGAACTCGAGGCGCAGGTCGCTGGCCTTATGCACATAGCTCAGGGCGTCCAGCGGTACCAGGCGCTGGATTTCGCGAAAGAACAGGCCAAGGATGCGCTGTGGCTCAAGACTGGTTTGCAGTTGCAGGCTCATTTGCTGACGCAATTGCGCCAGGCTGGTCGGGCGCTCGATCAGCGCCGGCAGTTGACCGAAGCCCAGGCGCTGCAATTTGGCACTGTCGAAGTCAATTGCATGGGTCTGGGAAGGAGATTTCATATGGCGTGAGCCCCTAAGCAGTAAGTCTGTCTTACAGGCTGGGTGAGAGCGGCTATGGGCTGCGCGTCGTACTGATCCATCAGTCCCGTAGGACGTTTGGCGTAAGTTTAGTCTGCCGCAGAACGATCAGTCAGCTATCGAAATCGGCGTTGCCCCATGGCCATCACACGGCATGTTTTGAGGGAATTTAGAGCGAAACCCGTGCCATTCGGTTCGATTTTATTTAAAGCTTTTTGAATCAATGACTTGCTGAAAGGTGCCGGAGCACCGCGCTGGCTAATTGGCGGCTTTGTGACGCTTCTGAGCGGCAATGGTTTGCCGCGACAGCATTCTGCCGCGGCAACAAATGCGACGTATGGTGTTATTGAGCGTTGAAAGCCTGGCCATTGACGCCTGTGCTGTCGGGCCCCATCAGGTACAGATACACCGGCATGATCTGTTCCGGCGTCGGATTATTCAGCGGGTTTTCCCCCGGATACGCCTGGGCACGCATGCTGGTGCGGGTGCCACCGGGGTTGATGCTGTTGGAGCGCACCGGCGCGACGCCTTCAACTTCGTCGGCCAGGGTTTGCATCAGACCTTCGGTGGCGAATTTCGACACGCCATAAGCGCCCCAATACGCACGGCCCTTGCGCCCGACGCTGCTGGAGGTGAATACCACCGACGCATCCTGGGACAGCTTGAGCAGCGGCAGCAGGGTGCTGGTCAGCATGAACATCGCGTTGACGTTGACCTGCATGACGCGCATGAAGTTTTCGCCGGACAGCTGTTCGATCGGTGTGCGCGGGCCGATGATCGAAGCATTGTGCAGCAGGCCATCGAGGTGGCCGAATTCGGCTTCGATCATCGCCGCCAGCTCATCGTACTGGTGGGGCAGGGCGGTCTCGAGGTTGAACGGGATCACCCCCGGTTGCGGATGACCGGCGGCTTCGATCTCGTCGTAGACCTCGGTCAGATTGGCTTCGGTCTTGCCCAGTAGCAACACGGTCGCGCCGTGAGCTGCATAGGTTTTCGCCGCAGCCGCGCCGATGCCTCGCCCGGCACCCGTGACGAGGATGACCCGATCCTTGAGCAATTCGGGGCGAGCGGTGTAATCAAACATAAAAACCTCATAGTCCTTAAAAGATCGCAGCCTTCCGCAGCTCCTACATGGGTATGCATTCTCCTGTAGGAGCTGCCGAAGGCTGCGATCTTTTGATTTTGATCAGCAGCTGCAAAGGGCGCTATCAAGCACCTTGCGCAATTCCAGCGGGTGATCCACCACCACGTCCGCG
Source organism: Pseudomonas sp. 1L-B-1-E-C1 (assembly GCF_057291835.1). Taxonomy (NCBI): domain Bacteria; kingdom Pseudomonadati; phylum Pseudomonadota; class Gammaproteobacteria; order Pseudomonadales; family Pseudomonadaceae; genus Pseudomonas; species Pseudomonas sp. 1L-B-1-E-C1. Next base: position 178,920 of record NZ_JBXAWN010000014.1, on the reverse strand, counting down.
CCCCAATGCCGCGGGTTGTCATCCGGGTGAATGTAGCCGTAAGTCACCGCAGCGGTCTTGGTGCCGGCGTCGCGGCCCGATTCGATGTCGCGCAAATCATCGCCGATAAACAGAACGGTCGACGGATCCAGATCAAGCATCTTGCACGCGAGAATCAACGGCTCCGGATCCGGCTTGCTGTTCTTCACGTGATCGGGGCAGATCAGCAGCGCCGAGCGCTCGGCCAGCCCCAGACGTTGCATGATCGGCTCGGCGAAACGCACCGGTTTGTTGGTGACCACGCCCCAGATCAGGTTGGCCTTCTCGATGTCAGCGAGCAGTTCGCCCATGCCGTCGAACAGCTTGCTGTGCACCGCGCAACCGACCAGATAGCGCTCGAGAAACTCCAGACGCAGTTCCTCGAAACCCGGCGATTCCGGGTCCATCGAGAACGTCACTGCGACCATGGCCTTCGCGCCGCCGGAAATCTCGTCGCGAATGTGCTTGTCATTGATCGGCGGCAAACCGCGATCGGCGCGCATTGCCTGGCAGATGGCGATGAAGTCCGGCGCGGTGTCGAGCAGGGTGCCGTCCATGTCGAAAAGTACCGCTCTGATGGCCATCGGCTTATTCCTCGCGCAGGGTCTGGATCATGTAGTTGACATCAACGTCGCTGGCCAGCTTGTAGTGCTTGGTCAGCGGGTTGTAGGTCAGGCCGATGATGTCTTTTACTGTCAGGCCAGCCATGCGGCTCCACGCGCCGAGCTCGGACGGGCGAATGAATTTCTTGAAATCATGGGTGCCGCGCGGCAGCAACTTCATGATGTATTCGGCGCCGATGATCGCGAACAGATAAGCCTTCGGATTGCGGTTGATGGTCGAGAAGAACACCTGGCCGCCCGGCTTGACCATGCGGAAACAGGCGCGGATCACCGAGGATGGATCCGGCACGTGCTCAAGCATTTCCAGGCAGGTGACCACGTCGAACTGCTCGGGCATCTCGTCAGCGAGGGCTTCGGCGGTGATCTGCCGGTATTCGACGCTGACCCCGGATTCCAGCTGATGCAGTTGCGCGACCGCCAGCGGCGCTTCGCCCATGTCGATGCCCATCACGGTGGCGCCGCGCTGAGCCATGGCTTCGCTGAGGATGCCGCCGCCGCAACCGACGTCGAGGACTTTCTTGCCGGCCAGGTTGACCCGTTCGTCGATCCAGTTGACCCGCAGCGGGTTGATGTCGTGCAGTGGCTTGAATTCGCTTTCGCGGTCCCACCAGCGATGGGCCAGGGCCTCGAATTTGGCGATTTCGGCGTGGTCAACGTTGCTCATGTTCAATTCCTCGAAAAACCTGAAAAGGGCTGTAGCCGCGGATACTGCGCCGCGGTGTTTACGATTCGGTATGGCCGCTGATGCGCTGGCCCCAGTGGCGGGCGGTCTCGCCCAGCTGTTGTTCGTCCATGCGAGTCAGGCGCCGGTCGTCGAGCAGTTGTTTACCGGCGACCCACAGGTGTTTCACGCAATCGCGCCCGGTGGCATAGATCAACTGCGACACCGGGTCGTACACCGGTTGTTGCGCCAGACCGGACAGGTCGAAAGCGACGATGTCCGCGGCTTTGCCGATCTCCAGCGAGCCGACTTGCGCCTCGATCCCCAGTGCCCGCGCGCCATTGAGAGTGGCCATGCGCAGGGCGCGATGGGCGTCCAGCGCGGTGGCGGAACCGGCGACGGCTTTGGCCAGCAGGGCAGCGGTGCGAGTTTCGCCGAGCAGATCCAGATCATTGTTGCTCGCCGCACCATCGGTGCCGACAGCCACATTGACCCCAGCCTGCCACAAACGCTCGACCGGGCAGAAGCCGCTGGCCAGTTTGAGATTGGATTCCGGGCAGTGGATCACGCTGCTGTTGCTTTCTACCAGCAGCGCGAGGTCTTCATCGCTGATCTGGGTCATGTGCACCGCCTGGAAGCGCGGGCCGAGCAGGCCAAGGCGGCCGAGACGCGCCAGTGGCCGTTCGCCGGTCTGCTCGACCGCTTGCTGCACCTCGAATGCGGTTTCGTGCACGTGCATGTGGATCGCGGCGTCCAGCTCTTCGGCGATCACGCGGATTTTCTCCAGGTTCTCATCACCGACGGTGTAGGGTGCATGAGGGCCGAAAGTGATCTTGATGCGTTCGTGATGCTTGAGGTCGCCGAACAATTCGACGCCCTGACGAATGGCTTCGTCGGCACTGCTGGCGCCGGGGATCGGGAAATCGAGGATCGGAATGGCGATCTGCGCGCGGATGCCGCTGTTGTGCACGCGCTCGCTGGCGACTTTCGGGAAGAAATACATGTCCGAGAAACAGCTGATGCCGCCCTTGATCTGTTCGGCGATGGCCAGATCGGTACCATCGCGGACGAAATCTTCATCGACCCACTTGCCCTCGGCCGGCCAGATGTGGTTTTCCAGCCAGGTCATCAGCGGCAAATCGTCGGCCAGGCCACGGAACAGCGTCATCGCCGCGTGGCCGTGGGCGTTGATCAGGCCCGGGGCGAGCAGCACGTCCGGCAGTTCACGGACTTCCGTCGCGTTACACTTCAACGCTTCGGCGCGCGGGCCGATAAACACGATGCAACCGTCACGGATGCCCAGGCCGTGCTCCTTGAGCACTACGCCTGCAGGTTCGATGGGGACCAGCCAGGTCGGCAGCAATAACAGGTCGAGCGCAATGGCAGGTTTCGGCATCGAGGGTCGGTTCCAGTGCTTTTGTAAAGGATGGCGAAGTATACCCGAGCGTCTTCGCGGGGGGATCGCTATAATCGGCGGCTTTTGTTCATGAGTGCGGGGTGTGGGATGCGCGATCGACTGTTGGCTGCGGAGAAAGTGAAGGCCATCGATTGGCGTGATGGCGCGCTGCACCTGCTGGATCAGCGTATTTTGCCGTTCGAGGAAACCTGGATCGCCTACACCAGCGCCGCCGGCGTGGCCGAGGCGATTCGCTCGATGGTCGTGCGTGGCGCGCCGGCCATCGGCATCAGCGCGGCCTATGGTGTCGTCCTCGCGGCGCGGGCGCGGATTGCCGAGGGCGGCGACTGGTACGCGGCGCTGGAAGAAGATTTCGCCCTGTTGGCCGACTCGCGTCCGACTGCGGTCAATCTGTTCTGGGCGCTGGGCCGCATGCACGATCGCCTGGATCGTCTGAAAAGCAATGCCGATCCGCTGGCGGCGCTGGAAGCCGAAGCCATCGCCATTCACGAAAGCGACCGCGAGGCCAACCTGACCATGGCGCAGCTCGGCGTCGATCTGATTCGCAAGCATCAGGGCAATGCCCAGGCGATTCTCACTCACTGCAACACTGGCGCGCTGGCCACGGGTGGTTTCGGCACTGCGCTGGGAGTGATCCGCGCTGCTTATATAGAAGGCATGGTCGAACGCGTCTACGCCGATGAAACCCGGCCGTGGCTGCAGGGCTCGCGCCTGACCGCGTGGGAGCTGGCCAACGAAGGCATTCCGGTGACCCTGAACGCGGACTCCGCTGCTGCACACATCATGAAAACCAAAGGCGTGACCTGGGTGATCGTCGGCGCTGATCGCATCACCGCCAATGGCGACGTGGCGAACAAGATCGGCACCTATCAACTGGCGGTGAACGCCATGCACCACGGCGTGCGCTTCATGGTCGTCGCGCCAAGTTCGACCATCGACATGAACCTCGCCAGCGGCGATGACATTCCGATCGAAGAGCGCGATGGCGCCGAACTGCTTGAAGTCGGCGGCAAACGCGTCGGTGCCGACGTTGAAGCGTTCAACCCGGTGTTCGATGTCACTCCGGCGGATCTGATCGACGCGATCGTCACCGAGAAAGGCATCGTCGAACGCCCGGATACCGCGAAAATGGCCCAGCTGATGTGTCGCAAGCGCCTGCATTGACAGGCTTGAATCCCGCGTCGACCTCTTCGCGAGCAAGCTCGCTCCCACAGGTTTTGTGATCACCACAGAACAATGTGGGAGCGAGCTTGCTCGCGAAGGAGCCTTAAAAGTCAATAAACAACCCAAAACCAGGCCAGGTTTTCACATTCAACCAAGCTCTGAGCCTCTCTCGTCCCTCTCAAGCCTGTCATCAGTCAACTAACTATGCTCCATGCGCATCTGGGGGATAGGTGCGTGGCGGCCTTTGTGATAACATCCGGCGTTTTCCGAGGCGGCTCCACGGAGCGGTCTTTACTGCGCAAATCCGCGATCCAATGTTGATTTGTCGTAAGTCGGCGCATGGCACTCGGCCGGCCCCGACGAGCTTCGTTGCTCCCACATGGATATGACGAAGTTTCACCAGAAAAAGGAATCAGGCTTCTCATGGGCGAACTGGCCAAAGAAATCCTCCCGGTCAATATCGAAGACGAGCTGAAACAGTCCTACCTCGACTACGCAATGAGCGTGATCGTCGGCCGTGCACTGCCGGATGCGCGCGATGGCCTCAAGCCCGTGCACCGTCGCGTACTGTTCGCGATGAGCGAGCTGGGCAACGACTACAACAAGCCGTACAAGAAATCTGCCCGTGTCGTCGGCGATGTGATCGGTAAGTATCACCCGCACGGTGACACTGCCGTGTACGACACCATCGTTCGTATGGCCCAGCCTTTCTCCCTGCGCTACCTGCTGGTCGACGGCCAGGGCAACTTCGGTTCGGTCGATGGCGACAACGCCGCGGCCATGCGATACACCGAAGTGCGCATGACCAAGCTGGCGCACGAGCTGCTGGCTGACCTGCACAAGGAAACCGTGGACTGGGTGCCGAACTACGACGGCACCGAACTGATCCCGGCGGTCATGCCGACCCGCGTACCGAACCTGCTGGTCAACGGTTCCAGCGGTATCGCCGTGGGCATGGCGACCAACATTCCGCCGCACAACCTCGGTGAAGTCATCGACGGTTGCCTGGCCCTCATCGACAATCCCGAGCTGACCGTCGATGAGCTGATGCAATACATTCCCGGTCCGGACTTCCCGACTGCCGCGATCATCAACGGTCGCGCCGGCATCATCGAAGCCTACCGCACCGGTCGCGGGCGCATTTACATGCGTGCCCGCTCGATCATCGAAGACATCGACAAGGTCGGTGGCCGTCAGCAGATCGTTATCACCGAACTCCCGTACCAGCTGAACAAGGCGCGTCTGATCGAGAAGATCGCCGAGCTGGTCAAAGAGAAGAAGCTCGAAGGCATTACCGAACTGCGCGACGAGTCCGACAAGGACGGTATGCGCGTCGTGATCGAACTGCGTCGCGGCGAAGTGCCTGAGGTGATCCTCAACAACCTCTACGCCCAGACCCAGCTGCAATCGGTGTTCGGTATCAACATCGTCGCGCTGATCGACGGCCGCCCGCGCATCCTCAACCTCAAGGATCTGCTGGAAGCCTTCGTCCGTCACCGTCGCGAAGTGGTTACCCGCCGTACCGTGTTCGAACTGCGCAAAGCGCGCGAGCGTGGGCATATTCTCGAAGGCCAGGCTGTTGCCCTGTCGAACATTGACCCGGTAATCGCCCTGATCAAGGCTTCGCCAACTCCATCGGAAGCCAAGGAAGCGCTGATCAGCACGCCTTGGGAATCCTCGGCGGTGGTTGCGATGGTTGAGCGGGCCGGTGCCGATTCGTGCCGTCCGGAAAACCTCGATCCGCAATACGGTCTGCGCGAGGGCAAGTACTTCCTTTCGCCAGAACAGGCACAAGCCATTCTCGAACTGCGCCTGCACCGCCTGACCGGTCTGGAGCACGAGAAGCTGCTGGCCGAGTATCAGGAGATCCTCAACCAGATCGGCGAGCTGATCCGCATCCTCAACAGCGCCGTGCGCCTGATGGAAGTGATCCGCGAAGAGCTGGAAGTGATCCGCGCCGAATACGGCGACGTGCGCCGCACCGAAATTCTCGATGCCCGTCTCGACCTGACTCTGGGCGACATGATCCCGGAAGAAGAGCGCGTCGTGACCATTTCCCACGGTGGCTACGCCAAGACCCAGCCGCTGGCTGCGTACCAGGCTCAGCGTCGTGGCGGCAAAGGCAAGTCGGCCACCGGCGTCAAGGACGAGGACTACATCGCTCACCTGCTGGTCGCCAACAGCCACACCACGCTGCTGCTGTTCTCCAGCAAGGGCAAGGTGTACTGGCTGAAGACCTACGAAATTCCGGAAGCATCCCGCGCGGCCCGTGGTCGTCCGCTGGTCAACCTGCTGCCGCTGGACAGTGATGAATACATCACCACCATGCTGCCGGTCGAGGAATACACCGAAGGGCACTTCATCTTCATGGCCACTGCTAAAGGGACCGTGAAGAAGACCCCGCTGGAATCCTTCAGCCGTCAGCGCAGCGTCGGTCTGATCGCGCTGGAGCTGGACGAAGGCGACGTGCTGATCTCTGCGGCCATCACCGATGGCGAGCGCGAAGTGATGCTGTTCTCCGACGGCGGCAAGGTCACCCGCTTCAAAGAGTCCGACGTACGTGCCATGGGCCGTACCGCTCGCGGCGTGCGCGGCATGCGTCTGCCGGAAGGGCAGAAGCTGATTTCCATGCTGATCCCGGAAGAGGGCAGCCAGATCCTCACCGCTTCGGCGCGTGGTTATGGCAAGCGCACCGCGATCACCGAGTTCCCTGAGTACAAGCGTGGCGGTCAGGGCGTGATCGCCATGGTCAGCAACGAGCGTAACGGCCGTCTGGTCGGCGCGGTGCAGGTGCTCGACGGTGAAGAAATCATGCTGATCTCCGATCAGGGCACTCTGGTGCGTACCCGTGTCGGCGAAGTGTCGAGCCTGGGCCGTAACACTCAGGGCGTGACGCTGATCAAGCTGGCCAAGGATGAAACCCTGGTCGGGCTGGAGCGGGTCCAGGAGCCTTCGGAAGTCGAAGGCGAAGAGCTCGAGGGTGAAGAGGGCGAGGAATTCGCAGGCAGCGTCGGCATCGACGAGGCAAGTGAAGACCAGCAACTCGACGCCGCAGCTGACGAAGAACCGCAGGAATAAGCGGACAAACGAGGGGGCGGATGAGAATTCGCCCCCTTGTTATTTGTCCGGTATGAAATATCGGCGCCCATGATGAACCCTGTGGGAGCGAGCTTGCTCGCGAAAGCGGAGCAACAGGCGACATCGTTGTTGAATGTCAGTCCGCCTTCGCGAGCAAGCTCGCTCCCACAGGATCGGCGCCGACTGATATGTGATACCACCAAATCAGAGCGAGATTGGATGTGAGCAAGCGAGCCTATAACTTCTGCGCCGGTCCGGCGGCGCTGCCTGAAGCTGTCCTGCAGCGCGCCCAGGGTGAACTCCTTGATTGGCACGGCAAGGGTCTGTCGGTCATGGAAATGAGCCATCGCAGCGATGAGTTCGTGTCCATCGCCACCCAGGCCGAGCAGGATCTGCGTGACCTGCTGAATATCCCGTCGAACTACAAAGTGCTGTTTCTGCAGGGCGGCGCCAGCCAGCAGTTCGCACAGATCCCGCTGAACCTGTTGCCTGAAGGCGGCTCGGCCGACTACATCGACACCGGTATCTGGTCGCAGAAAGCCATCGAAGAAGCCTCGCGCTACGGTCACGTCAACGTCGCCGCCACCGCCAAGCCTTACGACTATTTCGCCATCCCTGGCCAGAACGAGTGGAGCCTGTCGAACGACGCTGCTTACGTTCACTACGCGCCGAACGAAACCATCGGCGGTCTGGAATTCCAGTGGATCCCGCAAACCGGTGACGTGCCGCTGGTGGCCGACATGTCCTCGGACATTCTCTCGCGCCCGGTCGACATCTCGCGTTTCGGCATGATCTACGCCGGCGCGCAGAAGAACATCGGCCCGAGCGGCATCCTCGTCAACATCATCCGCGAAGACCTGCTCGGCAAGGCCCGCTCGCTGTGCCCGACCATGCTCGACTACAAGGTCGCGGCCGATAATGGCTCGATGTACAACACCCCGCCGACCCTGGCCTGGTACCTGTCCGGTCTGGTGTTCCAGTGGCTGAAAGAGCAGGGCGGCGTCGAAGCGATTGCCAGACTCAACGACGTCAAGCAGCGCACCCTGTACGACTTCATCGATGCCAGCGGCCTCTACAGCAACCCGATCAACAAATCGGATCGCTCGTGGATGAACGTGCCGTTCCGTCTGGCTGACGATCGTCTGGACAAGCCGTTCCTCGCCGGTGCCGACGAACGCGGCCTGCTCAACCTCAAGGGCCACCGCTCGGTGGGCGGCATGCGCGCCTCCATCTACAACGCCGTCGACATCACCGCGGTCAACGCGCTGGTGGCGTACATGGCGGAATTCGAGAAGGAACACGGCTGATGTCCGAGCAAGAACTCAAGGCACTGCGCGTTCGCATTGACGCTCTGGACACCAAGGTCCTCGAGCTGATCAGTGAGCGTGCGCGTTGCGCCCAGGAAGTCGCCCGCGTGAAGATGGCCTCGCTGGCTGAAGGCGAAGTGCCGGTGTTCTATCGTCCCGAGCGCGAAGCTCAGGTGCTCAAGCGCGTGATGGAGCGCAATCAGGGGCCGCTGGGCAACGAAGAGATGGCACGCTTGTTCCGCGAGATCATGTCCTCGTGCCTGGCGCTGGAGCAGCCACTGAAAGTGGCCTACCTCGGCCCTGAAGGCACCTTCACCCAAGCGGCAGCGATGAAGCACTTCGGTCACGCAGTGATCAGCAAGCCAATGGCTGCGATCGACGAAGTGTTCCGTGAAGTCGCCGCCGGTGCAGTGAATTTCGGCGTGGTGCCGGTGGAAAACTCCACCGAAGGCGCGGTCAACCACACACTGGACAGCTTCCTCGAGCACGACATGGTGATCTGTGGCGAAGTCGAGCTGCGCATCCACCATCATCTGCTGGTCGGCGAGAACACCAAGACCGACAGCATCAGCCGCATCTATTCCCATGCGCAGTCGCTGGCCCAGTGCCGCAAGTGGCTGGACGCCCATTACCCGAATGTCGAACGCGTCGCGGTGTCGAGCAACGCGGAAGCGGCCAAGCGGGTCAAGGGTGAGTGGAATTCCGCGGCGATCGCTGGCGACATGGCAGCGGGGCTGTACGGTCTGACGCGCCTGGCCGAGAAGATCGAAGATCGCCCGGACAACTCGACGCGCTTCCTGATGATCGGTAACCAGGAAGTGCCGCCGACCGGCGACGACAAGACTTCGATCATCGTGTCGATGAGCAACAAGCCCGGTGCGCTTCATGAGCTGCTGGTGCCGTTCCACGACAATGGCATCGACCTGACCCGCATCGAAACCCGTCCGTCGCGCAGCGGCAAATGGACCTACGTGTTCTTCATCGACTTTGTCGGCCACCACCGTGATCCGTTGATCAAAGGTGTGCTGGAAAAGATCAGTCAGGAAGCAGTAGCACTCAAAGTGCTGGGTTCCTACCCGAAAGCAGTTCTCTAAGGGCGGTAGCAAATGAGTGGCAACTTCCTCGCTCTGGCACAGCCGGGCGTGCAACAACTTTCGCCGTACGTTCCGGGCAAGCCTGTGGACGAACTGGCGCGCGAGCTGGATCTGGATCCGGCAAAAATCGTCAAACTGGCGAGCAACGAAAACCCATTGGGCGCCAGCCCGAAGGCATTGGCGGCGATCCGCGATGAGCTGACCGAGCTGACCCGCTACCCGGACGGCAATGGTTTCGCCCTGAAATCGCTGCTCGCCGAGCAGTGCCGCGTCGAGCTGAACCAAGTCACGCTGGGCAATGGCTCCAACGATATTCTTGAACTGGTTGCGCGTGCCTATCTGGCGCCGGGCCTGAACGCGGTGTTCAGTGAGCACGCTTTCGCTGTGTATCCGATTGCTACCCAGGCTGTCGGCGCACAAGCCAAAGTCGTTCCTGCCAAGGATTGGGGGCACGATCTGCCGGCGATGCTCGCAGCCATCGATGCAAATACCCGCGTGGTGTTCATTGCCAACCCGAACAACCCGACCGGCACCTGGTTCGGCGCCGAAGCGCTGGATGAGTTCCTGCAGGACGTTCCCGAGCATGTGCTGGTAGTCCTCGACGAGGCTTACATCGAGTACGCCGAGGGCAGCGATCTGCCGGACGGCCTGGATTTCCTCGCCGCTTACCCGAACCTGCTGGTGTCGCGCACCTTCTCCAAGGCCTATGGTCTGGCAGCGCTGCGCGTCGGTTATGGCTTATCGACGCCAGTAGTTGCCGATGTGCTCAATCGTGTTCGCCAACCTTTCAACGTCAACAGCCTGGCGCTCGCCGCAGCCTGTGCGGCATTGAAGGACGAAGAATATCTGGCGCAAAGCCGTCAGCTCAACGAATCCGGCATGCAGCAGTTGCAGGCCGGTTTCCGCGAGCTGGGGCTGGGCTGGATCGAGTCGAAAGGCAACTTCATCTGCATCGATCTCGGCCAGGTCGCGGCGCCAATTTTCCAGGGCTTGCTGCGCGAAGGTGTGATCGTGCGTCCGGTGGCCAATTACGGCATGCCGAACCATCTGCGGGTGACCATCGGTCTGCCGGCGGAAAACAGCCGTTTCCTCGAGGCCTTGCGCAAGGTTCTGGCTCGTGGTTGATGTCACTGCGCTGCAACCTGCTGCACCTATGATCGGTCGCCTTGTGGTGGTCGGTCTGGGGTTGATCGGTGGTTCGTTTGCCAAGGGTTTGCGTGAGAGCGGCCTGTGCCGTGAAGTGGTCGGCGTCGATCTGGATCCGCAATCGCGCAAGCTCGCGGTCGAGTTGGGTGTAGTCGATCGCTGCGAAGACGATTTGGCGGCGGCTTGCGTCGGTGCTGATGTGATTCAGCTGGCGGTGCCGATTCTGGCCATGGAAAAACTGCTCGCGCGTCTGGCTGTGATGGATCTGGGGCAGGCGATCCTGACGGATGTCGGCAGCGCCAAGGGCAATGTGGTGCGTGCGGCGAACGAGGCATTCGGCGGCATGCCGGCGCGTTTCGTGCCCGGGCACCCGATTGCCGGATCCGAGCAGAGCGGGGTGGAAGCCTCGAATGCCGAGCTGTTCCGCCGGCACAAGGTGATCCTGACGCCGCTCGAGCAGACCGATCCTGCCGCGCTGGCGCTGGTCGATCGCCTGTGGCGCGAGCTGGGCGCCGATGTCGAGCATATGCAGGTCGAGCGTCACGACGAAGTGCTCGCTGCGACCAGTCATCTGCCGCACCTGCTGGCCTTCGGTCTGGTCGATTCGTTGGCCAAGCGCAATGAAAATCTGGAGATCTTCCGTTACGCTGCCGGTGGTTTTCGCGATTTCACAAGAATCGCCGGAAGCGACCCGGTGATGTGGCACGACATCTTTCTCGCCAACCGCGAGGCTGTCCTGCGCACACTCGATACATTTCGCAGCGACCTCGACGCCTTGCGCGACGCGGTCGATGCAGGGGATGGGCACCAATTGCTGGGCGTTTTCACGCGCGCCCGGGTTGCCCGCGAGCATTTCAGTAAAATCCTGGCCCGCAGGGCCTATGTGGACGCTATGAATTCCAACGATCTGATCTTCCTGGCTCAACCTGGTGGCCGCCTGTCCGGTCGGATTCGCGTACCGGGTGACAAATCGATTTCCCACCGTTCGATCATGCTCGGCTCGCTGGCCGAAGGCATCACCGAAGTCGAAGGTTTTCTCGAGGGCGAAGATGCCTTGGCGACCTTGCAGGCCTTCCGCGATATGGGTGTGGTCATCGAAGGCCCGCATCACGGCCGCGTGACCATCCACGGCGTCGGCCTGCACGGCCTGAAACCGGCGCCGGGCCCGATCTATCTGGGCAACTCCGGCACCTCGATGCGTCTGCTCTCCGGCCTGCTGGCGGCGCAGAACTTCGACAGCACTCTGACCGGCGACGCATCGCTGTCCAAGCGGCCGATGAATCGCGTGGCCAATCCTCTGCGGGAAATGGGCGCCGTGATCGAAACCGCCGCTGAAGGGCGTCCGCCGATGACCATTCGCGGTGGCCACAAGCTCAAAGGCCTGACCTACACCATGCCGATGGCCAGCGCCCAGGTGAAATCCTGCCTGCTGCTCGCCGGTCTGTACGCTGAAGGCAAGACCACCGTCACCGAGCCGGCACCGACTCGCGATCACACCGAGCGCATGCTGCGTGGCTTCGGTTATCCGGTCAGCGTCGACGGCGCCACGGCTTCGGTAGAATCCGGCGGCAAGCTGACCGCGACTCACATCGAAGTGCCGGGCGACATTTCGTCGTCGGCGTTCTTCCTCGTCGCGGCCTCGATCGCCGAGGGTTCCGAGCTGGTGCTTGAGCACGTTGGCATCAACCCGACCCGTACGGGCGTGATCGACATCCTGCGTCTGATGGGCGCTGACATCACTCTGGAAAACCAGCGCGAAGTCGGCGGTGAGCCAGTGGCTGACTTGCGCGTGCGGGCAGCTAGACTCAAAGGTATCGAGATTCCAGAAGAGCTGGTGCCGCTGGCCATCGACGAATTCCCGGTACTGTTCGTCGCTGCTGCATGCGCCGAAGGGCGTACCGTGCTGACCGGCGCCGAAGAGCTGCGGGTCAAGGAATCCGACCGGATCCAGGTCATGGCGGACGGTTTGCTGGCGCTGGGCGTCAAGTGCGAACCGACCCCGGACGGTATCATCATCGACGGCGGCCAGATCGGCGGCGGTGAAGTGCACGGTCATGGCGATCACCGTATTGCCATGGCCTTCAGCGTTGCCTCGTTGCGCGCTACCGCACCGATCCGCATCCACGATTGCGCCAACGTCGCGACCTCGTTCCCCAACTTCCTCGCGCTGTGCGGGCAAGTCGGTATTCGTGTGGCACAAGAGGCTCAATCGTGAAAAACATTGCACCGGTCATCACCATCGATGGGCCAAGCGGCTCCGGCAAAGGCACAGTCGCCGGGATTCTGGCCAAGCGTCTGGGCTGGAACCTGCTGGATTCCGGTGCGCTTTACCGTTTGCTCGCTTTCGCTGCGCATAACCATGGCGTCGACCTGACCAATGAAGAGCTGCTGAAGACATTGGCCGCTCATCTGGACGTGCAGTTCATTGCCGCGACCGAAGGTCAGTTGCAGCGGATCATTCTGGAAGGCGACGAAGTCAGCGATGTCATTCGCACCGAAAGCGTCGGTTCCGGCGCCTCGCAAGTGGCTGCGCTGCCCGCCGTGCGCGAGGCGCTGCTGCAACGCCAGCGCGCATTCCAGGAAGCGCCGGGCCTGGTGGCCGACGGCCGCGACATGGGTACGGTGGTTTTTCCGGACGCACCGCTGAAGATTTTCCTCACCGCCAGTGCCGAGGAGCGGGCGCGCCGTCGATATTTGCAGTTGAAGGGCAAAGTCGAGGGTGTTAGTCTGTCGAGTCTGCTAGATGAGATCCGTGCACGCGATGAGCGTGATACCCAGCGCGCAGTAGCCCCGCTCAAGCCGGCGGCCGACGCGATTCAGCTGGATTCCACGGAGCTTTCCATCGATCAGGTGCTTGAACGCATCATGAGCGAGATCGCCATTCGCGATATCGCCGGGTGACCAAGAGGGTCGCAGGGGACCAGTCATAGTCCTGCGGTGCTTCTTTTAAATGAAACTAACCCACACCGTCTGGGGTGTGGAGATGGGCGTTTACTTCGCCCTCATCTACAGGAATTAAAATGAGCGAAAGCTTTGCGGAACTCTTTGAAGAAAGCCTGAAAACCCTGAACCTTCAGGCAGGCTCCATCATCACCGGTGTTATCGTTGATATCGATTACCAGGCTCGCTGGGTAACCGTTCACGCTGGTCTGAAGTCTGAAGCACTCATCCCGCTTGAGCAGTTCTACAACGATGCTGGCGAACTGAACATCAACGTTGGTGATGAAGTTCACGTTGCTCTGGATTCGGTTGAAGACGGCTTTGGCGAAACCAAGCTGTCCCGTGAAAAAGCCAAGCGCGCTGAATGCTGGATCGTTCTGGAAGCAGCCTTCGCAGCCGAGGAAGTGGTCAAGGGCGTTATCAACGGTAAGGTTAAAGGCGGCTTCACTGTCGACGTTAACGGCATCCGTGCGTTCCTGCCAGGTTCCCTGGTTGACGTCCGTCCTGTGCGCGACACCACGCACCTGGAAGGCAAAGAGCTGGAATTCAAGGTCATCAAGCTGGACCAGAAGCGCAACAACGTTGTCGTTTCCCGTCGCAGCGTCCTCGAAGCCGAGAACTCTGCCGAGCGTGAAGCTCTGCTGGAATCCCTGCAGGAAGGCCAGCAAGTCAAAGGTATCGTCAAGAACCTCACCGATTACGGCGCATTCGTCGATCTGGGTGGCGTGGACGGCCTGCTGCACATCACCGACATGGCTTGGAAGCGCATCAAGCATCCTTCCGAGATCGTCAACGTTGGTGACGAAATCGACGTCAAGGTTCTGAAATACGATCGCGAACGCAACCGTGTTTCCCTGGGCCTGAAGCAACTGGGCGAAGATCCATGGGTTGCTATCAAAGCCCGTTACCCAGAAGGCACTCGCGTTACCGCTCGTGTTACCAACCTGACCGACTACGGCTGCTTCGCTGAGCTGGAAGAAGGCGTTGAAGGTCTGGTACACGTTTCGGAAATGGACTGGACCAACAAGAACATCCACCCTTCGAAAGTCGTACAAGTCGGCGACGAAGTGGAAGTCATGGTTCTGGACATCGACGAAGAGCGTCGTCGTATCTCCCTGGGCATCAAGCAGTGCAAGTCGAACCCATGGGAAGACTTCTCTGGCCAGTTCAACAAGGGCGACAAGATCTCCGGCACCATCAAGTCGATCACCGATTTCGGTATCTTCATTGGTCTGGACGGCGGCATCGACGGTCTGGTTCACCTGTCCGACATCTCCTGGAACGAAGTGGGCGAAGAAGCCGTACGTCGTTTCAAGAAGGGCGACGAGCTGGACACCGTCATCCTGTCGGTTGACCCAGAGCGCGAGCGCATCTCGCTGGGCATCAAGCAACTGGAAAGCGATCCGTTCTCCGAGTACGTCTCGGTTAACGACAAGGGCGCTATCGTGACCGGTACCGTGAAAGAAGTTGACGCCAAAGGCGCCATCATCGTTCTGGCCGACGACATCGAAGCTACCCTGAAAGCCTCCGAAATCAGCCGTGACCGCGTTGAAGACGCGCGCAACGTTCTGAAAGAAGGCCAGGAAGTTGAAGCCAAGATCATCAGCGTTGACCGCAAGAGCCGCGTAATCCAGCTCTCGATCAAGTCGAAAGACGACGCTGAAGAGAAAGAAGCCATCCAGAGCCTGAAAGCAGCTCCGGAAGGCGAAGCAGCTGACACCACCATGGCGGCACTGCTGCGTCAAGCAATGGCCAAACAGAACTGAGTTCTGCTTGATCATTAAAAAGGGCGACTTCGGTCGCCCTTTTTTGTGCCTGCGATTTGGTCTTTGTACGTCCGTGCATGAAACCAATGGCTTCGGCTGCGGGTCTGTTTCTTTAATCGGATCAATCGCCTATTGGCGACTAAGCTTGATCTTGAGCATTAGTCGTCAGGCTTGCCTGGCATAAGGAAGTGGATGAACAAGTTATTTGTTGTTGCGGTGGTATTGGCGCTGGCAGGGTGTACCACCAGTGCGAAGACTCATGCGGTGCGCGGGGTCAGTGGTATCGAGGTCGATTGCTCCGGGTTGGGTTCCGGTTGGGAAAAGTGCCAGAAGCGTGCAGCGAAGGAGTGCAAAGGCAAGGGCTATAAGGTCATCACCCGTTCTGACGATGCCAAAGATGAAGACGAATACCTGTTCGGCTTCAATCCCGCAGGCTTTGTAACCCGGACCATGCTGGTGATGTGTCGTTAAGTGAGCGGCGATCCGACTCGCTAGGGAATGCCCTGAAAATGGGCGTTTTGACCCCGGGAAAGATATGTCAATCCCTGGGCTGTTCAAAATCATCCGGGCATGCTAAAACCTTTCAAGCGCTGATCTAGCTGCTTGAAAAAGAAGGGAAAAATATGACGAAGTCGGAGTTGATCGAACGAATTGTCACCCATCAAGGGCTACTCTCATCCAAGGATGTGGAGCTGGCCATCAAGACCATGCTTGAACAAATGTCTCAGTGCCTCGCCACCGGTGATCGTATCGAGATCCGTGGATTTGGCAGCTTCTCCCTGCACTACCGCGCACCGCGCGTTGGTCGCAACCCAAAGACCGGACAGTCCGTCAGTCTGGACGGTAAATTCGTCCCGCATTTCAAACCGGGCAAGGAATTGCGTGACCGCGTGAACGAAGAAGAGGAGGAGGGCGCGTGATCTTCGCTATTCAAATTCGAGGGCGCTTGAATGCGTAATCTGCAACGCATACTGCTTGGCGTTTTTCTTCTGCTGATGGTTCTGATTGTTCTGGCGTTTGTGCTTGAGAACCAGCAGTCGGTTTCGCTTCTTTTTCTGGGTTTTTCCGGCCCGCAACTGCCGGTATCAGTGGTCGCGGTATTGGCACTGCTGATCGGTATGCTGATCGGCCCGGTACTGGGCTGGTTTCTGGGACGTTCGTCCAGAGCTGCACGCAAGCGAATGATCTGAAAGCGACGCGAGCACGGCATCTGTCGAAATTGCGCCTCAGCCTGTCTTTATCCATTAGTAAAACTATCATTAAGCTGTAAAATGCCTCCCTTGTTCGATCGTGCCTTAATGCATGTCGATTTTCAGATTGACTCTGACGGATGCCAGTTAGTGGCTTCTGCATCATGGATTAGACCGCGCTCGCTGGCAGCGCTGTCCGCAGCTCAAGGGTATCGTTTCGCGTGAAAATTCTAGTTACCGGCGGCGCCGGCTTCATTGGCTCGGCAGTCATCCGTCACATCATCTCCAACACTTCCGACGCAGTGGTCAACGTCGATAAGCTGACGTACGCCGGTAATCTGGAGTCCCTGGCAGAAGTCAGCCAGAACTCGCGTTACGCCTTCGAGCGTGTCGATATCTGCGATCGTGACCAGATCGACCGTGTCCTGCGTGAGCACCAACCCGATGCAATCATGCACCTGGCCGCAGAATCCCACGTCGATCGCTCGATCTCTGGTCCGTCCGAGTTCATCCAGACCAACATCATCGGTACTTACACTTTGCTCGAGTCCGCGCGCCACTATTGGTCCGCGCTGGACGATACCCGCAAGAGCAACTTCCGCTTCCACCATATCTCCACTGACGAAGTGTATGGTGATCTTGAAGGCCCGGAAGATCTGTTCACCGAAACTACGCCTTATCAGCCAAGCTCGCCATACTCGGCCAGCAAGGCCAGTTCCGACCACCTGGTTCGTGCCTGGGCTCGCACCTATGGTTTGCCAACACTGGTCACCAATTGCTCAAACAACTACGGCCCTTGCCACTTCCCCGAGAAGCTGATCCCGCTGATCATTCTCAATGCGCTGGAAGGCAAGCCGCTGCCGGTGTACGGCAAAGGCAATCAGGTCCGCGACTGGCTCTATGTGGAAGACCATGCTCGCGCGCTGTACAAGGTCGTAACCGAGGGTGTTATCGGCGAGACCTACAACATTGGCGGTCATAACGAAAAGCAGAACATCGAAGTGGTTCGTACACTTTGCGCCCTGCTTGACGAGCTGCGTCCGGATTCTGCACATCGCCCGCATGCCAGTCTGATCACCTACGTCCAGGATCGCCCGGGCCATGATCAGCGTTACGCAATCGATGCCAGCAAGATCCAGCGTGAGCTGGGCTGGACTCCTGAAGAAACCTTCGAAACGGGTATTCGCAAGACCGTCGAGTGGTATCTGAACAACGCTGAATGGGTAGAGCACGTGAAGAGCGGCAGCTACCAGCAGTGGATCGATCAGAACTACGCGGATCGTTCGAACAAGGCATGAAGATCCTTCTTCTGGGAAAGGATGGTCAGGTGGGTTGGGAGCTGCAACGATCCCTTCGGCCGCTTGGCGAATTGATCGCACTGGGTCGGCATGGCGTTGACGGGTTGTCTGGTGACTTGACCGACCTAGCGGCCTTGCGCGAGACAATCCGCAAGATTCAGCCTGACGTGATCGTCAATGCGGCAGCTTACAATGCCGTCGACACTGCCGAGTCCGAGCCAGATCAGGCTAATCTGGTGAATGCGCGAGCTATCCAGGTTCTCGCCGATGAAGCTCGCGAAGTGGGTGCCTGGTTGGTCCACTACTCGACTGATTACGTGTTTGGCGGTCAGGGACAAGAGCCCTGGCTGGAGAGCGACGAACCGCAGCCGCTGAATCGCTACGGCGAAAGCAAGTTGGCGGGGGAGCGAGCCGTTCAGGTCTCCGGTTGCCGTTACTTGCTGTTTCGTACCAGTTGGGTTTACAGCGCTCGTGGCGGCAACTTCGCCAGGACCATGCTGCGTCTGGGTAAAGAACGCGAAAAACTCAATATCATCGTTGATCAGGTGGGAGCGCCGACAGGTGCCGATCTGATTGCGGATATAACCGTACTGGCACTGCAGCAAGCGCTCAAGCGCCCGGAGCTGTTCGGTTTGTATCATCTGGCAGCCGCTGGGGAAGTGTCATGGTACGGCTATGCCTGTCATGTCCTGGATTTTGCCAAGGCCAATGGCGAGTCGCTTGCCGTACAGGCAATAGAACCCATCGAGGCAACGGCTTATCCGACTGCCGCACGTCGTCCGTTGAACTCGCGGTTGAATACACAAAAGCTACGCGACAATTTTTCTCTACACTTGCCGGATTGGCAAAGTGGTGTAACTCGAATGCTTAGGGAAGTTCTGAACAAATGACCACCAATAATCGTAAAGGCATCATCCTCGCCGGCGGTTCGGGCACTCGCCTGCATCCGCTGACCCTCGGCGTGTCGAAGCAGATGCTGCCGATTTACGACAAGCCGATGATTTTCTACCCGCTTTCGGTACTGATGCTTGCCGGCATGCGCGAGATCCTGATCATCTCCACGCCGGAAGATCTACCGAACTTCCGCAAATTGCTGGGTGATGGCAGCCTTTACGGTATCAAGCTGACTTATGCCGAGCAGCCGAGCCCGGATGGACTTGCACAAGCGTTCATCATCGGTGAAGAGTTCATCGGCAAGGACCCTTGCTGCCTGATCCTGGGTGACAACATCTTCTACGGCCAGCACTTCTCGGACAACCTGCGCTCTGCCAATGAGCAGGAGAGTGGCGCCACTGTGTTTGGCTATCACGTTTCCGATCCGGAGCGTTTTGGCGTGGTCGAGTTCGACGCGACAGGCCGTGCCCTGAGCATCGAAGAAAAGCCGTTGAAGCCGAAATCCAACTACGCGGTGACCGGTCTGTATTTCTACGACAACGATGTCGTGGAAATCGCCAAGAATATTAAGCCGTCGGAGCGAGGCGAGCTGGAAATCACTGATGTGAACAGCGCCTACCTCAATAAGAAGTCTTTGAATGTCGAAATGCTCGGCCGTGGCTTCGCGTGGCTGGATACCGGTACCCATGACTCCCTGCTGGAAGCAAGTCACTTCGTTCACACCATCGAACAGCGTCAAGGCTTGAAAGTGGCGTGCCTCGAAGAAATTGCTTACCACAATGGCTGGATAACAGCAGAGCAACTGGGTTCTCAGGCAAATGCCTTGAAGAAAACCGGTTACGGTCAGTACCTGCAAAAACTGCTGGACTCGCCTTCTCGCTGATTCGAAAGCCTCGCGCTTTCAATCGGTGGGTTTAATCGCTGCTAGCAGGAATGGCATGCCAGTAAAACATCCCAAGATTGCGGTTTTGCTGGCTGCCTACAATGGCATGCAGTGGATCGAGGAGCAGGTAGCTTCGATCCTCGGTCAGCAGTCCGTCGATGTCACTATTCATATCAGCGTTGATTTGTCCGATGACGGCACCGAGGCCTGGTGCAAAGCTCTCGAAGAGGTCGACAGTCGCGTGATTCTTTTGCCTCCTGCCGGGCGTTTTGGTGGTGCGGCGCGTAATTTTTTTCGTTTGATTCGAGATGTTGATCTTCACGATTACGATGCTGTGTCGTTTGCAGATCAGGATGATATCTGGGAGTCCGACAAGTTGCTGCGCGCTACACAAGCCATTGCCTCGCACGGAGTCGATGCCTACTCGAGCAATGTCACGGCTTTCTGGCCGGATGGCAAGACCATCCTGCTCGACAAGAGTCAGCCACAAGTTGCCTGGGATTTTCTGTTCGAGGCGGCGGGGCCAGGCTGCACTTACGTGTTAAACCCCGCGCTTGCCCGGTCACTGCGCCAACAGGTCGTTCAGGATTGGGAGCGGCTGCAGCAAGTCAGTTTGCACGACTGGTATTGCTATGCGTTCGCTCGCAGTCATGGCTTCAAATGGTTCATCGATTCGCGGCCGAGCATGCTTTATCGGCAGCACGAGAGTAACCAAGTAGGCGCCAATACCGGGTTGACGTCACTATTTCAACGCTATGTCACCATCCATGAAGGCTGGTGGTTCAAGCAAGTTCAGGCCATCGCACTGCTTGTCGGGGCGGATAAAAACCCCTTCGTAAGCAACTGGTTGCCTCTGCGGCGGCGTGATTTGCTGCGGTTATCCGTCAGGGGCGGGCAGTGCCGTAGGCGGCCGCGTGACAAGTTTCTGTTTTTCTTCGTCTGCTGGCTGACTGCGGTCGTTGGCAGGAAGTGCTGATCGAGGCTGGAGCGGGTTTTGCGATTTCGCTTCGCCTGCTCGAAGCCCAACAACCGCAGATGAAAGTTCTCTATAATCGCCCGCTTCATGAAGGGAACGAATGAAGCCGATGCCGTCGAAGCACTGGATATGATTCCTCAGGCTTCCGACCGGCGTTTTAATTGCAGTGGAGCATACAGTGTCAAGCCCCTTATCAGCGGATTCCGCGAACTCCGGCCTGAGTGTCGATACAGTCGAAGTGCCGGGGCTGGATGAGTCTGTCGCGATATTGCTGTGCTCGTATAACGGTGAGCGATTTATTTCCGAGCAATTGAGCTCCATTGAACAGCAGCAACATACGCAGTGGCGTCTGTTCGTTTCCGATGACGGATCGTCCGACTCGACACTGGAGATTCTCAAGTTGTTTCAGGCGCGTATGGGGGAGCAGAAAGTGACGTTGCTTTCCGGCCCTCGAACGGGGTTCGCCGACAACTTCATGTCGGTGACCTGTCTGGAAAATATCAGCGCTGATTTTTATGCATGGTCCGACCAGGATGATGTCTGGGCGGCCGATAAGCTCAGCGCTGCGTTGACGTGGCTACGTCAGGTACCCGTTGGCGTTCCTGCGCTTTATGCCTCCCGGACGACGCTAGTCAATGAGTCCGGTGTCGAAGTGGGAATGACCCCCGGATATTGCCGCGACTTCAGCTTCCCCAATGCGCTCATACAGAATGTCGCCGCCGGAAACACGATGGTTTTCAATCGCGCGGCGCATGAGCTATTGAAAGCGGGGCCGGCTCGGGGCATTGTCGCCCATGACTGGTGGGCTTATATGTTGGTGACAGGCGCCGGCGGGCAGTTTCATTTCGATCAGGTGCCGCATCTTTTCTATCGGCAGCACGAAATGAATTCGATAGGCGCCAATGCGGGATTCATGGCCGCCCTGACGCGTATCCGGAAAATGTTTCAGGGACGTTTGCGGCGCTGGATCGACCAGAACATCGAGCACCTGGAGGTGGTTGAGCATCTTCTGACCGAGCAGAACCGCAAAGTGCTGAGCCAGTTCAAGAATGCTCGCAAGCATGGCCTGGCTGGACGCATCACCGGGATATGGCGCTCGGGTATTTACCGCCAGACGCTCCTGGGGAATCTGGGGCTTGCAGTAGCAATCATTTTCAAAGGAATTTGATGATGAATGTTGTGAAAAGGGGTTTGAAAATGAGTTTTTTTGAGGTCACAGGTTAATGCAGAAGTTTTCAGCGGCGCCTGGCGTCATGTTCTCCAGTGTCTGGCGCAATCGCGCACTTATCATTGCTTTGATCAAGCGCGAAGTCATCGGTCGCTACCGCGGCTCCTTTATGGGCATTCTCTGGTCGTTCTTCAATCCGATCGTGATGCTGGCGATCTACACATTCGTGTTCAGCTTCATTTTCAATTCACGCTGGACTGGGGCCGGTGATTCAAAAGCCGAGTTCGCGTTGATCCTGTTCGCCGGCCTGATGGTTTTCAACCTGTTCGCAGAGTGCGTCACCCGCGCGCCCAATCTGATTATTTCAAATGCCAACTACGTGAAGAAGGTCGTGTTTCCGCTGGAAATACTGCCGTGCGTAATCGCCGGCTCTTCCTTGTTCCATGCGTTGGTCAGCCTGATTGTGTGGTTGCTGGCTTACTGCGTGTTCTTTGGCATACCGCCGCTCACATTGTTTTACCTGCCGCTGGTCATAGCGCCGCTGGTGCTGATCATCCTGGGTCTGTCATGGGGGTTGGCCGCCATCGGTGTTTACATGCGAGATGTCGCGCATTTCATCGGCCTGGTGACCAGCGGTCTGATGTTCCTGGCGCCGATTTTCTATCCTGCTACAGCAGTGCCGGAGGAGTATCGGCATCTGCTTTTGCTCAACCCGCTCACCGTGGCCGTGGAGAACGTAAGGGCCGTACTGTTTTTCGGGCAGCAGCCTGATTGGCAGGCGCTCGGCATCTACGCATGCATAGCGATTGCAGTGGCTTACCTGGGGTTTGCCTTCTTCCAGAAGACTAGAAAGGGGTTTGCCGATGTCCTCTGAAATCGCAATCAAGCTGCAGAATGTCAGCAAGTGTTATCACATTTACGACAAGCCTCGCGATCGTCTCATGCAGATGGTTGCTGGACAGCGCAAACAATATTATCGGGAGTTCTGGGCGCTCAAGGACGTCTCGTTCGAAATCAAGAAAGGCGAAACGGTCGGTATTGTCGGCCGTAATGGCAGCGGCAAATCGACGTTGCTTCAGGTCATCTGCGGTACGTTGAACCAGACCGTCGGTGATGTTCAGACTCTGGGCCGTATCGGCGCGCTGCTTGAACTCGGCTCCGGATTCAACCCAGAGTTCACCGGGCACGAGAACGTCTACATGAACGCCGCGATTCTCGGCTTGAGCCGTGCGGAAGTGGATGAGCGCTACGCCGACATTGCCGCATTCGCCGACATTGGCGAGTTCATTCATCAGCCGGTCAAGACGTACTCCAGCGGCATGATCGTGCGTCTGGCGTTTGCCGTTCAGGCGATGGTCGACCCGGACATCCTGATTGTCGATGAGGCGCTGGCGGTCGGTGATGAGCGCTTCCAGCGCAAGTGTTTCGCCAGGCTCGATGAGTTGAAGGCGAAGGGCACTTCTATTCTATTCGTCTCCCACTCGGGACCGCAGGTTGTCGAGCTGTGTGATCGGGCGATTTTGATGGAGCGCGGTGAACGCGTCTGTACCGGATCGCCGATGGAAGTAGTCCGGGCGTATCAAAAGCTGATTTACGCGCCCGCGGACGAACAGCCTCGATTGATCGAGGAATTCCGCGCAATTGGTATGGACAAGATTGCTGTCGAAACGACCCCGCTGGAAGCTGGGCAGGATGCTCCGGCGCAAGACCAGTACTTCGATGCCGGAATGGTGCCTGAGTCGACTACGGTCTACCCCGAACAAGGTGCTCGAATCGACGCATTCGAGGTGTTCGACAAAGAAGGACATCGTTGTAATGTCCTGAAGGCCGGCGGCGAATACGATATTGTCATGCGTGGCAAGCTCACTGACGCGGTTTCGCGGGTTTTCTTTGCGATGCATATTCGCACGGTGTCGGGCGTCGTGATTACCGGTCAGCGTTTCCCCGATGAAGGGAAATATTTTGACTGTGAAGCCGCTGAGCGCGAGTTTCGAGTCACGTTCAGCTGCAAGATGGTGATGCTCCCCGGCGTATACTTCGTCGGTGGGGGCGTGTGGTCGGAGAGCGAGCCAACCCTGTGCCATCGGATTCTGGATGCTTCGATGTTCAGGGTGGTGTCGGATCAGGGGGCGAGGTCGTTTGGTTATATGGATGTTTCGGTCGATGAGCCCGCACTTGAATTGCTCTGAACATCAAAAAATTTCCCAGTTCGCGTATGTTGCGCTGAAGAGCTGGCTAATTCACGTTGAAGAACACCGGGCGCTCGGGTTGGCACAGTCTAGTGTCGATAAAGTTTCCGTTCGCGAGATAAGATATGAAGCCTGAGAGGACGGTGATGACAAACAGTAGTGAAGAAAGTTTACTGGATTATTTTTCGTGGAATAGCTGCGTTTCGGATAAGCAGAAGTTGTTCTACGTCGCCACTCCAAAGGTGGCTTGCACGTCTCTGAAATGGTGGTTTGCGGAGCTTGAGGGCGTCGCCCAGGCCGTTAGAGAGAAGAAAATTAGTTCAGAGACCGATCCGGAACTTGTCATCCACGATACGCTGCTGGCCGTAGCTCCGAATCTTCTGGTTCGTTCCGAAGAGCGGCTGGCTCAGGTCATAAGTGAAGGTTATTTTAGCTTTGCGTTGGTAAGGAATCCCTACAAAAGGCTGTTTTCTGCCTGGCAATCGAAAATCTTGCTGCGCGAGCCACTGCAGATTGAACCTTACGTTAGTCAAGCTTTTCTGGACTGCCCGGTTAAGGTCATGTCTGACGTGACAGCTGCGTTCGAGTGCTTTCTCGAGTACTTGTATGCGCATGAGCGTGAGGGGTTCAAGGATTCACACTGGACACCACAGTACGATTTGCTCCAGCCGCTGAATTTCTCTTACGACTTCATTTCCAAAATTGAAGACACTTCAGAGCTTAACGCCGCGCTTCGTAGTCATCTCGGCGATGCTTACGTCAACCCGTTCACGACGGCCAGAGCAAATGAAAGCCTTATTCCTTACCTTCCGGAGTTCATAAGTCCTCGTTCCAAAGCGTTGATAGACGACCTCTACGCGAAGGATTTTGAAGCGTTCGGTTATCCGACGACAGTCGCACCGGCGAAAGAGAAGTTTTCTCAAGAACAGTTGACGGTGGCGCTCAAGGGCGTCGAGTTGCTGCACGGTCGACATCAGCGAATCAGTGAAATTCGCCAGACTTTCACAGAACAGGTGTCCAGCTTGTTAGTCGACAAGCAATGGCTTGCCGAACAGCGTGAGACCTGGATGGAGATGGCAAAGAGCAAAGAGAGCGAACTCTTGGATCTTCAAGCGCATCACAAAGAATTTGTGGGCCAAGCTGAATTGCAGTGGGTCAAGTCTCAGCAACTTCAGGCTGAAAACGAAAAATTGCAGCATGCTCTCGAGAAGGCCCAAACCGGGGTCGCGGCGCCTGCCTCAGAGCATGTTATTGAAAAGGGCAAAGGGGATTAAGGTGGCGAAGGTTTCAGTTGTACTCACTTCCTATAATCACGATAAGTTCATTGGGCAGGCAATTGATTCTGTTCTCAATCAAACTTACAGTGATTGGGAACTCATTGTCGTTGATGATGTATCGCCAGATGACTCTTGGGCGGTTATTGAAAGTTATAATGACCCCCGGATCATCAAGATCCGAAATGATCGTACGCGCCGTTATATTTACAATATCAACCGTGCGATTCAGTCCCAAAGCACTGGTGAATACATCGCGATCCATCACTCGGATGATGCCTGGGCACTGGAAAAACTTGAAAAGCAAGTGGCTGTGCTTGATTCCAATCCGCACATAGGGGCAGTTTTTACCCATGTGCAATGCATCGATGAAAGTAATCAGGCGCTGTCTATCGATTGGTTCAATCAGCCGAACAAAAGCCGAACGGCCTGGTTGCGAGCACTGTTTTTCAACGAGAACCGTTTGTGCCATCCGAGTGTGTTGGTTCGGCGCAGTGCCTATGAGCAGGCTGATCTTTACAAGTGCGCCCATGCTCAAATTGATGACGCTGAGTTGTGGACTCGCCTGTTAAAGAAGTCGGACATTCACGTCATTCAGGAAAAGCTGACACTGCATAGGATCTTCTCGGATCAATCCAATGCGAGTGGCGACCGACCAGATCGGCGGGCTCGCTTGAAGCTGGAATGGCATCTGCAGAAGCAGCATTATGTCGATTTGCCCCAAGCGGATATTCTTGAGATCTTCCCGGAGGCAGCTAAGTGGGTTACGCCTCAGGGTGCGAATAATGAGTTTCTGGTGGCAATGGTGGCGATTCATGTCGGTCTTTGCCCAGGTACGCGATTGTTTGGTATCGAACTGCTCTATCAACTGATGACCTGCGCGGAAACTCAGGAACAGATTGAGACGGTGCACGGCTTTAACTATCTGGACTTCATCGGCCTTACCGGAAAAGAGGATTTTTTCGGTGAGGGTTCCGGACCCTTGCAGCCTCCTGTGACTGCAGTTACGGGATGGCGAGGCTCGGTGAGCAAGGCTCTGCGCAAAATAGGTATTTTGTAAAGTTTTTGGCCAGGCCACTGTAGGCCGGTTGCGACATCGGAATCAGCGATGGCTCTTGAGATAACGTCAAGAGTATTGCTGGTTTTGTTTGCATATCACAAAAGGTTGAGGCGCTGAGTGAAGATTGATCTGAAAATTTTAGGCTCCGTTTGTATATTTGTCTGCCTGGCTGCGGCTGTTTTGTATTTCACTCGCTGGATGGACGTCAAGGCGCCTGTAGAAAACATCACTTCCGTTGCTGTTTCTGATCAGTTGCAGATTGACATTGTCAGCAACGCATTGCAGTTGGAATTGAAAGGCTGTGATGTCGCTCAGGTCGCCGATAATTTTTTTGTTCATATCTATCCGCTAGACGCGTCGAAAGCGGGGGCAGAAGGCTTCATAAACAAAGACTTCAATTTGACTGGCTTAAAGCGGTTATCCAAAGAGACGCGGTCGGGTGTGACCTATTGTCGTTATGTGGTTGCCTTTGGCTCAGTGGCCGTTGACAGGATGGAACTGGGGCAGTTCAGGGCTCCCGAGGGAAAGTGTTGCGAGATACTTTGGAATAGACAAGTAAACTTTAATAGATAGTTTTGGTGTCATTAATGAGCACAACTGTTGCGGATTCCAATCGTTCTTTCGGACTTGACGTTTGTCGGACGCTCGCCTGTTTACTTGTCGTATTCGGCCACATGCTTGGGCATTCTTTGCCCAGTCCGATACTGTCTAATTTCGCATTTCTCGCCATATTTGGCGTTGATCTATTCTTTTGTCTCAGTGGTTTTTTGATCGGCAGGATTCTGCTGAAAGAAGCTGCTAACTGGAGTATGTCCAGAACCAGTGGGCTTACCAATTTTTGGTATCGTCGCTGGATGCGTACTTTGCCACTTTACGTTTTTTTCTTTTTTGTTTCCTTAAAGTTCGACTGGCAAGGGGCGACCACTTTTTCTGAACAGTTTCGCTATCTGTTTTTTGCTCAGAATTTTGCTTGGCCCATGACGGATTTCTATCGTTTGTCCTGGAGCCTAGCGGTGGAAGAGTGGTTTTATTACACCTTTCCGCTGTTGATTTTGCTAGTGATCGGCTTTGGTGCGGGTGTCAAGCGAGCAGCCATGGTTACAATCGTCGTTTTCATGGTCGTGCCATTCCTGGCGCGAATCGGGATGCCTATTGAGTCGGTCAGATATGATGACGCCCGCTATGTTGTCCTCTATCGGCTGGACGCCATAGGCTTCGGTGTGCTGGCGGCGTACATCTATACGTGGCACAGACCAAGGTTTGAGCGCATTGCCAAGTATTGGTATATCCCGCTGGCAGTTGTGATAGGGATTATTGTTTCGACCAAAATGGGAGCGCCTTGGTTGTTGAATGGCAAGGTTCTTCAGTCGCTGTTTTTCACCTGTTCGGCGATATTTTTTGCAGCCTTGATTCCAGCATTCTTTAGTTTGCGGCCCTGCCGCTGGGGCTGGTTCAACCGCTTTGTAAATTTCACGAGTCTGGTTTCGTATTCGATCTATCTCGGGCACATTTTTGCGTTCACGATAGTGATTGCAGTGCTCAATCGTTTCGGATTGCACGAGGCTGTCTACAATAATCCATGGATCGTGTATCCGATATTTACGATTTGTGTCTACTTGCTTGCTTACTCTACTTATCGTCTCATCGAAAAACCGTTTCTCAAACTTCGCGATATTGATGGAACGTCGTTGATGAAATTTTTGAAAAGTCTTCAGCGCCTTGGGGCAGGGAAGTAGGTCTTTTATGCAAGATTCAACAGCTCCCGATTTTCCTAGCTACCGTGCCACGGTTGCAATGGCGAAGAATTACCAGGCAGCATTAGCTGATGGTGCGCAAGATGCTTCTGTACTTGTTGTTACTGCGATAGATGATCGCGCTTGTGACTTGAGCGAAGTTTATGAGTCATTGTGCGCTCAAACATTTCAAGGTTGGAACTGGCTTGTTTCTTATGACCAAGCGTTGGGTCATCAACTGAGTCCTGGCCTCGTTACAGCACTTGCAGGCGATAAGCGGGTATCCCTGCGGCCCCATGCCGAATGTCGGTCTGCGAGTGCATTATGGAAGTCGTTTGATTATGTGGTGCTTGTGGATGCCAAGACGCAATTGGCGGCTACCTTTATCGAGAAGGCTTTATGGTGTCTGGTGTCTAATCCGGAATTCTCCTTTTGCAATTCATTAGGAGTTATACCGGGGAAGAGGGGGGGGCTGATCAATCAGAATCTAAACCAGGGCAAGTATCACCTCGATAATGCTCAGCCAAAAGTCAGAGGGATGGTTTTTCGTAAAGCGCACCTTCTTGGGTCTGTTACTGATGTAGCAAGCCTGGCCGATGGCCGTGACCCGACAGAAATGCTGTCGCGATTGGCAGAGGCTGGTCATTGGGGCTATACCATCCCTGAGTGTTTGCAATGGTGCGGAGTTTCGGCTGTCGAAAGCGAAGCGGAAACGAATGTTGCAAGAGCAAGTAAGCCGGTCCCACAGGTTAATCGTCGCTATCCCTCAGCTTATGAAACATTGCCGGTGGAGTTTCCGTTTCATAATGCATTGAAGCCAAACGCCAATGGCAGGAGGGTAATGGTCCTTTTGCCGTGGATGGTGGAAGGTGGGGCTGATCGGGTCAGTATTGACCTCATCCAGGGAATGGTTGCCAACGGGGTGGATGTTACGGTGTGCGCCACTCTTGAGGCAGATCACCGTTGGCTTGGCAAGTTTGCCGAGTTGACTCGCGATATTTTCATTCTGCCGGATATTTTGTCGCCGTCTGACTTTCCGCGCTTCATCCTGTACCTGATCGGGTCGCGAAGCATCGACACCGTTCTGATCACCGGCAGTACGCTGGGCTATCAACTTCTTCCGTATCTGCGTAGTGCTGCACCGGATACCGCGTTCATCGATTTATGCCATACCGAAGAGATGAATTGGCTTAACGGCGGGCATCCACGATTTGCGGTGGGCTATCAGGACGCGCTCGATCTGAACGTTGTGAGTACGGGTCATCTCTCAAAATGGATGGTGGGGCTGGGAGCGGACCAAGACAAGATTCGGGTCATGTATACCGGGATCAAGTCTCAGCCAGTATCGCTGTCCGAAGAGAAACGTGTTGCGGTATTGCGTGGTTTCGGGCTGGATGAAAATGCGCTGACCATCATTTTCGCCGGTCGTATGTGTGATCAGAAGCGACCGCTGAAGCTTGCTGAAATTTTTCATGCGGCAAAGCAGAAAGGCATCCGTTTCAATGCACTTGTCATTGGTGAGGGGGAGCTGCGTCCTGCGTTCGAAACCTTGATCTCTGACTACGACCTTAAGGCCGAGTTGCGGATTCTGGGGGCCAAATCTCACGCCGATTGGCTGTCCCTTCTGGCGGTATCGGACATCTTGTTGATGCCATCCGAATATGAGGGGATTTCCGTGGCTCTCCTTGAATCCATGGCGGCGGGAGTAGTTCCGGTCGTGGCGGATGTTGGCGGCCAGGATGAACTGGTAGGCGAAGATACTGGCTATCTGATTCCGCACGGCGAGGATGAAGTAGCTCAATACGTGAGTGTCATTCAGGCGCTTGCTGCTGATCCCGTCAGTCGTCGTAACAAAGCACAGGCGTGCATGAAACTGATCGAGCGGAGCTACACCGCTGAGGCAACAAATCGTCAGTGGCTTGAAATCCTGGATGAGGCGCATGTCCGCAGAGATGGCTCAGCGCAGCCTTTCCTGCCGATGGGCCTGGCGAAGGAATTAGCCACGACTGCACTGGAAAACAGACGTGTCACGTCCTATCTTGATCATCTGTATGCGACGCACTGTCTGACTAACAATGCGCAAACAGAGATTTCATATAGTCGCGGAATTGTTAATTTGTTGATTGCTAAAGTTCGTCGATACCGTGTTGCGAAGTTTATATTTGACAGGCCTTTTATCAAGAAAACTTTAAGAAGGCTAAAACTGACTGTTTCTTGACGTATTTTGGTTTTTGTGTTAGGTTTTTTGTCTTTTTGTTGACTGATTTATGTCAGTTTTTTGCAATAGTTTCGATGTCTGTCGAGAGTTTTTATGAAAATTACGGTATTTGGCGGCGGCGGCTTTATCGGCTCGACTATTGTTGATCGCTTGTTGCAAGACGGGCATTCGATCCGAGTATTCGAGCGTCCGCGAGTGGGGGAGTACCGTAAGTTCTTGCCCAATGAATCCGTCGAATGGATGACAGGTGATTTGTCGTCCACCAGTGACATAAACAAGGCAGTAGAAGGGGCAGATGTTGTTTTTCATCTGGTTTCCACCACGCTGCCGAAAAGCTCGAATGAAGATCCGGTCTACGATGTCCAGAGCAATGTCGTTGCAAGTTTGCAACTGCTCAATGCAATGGTTGCGCACGAGGTTGGCAGAATCGTTTTCATTTCTTCCGGAGGCACTGTCTATGGCGCTCCGAAGTACCTGCCGATCGACGAAAAACACCCGACAGATCCAGAAGTTTCTTATGGCATCACCAAGCTGACCATCGAGAAATACCTGCAAATGTACAACCATCTGTATGGCATCAAGCCTGTTGTTCTGCGGGTCGCCAACCCTTACGGCGAGCGTCAGCGCGTGGAGACTGCGCAGGGCGCGGTGGGTGTGTTCATCCATAACGTGCTGAAGGGCTTGCCGATCGAGATTTGGGGGGACGGTAGCGTCGAACGCGATTTCCTGCATGTCAGCGATGTGGCCGAGGCGTTCGCCAAGGCGGCTACCTACTCGGGTAGCGCCAGTGTCTTTAATATCAGTTCGGGCGTGGGAACCAGCCTGAACAGTCTCATGTCGATGATCGAAGAAGTCAGCGGTGAGCCGGTTGCCCGTAACTACAAGCCTGGCCGTTCTTTCGATGTGCCAGTGAGTGTACTGAGCAACGATTTGGCGCGCGACGAACTGGGCTGGGAGCCCAAGGTTTCGATGAGGGAAGGGATCGTGCGAACTTTCGAGTGGGCCAAGAACGAACAGCAGAAGTGAGTGGTCGGTTGAGTTACCGCCTGCTCGGTGCCAGCGTTGGTTACAAATGAAGGTCCTGCTCACTGTTCATCAGTTTTTCCCGGAGTTTTCCGCGGGTACAGAGGTTTTGACGCTGTCCGTTGCCCGCGTATTGCAGGCCCTTGGCCATGAGGTCAGGGTTTTTACGGGCTATCCGGCTACCGAGGCGCTCGCGGACAGTGAGCGCTTCGATCAATATCGGTACGACTCCATTCTGGTTGATCGTTTTCGGCATGCCTATGTGCCCATGGGCGATCAAACTTCAAAAATTGAGATCGGATGTGATAACCATCTGGCCGCTGACTTTTTCGGGCACTTGCTGGAAGAGTTCAGGCCGGATGTCGTGCATTTCTTTCACCTCAATCGTCTCGGCACTGGCCTGATCGAAAAAGCGGTCGCTGCCGGTGTGCCTGCGTATTACACGCCAACCGACTTCTGGAGTATTTGCCCTACCGGGCAGTTGCTGCGTTGTGGTGGAAGAACGTGCGCGGGCCCGAGCAAGGAAGCGGGCAATTGTGTCGTGCACTTTGCTGCCAGCCAGCTTCCTGAGCGCATTGGCAGGCTCATGAGCGCGGTGCCGGATGTCTTTAGTGATACGGTCGTACGCATTGTTCGCTCGTCGCGCATACCGGCCGGCTCGGTGGTACGTGAGGTGCGGGCGTTGAGTGGTCGTCTCG
Source organism: Pseudomonas sp. 1L-B-1-E-C1 (assembly GCF_057291835.1). Classification (NCBI taxonomy): domain Bacteria; kingdom Pseudomonadati; phylum Pseudomonadota; class Gammaproteobacteria; order Pseudomonadales; family Pseudomonadaceae; genus Pseudomonas; species Pseudomonas sp. 1L-B-1-E-C1. The sequence goes on along the minus strand of NZ_JBXAWN010000014.1, from coordinate 147,102 downwards.
AGCGTAACGTTCGGCGGCTGAATCTTCTGCAGGGCATCATTGCGCCGAACCGGATGATCGAAACGCTGTTGACGCGTTATGGCGTGCGGCCAGACATCCTGGTCAGGTCGTCCTATGGCATCAATCTTGAGCCGCCAGTCGTCGTGCGAGATCGGGCGCGGCGTGAGGGTCCCTTGGTATTGGGGTTCGTTGGCACGCTCGCGTCACACAAAGGTTGTCATGTGCTTCTTGAGGCTCTTCAGCGTTTTTCTGCTCGCGATTTACAGCTGAGAATCTACGGCAAGCAAACGGATTTTCCCGACTATGTTGCCGGTTTGCATCGACTGGCTGATGGCAACGAAGCGGTAAAATTTTGCGGCACGTTTGCCAACGAAGACATATTCACCGTGCTGGGTGGACTGGATGCATTGGTGGTCCCTTCGGTTTGGAATGAAAATACGCCACTGGTCGTCTATTCAGCGCAGGCTGCCGGTTGCCCGGTTGTGGCCTCCGATGTGCCTGGCATTGCTGAGGCCGTGACACACGATTTTAATGGGTTGCTGTTTGAACCAGGCAGCGTTTCTGACCTTGAAAGCGCATTGAAACGACTATTGGTCGAGGATGAGTTGTTAGCGAGACTGGCAACGAATTCCTCGCCTCCGAAATCTGTTTCTGTCTATGTGAATGAATTGTTGCAAAAATGGAATTCATCCATGTAACAGTGGCCATTAATGTCTCGTGTCAAGGTTTTCCTTGGCGCGGGCAGACCCTGGGTCTATTCTTCACGCTTAATTACGAACTTGGTTTCAATGCGCGCAAAGCCAATTCCTTTCAGCGTTGAAAGCCTGATTCAAGTCAATGTATATATAACTGCGGTGTAGTTTCGATGACGGAAAATCTTGTCGCTCATCAAATGGTTGTTGATCGTGAGCAGCGGAGTGCTCTTAAACAGCAACGACCAGTGGTACTTTGGTTCACCGGGCTCAGCGGTGCCGGTAAGTCGACGATTGCCAATGCTCTTGAGCAGGCACTGCTAGAGCGTAATCGTCATACCTACCTCCTGGACGGGGACAACATGCGCCTTGGTCTGTGCAGTGATCTGGGCTTCAATGATCATGATCGGGCGGAGAACATCCGTCGTATTGCAGAAGTTGGCAAATTGTTCGTTGACGCTGGCCTGATCGTCGTCAGCGCTTTTATTTCGCCATTTCGCCTTGACCGGGCATTGGCCCGCGATGTGATAGGTGATGAGTTCTTTGTTGAGGTCTACATCAGCACGCCTTTACCGGAATGTGAGCGCCGCGATCCGAAGGGGCTGTACGGTAAGGCACGCTCGGGCATGATCAAGAACTTTACCGGTATCGACTCGTTGTATGAGCCTCCGCTGACACCGGATATCACGATCAACACTCTTGAAGAAGATGTGCACGCGTCTGTCGCGAAAATCATGCAGTACCTGGTTGGACGGATCGAACGTTGAAGACGCTGGTCATCATTGGTGCCGGATTCAGTGGCGCGGTAACTGCTGTTCAGTTTCTTCGCGTCTGCAAGCCTGACACTCGAGTGGTGTTGCTCAACCGTTCCGGTGAGATGGCCCGTGGTCTCGCCTATGGAACCAACAGTTCGCGGCACCTGCTGAATGTGCCGGCGGGAAATATGACGGCGCTTGTTGATCAGCCTGATCATTTTCTGCGTTTTTGCGAGACTCGCCTGCCGGGTACTTCATCGGGGTCCTTCGTTCCCCGCAAACTCTACGGTGAATATCTCTCGGAACTGCTCACCGAGGCTGAGCATCAGTGTCGTGACGGGGTCAGTTTCGAGCGGATCACGACCGAAGCGCACAGCATCGAAGCGGATCGCGGCAAAGCCCGGATACGTATCGCTAATGGCCGGGAAATACTGGCTGACCATGTGATTCTCGCCTTCGGCAACTTCTCTCCGTTCAATCCGGCCATCACCTCGATTCCCCGCGCCGCAGGGCGCTATCTCGCTGATCCATGGTCGGGAGAGATAGAGGTACCAATCGATCCGAAGGCTCCGATTCTGTTGCTGGGCGCAGGATTGACCGCATTGGATGTGGCGCTGACTCTGGATCAGCAAGGGCACACCGGGCCGGTGTACATGCTGTCACGGCGAGGCGTTCAGCCGCTGCCCCATCGCACCTCGGGGCACGCCGATAGCATCGCCGGTGAGGTGGTGCAAACACTTTTGGCCTCCACACCGAGTGTGCGCAGCTATATGCGCCACATGCGTTCATTGGTCCGCGTTGCCGTTAATGATGACGTCGACTGGCGCGATGTCATCGCCGCCGTGCGTCCAATCACCGCACAACTGTGGGAGCGGTTGAGCGATGCCGAGCGCCTGCGTTTCCTGCGTCACGTCCAAGTGTACTGGGACGCCCATCGCCACAGAGTTGCACCGGCCTCGTATGCGGCGTTTTCCGCGCAGTTGGAGCAGGGTCGGTTGAAGCCGATGGCGGGCCGAATCCAGAACATCGAAGTGTTGCCCAATGGTTTACGTGTGCAAGTCGGGCTGCGTGGCACTGGGGTGGTAGAGTCTCTGGATGTTTCGCATATCATCAATTGCACCGGACCGAACTCCAATCTGGCGCGGGTTGATGACCGCTTGATCGCGCAATTGCGGCAGGCAAGGCTGATTCGATTGGATGAGCTCGGGCTGGGCATTTGTGTGGATGAGGACCTTTCCGTTGAAGACGAGCACGGTGTTCCCGTCAGTTGGCTGAGTTACGTCGGGCCAATGCTCAAGGCGCGATTCTGGGAGGCCACGGCTGTGCCAGAACTCAGGCGTTACGCGCGTGATCTGGCGCTGCGGGTTGCCGCGAAAGTCGGCTGATTCATATCGTGGCTGTCAGTCTCAGGGGGCCTTCTTTTCAGGCATCACGGTGCCCACTGACGCGTAGTTTGGCCTCGCTTTCTGCGGCGGGGTCAAATTCTGTTCTGAATAGTTTGATGATCATTAGTCATGATGCAATTTCAAGCGTCAATAACGTTACCGAGCCTCACCAATGAAAGTTGAAACGGTACTTGTCACCGGCGGCTCAGGCTTTTTGGGTGGTGCCTTGCTGCGACACCTGGATACCAGCGGGCAGTATTCCTTGATTGCCGCGTTGCGCAAGGAATGTAGCGATCTCCCCCAATCCATTCGGCGTTTCCTGTTTGCGGATCTGACGGCTGATGTCGATTGGCGAAATGCGCTTGATCAAGTTGATGTGGTGGTGCATTGCGCGGCACGGGTTCATGTCATGGATGAATCCGCTGCTGATCCGCTGACCGAGTTTCGACGGGTAAACGTCGATGCCACATTGAATCTGGCCCGGCAGGCTGCACGTGCAGGCGTGAAGCGCTTCATCTACATCAGCTCGATCAAGGTCAATGGCGAATCCACTTCGCCTGGCATTGCGTTTACAGCAGATGACGCACCCGCGCCCATGGACCCTTATGGCATTTCCAAATTTGAGGCCGAACTTGGATTGAAGGCGCTCGCAATCGCTACCGCAATGGAAGTGGTCATCATCCGGCCCGTTCTGGTGTATGGCGCGGGCGTCAAAGCCAACTTTCTAAGCATGATTCGCTGGCTACAACGTGCAATGCCGTTGCCGTTCGGTGCGGTGCATAACAAGCGCAGCCTGGTCAGTCTGGATAATCTGGTGGATTTGATCGTGACGTGTATGAGGCACCCTTCGGCGGCTAATCAGACATTTCTGGTCAGCGACGGGCATGATGTCTCGACAACCGAACTGTTACGCAGTCTGTCTGCTGCGCTGCACAAGCCCTCTCTGTTAATACCGTTGCCAGTGAGCCTGATGGTTGCTGCGGCAAAACTATTGGGTAAAGAGGCTGTCGCTCAGCGCATCTTTGGTTCCCTGGAGGTCGATATCAGTAAGAATCAACGTCTGTTGGGCTGGGTTCCGCCGGTCAGTTTTTCGCGGGCTCTGGACGCCACAGTAAAACCATTCCTGGATGCTCGAAAAAATGAATGAGTGTTGGCTAGTTCCGGTTGTTGCGATCCTGTCGTTCGCACTCACGGGTTTTTTACGTCGTTATGCAATTTCGCGCAGCCTGATCGATATTCCCAATCAGCGCAGTTCCCACACGATCCCAACGCCGCGTGGTGGTGGTTTGGCCATCGTCCTGACCTTTATCTTCGCTTTGTGCGTTTTGCTCGCCATCGGATTGACGACAAAGGACGCGTCGATTGCTTTGGCCGGCGCCGGCGGTATCACAGCGGTCATCGGCTTTCTGGATGATCACGGTCACATCGCCGCCCGGTGGCGCCTGCTGGCGCATTTTTTGGCCGCCGCTTGGGGCGTTTATTGGGTGGGTGGGCTATCGCCGTTGGTGATTGCCGGTGTCAGCGTTGATCTGGGATGGCTCGGGCATTCACTCGCGCTGTTTTATCTGGTCTGGATGCTGAATCTCTACAATTTCATGGACGGTATTGACGGTATTGCCGGTGTCGAAGCCGTCACGACATGCGCTGGTGCCTGTCTGATTTACTGGCTCCGTGACTTCCCGCAACTGTTATGGCCACCTGCGTTACTGACGGTATGCGCTGCCGGTTTTCTATGCTGGAACTTTCCCCCGGCAAAAATTTTTATGGGCGATGCGGGCAGTGGCTTCCTCGGTATCATCCTTGGCGTGTTGTCGCTGCAGGCGACATGGACTGATCCCGGGTTGCTGTGGGTCTGGCTCATACTGCTTGGCGTGTTCATCGTTGATGCAACGTTCACATTGATGCGTCGATTGCTGCGCGGCGATAAAGTCTACGAGGCGCATCGCAGCCACGCCTATCAGTTTGCGTCCCGACAGTTTGGCAAGCACCTGCCCGTGACTGGGGCGGTCGGGCTGATCAATGTGTTCTGGCTGCTGCCGATTGCGCTCTGCGTAAGCTACTTGAAAATGGACGGTGCACTGGGGTTGGTTGTGGCTTACTTGCCACTTGTCTGGCTGGCCATAAAGTTCCGTGCCGGACAACTTGAAGATCGCTGAAAAAGCGTCCTGAAGGCGCAGAGCTTCGTCGTGGCTGCGCGAGTAAAAATTGGAATCTTTTGTTTGCCAGGGTGTCTGCATTATCGACCAGAGTGAGCTCCTGGCGATGTTCAACACCCAGGTTTCGATTTATCCCCAATAGGGAATTTCGTCATGCGTTACGGCCTCCTCAAACCGTAGTTTGTTGACGGGAGCAGGGATCGCTCTGATGAATGCTGTCTTCTATTCAAACGCAAGAAAAAGGATCAGATTTTGTCTCGAAGTGGCTCCTTGTCAGATCTCCTACGGACGGTCATTCGTAGGTTAATTAACTCGATTCGCTTCAGGCTTGCCGCTAAGTTTCGTCGCAACACTCATGTGGACGCAGTGGTGGAGCGTGAAGTACTCGACTTGAGTTTGCTTCCGGAAGAGTTTGATCCCGATTTATATTTGAAGATGAACCCGGATCTCGGCCTGGTTGATCCCGTTGAGCACTTCCTGAAATACGGTCGACACGAGGTGTGGCGGCCCTATTCTTTGCCGGGAATTTATCTGTCTACAGCTCGCGCGGCGAATCCCGAGCGGGAAACGATATTGGTGGTGAGTCACGAAGCGTCTCGCTCTGGAGCGCCCATTCTCGCTCTTGATCTTGTCCAGCGCTTGTCTGCTCGATACAACGTTGTTGTGCTTCTGCTGGGTGAGGGGCCATTGCTGAGTGCTTTTCAAGAAGCGGCTGTTGTACTGGTGAAAGGTTTGAGAATCAAAGGGAATTCTGAGTATTCAGGACAAGTAGTTGAATTGTTGAGCAAAAAATTCAAATTTAAGTTTGCGCTGGTAAATAGCCTTGAAAGCAATATTATCCTGAAGCCACTTGCCAGAAATTTTATTCCTTCGATTTACCTAATTCATGAATTCGCCTCTTCTTATCCCAACTCGAAGGCGTTGTTGTCTGACGCGATTCTTTGGGCGGAAAAGTTGGTATTCTCCGCCGCTCTGACTTTAGACAACGCGATAGAGTCGTTGCCGGAATTGAAACTTGCTGCGCCGCTGATCATGCCTCAAGGGCGTTGTGTTCTGCCGGAGCAACAGCACACTGAGCGTCAGAGCCTGGAAGAGTCGGAATCTTTGCGAAAGCTGATCCGTCCTGAAGGCGACACCGAAAGAAAGTTTGTTGTGCTGGGGGCTGGGTACGTTAATTTTCGAAAGGGCGTTGATCTGTTTATTCAATGTGCCATCAAGGCTATGCGTGGGCCGGGGGGCGGCACGTTTCGGTTTGTCTGGATTGGCGGGGGCTACGACCCGCAACTTGAGGACGGATATTCTGTTTATCTGGCGGATCAGATCAAGCGTTCCGGATTGCAGGACCGTTTTTTGATGCTGGGCGAAACATCCAATATCAACGCCGCCTATTCAGAAGCTGACGCATTGTTCATTTCATCGCGTCTGGATCCATTGCCTAACGTCGCCATAGACGCACTGACGATGCGCATACCGGTGGTTTGCTTCGATAAAGCGAGCGGTATTGCAGATTTTCTGGATACTTGTGGTTTACATGAGGCGTGCGTTGCGGATTACCTCGACGTGGACAGTGCTTTTCAAAAATTATCCGCACTCGCCAATTCGCGCGCGTTCCACGAGCATGTGGCGAATCAATCCTTTGAGGCATCCAAGACGTACTTTGACGCAGACAAGTACGCTGGCCAGCTTGAGCGACTGGGTGTCGAGGGGCATGAGAATGCTCGACAGGAAAAGCATGATGTAACGACTATCCTGGACTCCGGTCTGTTTGGCTCGGCCGGGGGTAACGCGAACGCCGAGGACGTGCAGGATTACGTCCGTGGAAACGCTCGTGGCATCAACCCTCAACGTCTATACGCCAATTTTCGCGCGGATGTCTACCTTGCCGAGCACGGAGTTGCTAAAGCAGGAGCTGATCCTTTCGCTGACTATATTCGTGCGGGTTGCCCTCAGGGCGCCTGGAATGAGTCCGAATAAGCCGAACGCTATTTCCAGCGCTGTATGAAGTTCAGCAGCCTTTCGCGAACAGTTTGCTTTGTGACCGGCTGCGCCCTGTAACCATCCGGATGGAAGTGGAGGCTTTTGAGCAAAGGGGCCAGTAACGGTCCAATCATCAACGCGTGTGCTGAAGGATCATAGTGGTGATCGCTCGGATCAGAATTTCGAAGTGATTCCTTGAGATTGCCTGAATCATCCGTGGATTGGTCGTCAAAATTCAGGTAGCTGATGCCTTCCGAGACGCAAAAGCTCTCCATCAAGTGATTGAACTTAATTGTCAGCAGGGTTCTTTCAGCGAGAGAGGCTGCCACTTCTCTACGCAAATTGGCCACCTCTCCCCAGTCCATATCGTCCCTGATGGTGGGAAGAGGCGTACTAATACAAATTACCTCGTGTGTACGAGCGATATCTTTCAACAGCTTCTGGTAGTTATCGATTGCCAATTGCAGCATCTGGCTAACGGGGGTGCCATGTTTTTGCGCCCGATACCAAATAACAAATCCGGTATCTACCTCGCCTAACATAACGATCACAGTGGTTGCCGCTGTCTTTTCAAGTGCTGATATGAACCGAGGCCTGGCTTGGGTGACGGCGTTCGGATTTTGCAAACCGGATACCGTTGCACCTCCGACTGACGTCACTTCAAACGAATACCCGGGTAGTAGCGCTGTTATCTCTTCACAGCTGAAAACCGATGCGTGAGAGTCGCCGAGCACAAGTACTGGGATCATTGCCTGTAATTCCCTTGATTCAATGATTTGAGCTGATGCTCGGGGTCGGGGCGAAAGTCTATAGAATCGGAGAATTCGCGCCTAGGTGAAGCGGGAAATCCGTTGGCAGCAACCCTTGAGGCAGAGGGCGACGTATGTTTCAGAGAAACAGTTCTCGTTTTCCAAGCTCGGCGGATGGTCTTGTAGACGTCGCATTGGTCCTTGAACTGCGGTTTTTTCAAGCGCGAAACATCAGGGCCACCCAAGATTTTTGCTCGCGAATTTGTGACAATCCCGCGAATCATCTGACCAATAATTCAGATGGACAAGCCAGCATTGAGGTTACAATGCTGGTCGTCGACTGTTAAGGAGGGAGCCACGTGCTCGAGCGGGTGAATGGATAAAGTGCGGGCTGTCTTGCTGGGCTTGCCTCGTAAGCAAAAGCGTTTGCTGCAGGTGGCTACTGACGTCGTCTTGGTATGGGTTGCCCTCTGGCTGTCGTTCATCGTTCGCCTGGGCATCGATGATATGTACAATCCATTGAAGGCCCATATCTGGCTCTTTGTTTTTGCCCCCTTCATCGCTATACCCCTCTTTATCCGCTTTGGCATGTACCGGGCCGTGATGCGTTATTTCGGTAACGATGCCCTGATTGCCATTGTCAAAGCGGTCAGCCTGTCCTCACTGATTCTTGCTGTGGTCGTCTACTGGTATAGCAACCACGAAGCCGTAGTGCCGCGATCGATCATCTTCAACTACTGGTGGTTGAGCATGATGATCATTGGCGGTTTGCGCCTTTGCATGCGCCAGTTTTTCATGGGCGACTGGTTCACGGCCGCGCAGCACGTACCGTTTACCAGCCGAGACGACGGTTTGACCAAGGTCGCCGTATACGGTGCCGGCGTTGCCGGTAATCAACTGGTTGCCGCTCTGCGGATGGGCCGCGTCATGCGTCCGGTGGCGTTCATCGATGACGATCCGGGCATTTCCGACCGCTCGATTTCCGGGCTTCAGGTCTATAAACCCAAGCAAATTCAGCAGATGATCGATGTGACTGGGGCCCAGGAGATACTCCTCGCGCTGCCGTCGTCGACCCGCGCCAGGCGCCGGGAAATTCTCAACCTGCTTGAGGGATTCCCGCTTCATGTACGCAGTGTTCCGAATTTCACCGATCTTGCCAGCGGTCGGGTCAAGGTTGAAGATATCCAGGAAGTGGATATCGCCGACTTGCTGGGCCGTGACGCAGTGCCGGCCCAGGCCGATCTGCTGGCGCGCTGTATAAGCGGCAAAGTCGTGATGGTTACGGGGGCGGGTGGTTCGATCGGTTCAGAACTCTGCCGGCAGATTTTCACCTTGGGACCGACCACGCTCGTCCTGTTCGAGCACAGTGAGTTCAACCTCTACAGCATTCTTTCCGAGCTTGAACAACGTGTTAACAGACAGGCTGTTCCGGTGCGTCTATTGCCCATCCTCGGTTCCATCCGCCACCAGGACAAGCTGTTGGACGTGATGAAAACCTGGAAAGTCGATACCGTTTATCACGCGGCGGCCTATAAACACGTGCCCATGGTTGAACACAATATTGCTGAAGGTGTGCTCAACAACGTTATCGGTACGCTTAATACAGCGCAGGCCGCTTTGCAGTCCGGTGTATCGAACTTCGTACTCATTTCGACCGATAAAGCCGTGCGCCCTACAAATATCATGGGCAGCACCAAGCGCCTTGCAGAGATGGCGCTGCAGGCTCTAAGTCGAGAGACCGCGCCAGTATTGTTTGGCGACAGTGCCAACGTGTCGCGCGTTAACAAGACCCGGTTTACCATGGTCCGTTTTGGAAATGTCCTGGGATCCTCGGGATCGGTTATCCCGTTGTTCCACAGTCAGATCAAATCCGGCGGCCCGTTGACCGTCACGCACCCGAAAATCACCCGTTATTTCATGACTATTCCAGAAGCCGCTCAATTGGTTATCCAGGCCGGTTCCATGGGGCAGGGCGGGGACGTATTTGTGCTGGACATGGGCGAGCCAGTTAAGATCGTCGAGCTGGCGGAGAAAATGATCCATCTTTCCGGCCTCAGCATTCGCTCGGAGCGTAATCCGCAAGGTGATATTTCCATCGAATTCACCGGGCTCCGGCCGGGCGAAAAGCTTTATGAAGAGCTTTTGATCGGCGATAACGTGGCCGCCACTCAACACCCGATGATCATGACGGCCAGTGAAGATCATCTGACGTGGGACGTTCTGAAGGGCAAGCTGAGCGAATTGCTCGTGGCAGTTGAGCGCGATGATTACACCCGAGTCCGCCAGCTCCTGCGAGAAACCGTCTCCGGCTACACCCCCGACGGCGAGATCGTCGACTGGATCTACCAGCAACGCCGTCTCGAGCCCTGATTGTTTCACATCCTGTAACGCTCGCATTTTTGACATCGCCTCATCATGACCTACGTTTGGAGAGCAGCTTCGGAAAAGCTGCTTTCTCAAACGATGATGGAGCGTCACTTATGCGTACCGGTTATTTCTATTCCCTGATTTTCGCTTTCCTGACCAGCGCCTCGATCGCTGCGATTGCTGCGCCTGTTGCGCCTGTTGCGCCTTCGGAATCAACAAAGGCACCTCTGGTAATAGATCCTGCGGCGGCGCCTTCGCAGACGGTCAAGGTCGATCTCAACGGCGCGGATGCGGCAACGTTGCAGAAAGAGTTGGCGGGTGTGGGTGAGGCAAAAGCACAGGCCATTGTTGCGTATCGTGATACAAACGGGCCGTTCGCGTCGGTGGATGAGTTGCTGGAAGTGAAGGGGATTGGCAAGGCGATTCTGGATCGCAATCGTGAAAAGCTGGAAGTGAACTAAGCTGACAGTTCAACGCCGAGAGGCCGGTCATTGACCGGCCTTTTTATTGGCTGCCGACCTGTGGAAGCATGCAAGCTGAAAATTACGGTTATCATATTGCGCCTTGATTATGCCTATAATAAATTCCGCTTGGGGCTGTTTCAGTAGCCGAAATGGCATTGCCCGAGCTGCTCATATTTGAATTGATAAGGGGTAACCACGATATGAACCAACGTCGAGTCGTCGTCACGGGCATGGGCCTGGTTTCACCCTTGGGCAGTGATGTTGAAATCGTCTGGCAGCGTCTGCTGGCCGGGCGTTCCGGGTTGCGTAATCTGCCGGACGCTGTGGTGGCCGATCTGCCGACCCGGGTGGGCGGCAGTGTGCCGACGGTCGAGGAGGACGCCGAGGCCGGGTTCGACCCGGATCGCGCGACGCCACCCAAGGAACAGAAGAAGATGGATCGCTTCATCCTGTTTGCCATGGAAGCGGCACGGCAGGCATTGGAGCAGGCCGGCTGGCATCCAGCGGACGCGGAAAGCCAGGAGCGCACGGCGACGATCATCGGCTCGGGGGTCGGTGGTTTTGGTGCAATTGCCGATGCGGTGCGTACCACCGACACCCGCGGCCCTCGGCGCTTGTCGCCGTTCACCATTCCATCGTTTCTGGTCAATCTCGCGGCTGGTCACGTGTCGATCCAGCATGGTCTCAAAGGGCCGTTAGGTGCTCCGGTTACCGCATGTGCCGCCGGGGTTCAGGCGATCGGCGATGCGGCGCGATTGATCAGGGCGGGAGAAGCGGACATCGCCGTATGTGGCGGTGCGGAAGCGTCGATCGATCGCGTCAGTCTCGCTGGTTTCGCCGCCGCGCGGGCGTTGTCCAGCGGTTACAACGACACTCCCGAGAAAGCTTCGCGTCCCTTCGACAGCGGGCGCGATGGCTTCGTGATGGGGGAGGGTGCCGGCCTGCTGGTCATCGAATCGCTGGAGCATGCATTGGCACGCGGTGCGACGCCGTTGGCCGAACTGGTTGGCTACGGCACCACCGCCGATGCCTATCACCTGACCGCTGGGCCGGAAGACGGCAGCGGCGCGCGGCGGGCGATGCAGCTGGCTTTGGCCCAGGGTGGCGTGACGCCGGAGCAGGTGCAGCATCTCAATGCCCATGCGACTTCAACTCCGGTCGGTGATTTGGGCGAGCTGGCGGCGATCAAGGCTGTGTTTGGTACCGAAAACAAAATCGCCGTCACCTCGACCAAATCCGCCACCGGTCATTTGCTCGGCGCGGCGGGTGGGCTTGAGGCGATTTTCACGTTGCTGGCGATCCGTGATCAGGTGGTGCCGCCGACGCTCAACTTCGAAAAACCGGATCCGGCGAGCGAAGGGGTGGACATTGTCCATGGCAAGGCGCGGTCGATGCCGATCGAATACGCATTGTCCAACGGCTTCGGTTTCGGCGGGGTCAATGCGAGCGTGCTGTTCAAGCGCTGGCAAGGTTAATCGTTCGATTGCTTGAGATGCTCGCGGGTGACGTCGAGGATGCGCTGAGCGAAGTCGGCATCCGCGACGCTGCGTGACAGCAACAGTGCACCGGCCAGGGTTGCCATGATGACAATGCTGCGGTCAGCACTCTTGTCGCCTGCGAGCGTGCCTTGTATCTGTTCGAGGCGAGCCTTGAGAACTTCGTCACTGGTGGGGCTTGGCTGGCCGCGCAGGCCCAGCTCTGAAGATATGGTCAGCAGCGGGCAGCCTTCGTCGGGCGAGGTCTGATGCCACTCTGACAGGTAGGTATCAATGAACATCTGCAAAGGATTTTCCTGCGCGAAGATTTCTTCGCACAGGCCCGCGACTTGCTCGCCGGCCGCTTGCAGGGCTTTTTCGACCAGTTCTTCCTTGGATTTGAAGTGCGAGTAGAAGCCGCCATGGGTCAAGCCCAGCGCTTTCATCAACGGTTGCAGGCCGGTCGCGCCGATACCGTCCTTGCGAAAGCGCGCCGAGGCTTCCTTGATGATGCGCTGATGGGTCTGGGCTTTGTGATCTGGCGAGTAACGCATGTGGAGCTCTCCGCGACGATGTTGCCATCTTAACCACGGAAGATTAAATGGTGACTGTACTTCTAAAATCTAAAAAGCCTGCGGGTAAGTCCGATTACGCTGGAAAAACCAACCCCGCCATTGCGGCGGGGTTCGGGTCAGCGGTCCTGTGCGTCCTTGGCATCCGCTTCGGCATTGCGCTGCGCGACGCGCTTGCGTTCTTCATCGGTCAGTTCGACCTTGTTGGCGGTGTCGCGCAACATCATCAATCCGCCAACAATCGAGCCGATCGCAACGACCAGAATCAACCAGGCATACCAGGGCATAACGGCTCTCCTTAATGGCAGCTCGACGGGCGAGGATTTCGCCGTGCAATGCTGCATACCACTTTTGAGCGAAGTGAACTCGCAGTGGTTCCATTCTAGGTCGGTTGCACCCGGTACACCCGAAATCCCTCAATTGCCTGTGAGCATCGCATCCGCCGGCGCATCGGCGCGCAGTTGTCCGGTCAGCATGAAGTAGCAGAACCCCACCGCCATGAAGCCGAGGAAAATCAGCCCGATCAGGGTGTTGAACCACGCCATCGCAACCAGGCAAACCACGGCCAATATCAGTGCAATCAGAGGCACCAGCGGATAGCACGGCGCGCGGAAGGTACGCTTCAGATTCGGTTCCGTTTTACGCAGTTTGAACAGGCTGAGCATGCTCATGATGTACATCACGATCGCGCCGAACACCGCCATGGTGATCATCGCTGCCGTCAGTGTCATACCGCCGAGGTTGATCAGACCATCGCTGTATATCGCGGCAATGCCGATGAGCCCGCCAGCGATGATCGCGCGGTGTGGTGTCTGGAAGCGCGAGAGTTTTGCCAGCGAAGCAGGCAGATAGCCGGCGCGGGCGAGGGCGAAGAACTGGCGTGAGTAGCCGAGGATGATGCCGTGAAAACTGGCGACCAGGCCGAACAGGCCGATCCAGACCAGCATGTGCAGCCAGCCTGAGTTGTCGCCGACCACGGTTTTCATGGCTTGCGGCAAGGGGTCGTTGATGTTGGCCAGCGTGCGCCAGTCGCCGACGCCGCCGGCGAAGAACATCACGCCCATGGCCAGCAGCACCAGGGTCAGGATGCCGCTGATGTAGGCTTTCGGGATCGTGCGCTTCGGATCCTTGGCTTCTTCGGCAGCCATCGCTGCACCTTCGATGGCGAGGAAGAACCAGATCGCAAACGGAATCGCCGCAAACATCCCGGCAATCGCTGGCGCGCCGAAGACGTCGGAGCCGGCCCAGCCATTCAGGGCGAAGTTGCTGAAACTGAACGCCGGCGCGACCACGCCCATGAATACCAGCAATTCGGCCACCGCCAACACGCAGACGATCAACTCAAAGGTCGCGGCCAGCTTCACCCCGAGAATATTCAGGCCCATGAACACGATGTACGCGCCAACCGCCGCGTGTTTCGGGTCGAGGGCCGGAAATTGCACATTCAGATAAGCACCGATCGCCAAGGCAATCGCCGGCGGGGCGAAGACGAATTCGATCAGTGTGGCCAGTCCGGCGATCAATCCGCCTTTTTCGCCAAACGCGCGGCGGCTGTAGGCGAACGGCCCGCCAGCATGGGGAATTGCGGTGGTCAGTTCGGTGAAGCTGAAGATGAAGCAGGTGTACATGGTCGCGACCATGAATGAAGTGACCAGAAAACCCAGGGTCCCGGCCACGCCCCAGCCGTAACTCCAGCCGAAATATTCCCCGGAAATCACCAGCCCCACGGCAATGCCCCACAGGTGCAACGTGCCCAGCGTGGGTTTGAGTTGTGTGTTCATACGCTTGCTCCCGCAATGGTTGGAAAGCTCGGGGGAGGGCGCGTGCAGTGGGCGTGCCATCGCCGTGAAACAAGTCGTAATGGGTTCAAAGCTGTCGCAGCGGGGATGATTGGCGCTGGGTGTGTGGGTTTTGTGCGCCAGTTGGGTGCGATGTTGTCTGCGCCGCCGCCTTCGCGAGCAGGCTCGCTCCCACATTTGTTATGCGCTCTCCCCTGTGGGAGCGAGCCTGCTCGCGAAGGCGCCAGCCCAAACACCACGAAACTCAGCCGTAAAGCCCGCATAAACCCACTCTTTACGCTTTCTTTATGCCCCATGCCGCGCCTCGCTCTCGTTCCTTTACAGCCACCTTCCCGACAATCACCGCACACACGGCAATACGCCGTAACACGGAGATCTTCCATGAGCGTTCTGGACGGGGTGTCACTGCTGTTGGCAGTGGGGCTGTTCATTTATCTGTTGGTTGCGCTGTTGCGCGCGGACCGGAACTAGGAGCGGCTATGCACAGTTATGACTATTGGCTGATCCTCGGGTTTTTCCTGCTGGTCCTGTTGCCTGCGCCGTTTCTCGGGCGCTTTTATTACAAGGTCATGGAGGGCCAGCGCACCTGGCTGACGCCGATTCTCGGCCCGGTCGAGCGCGGTTGCTATCGCCTCGCCGGGGTCGATGCGCAGGCGGAGCAGAGCTGGCAGAAGTACACGTTGGCGCTGCTGGCCTTCAACCTCGCCGGTTTCCTGCTGCTGTTTGCGATTCTGCTGTTTCAGGATCACCTGCCACTGAATCCGCAAAACCTGCCGGGCCAGGAATGGACGCAGGCGTTCAACACCGCGGTCAGTTTCATGACCAACACCAACTGGCAGTCCTACAGTGGCGAAGCGACCCTCAGCTACCTGAGCCAGATGGTCGGCCTCACCGTGCAGAACTTCGTCAGCGCCGCCACCGGCCTCGCCGTGCTGGTCGCGCTGTGCCGTGGCATCGGCCGCAAGTCGACAAAAACCCTCGGCAATTTCTGGGTCGACATGACTCGCGCCACGCTTTATGGCCTGCTGCCGCTGTGCCTGCTCCTCGCGCTGTATCTGGTCTGGCAGGGCGTGCCGCAGACCTTCGCCCAGTATGTGAATGCCGTGACCCTGCAAGGCGTCGATCAGGTAATTCCGCTCGGCCCGGCCGCCAGCCAGATTGCGATCAAGCAGTTGGGCACCAACGGTGGCGGTTTCTTCGGCGTCAACTCGGCGCATCCGTTCGAGAACCCGACCGCGTGGAGCAACCTGTTCGAAGTCGCCTCGATCATTCTGATCCCGGTGGCGCTGGTGTTCACCTTCGGCCATTACGTCAAGGACCTGCGCCAGAGCCGCGCGATCATCGCCTGCATGCTGGCGCTGTTCCTGATCGGCGGTGCGACGTCGCTATGGGCCGAGTATCAGCCGAATCCGACCCTGAACAACGCCGCCGTCGAGCAGACCGCGCCGCTGGAAGGCAAGGAAGCGCGCTTCGGCACCACCGCCACGGTGCTTTGGTCGGTGACGACGACGGCGGCTTCGAACGGCTCGGTGAACGGCATGCACGATAGCCTCAACCCGCTGAGCGGCATGATCGCGCTGGTCAACATGATGGTCGGCGAGGTGATCTTCGGCGGCGTCGGTGCCGGGCTCTACGGCATGTTGCTCAACGTGCTGATCGCGGTGTTCCTCGCCGGCCTGATGATTGGCCGCACTCCGGAATACCTCGGCAAGAAACTCCAGGCCCGCGAGGTGCAGTTGCTGGTGGTGACGCTGCTGGTGATGCCGGTCGGCGTGCTGGTGCTCGGCGCGATTGCTGCGGTGCTACCCGGCCCGGCGGCGACCATCAGCAACCCTGGCCCGCACGGGTTCAGTCAGTTGCTCTACGCCTACACCTCGGCCAGCGCCAACAACGGCTCGGCATTCGGCGGCCTGAGCGCAAACACGCCGTTCCACAACCTGATGCTCGGCCTGGGCATGTTGATCGGCCGCTTCGGCTACATCCTGCCGGTGCTGGCATTGGCCGGCAGCCTGGCGATGAAGAAAAGCGCACCGGTCGGCCAGAACAGTTTTCCGACTCACGGCCCGCTGTTCGTGACCCTGTTGACCGTGACCATTTTGCTGGTGGGTGGCCTGACGTTCTTGCCGACGCTGGCGCTCGGTCCTATCGCCGAACATTTAAGTATGGGCTTCTAAGGAATCCATCATGAATATGCCTGCAATCAAACCCGCCGCCGTCAAAGCGCCGGAACAAGCCAAAACCGCGATCTCGGCCCTGTGGCGCCCGGCGCTGGTGCAAGCCTTTGTCAAGCTCGACCCACGGCAGCTGGCGCGTTCGCCAGTGATGCTGGTGGTCGAACTGACGGCGATTTTCACCACCGTGCTGTGCTTCATCCCGGATGCCGATGTGCCGACTGTCGTCGCCGCACAAATCGCCCTTTGGCTGTGGTTCACCGTGCTGTTCGCCAACTTCGCCGAGGCCTTGGCCGAAGGGCGCGGCAAGGCCCGCGCCGACAGCCTCAAGGCCGGCAGCGAAGGTCTCAGCGCACGCTGCCGCCAGGCCGATGGCAGTTTCAAGATTGTCCCCGCTGCCAATCTGCGCAAGGGCGACGTGGTGCGAGTCGAAGCCGGGGAGATGATTCCCGGTGACGGCGAAGTCATCGAAGGCATCGCCGCGGTCAACGAGGCGGCGATCACCGGTGAGTCGGCGCCAGTGATTCGCGAGTCCGGCGGCGACCGTTCCGCCGTCACCGGCAACACGCGGCTGGTGTCCGACTGGCTGCTGGTGAAGATCACCGCCAATCCCGGTGAGTCGACACTTGATCGCATGATCGCCTTGGTCGAAGGCGCCAAACGCCAGAAGACCCCGAACGAAGTGGCGCTGGATATCCTGCTGATCGGCCTGACCCTGATCTTTCTGCTGGTGGTCGTCACCCTGCAACCGTTCGCGCACTTTGCCAATGGCAGCCTGCCGCTGGTGTTCCTCGTGGCGTTATTGGTCACGCTGATTCCGACCACCATCGGCGGTCTGCTGTCGGCCATCGGTATCGCCGGGATGGATCGGCTGGTGCGCCTCAATGTGATCGCCAAGTCCGGCCGCGCAGTGGAGGCGGCGGGTGACGTGCACGTGTTGTTGCTCGACAAGACCGGCACTATCACGTTCGGCAACCGTCGCTGCAGTGCCGTATACGCGGCGCCGGGTGTGACCGGCCGTGAGCTGGCCGAAGGCGCGTTGTTTGCGTCATTGGCGGACGAAACCGCTGAAGGCAAATCGATCGTCGAGTTCCTCCGTGGCCTGCATCCACAACCGGAGCCGGCCCCGGAAACCCTCACCGCCGTGCCGTTCAGCGCAGAAACCCGCTTGTCCGGCGTCGATTATCAGGGCCGCGTGTATCGCAAAGGTGCGGTGGATTCGCTGCTGGCGTTTCTCGGTCAACAGCGTAGCGATCTGGCCCCGGCGCTGGCGCGGGAAATCGACAAGATCGCCCAGAGCGGTGGCACGCCGTTGCTGGTCTGTGCAGACGGTAAGTTGCTTGGCGCGATCCATCTCAAGGACGTGGTCAAGCCAGGCATCCGCGAGCGTTTTGCCGAGTTGCGCAAACTGGGGATTCGCACGGTGATGGTCACCGGCGACAACCCGCTGACCGCTGCGGCCATCGCCGCTGAAGCGGGCGTCGATGACGTGCTTGCCGAAGCCACGCCGGAGAAAAAACTCGCGCGCATTCGTCACGAGCAGAACGACGGTCGCCTGGTCGCCATGTGCGGCGACGGCGCCAACGACGCCCCGGCACTTGCCCAGGCGGACGTCGGCATGGCGATGAACGACGGCACGCAAGCGGCACGCGAAGCGGCGAACATGGTCGATCTCGACAGCGACCCGACCAAGCTGCTCGACGTGGTGCAGATCGGCAAGGAATTGCTGGTGACCCGTGGCGCGCTGACGACCTTTTCCATCGCCAACGACATCGCCAAATACTTCGCGATTCTGCCGGCGCTGTTTGCCTCGATTTACCCGCAGCTGGGCGTGCTGAACATCATGCACCTGAGCAGTCCGCAGAGCGCGATTCTCTCGGCCATCGTCTTCAACGCTTTGATCATCGTTGTGCTGATTCCACTGGCATTGCGCGGCGTGCGTGTGCAAGCAGCGAGTGCGGCGGCGTTGTTGCGGCGCAATCTGCTGATCTATGGCGTGGGCGGGATTGTCGTGCCGTTCGTGGGGATCAAGGCGATCGACATGCTGCTTACGGCGTTGCATCTGGTGTGAGGCTGAAAAAAGCCCCTCACCCTAGCCCTCTCCCAGAGGGAGAGGGGACTGACCGAGGTGTTTGTGCGAGGTACGCCGACCTGAAATTCTGAGCCGAACTCAGATCTTGAACAGCATGAGATCGGCTCCCTTTCCCACTCGCCCCCTTGGGGGAGAGGGCTGGGGTGAGGGGGAAAAGATCTCCCTGACACCGCGCAAAAGTTTGTCCAACGAATTCGAGGATCTTGAAATGTCCACAACCCTACGCCCGGCCCTGACCCTGTTGGCGCTGATGACCCTGATCACCGGTGTCGCCTATCCACTGGCAGTCACCGGAATTGCCCAGGTCGCGTTTCCGGCCCAGGCCAACGGCAGCCTGATCCACGACGCCGACGGCAAGGTCCGCGGCTCGTCGCTGATCGCCCAGGATTTCAGCGGTGACAACTGGTTCCACCCACGCCCGTCCGCCGGGGCTTTTGCCACGGTCGCCAGCAGCGCCAGTAACCTCGCGCCAAGCAATCCGGCCCTGGCGACCCGCGTAATCGAAGACGCGCAAAAACAACAAGTCGCTGGGCAGGGGCCGGTGCCCTTGGCCTTGCTGACCACCTCCGCCAGCGGCCTCGATCCGCACTTGCCACCGGCAGCAATTGCCTATCAACTGGCGCGTGTCGCAGCAGCGCGTAACCTGCCGGTCTCCACCTTGCAGCAATTGCTCGACGCACATATCGAACAGCCGCTGGTAGGTCCGCCGGTGGTGAATGTGCTGGAGCTGAACCTGGCACTGCAAAACCTGTAGATCAAAAGATAGCAGCCTTCGGCAGCTCCTACATGAATCGCATTACCCCTGTAGGAGCTGCCGAAGGCTGCGATCTCTTGACGCTTCACACCAATCTCAAACCAAACAAGGCAATCCCAGCATGAGCGACTCCGGCCGCGCCGACGCACTGTTAGCAGACCTGCCCCGCGATGGCCGTGGCCGGCTCAAGGTTTTTCTCGGCGCCGCCCCCGGGGTCGGCAAGACCTACGCCATGCTCCAGGCCGCGCACACGCAACTGCGCCAGAGCGTGAAGGTCCTCGCCGGGGTGGTCGAAACCCATGGCCGCGCCGAAACCGAAGCCTTGCTCGGCGGCCTGCCGCAGCAGCCGTTGGTGCGCAGCGAATACCGTGGCGTGCTGCTTGAGGAAATGGACCTCGACGGCATTCTCGCCGCCAGGCCGAAGCTTGTGCTGGTGGATGAACTGGCCCACAGCAACGCCCCCGGCAGTCGTCATGCCAAGCGCTGGCAAGACATTCAGGAACTGCTCGCCGCCGGCATCGACGTGTTCACCACGGTCAACGTCCAGCACCTGGAAAGCCTCAACGATCAGGTGCGCGGCATCACCGGCGTGCAAGTGCGCGAAACCCTGCCGGACTGGGTATTGCAGGAAGCCTTCGAGCTGCTGCTGATCGACCTGCCGCCACGTGAATTGCTCGAGCGTCTGCGCGAAGGCAAGGTCTACGTGCCGGAGCAAGCGCGCGCCGCTATCGACGCATTCTTCACTCAGACCAACCTTACCGCACTGCGTGAACTGGCGATGCAGACCGCCGCCGCGCAGGTCGATAACGATCTCGCCCAAGGCTATCGTCAGCTGGGTCAGGCGGCGCCGGCGGTGCGCGGGCGTTTGCTGGTTGGTGTCGATGGTGATGCGCAGGCTGAGCGTCTGGTGCGTCATGCCAGCCGCGTCGCCCAGCGCCGGCATCTGCCGTGGAGTCTGGTGCATGTCGATAACGGCAGTGCCCGCGACGAGCAATCGCGGTTGCGTCTGCAAAGCGCCCAGCAACTGGCCGAACGCCTCGGTGGCGAAGTGGTGCTATTGCGCGCCGGGGAAGTGGCGAAAACCCTGATTCAACATGCCGCCGAGCGCCGCGCCAGTCTGTTGCTGGTCGGCCAGTCGCGGCCGCGATTACGTCGTCGCCTGTTTGGCGGTGGACTGGCGGCGCGACTGCTGCGTCAAGCTCACGGGCTGGAAATCAACGTCCTCGACACTGACCACGAGCAGCACCAACCGCGCCCGCGCAGTCCGCTCACGCTGGTGTGGTTCGACTATGTGCTGGCGCTGATTGCGACGCTACTGGCCAGTGCCTTGGCCTGGGCGGTATCGAGTGTATTGCCGTTGCCGAACATCTCGCTGGTGTTTCTCGCGGCGGTGTTGCTGGTGGCGGTGCGCAGCAGCCTGGGCCCGGCGCTGGCCTGTGCGGCGCTGTCGTTTCTGACCTACGACTTTTTGTTCATCCCGCCGAATTTTTCGTTCAGCATCCAGCGCGAAGAAGATGTACTGACGCTGCTGTTTTTCCTGCTGATGGCGGCGCTCACCGGCAACCTTGCGGCGCGTCAGCGGCGGCAATTGCAGGCCTTGCGCGATACCCAGGAGGAGACCAGCGAACTGCTCGACCTGTCGCGCAAACTCACCGCCGCGACCGACCGCCAGGCCGTGATCAGCGCCGCCGCGCAGCACCTCGAAGGCTGGAGCGACCTGCAGTTGTGCTTGCTCAACCGCGACGGGCAGGGCGGCTGGAAAGTCGAAACCGGCGGGCCGCTGCAATTCACCGAGGCCGAACGCGCCGCCGCCGATTGGGCCTGGCAACACGATCAACCGGCGGGCAAGGGCACCGGCACCTTGCCGCTGGGGCGTTGGTGGTGGTGGCCATTGTCGGTCGAGGACGGGCCGCTGGCATTGCTCGGTGTTTGCGCCAGGGAAGGCCAGACCCTGAGCGGTCAGCGCCGACGCCTGCTCACTGCGTTGAGCCAACCACTCGCACAAGCCCTGGCCCGCGCGCAGTTGGCCGATGATCTGGAAGCGGCGCGCCTGCATGGCGAAACCGAGCAACTGCGCAGCGCCTTGCTGGCCTCGGTGTCCCATGATTTGCGCACGCCGCTTACCGCCATGCGCGGCAGCATCGACAGCCTGTTGGCCCTCGGCGAAGCGATCCCGCTGGAGGATCGCCGCGAGTTGCTCGAAGGCACCCGCGATGAGGCCGAACGCCTCGACCGCTACATTCAGAATCTGCTCGACATGACCCGCCTCGGCCATGGCGCCTTGAAGCTGGCGCGGGACTGGGTGTCGCCGGCCGATATCGTCGGCAGTTCGCTCAATCGTCTGCGGGCAGTGCTGGCGCCGTTGCAGGTGAGCACCGAGGTGCCGGCCGAGTTGCCGCTGCTCTATGTGCACGCGGCGCTGATCGAGCAGGCGCTGGTCAACGTGCTGGAAAACGCCGCGCGTTTTTCGCCGAGCCACGGTCGCTTGCAACTGCGCGCCGGCACCAACGAGCAAGAGATTTTCTTTTCGGTCAGCGATGAAGGCCCGGGCATCCCCGAAGAGGACCGCGCGAAGATTTTCGACATGTTCTACACCGCCGCGCGCGGTGATCGCGGCGGCCAGGGCACGGGGTTGGGACTGGCGATCTGTCAGGGCATGGTCGGTGCTCACGGTGGGCGTATTTCCGTAGCCGACGGCATCGATGGGCGTGGCACCTGCATCACCTTGCACCTGCCGTTGCAGGCGCAACCTGGGATGGACAATGAAGCCTGAGGCCGACTGCGCTACTCTCTTGCCACTCTTTTGTGTTGATGTGAATTCATGAGCCAGACCGCGACCATTTTGGTCATCGACGACGAACCGCAGATCCGCAAATTCCTGCGCATCAGCCTCGCTTCACAAGGCTATAAAGTGCTCGAAGCCGGCACCGGTGCCGAAGGCCTGGCGCAAGCCGCCCTGAGCAAACCGGACCTGGTGGTGCTCGACCTCGGCCTGCCGGACATGGACGGTCAGCAAGTGCTGCGCGAGTTACGCGAATGGGCGAGCACGCCAGTGCTGGTGCTGTCGGTGCGCGCCAGTGAAGGGCAGAAGGTCGAAGCGCTGGACGGCGGCGCGAATGACTATGTGACCAAACCGTTCGGCATCCAGGAATTTCTCGCCCGGGTTCGCGCGTTGTTACGCCAAGCCCCGGCGGGCGAGGCGCAGCCGGCGGCGCTGAGCGTCGGCCCGTTGACTGTGGATCTGGCCTATCGGCGGGTGCTGCTCGACGGCGCCGAAGTCGCCCTGACCCGCAAGGAGTACGCAGTGCTGGCGCAACTGGCGCGGCATCCGGGGCGGGTGATCACCCAGCAGCAATTGCTCAAGGATATCTGGGGGCCGACACACACCGAGGACAGTCATTACCTGCGGATCGTGGTCGGACATCTGCGGCAGAAACTGGCGGATGATCCGACCCGGCCGCGGTTTATTGTGACGGAGGCTGGGGTTGGGTATCGGTTGTTGAGTGAGAACAGCCTGTAGCTTTGCAGTGGCCGATCCGGCGCTTTCGCGAGCAAGCTCGCTCCCACATTTGGAATGCATTCCCCTGTGGGAGCGAGCTTGCTCGCGAAGAGGCCAGAAAAAACACTGAAGGACGTTCAGGATTTCAACCCTGCTCCTGCTCATACCGATCCAGCGTATCACTGGCAATCTGTCTGCCCAGCGCGATCAACTCCGGCGCCTTGTAGAACTCGAAGAACCGGCACACGCGCTTCGGCACGTTGATCAGGATATCCGGCGGATAGCCGGCAATCTTGTACTGCGCCAGTGAGGTCTGCATCACCTCGAAACTCTGGTTGATCAGATCCAGCAGCGACGCCGGCCCGACGTTATCGATGATGAACGAGCCGGTGGCGGATTTCGGCGCGCCTTCGCGTTCCGGGGCGGCCGCTGGTTGCTGGCTTTCCGGCTCGACGCCTTCGAGCCACGGATTGATCTCTGCCGCCTCGGCGCGCAATGCTTCCTGTTCCAGCTTCAACAACTGCTCCGCCGGTTTACGGCGAAATGGCAGTTTCGATCCCAGCGAGTTGATCAGACTGTCGAACCGCGAACGGAACGCCGCTGGGCGCTCGATCACCGGCAATTTGTACTGACGCTGGTTGGTGGCGTTGAGGTTGACGGCGATGATCAGATCGCAGTGGCTCGACACTACCGGAACGATCGGCAACGGATTGAGAATGCCGCCGTCGACCAGCATGCGGTTGCCCTGCATCACCGGAGTAAACAGGCTGGGAATCGCCGCCGAGGCGCGCATGGCTTGATGCAGGCAGCCTTCCTGAAACCAGATTTCCTGCTGATTGGTCAGGTCGGCGGCGACGGCGGTGTAGGGGATGCGCAGGTCTTCGATGTTGATCTCGCCGACGATCTTGCGAATCTGCCCGAAGACCTTTTCACCGCGAATTGCACCGAGACGGAAACTCACATCGACCAGACGCAGTACGTCGAGGTAATCGAGGCTTTCGATCCAGCGCCGGTAGTCATCCAGTTTGCCGGCGGCATAGATCCCGCCAACCACCGCGCCCATCGAACAACCGGCGATGCAGGCGATGTCGTAGCCGCGTTTTTCAATTTCTTCGATAACGCCGATATGGGCATAGCCCCGGGCGCCACCGGAGCCCAGCACCAGTGCGACACGCTTTTTCATCAAACTTCCTCCCGACAAGCCTGCACAATGCACGCATCGGCCAAGCGGCTCAATCGCCAAGGTCGTTGCGCGCGGCAGTGACGTCGTTTTTCGCTCGCGGCGCATGCTTGCGGGCTATGCTCTGCGCCACATGGTTTGACCGGCGGGCGAGGCACTTTTTCGCCGCTTGACCGTCTTACCTGCACGACTGTTGACCTACCTTGAGGTGTGAGTGATGAAAGCCTGGATCTGTGTACCGTTGATGGCCTTGGTTCTGGCCGGTTGCGCCGGCAAAACCGCGTACCGCGACAGCTGCGGCAGCCAACTCGATACGGCCTGGCACGAACTGGACCTGGCCAAGGCTGAAGGCTTCGCCGGCACCGTCAGCTATTCCAAAGCGCTGTCGCTGCTGACCGCCGCCAAGACCCAGCAACAATTCGAAGGCTTCGAAGGCTGCAGCAAAAAGGCCGAAAAAGCCCGCTTCTACATTCGCGAATCTCGCGCAGGACGTTAAAAAGCAACTGCAAGCTTCTAGCTGCAAGCGGCAAGCTCAAGGCGACCGCGTTCAGCTTGAAGCTTGTAGCTTGCAACTTGAAGCTGTCTACGGAGTAGACCCCCATGATCGATCGTTTGGTGGCTCATGTGTTGAGCCTGGATGTGCGGCTGCTGGCGTGTCAGGCGCGGTTGACTGCGCGCACCGATCCGGAAGCGTTGCATGATTTGCGCACCACGGTGCGGCGCTTGCGCAGTCTGTTGCGGCCGTTGCGCGGTTTGCCGGGCGTCGAGCAACTGGAGGCAGCGGCTTCGGCAGTGGGTGACCTGACCACACCGTGGCGTGATCGCGAGGTACTTGCGGCGTATCTGCTCGAGCACGATCAACCCGAGGCAGCGCAGCGGCGCCTGGCGCAGATGGCCGAGGCGTATCCGGCGCTGGCGGCGAGTGCGGAATTGGCTTCGTTGCTAATGATACTCGACGCCTTTCCACGATTTTTGCGCGCGTCCGAGCGTCAGGGTCTGCTCAAGGATCTGGATAAGCGCATTGAAAAACGCTTGGGCAAACAATGGCAGAAACTCGACGCGGCGCTGCACGATCCCGCCCACGACCGCCATCGTCTGCGCCTGCTGATCAAACGCGTGCGTTATGGCATCGAAGCCTACCCGGAACTGGATCGTTTGCCGAAACCGGCTTACAAACGCCTGAAATCTGCGCAAGGCGCATTGGGCGATTGGCACGATTGCTGGCAATGGCTGGCGCGCGCCGAGCAGGAGGCCGATCTGCAACCGTGTGTGGCAACCTGGCAGGCGGGGTTGATCAAGGCAGAGCTGAAGGCCGATCAAGTGCTGGAAAAGCTCAGCGCCACTTGCTTCAAATCCTGAAACTTGCGCATCCCCCTGTAGGAGCTGCCGAAGGCCGCGATCTTTTGATCTTGATTTGCAAACCGATCAAAAGATCGCAGCCTCGTTTCACTCGACAGCTCCTACAAGGGTTTGCGGCGAAATCGAAACGCGCCAAGGCCTATCTGTCAGCCCATTTGACCGGAATAGACGCTGCGCCGCCGCCCCAGGCTGGTTAAGATCGCCGCATTCCTTTTTCGCTTTCCGAGGTTGCCATGCGCTTTTGCGATCTGCTCGATGCTGTCCGCCAACAACCTGAAGTGACCATCCCCGCCGAATGGGGGCAGGGCCGCGCGAGTTTTGGCGGGCTGGTGGCCGCGCTGCAATTTGAAGTCATGCGTGCCAGGGTGCCGGCGGAGCGCCCGGTCCGTTCGCTGGCGATTACCTTTGTCGGCCCGGTCGAGCCGGACGTGCCGGTGAGTTTCGAAGTCGACGTGCTGCGCGAAGGCAAAGCGGTCAGCCAGATCTTGGGCCGCGCCATGCAAAACGGTCAGGTGGTGACGATCATTCAGGGCAGCTTCGGTGCCTCGCGGCCCTCGGAAGTCGCCGTCGAAGCCTATCCAGCGCCAACGATGAAACACTGGGACGAATGCCAGGAGCTGCCCTATATCAAAGGCGTCACCCCGGAATTCATGCGTCACTTGGCGATGCGCTGGAGCGCCGGCGGCATTCCGTTCTCCGGCACGCCATCGCGCTTGATGGGCGGTTGGGTGCGCTTGCGTGGGGATGTCAAAGAGGAACCGGTCAGCGAGGCGCATCTGCTGGCGCTGGTGGATGCCTGGCCACCGGCGCTGTTGCCGTATCTGAAGAAGCCGGCGCCGGGTAGCACGCTGACCTGGACCATCGAATTCGTACAGCCGTTACGCGACTTGAGCACGCTGGACTGGTGCCAATACCTGGCCGATATCGAATACGCGGCCGACGGTTACGGTCATGTTGCCGCGAAGTTGTGGAGTGCGAAAGGGGAGTTGATTGCCATGAGTCGGCAGACCGTGACGATCTTCGCCTGACTCAATGCCGACGGTGGCGCTCACGCCAGGCGCGCCACCAGCCACCGCTGAGAAAGAACCGGGGAAAGGTCAGAAACTGCTCGACCAGCAAACGTGACACGGCATCTTTGCGATCACTGAACGGCTCGGAGGCTTGCGCCTCCAGGCCGTGACCGTGGCGCTGCAGACCCAGCGCCGCGACGATACCGATCACGCCGATGGCGACGCTGGCCAGACTCAGGCTGAACACCCCCGACACGATCAGCAGAAACGCCACGATGAACAGCGGCACGGCAATCAGGTGCAAGACCAGATTGGTCGGATGCTGATGATTGCCCGGGTAGGCGCGCCATTGCCACGCGGGAAGGTTGGGGTGACGTTTGCCCATGTTTGCTACTCCTCGATCCATGTTGAACACATGCTTGAAGAATAGGCCCGGGCGCGGAGGGCGGCGAATCAAGGTTGGCTATTGAGTTGATAGCGGCAATGGCCGTTTTCGATGCTGACCGATCTGCCGCCATCGGGAGCAGGCTCACTCCTACACTTGGAATGCGTTCCCCCCTGTAGGAGCTGCCGAAGGCTGCGATCTTTTGATCTTAAAGCTTCAACTGCCCAATCGCCTTGCTCAACTCCCCAGCCAATGTCGCCAACTCATCACTGGTCGTCGCCGAATCCACGGTCTGCTGTACGGTGTTCTCGGTCACATCACGAATGCTCACCACCGCCCGGTTCATCTCCTCGGCAACCTGACTCTGTTGCTCTGCCGCCACGGCGATCTGCGTGTTGCTCTCGCGCATCTGCGCCACCGCGCCGGTGATCTCAGCCAGAGCTGCGCCGGCCTCCTGCGCCTGCTGCACACAATCATCGGCCTTGTACGAACTCTCCTGCATGAAATCCACCGCATCGCGAGTGCCGGCCTGCAACGCCGCGATCATGCCGGTGATCTCGTCGGTGGACGCCTGCACGCGCTTGGCGAGGTTGCGTACTTCATCGGCGACCACGGCAAAGCCGCGACCCATTTCCCCGGCGCGTGCGGCTTCGATCGCCGCGTTGAGCGCGAGCAGATTGGTCTGTTCGGCGATGCTGTGAATCACGCTGACCACACCGCTGATCTTCTGACTGTCCTCGGCCAGGCGTTGAATCATTTCCGCCGTCTGCTGCACGCCACAGGACAGCCCGGCAATCGACTGCTGCACCCGCGCGACCACTTGCTGGCCGCTGCCGGCGAGGCCGTCGGCGGTTTTCGACAGATCGCGAGTGGCGCCGGCGTGTTGAGCGATGTGGTAAACGGTGGCGGTCATTTCGTTGATCGCGGTGGCCGCCTGATCGGTTTCGCTCTGCTGCCCGAGCATACCGTGACGCACATCGTTCATGCTCGCCGCCAGCCGCGCGGCACCGACATCCAGTTGCCGTGCGGTGTTGGCCACTGTCGTCACGACGCGTTGATAGCCGGCCTGCATGGCGTTGAAGGCATTGGCCATCTGCCCGACTTCGTCCTTGCCCACCAGCGGCACTCGAGCTGAAAGGTCGCCGGTTTTTTCAACGTGCAGCATCACGTCTTTCAACGTGTTGAGCTGGCTTAGCAGAAAGCGAATCAACAGTTGCGAGGCGCCGAGCATCGCCAGCATCAGGATGAAGACCGCCAGCGCATAGTGGGCGAAGCGTTCGCTGAACACTTGGCTCAGGCTTGGCGCGTAGGCAATGACCGCCACTTTCTCGCCGTCGGCGCGGCTGAACACTTCGGCGCCGACCAAGGGGTTGTCGCCGAACAGCGGCATTTCATTGATGACGTTCCAGCCGGTTCCGCCGCTGATTTCCAGCAGCGGTTGATCATTGAGTCGCGGCGCTTCACCGCGCTTGAAGGTCAGCACCTGAGCGGACTTGGGCAACGGTTGCCCGGTCGGCCAAGCCTTGAGCAACTGCGCCTGCGCCTGCGCGGACGCCTGCGAGGCATGACTGCGGGCCTGCTGTTCGAGATGTACGGCGTACAGCACCAACAGCAGGGTGGTGACAAAGGCGACCGCGTTGACCGCCCAGAATTTGTATTTCAGCGAGATGTTGCTAAGCCAGGCACCCATGGAGGTCTTCTCTGATAGCGGAAACAGTTTTGGCAAGGTGCCATTATTGTGCCGCTATGCAGAAAACCATTTTTTGATGCGGATCAACAGATCAAAAGATCGCAGCCTTCGGCAGCTCACATTGGCACGGCGTACATTCTGTAGGAGCTGCCGAAGGCTGCGATCTTTTGCGTTTTACACCAACGTCGGAAGATTAAAAAACGCCCGGGCACATGCGGTGCTATGCGCGGCCAGCGCTTCCTCGGTCTCGCCGCGATGCAACGCCACCTCGCGCAGCACTTCGCTCAGATACGCCGGCTCATTGCGGCCGTTTTTCGGCTTCGGCCGCAACGTGCGCGGCAGCAGATACGGCGCGTCGCTTTCCAGCATCAGTCGTCCCGCTTTGATCTCCTTCACCAGCGGATGCAGATGCGTGCCCCGGCGCTCGTCGCAGATCCACCCGGTAATGCCGATGTGCAGATCCAGATCGAGGTAGCTGAAGAGGGCTTTCTGTTCGCCGGTGAAGCAGTGCACCACCGCCGCCGGCAGTTTATCGCGGAAGTCCTTGAGGATCTCCAGCAGGCGCTGGCTGGCATCACGCTCATGCAGGAACACCGGCAATTGCAGCTCGACGGCCAGCGCCAGATGTTCTTCGAGGACCTTTTCCTGCTGCGGGCGCGGGGAGAAGTCGCGGTTGAAATCCAGACCGCATTCACCTACCGCGACGACATTGGCTTCGTTCAACAGACTGCGCAAGCGCTGCGCGCTGTCAGCGTTCCAGTCACTCGCCGAATGGGGGTGAATACCGGCGGTGGCGAACAGCCGTTGGCCGCTTTCGTCCAGTTGCTGGCAAAGCTCCAGCGCCTGCTCGCTACCCTCGACGCTGGTGCCGGTGAGGACCAGTTGGCAGACGCCGGCGGCGTAGGCGCGGTCGAGCACGGCCTGGTGTTTGTCGGCGAAACTGGGGTTGGTCAGGTTGACGCCGATATCGATGAGTTGCATGGTGCTACCTCGGGCCGAAGGCCGGAAAGCATATCAGAGCTGTAGATTTATAAGAAAAGCCAAGAACTACAAAGACTTATGGCTGTCTGTTGAGGCCGCGGGGGACTCCGGGGTGGCGACAATGCCATCACTGTGCCAGTCTCACGCACTTTATCAGCGCTCAAAGCGCTCTGTTTTCGTCGGTGATGTCGTCTCTCTTGCGACAAATCGCCCCGTATTCTTTTCGGAGAGTGGATGCATCGTCCCTCGGTTCTGCTGCTGTTGTGTGCTGCGTTGCTACTGCCGATGACGGCGGCCGCGCGCTTGCCCGGGCCGTTGCAAGCCGTACCGGCGAGCAAGGTTCGCGACCTCTCCGAAATTCGCAGCAGTCGCGTGTTGCGGGTGTTGGTCAATCAGAGCCGCAACAGCTCCGGCGAAGTCCAGGGCCAGGCCATTGGTGTCGAATACCACCGCCTGCGCGCCTTCGAGCAATACCTCAACGGCCATGCCCGTGACGGCCAGGACGTTACCCTCAAAATCATTCCCAAAGCCAAGGATCAACTGCTCGGCGCGTTGCAGCGTGGCGAGGGCGATATGGTCGCGCCGGGCGAATTGCTCGATCTGCCATCGGGCTATGCGGTCGCCAGCAGTGAGCCAATCGCCAGCAACGTACCGCTGGTGCTGGTCGGCATCAAGGGCCAGCGCCGCTACACCAAGGTCGAACAGCTCTCTGGCAAAACCCTGGCGCTGCCGACCGGCAGTGCGGCGGGGGAGGTGGTCAGCCAGCTCAACCAGAAACTGGCGCTGCACAAACTCGCGCCGATCAATATCGAATGGGTCGATCCAACGCTGGCAGTGGAAGACGTGCTGGAAATGGTTCAGGGCGGGATTTTCCACCTGACCATTGTCGAGCAACCGATTGCCGAGCGCTGGGGCAAGATCCTGCCGAAGCTGCGCCTCGACCGGCAACTGAGCCTCGGCGAGCCGGGCGAGGAACATTGGTTCGTGCGCCGCGACGCGTCGATGTTGCGTGCGAGCATCGATCGTTTCCTCACCGGTTACAAGAAACCGTCTGATGAAGACGCCGCTTTCCTGCGCATTTATCGGCGCTTGTACCAGGTGCACAATCCGCTGGCCAAGGCCGATCGCCAGCGTCTGGAAAAACTCCGCCCGACCCTGCAAAAGCACGCCGACGCGCAGAACATGGACTGGCTCAATCTTGCGGCGCTGGCGTTCAAGGAATCGCGTCTGCAGCCCAACGCCCGCAGCGGCAGCGGCCCGACCGGGCTGATGCAGATCACCCCATCCGCCGCGCAACGGGTCGGCGTCAGCAATATCCACAATCTCGATGCGAATGTGCAGGCCGGCGCCAAGTACCTGGCGATGATCCGCCGCAAGTTCTTCAGCAGTCCGAAACTCAACGAGCGTGAGCGCATGGCATTCACCCTCGCCGCGTACAACATCGGCCCCGAGCGCGTGCAGGGCATGCGCGCCGAAGCGCGCCGCCGTGGCCTGAATCCCAACCAGTGGTTTTTCCAGGTCGAGCGCATCGCCATGGAGCAGGTGGGAATGGGCGCCGTCAGCTATGTTAATAGCGTGAACAAGTACTACCTGGCATTCGACCGGGAGCGTGAGTCGCTCGAGCCCCGCCAGCAGAAAGTGGTCACACGGAAATAATCTATTAATTCGATTGTTATGGCGAAATTTTTGCGCTTTAAACATGAAATAAACTGATTAATATAGCGACCAACCCAAATACACAAACACTTCTGCACAACAAGGAATGCCCCATGAGCTCTCTGATCAACAAGGTTCTGTTCACCCGCGCCGGTTACGGCCTGACTGTCCTGCGCATTGCTGTCGGCGTGATCTTCGCCGCCCACGGTTCGCAGAAACTCTTTGGTCTGTTCGGTGGTTACGGCCTGGCCGGCACCGCACAATGGATGGAAAGCATCGGCTTGACCCCGGGGTACCTGATGGCCTCGCTGGCCGGTGGTACCGAGTTCTTCGCCGGTCTGGCACTGATCATCGGCCTGCTGGCACGCCCGGCGGCACTGGGTCTGGCGTTCCTCTCGCTGGTGGCAATCTTCTCGGTGCACATCGGCAACGGTCTGTTCATGGCCAACAACGGTTATGAGTTCGCCCTGGCTCTGCTGGCCGGTAGCATCGCGGTACTGATCGAAGGTGCCGGCAAGCTCTCGGCGGATCGCGCCATCGCCGGTTGAAGGCTCTGGCTCAAGGCAAAGGCCCGCATTGCGCGGGCCTTTTTTTGTTGCGGGCGATTCTTGACACTGGTCGGTCACGTTCTCTAGGATGTTGGTCATGCGCCGATTTAAACAGCTACTTGCGGGGCGCCAGGTGACTTCTACAGTTACCGTCAGAAGCCGGAACAGGGCTTCGAAATACCGCTAAAGCGCTGGTTCGGTGTTGCCTCTCACCTGCCATGCAGACTTTTGAGGCAGAGACACGACAGATGAACGCACTAAGCCCTCCAGCACGTCCCGCGCCGATCACGGCACATATCACCCAGCGCAACCCGAAAATTCTTCTTGGCGGCAAACACCAGCCGACACTGTTGCGTTATCTCGATGGCTGGCCACGTCGCAGTGGCGGTCCTGCCGCGTTCCTGATCCAGTTTGTCGATGATGGTGAGTCGCTGGCGCGTTTCGCTACGGACAGCTTTGATCTGGCGGTGATTCAGGCGCCGAGCGCAGAAGATGCGCCGGAAATGATCAAGCAACTGACCCGCGTTGCGCGGCAGGGCTTGATCACTCGGCGCTGATTGGCCTTACGGATATTCAATCGCAACGATATAAACGAATTGCTCGCCGGTCGGCGTCTGCACCCGCACTTCGGCGTCCAGTGCCTTGCCGATCAGCGCGCGGGCCAGCGGTGAATCGATGCTGATCAAACCCTGTTTGAGGTCCAGTTCGTCGGGGCCGACGATGCGGTAGCGCGATTGCTTGC
Source organism: Pseudomonas sp. 1L-B-1-E-C1 (assembly GCF_057291835.1). Classification (NCBI taxonomy): domain Bacteria; kingdom Pseudomonadati; phylum Pseudomonadota; class Gammaproteobacteria; order Pseudomonadales; family Pseudomonadaceae; genus Pseudomonas; species Pseudomonas sp. 1L-B-1-E-C1. Next base: position 114,644 of record NZ_JBXAWN010000014.1, on the reverse strand, counting down.
CGTCTTCGTCTTCGATGGTGACCCAAGCGCCGAAATAGACCTTGTTCGGATCGCTGGGTTTTTCGCTGACCACTTTGAGCGCTTCCAGGCGTTTGGTGAGAAAACGCACGCGGCTGTCGATTTCGCGCAGCATCTTCTTGCCGTAGGTGTACTCGGCGTTTTCCGAACGATCTCCCTGCGCCGCCGCTTCACTGACGGCCTGGGTGACCTGCGGGCGACGCACATGCCACAACTCATGGAATTCGGCACGCATCCGCGCTTCACCCTCGGGGGTGATCAACGCGGTGCCAGCGGTGCGGGGAGGGCGATAACGGCTCATGGCGACTTCTTGTGATTAAGAGCGCTTGAGTCTATCAACCCTCGCGCAACACTGTCAGCGGGCTGGCGTTCAGTGCGCGACGCGTGCCGAACACGCCGGCGCCACCAATCAGTGCAGCGCCAATCAACGGCAGCACCAGCAGCCATGGATGCGGATGCCACGGCAGGTCGAAGGCGAAGCGGTACAGCACCAGACTGACCACCTCGGAACCGATTGCCGCGAGCAAGCCGCTGACTGCGCCCAACAAACCAAATTCGATGCGTCGCGCCTTGATCAGCAATTGCCGCTCGGCACCCAGCGCGCGCAACAGCGCACCCTGACGAATGCGTTCATCCAGCGTCGCTTGCAAGCCGGAGAACAACACCGCCATCCCCGCAGCGAGAACGAACAACAACACATATTCCACCGCCAGGGTGACCTGGGCGAGGATGCTGCGCAGCTGTTCGAGCAAGGCTTCGACCTGCAGGATAGTCACCGCCGGGAAGGTCCGCGACAGCTCGACGATCTGCTGATCGTGCCCCGGCGCCAGGTAGAAACTGGTCAGGTAGGTGGCCGGAAGATCCTTCAAGGTGCCTGGCTGGAAGATCATGAAGAAGTTCGGCTGGAAGTTGTCCCAGTTGATCTCGCGCAGGCTGGTGACCTTCGCTTCGCGATTGACCCCACCGACACTGAACACCATGTGATCGCCGAGTTTGAGTTTCAGGCTTTCGGCAACCTTGCCTTCCACCGAGACCCCCGGCACATCGTCGGACGGCTGACCGCTCCACCAGGAGCCGGCGGTGAGCTTGTTGCCGGCCGGCAGATCCGCCGCCCAGGTCAGGCTCAGATCACGCTGAATGGCGCGGTCACCGGCCGAATCCTTGCTGACGATTTGCTGCACCGGCTCGCCATTGATGCTGATCAGTCGACCCGGCACCACCGGATACAACGGCGCGGCTTGCGCTGAGACCTTGATCAGGTGATCGGCGAAGGCCTGTTTGTCAGCCGGGAGGATGTTCAGGGCGAAGTAGTTCGGCGCGTTTTTCGGTAGCTGGTTTTGCCAGGTGTCGAGCAGTTCCCCGCGTAGCAGCGCAATCAGCGCCATCGACAGCAGGATCAAACCGAAGGCCAGCGATTGCCCGGCCGCCGCCAATGGATGACGCAACAACTGGCCAAGGCCCAGACGCCATGGCAACGAAGCGCGGGCGAGCATGCGGCGCAGGCTTTGCAGCAATAACAGCAGCAGGCCGCCCAGCACCAGCGCGGCGACCACGCCACCGCCGAGCAGGGCGAAGGTCAGCAGCAGGTCGAGGCTCAGACGCCACATGATCAGGCCCAGTGCACCCAGCGCCGCGCCGTAGACCATCCACGTACTTGAGGGGATCGGCAGCATGTCGCGGCGCAATACCCGCAGCGGCGGCACGCGACCCAGTGCAGCCAAAGGCGGCAAGGCAAAACCGGCCAGCGCCACCAGCCCGGTGCCAATCCCGGCAATCGCCGGAAACAGGCCACCCGGCGGCACATCGCTCGGCAGTAAATCATGCAGCAACGCGAACAGACCCAGTTGCGCCAGCCAGCCGAGCAGGGCGCCACTGATGGCGGCAATCAGGCCGAGCACGGTCAGTTGCAGGCTGAACAGCACCATGGTTTCCCGGCGCGACAAACCAAGGCAGCGCAGCAAGGCACTGGCGTCGAAACGCCGACTGGCGAAACGGTTGGCCGACAACGCCACCGCCACCCCGGCCAACAACACCGCGACCAGACTGGCCATGTTCAGATAGCGTTCGGCCTTGCCAAGCGCACCACCAATCTGCCGGTTACCGTCACGGGCGTCCTGGATTCGCTGGTTTGCAGCGAGGCCCGGTTTGATCAACTCGCGATAGGTTTCCAGCGCCTGCGGTTCGCCGCGCCACAGTTCGCGGTAACTCACCCGGCTGCCCGGTTGCACCACGCCGGTGGCGGCGAGGTCCTCCAGATTGATCAGCACCCGTGGCGTCAGGCTGTAGAAGTTGCCGGCGCGATCCGGCTCATAGGTGAGCACACGCGTCAGTTTCAGGGTCTTCATGCCGACATCGATGCTGTCGCCGATCTTCAGATCCAGCGCGGTCAACAGACGCGCCTCGACCCAGGCTTCACCGGGTTGCGGTTCGCCGCCGACTTCTTCCTGGGCAAATGGCGCGGGCGCACTTTTCAGCTCGCCACGCAATGGATAGGCGCGGTCGACGGCTTTGATGCTCGACAGCTGAATGCCGTTGTCGGTGGCAATGACGCTGGAGAATTCCACCACTTGCGCATGCTTCAGGCGCAGTTCGGTGCCGCTGCGGATTTGCTCCTCGCGGGCCTGCGAGCTGCCTTCAAGAACCAGGTCGGCGCCAAGAAACTCGGTAGCGCGCAGCATCATCGCGCCGTTCAGGCGGGCACCGAAATAGCCAATCGCGGTGCTCGCCGCGACGGCCACCACCAGCGCAAAGAACAACACGCGCAATTCACCGGCGCGGGCATCGCGCATGAGCTGGCGCAGGGCAAGGCTGAACAGACGCAACAGCGGCAGACGTGCCATCAAGGCTCCAGAGGGGCGACCATCAGCCCGGCTTCAAGACGGATCAGGCGCCGGCAGCGATGGGCCAGGCGTTCATCGTGGGTCACCAGCACCAGGGTGGTGCCGCGTTCCTTGTTCAATTCGAACAGCAAGTCGCTGATGCGCTCGCCGGTGTGGCTGTCGAGGTTGCCGGTCGGCTCGTCGGCGAACAGCACGTCCGGTTCGGCGGCGAAGGCGCGGGCGATGGCCACACGTTGCTGTTCACCGCCGGAGAGCTGGCGCGGCGAGTGGGTCAGGCGCTGGCCGAGGCCGACGCGCTGAAGCAATTGCGTAGCGCGCTCGCGGGCATCTTTGCGGCCATCGAGTTCAAGCGGCAACATGACGTTTTCCAGCGCATTGAGGCTGTCGAGCAATTGAAACGACTGGAAGACAAACCCGACGTGCTCGGCGCGGATTCGTGCGCGCTGGTCTTCGTCGAGATTGCTCAGAGCCTGGCCGGCGAGGGTGACTTCGCCACTGCTCGGCAGGTCGAGGCCGGCGAGCAGGCCGAGGAGGGTGGATTTGCCGGAACCGGACGCGCCGACGATGGCCAGGCTGTCGCCCTTGTTCAGTTCCAGGCTGAGTTCGTGCAGGATAGTCAGTTCACCTTCCGCGCTAGGGACCACTTTGCTGAGGTTCTTCGCGGTGAGAATGCTTGCGCCCATGGAGAATCCGATGCGTGTATGGTTTTTGAGTGCTGGCCTGGCCTTGATGTGCATGGCCCAGAACGCAGCGGCGGGTACTGTCCTGATCGTTGGCGATAGTATCAGCGCCGGTTTCGGCCTGGATACCCGTCTGGGGTGGGTGTCGCTGCTCGAGCAGCGGCTCAAACAGGAGGGTTTCGACGATAAAGTGGTCAACGCCTCGATCAGTGGTGACACCAGCGCCGGAGGCCAGGCGCGGCTGCCGGCGCTGCTTGCAGAGCATAAGCCTGCGCTGGTGATCCTCGAGCTGGGTGGCAACGACGGCCTGCGCGGAATGCCGCCAACGCAATTGCAACAAAATCTTGCCTCGATGATCGACAGCTCACGCCAGAGCGGCGCCAAAGTGCTGTTGCTCGGCATGCAGCTGCCGCCCAATTATGGCAAGCGTTACACCGATTCGTTCGCCGAGGTTTACGGCAAGCTCGCCGAAGAGAAAAACATCCCGTTGGTGCCGTTTTTTCTTGAAGGCGTCGGCGGCCATGCGGACCTGATGCAGGCCGACGGTCTGCACCCGGCTGTCGGGGCTCAGGGCAAGTTGCTGGAAAATGTCTGGCCGACGCTAAAACCGCTGTTATGAGGCTTTTCTAGTGGCAGGCTTTCGGCTAATGTGGCGCCCCCGAATTTGGAGCCCCCGATGCCGCGTCCTGCCTGGTCCCTGTTTGCCTACCAACTGATCGAGCCTGACGAGCAGTTGGACCTGTTCGCCTGCCAGGAAGTGCGGGTGCATCTGGTGACGCGTCAGCTGGAACTCGGTGGCTCGGCCGATCGCACCCTTTGTGGCAGCCTGTTGCCGGCGCAACCGCGCTGGTCGAGCGTGGATCGCCGGGTGTTCCAGGATCAGCGTCTGTGCTCGCTGTGCCGGGCGATTCTCGAATCCCAGAAGCGCGGCACCTCGCCGATCTGGCCTGAGCTGCGTTTCGAGCTCTAAGATCAAAAGATCGCAGCCTTCGGCAGCTCCTACAGGGGGAATGCGTTCCAGATGTAGGAGCTGACGAGTGCAACGAGGCTGCGATCTTTCAGGGCGCGACACGGTCCATCGGCGTCTCTCCCGAATCCCCAAGCCGCGGTGTACAATCGCGCCCTTATACCCTTGATGATCATGCGAAGGATTTTCCGGATGTTGCCGCGCTTTCCTGCCGTCACCCGCTGCCTGTCACTTGCCGCCCTGTGTGTGGCCGGTCCCGTTGCTGCATTGGAGCTTCCCCTGCCACCGCCCGGCGAGGACATCGTCGGCCAGGTGCAGGTGATCAAAGCCAAATACGAAGACACCTTTGCCGATCTGGGTACCACCTACGATCTGGGCTACTCGGAAATGGTCGCGGCCAACCCGGGCATCGATGCCTGGCTGCCGGGCGCCGGTACCGAGATCGTCCTGCCGACGCGCTTCATCCTGCCACCGGGCCCGCGTGAAGGCATCGTCATCAACCTCGCCGAATACCGCCTCTATTACTACCCGAAAGGCCGCGACGTGGTGTACACGTTCCCGCTGGGCATCGGCCGCGAAGGCTGGGGCTCGCCGATCGCGCACACCTCGATCATCGCCAAGACGCCGAACCCGACTTGGACGCCTCCGGCCTCGATCAAGGCCGAGCACGCCGCTGACGGTGATCCGCTGCCGAATGTGGTGCCGGCCGGCCCTGACAACCCGCTGGGCCCGTTCAAGTTCACCCTCGGTACGCCGGGCTACCTGATCCACGGTTCGAACAAGAAGTTCGGCATCGGCATGCGCACCAGTCACGGTTGCTTCCGCATGTTCAACAACAACGTGCTGGAAATGGCCGGCATGGTCCCGGTCGGCACCTCGGTGCGCATCATCAACGACCCGTACAAGTTCGGTCGCAGTGGCGGCAAGGTCTATCTGGAAGCGCACACGCCGCTCGACGACAAGGGCAACCCGTCGGTGGTCGACAAGCACACGGCGGTGATCAACGCGATGCTCAAGCGTGAAGACATCACCAGCAACCTGCGCATGAACTGGGATGTGGTGCGTGATGTGGTCGCCGCCGAAGACGGCCTGCCGGTAGAGATCGCCGTGCCGAATACCTCGGCGCCAATGGTGAGCAGTGCACCGATCGATCTGCAGCAGTAAGAGCTGATTGAAAACCCGCCGATGCGTGCAGCGTCGGCGGGTTTTTTATTGCCAGCAGAAAAGCATCGCGCACAAAAAAGCCGACCCGGAAAACCGGATCGGCTCGATAACAATCCCGAGGGATTATTACTTGCGGCTAGCTTTTTCCAGCATGCGCAGAGCACGCTCGTTAGCTTCGTCAGCAGTCTGTTGTGCTTTTTGAGCAGCAGCCAGAGCTTCATCAGCTTTACGGTAAGCTTCGTCTGCACGAGCCTGGGAGCGAGCAGCTGCGTCTTCAGTAGCGGTCAGACGTGCTTCGGTTTCTTTCGATGCGCTGCTGCAACCGGTAGCCAGAACTGCGGCCAGAGCCAGAGCAGAGAATTTCAGAACGTTGTTCATCGTGTTCCCCTTCAAGGACTTTCAAATTAAGTGGCTGTCTCCTCACGATTGAGGAAATAGCCGGCGTACATACTACCCATTACTTGTAGTAAGTAAACTGACGTAGCGCAAGAAGCAAAAAAAATTGTAGGCGTTGATTCTTTTTCGAGCAACTTTTAACTGCGCTGTATAAAAAATATCCAGCTGCAAGCCCCGGCGTGAGCGACTCAAACGAAAAAAGTTCCCGCGCTCGCCTGCTGTTTTTGCGACTTCGGCTAAAGTCTTTCTAAATGAATCGTCCACACTTTTGTTGCGCTTCTGCGAACCGCTTCGCGTATCTTTGTTGATGTACGGGGTGACTTTAAAAAAGGTTACACGTCTTAAGTCTCAACATTCCGGCAATGTTCAGGCAAACGGCACGCAAGAGCGTCTTGCATGCCTGGCCTGCGAGCATCGAAGCCTTTGCGCCCAAACCGTGCGATGACAAGCGTACCTTGAGCATTTTTGCCAATGGTGCCTACTATTGAGCAGGTGTCAGGTAGCGCGAGATCGGTGTGGCTCTTCTCGGTGTCCATCAGGCACGGGGTGGCGTAGATGTTCCTTCGCCGGGAAAACATCGGTAAGGTAGGGGTCACAATTCAAGACCCGCGAGGAGTAGTGATGAGCGAGGCGTTGTCCATCCACCATGACCAGGCTGGTCATCAATTCGAGACCACTGTGGACGGTCACCGTGCTTACCTGACCTACATGGATCTGGGCAAGCAGACCCTGGATATCTATCGCACCTTCGTGCCCAATGCCCTGCGCGGCCGTGGCATTGCCGCAGCGCTGACCGAACGCGCGCTGCAATACGCTGACGAAATGGGCTACACGGTGATTCCATCCTGCTCCTACGTCGAGCGCTATATGGAACGCCATCAGCGCCGCGCTGCGAAAATCTGAATCGCACACACAAAAACGCCGGACAATGTCCGGCGTTTTTTTATGCCTGCAAAACCACGCTTACGTGCGCTGACGTTTCGGCAACACGTCCTTGAGCTTGGCGTGCATGCTGCGCAGGGTATTTTCGGTGGCGGACCAATCGATGCAGGCATCGGTGATCGACACGCCGTATTGCAGGTCGGCGAGGTCTTTAGGGATCGCCTGGCAGCCCCAGTTCAAGTGGCTTTCAACCATCAGACCGATGATCGACTGGTTGCCTTCGAGGATCTGGTTGGCGACGTTCTCCATCACCAGCGGTTGCAGGGCCGGGTCCTTGTTGGAGTTGGCGTGGCTGCAGTCGACCATGATGTTCGGCTTGATCTTCGCCTTGTTCAGCGCCTGCTCGCAGAGCGCAACGCTGACCGAGTCGTAGTTCGGCTTGCCATTACCGCCACGCAGCACCACGTGACCGTAGGCATTGCCTTTGGTGGTAACGATCGACACGCCACCTTCCTGGTTGATGCCGAGGAAACGGTGCGGGCTGGACACCGACTGCAAGGCGTTGATCGCCACAGTCAGGCCGCCGTCGGTGCCGTTCTTGAAGCCGACGGCCGAGGACAGGCCGGAAGCCATTTCGCGGTGAGTCTGCGATTCGGTGGTGCGCGCGCCGATGGCCGACCAGCTGATCAGATCCTGCAGATACTGCGGGGAGATCGGGTCGAGGGCTTCGGTCGCGGTCGGCAGGCCTTTTTCGGCAAGGTCCAGCAGCAACTGTCGACCGATGTGCAGGCCGTCCTGGATCTTGAACGAGTCGTCCAGGTACGGATCGTTGATCAGACCTTTCCAGCCGACGGTGGTACGCGGCTTCTCGAAATACACGCGCATGACCAGGTACAAAGTGTCGGAGACTTCCTCGGCCAGCACCTTGAGGCGATCGGCGTATTCGTGGGCAGCCTTGATGTCATGAATCGAGCACGGGCCGATCACGACGAACAGACGGTGGTCGGTGCCATCGAGAATATTGCGAATGACTTCGCGGCCCTTGGTGACGGTGCGCAGGGCGACGTCGCTCAGGGGGATATCACGCTTGAGCTGATCGGGAGTGATCAGGGTCTCGTTAGAGGCGACGTTTAGGTCGTTGATCGGTAAATCAGCCATCGTTTACTCGTCAGGTCACGGGTGCCGGCCGCCAGCGACCCCGCGCGGCGGAGCACAGCAGATTTAGCGCGTCGGGGGAGCCGAACCTTAGCGCGTCAGACGCGGCTCGACAATGGGCAAACCGTGCTTTAGTCCAGCGCTGGCTGCGCAAAAGCCTTGCAAAGGTTGTCGTGGGAGAACTCTTCGGCATGCTCCTCGACCCATTGCAGGGCCAGCGCCTGAATATCCTGCAGATCATTGTGGCTGTCCAGCATGCGCGAATAGCGTTCGATCTGACACACCTGCTCACCCATTCGCGCGCTGAACAGGGTCTGTTCGTCAGTGAAGGCAATGCCCACCAGATAGCCTTTTTTACGCCGCAGACACCAGGCCACATAGCCCGGATAACTGAAGTCGGCATTCAGCGTCGGCATGCGCACTTGCAGCGCGGTGCCGTGGCGCCAGGCGCGGTGGTAATTGCAAGCGATGCCGCCGAGGCTGATAGTGTGCAGCTGTTGTCTGGAAATGCATTCAGGCTTGAGTAACGTCAATTCAACCGGAACTTCGTCCGGATGAGGAATGAAACGTCCCATGAGCACAGACTCCCTGTGTCGGCCATCTGACATTGTTTCCCCCAGTATAGTGGGCGAATCCGAGCTGACCGACTTCGATGCCGACCAGCGGCTGCTGGCCATGGACGGTGTGTCGTTGGTGATTTTCACCAGCGTCGGCTGCGCCAGTTGTCGCTATGCCCGCGAGGTGTTGCCGGGCATGCCGCTGGCGATCGATCGGCTGTGCTGGATCGACGCCGGTAATAACGGCGGGCTGGTCGAGCGTTATCAGGTGTTTCATTTGCCGGCGCTGTTTGTGGTGCGCGACGGCGAGTTTTTTGGCGCAGTGCACGCTCGCCTGACGGTTGCTGAACTCAACCAGGCAGTGGCGCAGGCGCTGGGTCGATTTGCAGAGGAGTTGCCATGAGCGAGACAGCGAGCAAACCGGTGGTGGGGATTATCGGCACCGGGGCAATCGGCGGATTTTACGGGGTGATGCTGGCGCGTGCCGGTTTCGACGTGCACTTTTTGTTGCGCAGCGAATTTTCCGCGGTGGCGGAGCGTGGTTTGCAGATCAACAGTGCGGTGCACGGTGCGTTGACGCTGAATCCGGCCAATGTCTATCGCGCCGCCGAAGACATGCCGCCCTGCGACTGGCTGCTGGTCGGCACCAAGACCACCAGCAACGCCGGCCTCGCGCCAGCGATCATTCAAGCGGCCAAATCTGACGCAAAAGTGCTGTTGCTGCAAAACGGTCTGGATGTCGAAGACAGCCTGCGGCCGCTGCTGCCCGATTCGCTGCATCTGCTCGGCGGCCTGTGCCTGATCTGCGTGAATCGCGAAGGCCCGGGGCAGATTACCCATCAGGCCCTTGGCGCGGTAAACGTCGGTTACCACAGCGGTCCCGCGATCGATGAAGTGGCGCGCATGGCGATCGTCGAGGAGGGCGCCGGGCTGTTCCGCGCGGCCGGCATTGAGTCGCAGGCGATGGCCGATCTGCATCAGGCGCGCTGGCAGAAACTGGTGTGGAATATCCCGTATAACGGCCTTTCGGTGTTGCTCGGCGCGGGCACTGAAGTGCTGATGGCCGATGCCGACAGCCGCCTGTCGATTCAGGCGCTGATGGCCGAAGTGGTGCAGGGTGCCAAGGCCTGTGGATACGAAATCCCGCCCGGTTACGCCGAGTACCTGTTCACCATGACGGAAAAAATGCCCGACTATTGGCCGAGCATGTACCACGACTTTTCGCACAAACGCCCGCTGGAACTGGAGGCGATCTACGCCCGGCCACTGGCGGCGGCGAAAGCGGCGGGCTGCGAGTTGCCGCGCATCGAGGCGTTGTATCGCCATTTGGGTTTTATCGACCGACGCAATATTTGAGTCGGAGTCTTGGGGGCAGCATGGCCAATAACATCGATGACAAACTGGTGCTGGCGATTTCCTCGCGCGCCTTGTTCGACCTCAGCGAAAGCCACAAGGTCTACCTGTCGAGCGGCGTCGAAGCCTATCGGCAATATCAGATCGAGCACGAAGACGAAATCCTCGCGCCGGGCGATGCGTTCCCGCTGGTGGAAAAACTTCTGAGCCTGAACAGCCGCCTCGGCCGCGCGCGGGTCGAGGTGATTCTGGTCTCGCGCAACAGTGCCGACACCGGACTGCGCGTGTTCAACTCCATTCATCATTATGGTCTGGCGATTTCCCGCGCCGCGTTCGTCGGTGGGCGCAGTCCGTATCCGTACCTGAAAGCGTTTGGCTGCGACCTGTTTCTCTCGACCCACGCTGAAGACGTGCGTGCGGCGCTGGAGGCCGGGTTCGCCGCGGCCACGATTCTGTCCGGTGGCGCCAGCCGCGCGGCCAGCGATGAATTGCGCATTGCCTTCGACGGTGATGCGGTGATTTTTTCCGACGAGTCCGAGCGCGTCTATCAGTCTGGGGGGCTGGAAGCGTTTCAGGCCAAGGAGCGCGAATCGGCGCGCGAGCCGTTACGTGGCGGGCCGTTCAAAGGCTTTCTTGCAGCGCTGAATCTGTTGCAGCGCGAGTTTCCCGATGACGACTGCCCGATCCGCACGGCGCTGGTGACCGCGCGTTCGGCGCCGGCCCATGAGCGGGTGATTCGCACCTTGCGCGAATGGGATATCCGTCTCGATGAATCGCTGTTTCTCGGTGGCCTGACCAAATCGGCGTTCCTCGAAGCCTTCGCCGCCGACGTGTTCTTCGATGACCAGACCGGCCATTGCGAGCTGGCCCGTGAAGTGGTCGCCACCGGCCATGTACCCCATGGCATCAGCAACGAACCGCCGATCTAGAGCCTTTTCATTCAGGACGTTGCGTCGCCCGTCGCACTCGCCAAGGCACTGCTAAGCTGAATCAATCTCCGCCATCGTTGGCTCGCGAGGAGGTCCCGATGATTCGCTCAATGCTGTATGCCACCGACCTCGGTCTTTATGCACCGTTCGTGATGCAGCATGCCCTGGCGTTGGCGCGCACCTTCAATGCCGATCTGTATGTAGTGCACGCGGTGGAACCCATGGGCCTGTTTGCCGAGTCGGTGCTGCAGAGCTATCTCGACGAACAGGCATTGAACGAATTCCATAGTCAGGGTCTGAAAACAGTCATCGCCAATATCGAACAACGGGTGCTCGACAGCTTTCGTGAAGAACTGGGGGACGACGGCGAACAGGATTTGCAGCGCATTCGCGCAGTGCGCGTGCTGCAGGGCGATCCGTCGCAGGTGATTCTCGATCAGGTGCACAAGCTCTCGGTCGATCTGCTGATCGTCGGCAGTCACAGCCATGGCGTCGGCGCGGAAACACCGTTGGGGCGCACGGCGGCGCGGGTTCTGCAGCTGGCCAAGGTGCCGGTGTATCTGGTGCCCCTGATGGAGCGCCGGCGGCGGGAAGATCGTTGAAGCAGGAATAATGGCGTTTTGATAAAAAGTTCTAGATTTATTCTTCAAACCATTAATATAGTTATATACCGTCGCTGATGCCCGTGGCGTCTACCTGCTTTGAGGGATTGATATGAAGCTTCAACAACTGCGCTACATCTGGGAAGTGGCGCACCACGACCTCAACGTTTCCGCTACCGCCCAAAGCCTGTACACCTCGCAGCCGGGCATCAGTAAGCAGATCCGCCTGCTGGAAGACGAACTGGGCGTCGAAGTCTTCGCCCGCAGCGGCAAGCACCTGACCCGCGTAACCCCGGCCGGCGAGCGCATCATCACCACCGCCGGCGAGATTCTGCGCAAGGTCGAGAGCATCAAGCAGATCGCTCAGGAATTCTCCAACGAGAAAAAGGGCACCCTGTCGATCGCCACAACTCACACCCAGGCGCGTTATGCGCTGCCGCCGGTGATCAGCAATTTCATCAAGCAATACCCGGACGTGGCTCTGCACATGCATCAGGGCTCGCCGATGCAGATCGCCGAAATGGCCGCTGACGGCACCGTCGATTTCGCCATTGCAACTGAAGCGCTGGAGCTGTTCGGCGACCTGGTGATGATGCCGTGCTACCGCTGGAACCGCTGCGTGGTCGTACCCCACGGCCACCCGCTGACCAAGCTGCCGAAGCTGACCCTCGAAGCGCTGGCCGAATACCCGATCGTTACTTACGTGTTCGGTTTCACCGGCCGCTCCAAACTCGACGAAGCCTTCAGCCATCGTGGCCTGACCCCGAAAGTGGTATTCACCGCTGCTGACGCCGACGTGATCAAGACCTACGTGCGCCTGGGTCTGGGCGTGGGCATCGTCGCGAAAATGGCCGTCGATACCAAACTCGATAACGACCTGGTGGTGCTGGATGCCAGCGAGTTGTTCGAGTCGAGCATCACCAAGATCGGTTTCCGTCGTGGCACGTTCCTGCGTGGCTTCATGTGCGACTTCATCGAGAAGTTCGCCCCGCACCTGACCCGCGAAGTCATGGCCAAGGCCATTCAGTGCCACAACAAGCAAGAGCTCGAAGAGCTGTTCGACGGCGTCGAACTGCCCGTTCACTAAGTCCCTACTTCAAAGCACCTCGGTGACAGCGAACTGTTGCCGGGTGCCCGCCACCAGAATCTCCACCTCATCGCCCTCGAACTTGCCCAGCAGGCTTTTGCCCAGTGGCGAGCGCGGGGTGATGACGGTAACCGGCTGACCCACCACATCGACTTTCAGCCCCGCCGCATCCGGCGCCAGAAACAGCCATTGCTCGCGACCCCTTTCGTCTTCCAGACCGAGCAGAGCGCCGACTTCGATGCCGCGATTTTCATCGTAGGCACGCAACGTCAGGTTCTGGCACAGCGCCAGTGACTGACGGATCTCCTCAACCCGTTTCGCCTGACCGGCCGCCAGATACGACGCCTCCAGCCCTAGCGTGTCGTATTTGTTTTCGGCGATGTTTTCTTCGTGGGTCGCGGTTTCGTAAGCGGTTTGCGCGGCGCGCTCGGCAATGTCGAGGTCGATGCGCAGCTTGTCTAGGATCAATTGGTGGACGCTGTGTTTGTTCATGATCAATCGCAGAATTGCAAAACGTTGGCGCGGCTCTTTTCGGTCGGCGCGGTCTGGTCCTGCTGCAGCCAGAACTGGCATTTCGGATTGGAGGCATTGCGCGAATTGGCGCGCGCTTGATCCAGTCGGGCCTGCTGTTCATTCTTGCGCAGGTTTTCTTCGTACTGTTGGAACATCGGCGTTGGCGGCGGCGCAACCTCCGGTTGTGGCTCGACGGCTGCTGGTGGATTGACGCGCTGCTGCACCGCTTGCGCGACCGGGGCCAATTGCTCGGCAAAAAACAGACGCGAGAGCAGCCAGCAGGTCAGCGCAATCGCCAGGAACCCCAGCCACAGGCCCAGCGCAATGCTGCCGGTCAGCTGCAGCGCGCTAAGCTGAACAGGCAAGGGACGACGCGGATTCGGACGGTAGGGCATGGCGGCCTCCTGGCGGCTGGTTGCAGGCGATTGGCGATTGGCGATTGTCGCACGAAGATTAATCGCCGTCGGCTCTTCTGCGCGAGCGCATTTATGCGGACAATCGAGGTTTTTTGCCAACGGGAGAACGGCATGGCTGAAGCGAAACCCCGCTGGGATATTTTCTGCACCGTGGTCGATAACTTCGGCGACATCGGTGTGACCTGGCGCCTGGCCCGGCAATTGGTGGCCGAACAGGCGTTGCCGGTGCGCCTGTGGGTGGATGATCTGCGCGCCTTCGAGCGTATCTGCCCAGAGATCGATATCGATCTTGCGCAGCAGTGGCAGCAGGGCGTCGACGTGCGACAGTGGCCGAGCGAGTGGCCGCATGCGGACGCTGCCGACGTAGTCATCGCAGCCTTCGCCTGTCAGCTGCCCACTGATTACATGGACAGCATGGCCGCCCGGGAAACGCCGCCCTTGTGGCTCAACCTCGATTATCTCAGCGCCGAAGACTGGGTCACCGGTTGCCACGGCTTGCCGTCGGTGAAATACAAATCGGTGCAGAAGTTCTTCTTCTTTCCAGGTTTCAAGCCGGGCACCGGAGGCTTGCTGCGTGAGCACGGATTGCTCGAACAGCGTCGGCAGTTTCAGCAGGATCGACCGGCGCAGCGACAATTCCTGCAAGGCCTGGGCATCGATCCCGCGCCCGACGCGCAACTGATTTCGCTGTTTGCTTATGAAAACCCCGGGTTGGCCAGTTGGCTGGATGTGCTGGCCGCCGATGCACAGCCGACTCACCTGCTGGTGCCGGAAGGGCGAATTCTCGGCGATGTGGCGCGCTGGCTGGATGTGGAAACCCTGACGGTCGGCGCGATTCATATGTGCGAGTCGCTGACCGTGCAAGTGCTGCCATTCGTCCGTCAGGACCAATACGATCATCTGCTTTGGTGCTGCGATTTCAACGCGGTGCGCGGTGAAGACTCATTCGTGCGGGCGCAATGGGCGGGGCGGCCGATGCTCTGGCACATCTACCAGCAGGACGACGACATCCATCTGGACAAGCTCGATGCGTTTCTCGATCTCTACACCCAAGGCCTTTCGCCTGCTGCTGCGCAGGCGATGAACGGTCTGTGGCGCGCCTGGAGCGCCGGCCAACCGATCGGCGAGCACTGGCTGGCGGCGCGAAATCATTGGTCTGAACTCGAGGAAAATGCCGAGGCATGGTGTCTGGAACAGGCCTTGCAGGCGGATCTTGCCACGGCGCTGGTACAGTTTTATGTAAATTGGATATGATACGCGGCCTAGATTTTTGTAAATCCCATCCAAATTCGGATATCCGCAATGAAAACTGGTAAAGAACTCAAACCCGGTACCGTGATCCGTATCGACAACGATCCTTGGCTGGTTCAGAAAGCTGAATTCACCAAGTCGGGCCGTAACAGCGCGATCATGAAGACCAAGCTGAAGAACCTGCTGACCGGTTACAAGACCGAAACCGTTTACGGTGCGGACGACAAACTGGACGACGTGATCCTGGATCGTAAAGAAGCCACCCTGTCGTTCATCAGCGGTGACACCTACACGTTCATGGACACCACTGACTACACCATGTACGAGCTGAACGCCGAAGACATCGAAAGCGTTCTGCCTTTCGTTGAAGAAGGCATGACAGACGTTTGCGAAGCGGTGTTCTTCGAAGAGCGTCTGGTTTCCGTAGAGCTGCCGACCACCATCGTGCGTCAGGTTGACTACACCGAAGGCTCCGCTCGCGGTGACACTTCCGGCAAGGTGATGAAGCCTGCCAAACTGAAGAACGGTACCGAACTGTCGGTTGCCGACTTCATCGAAATCGGCGACATGATCGAGATCGATACCCGCGAAGGCGGTTCCTACAAAGGCCGTGCGAAATAAGCACAGCTTTTTGCGCAAAGAAAAAACCCGACCATTGCGTCGGGTTTTTTTGTGCCTGTTAGAAACACTCGGAACCCTGTGGGAGCGAGCTTGCTCGCGAAAGCGGTGTGTCATTCAACGGCATGTTGTCTGACAGGACGCCTTCGCGAGCAAGCTCGCTCCCACAATGGGACTGTGTTTATTTCAAGTGTTGCTTCAGTTCTTCAGACGCCTGCAACATCGCCGAGCGCACCGCTGGAACCTGGCTGACCACGTTGAGCAAACCGTAATCGTGGATCATGCCGTTGTACCGCACCGACGTAACCGGCACTCCGGCCTCGTCGAGTTTGCGCGCATAGGCTTCGCCTTCATCGCGCAGTACATCGGCGCTGGCCGTCTGCACCAGTGCAGGTGGCAGGCCTTTGAGCTGCGCGGTGGTGGCGCGCAGCGGTGAGGCGTAGATCTCGTTGCGCTGTTTGGCGTCGGTGGTGTAGTTGTCCCAGAACCACTTCATCATGTTGCGAGTGAGGAAGTGCCCTTCGGCGTACTGGTTATACGAACCGGTGTCGAAGTTGGCGTCGGTGACCGGCCACAGCAGCACCTGGAATTTGATCGCCGGGGTGCCCTTGTCCTTGGCCATCAGCGCAACCACTGCGGCCATGTTGCCGCCGACGCTGTTGCCGGCCACGGCCAGGCGCTTGCCGTCGACATTGATCTCTTTACCGTGTTCCGCCACCCATTTGGTCGCGGCGTAGGCCTGATTGATCGCCACCGGGTAATGCGCTTCCGGCGAAGGGGTGTAGTTGACGAATACCGCCGCCGCCCCCGAACCGACCACCAGATCGCGCACCAGGCGTTCGTGAGTCGGGAAGTCCCCCAGCACCCAGCCGCCGCCGTGGAAGAACATGAACACCGGCAGTTCACCCTTGACCCCGGCTGGCCGGACGATGGTCAGGCTCAACGGTTGGCCATCGACCTGCACGGTCTTCTCGCTGACATCGGCTTTGGGCAACGTCAACTTGACCCCGGACTGCGCGCCGACCAGCACGGCACGGGCATCCTTGGGCGACAGCTGCTCGATCGGTTTGCCGCTGCCGGCATTCAGCGCATCGAGGAATGCCTGGGTGTTGTGTTCGACATCACCGGCGAAAGCGCTGTGCACCGACAGGGCGAGAAGGGTACCGGTCAAGACTTTGCTGAAAGTGTTCATGTTCAATTTTCCTTGTTCGGGCCGGGGACTTGAGTGATTACACGGTCACGTGCAGACGGACATCGACGTTGCCACGGGTGGCATTGGAGTACGGGCAGACCTGGTGAGCAGCGTCGACCAGCGACTGCGCGTCGGCTTGTTCCAGCCCCGGCAGGCTGATGTGCAAATCGATGTCCAGACCGAAACCGCCAGGGATCTGGCCGATGCCGACGTGAGCGGTGATCGATGCGTCGTCAGGAATCTTGCGCTTGGTCTGGCTGGCGACGAATTTCAGCGCGCCGATGAAGCAGGCCGAGTAACCAGCAGCGAACAGTTGCTCGGGATTGGTCGCCGCGCCGCCAGCACCGCCGAGTTCTTTCGGGGTGGCCAGTTTGACGTCGAGGACGTTGTCGCTGGAGATCGCACGACCGTCACGGCCGCCAGTGGAAGTTGCGATTGCGGTGTAGAGAGTTTGCATGGTGTGAGCCTCATTGGTTGTGTTGTTGTGCGCTAATTGTTTGCGCGCTAAGTAGGTGTGAAGAGAATGTATAGCGCTAATGTTTGGCGCGCAAGATAAATTTTCGGAAAATGGTGCGCTTTGCTCAAGGGCATAGCGTGGTAGGGGCGCGTAAGGCTTGGTCTAGAGCGCTTGGCGAGGGAATTCAGGCGGGAAAAATATTTTTGTTGGCGCTGAAATCACTGTGGGAGCGAGCCTGCTCGCGAACGCGTCCTGTCAGGCGACACCCGCTTCGTCTGATGCACCGCTTTCGCGAGCAGGCTCGCTCCCACAGGGAAATGTGGCTTGGCTTAATTGAGGCTGTCTTGCAGATGTCCGCGCAGCGCTTGCAACTCGGCCTGCAACTTCTGCAAACGCTCAAGGGTGAAACCACTGGCGCCGAGAATGCACTGCGGCACGGTCTGCGCCTTGTCGCGCAAGGCGCGGCCTGCTGCGGTCAGTTCGACAATCACCACACGTTCATCTTCACGACTGCGGGTGCGGCTGAGCAGGCCTTCGCCTTCAAGACGCTTGAGCAATGGCGTCAGCGATCCCGGATCGGTCAGCAGGCGTGCGCTGATCTCTCCGACAGTCAAACCATCCTTCTCCCACAACACCATCATCGCCAGATACTGCGGATAGGTCAGGCCCAGCGCCTGCAATAGCGGCTTGTAGACCTTGGTCATCATCAGCGAAGTCGAGTGAAGGGCGAAGCACGCCTGATTGTCGAGCAGCAGGTCGTCGCAGTTGTCGCGTTGGGAAGTCATTGTCAAAGCCTTGATCGTTGATCGTTTTTTAATCTAGCGCTCGAATCTTTAAGGCGCCAGATAAATATGCCCGGCGTCAGTGCCGGGCGAATTGCCGTTGCAGTGCCAGATCCCATGGCGGCACCGGACTGAAGCGGGTTTTCAGATATTCCAGCAATAAACGACTGCGCGAATGAATCTGCTGTTCCATGCGCAGCGCATAAATGCCGGTGGACTCCGGTGGCGGCAGGCCGTTTTCGCAGAACAGCGGCACCAGCTCGCCCCGCAGCAGGTATTCACTGGCCAGCCAGGTCGGCAGGTGTGCGACGCCCAGACCCGCCGCCGCGCCACACGCCAAGGCTTCGGCGTTGTTGGCGCTCAGGCGCACGCGCGATGGCCGGTGCAATTGCAACTGCCCGTCCACGTCGAATTTCCAGGCAAAGGGCGGAGCGAGGCCTTCCCAGTCGAGGCCGTCGTGTTCGCTCAACTGCGCAGGATGACTGGGCACGCCGCGCTGTTTGAGATAGTCAGGACTGGCACAGGCCACGCGGACCATGCTTGCCAGTGGAGTAGCGACCAGGCGCGAGTCAGCCAACTGCCCGGTACGCAACACCAGATCGACCTTGCCCAGACTGGTGCCGGCCATGTCGATGAAGCTGTCGATCAGATGCATCTGCACATCGAGTCCCGGGTACAGCAGGAGAAAGTCGGCGATCACCGGCGCCAGATGCCGCCGTCCGAATGCCGCTGGCGCATCGATGCGGATCAAGCCTTCCGGCGCGCTGCTCAACGACACGGCCTCGGCGCGGGCCAACTGCAATTCGGCGATGATCCGCCGCGCCCGTTCGGCAAAGGCCAGCCCGGCCGAAGTCGGCAGCACGGCATGGGTGCTGCGCACGAACAGCTGACTGCCGACGGCACTTTCCAGGCTGTCGATGCGCCGGGCCACGGCGGAAGGCGTCAGTGGATGACGGCGCGACGCAGCAGAAAAGCTGCCACTCTCCAGCACATCGAGAAACAAACCGAGCTGATCAGTCAGTTGATTGGGATTCATGGAAAACCACGTTTATGCAAAATCGGCACAGCCATTGTGCGTTGCTGTGCGTTTCCCCGCTAGGCGCGAGTGCGTAGCATTGGCCGCCTGTCGTTAGAGGATTACGCTTGTGATGGATTTTCTGTTGTACCTGCTGTTTGGCGCCGCCCTTGGCACATTGGGCGGGATCTTTGGCATTGGCGGCGGTTTGATCGCGATTCCGCTGCTTGGCGTGTGGTTTGGGCTTGATCAGCAGATCGCCCAAGGCACGGCGCTGGTGATGGTGGTGCCGAACGTGATGCTGGCGCTGTGGCGTTATCATCAGCGCAACCGCATCGAATTGCGCCATGCGCTGCCGCTGGCAGTGATAGGCTTCTGCTTCGCCTGGCTCGGTTCGATCTGGGCGGTGGGTATTGATGCACAAACCATGCGTATTGGATTTGTCGCGTTTCTGGTGGCGCTGTCGGCCTACAACCTGTTGAAAATGTTCGGTCCGCGCCCTGCGCCGACTGCCGAAATGCGCTATTCATGGCCGTGGCTGGGCGTGCTTGGCGCGGCGTCAGGAACCATGGGCGGCTTGTTCGGCGTGGGCGGCGCGGTGGTCGCGACGCCGGTGCTGACCAGCCTGTTCGGCACCACGCAAGTGGTCGCTCAAGGTCTGTCGCTGGCGCTGGCTTTGCCGAGCACCGGCGTGACGCTGGTGACCTACGCCGTGCACCATGAGGTCGACTGGATGATCGGTTTGCCTCTGGCGGTCGGTGGTCTGCTCAGCATCAGTTGGGGCGTGAAAGTGGCCCACGCCATGCCGGAAAAGCTTCTACGCGGGCTGTTCTGCGGATTCCTGGTGCTGTGTGCGGTGATGCTCGCGTTTAAAGTTTGAAACCTTCGACGATGTGCTCGGCCAGGCACTCGGTGATCGGCGACGGGTTGTTCAGGTTGCGGATCAGCATGATGCTTGCCTCGGGCAACAGCGGCAGGTCTTCGGCGGCGCCGAGGATGCGCATGTCCGGGGTGATCAGGCTTTCCAGCTGCGCGGTGATCGCCAGACCCGCGCTGACCACGGCCATCAGCGCCGACAGGCTGCTGCTGTTGTAGGCGATGCGGTAATCGCGGCCCATCGCATCCAGCGCATTGCACGCCCACAAGCGGCAGAAACAATCACTGTTGAACATCGCCAGGGGCAGCGGCGTCTGTTCGTGGGCGCTGAAATTCTGCGCCTCGGCCCAGACAAAGCGCTCCTTGCGCAGCAACTGGCCGATCTCGTTGCCCGGCTCGCGGGTGACGATCGACAAATCCAGATCGGTGCGTTGCAGCAACTGCTTGCTCGACTCGCAATGCACCTCGATCTGGATCAGCGGATAGAACTGCGCAAATCGCGACAGAATCCCCGGCAGAAACCGCATCACATAATCATCCGGTGTGCCGATGCGCACAGTGCCGACCATGTGTGGCTCGCGCAGGGTGTTGAACACCTCGCTGTGCAGTTTGAGGATGCGCCGCGCGTAACCGAGCAGCACCTGGCCTTCAGCCGTCAGTCGCACCTGGCGACCATCGCGTTCGAACAGCTGGCGCTGCAACACGTCTTCTTCCAGGCGTTTCATCTGCATGCTCACCGCCGACTGGGTGCGGTTGACCATTTCGCCGGCACGGGTGAAACCGCCCTGATCGGCAATCGCGACGAAGGTGCGCAGGACATCGGTGTCGATACTGGGGTACGCGGACAATTGATGAATCTCCGTGATGCATGCCATCAGAAACATTCGTTGGATTGATCTTAGCGCTGGCGCGAGACTTGAGCCATCCACAAAAGGAGGCAAGACGATGAAAGGTCAAAGAGAGTATGTGAGTGAACAACAGCAGTCTGGCCACGGCCATATCGTGTCCGATCTGCTGCACAAGTTCAGCCGTTGGTATGAGCTGCACCGTGAACGGGAATTGCTCGCTGGTCTGAGCGACGAAGCGTTGAAGGACATCGGCATCAGCCGCGCCGATGTCGAACACGAAACCGTGCGGCCGTTCTGGGACGACCCGATGCATAAATGATGAGGCTATCGCTACACAAACCCCTTTCAGGTGAGGTAGGTTGCGAGCAGACATGGAGGAATCAATGCCCGCGACAGTGTCCTTTTCCCTCAAACAGGCGCGACGTCTGGCGCTGGCTGCCCAAGGGTTCAATGGGCGCCAGCCGCCGACCGTCAACGCCAGCCACCTCAACCGGCTGATCGAACGGCTGGGCCTGCTGCAAATCGATTCCGTCAATGCCGTGGTGCGCTCGCACTACCTGCCGCTGTTTTCCCGCCTGGGTTCCTATTCCTTTGATTTGCTCGACCAGGCTGCCTGGAGTTCCGGGCGTCGGCGCACGCTGTTCGAATATTGGGGCCACGAAGCGTCGCTGCTGCCGCTGACGATGTATCCGTTGCTGAACTGGCGTATGCAGCGAGCCAAACGTGGCGAGGACATCTATCAGCAACTGGCAAAGTTTGGTCGCGAACAACAGGACACCATTCGCCGCGTGCTGGCCTCGGTTGAAGAGCGGGGCGCACTGGGCGCCGGCAGTTTGTCGACCCGGGAGGACAAAGCAGGACCCTGGTGGGACTGGAGTGCCGAGAAACACGCGCTGGAATGGCTGTTCGCCGCTGGCGAGGTGACGGTGGCGGGGCGCCGCGGTTTCGAGCGTTTGTACGATCTACCCGAGCGGGTCCTTCCGGCAGCGGTCCTGCAGCAGCCGCTGCCGGATGAGACTGAAGCGCAACGCAGTCTGCTGTTGCACGCGGCGCAGGCATTGGGCGTCGGTACGGAAAAAGACCTGCGCGATTATTTCCGCCTGAATCCTACGGATGCGCGGCCGCGTCTGGCTGAACTGGTCGAGGCGGGGCAATTGCAGCTGTGCGAAGTGGGCGATTGGCGGCAGATCGCCTATTGCCTGCCGGAGCCCAAAGTGCCGCGAAAAGTCGTTGCCAGTGCGCTGTTGTCGCCGTTCGACTCATTGATCTGGGAACGCAGCCGCACCGAGCGCTTATTCGATTTTCGCTATCGCCTGGAGATTTACACACCGCAACCCAAGCGGGTCTATGGCTATTACGTGCTGCCGTTTTTGCACAACGAACGGATCGCCGCACGGATTGATCTGCGTGCCGAACGGGCGGCGGGGCAATTGGCGGTGCATGCGGTTCACGAGGAAGAGCCGGGGCTGGACGAGGAGGGGATGCTGGGGCTGGCGCTGAATCTGCGGCGGATGGCGCAGTGGCTGGGGCTGGCGCGGGTGCAGTTGAATTGTCAGCGCGAGAGTGCGGCTCGGCTCAGGCTGGCATTGGCGCAACTGGATGGCACCGGCTCCCTGTAGGAGCTGCCGAAGGCTGCGATCTTTTGCTCTTGTTTTGAAGATCAAGATCAAAAGATCGCAGCCTTCGGCAGCTCCTACACGGGGCCGGTCTAGCGTCGGACTTGCTTCAACGTCTCGGCAATCAAAAACGCCAACTCCAGCGACTGATCGGCATTCATCCGTGGATCACAATGGGTGTGATAACGATCGGACAACCCATCCTCGGTAATCGGCCGCGCACCGCCAATGCACTCGGTGACGTTCTGCCCGGTCATCTCGATATGGATGCCACCGGCATAACTGCCTTCCGCTTCGTGCACCTGGAAGAACTGCTTCACCTCGCCAAGGATCTGCGCAAAGTCGCGGGTCTTGTAGCCGCTGCTGGCCTTGATGGTGTTGCCGTGCATCGGGTCGGAGCTCCACAGCACGTGCTTGCCTTCGCGCTGCACCGCGCGGATCAATGCCGGCAGATGATCGCCGACCTTGTTCGCGCCCATCCGCGCGATCAGGTTCAGACGGCCCGGATCATTGTCCGGGTTGAGCACGTCGATCAGGCGGATCAGGTCATCGGGGTTCATGCTCGGGCCGACCTTGACGCCGATCGGGTTGTTCACCCCGCGCAGGAATTCGACATGCGCGCCGTCGAGCTGACGGGTGCGGTCGCCGATCCACAGCATGTGCGCCGAGCAATCGTAGTAATCGTTGGTCAGGCTGTCGCGGCGCACGAAGGCTTCTTCGTAGTTCAGCAGCAACGCTTCGTGGGCGGTGAAGAAACTGGTTTCGCGCAGTTGCGGCGAGCTGTCCATGCCGCAGGCGCGCATGAATGCCAGGGTTTCATCGATGCGGTCGGCAAGGTGGCTGTACTTCTCGGCCAGCGCCGAATTGGCGATGAAATCCAGATTCCACTTGTGCACTTGATGCAGGTCGGCAAACCCGCCCTGAGCGAAAGCGCGCAACAGGTTCAGGGTCGCCGTGGACTGATGGTAGGACTGCAGCAGGCGTTCCGGGTCCGGTACGCGGCTCTTTTCATCGAAGCCGATGCCGTTGACGATGTCGCCACGATAGGCCGGCAGGGTCACGCCGCCGATGGTTTCGTCGTTGGCCGAACGCGGCTTGGCGAACTGGCCGGCCATGCGTCCGACCTTGACCACTGGGCAACCGGCGGCAAAGGTCATGACGATTGCCATTTGCAGCAACACTTTAAAGGTGTCGCGGATCTTCGCTGCGGAGAATTCGGCAAAGCTTTCCGCGCAATCGCCGCCCTGCAACAGAAACGCCCGGCCCTGGGTGACTTCGGCGAACTGACGGCGCAGCTCGCGCGCTTCGCCGGCGAACACCAGCGGCGGATAGCTGGCCAGTGTCTGCTCGACCTGGCGCAGGTGCGCGGCGTCGGGGTATTGCGGTTGTTGCTGGATCGGCAGGGCGCGCCAGCTGTCAGGGCTCCACGGTTGGCTCATCATGGTCTCGAAGTTCATACGCAGGGGAGCGCCATGTTAGCAGCAATTAGTGCGTGACCTGTTCCCGCCCCATCGCCGACAATCGCTGCTTTGCCACGGTGCCACAGCGGCGCCATCGCGTCACCGCGCCCGGTGACCATCAGGAGACGAAATGACTGAGGAGCGCGTCGAGCATCTGCTCGCCGAAGTACAGGATGAGTTCGGCGTGATTCGCGTGCTGGAAGTGGCCGATTACCGCTTTCTCGAGTTCGGCGATGCGATCGAGCAGAGCTGCGTGTTCACCGCCGACCCGAGCTGGCTCGAATATGATTACACCCGCGCGATGCTGATCGGTGCGTTGTGCCATGAGCAGCCGGAGAGCGCGCTGTTTCTCGGGCTCGGTGCCGGTACGCTGACCCAAGCCTGTCTCAAATTCCTGCCGCTGGAAGACGTCGAAGCCATCGAACTGCGCCCGGACGTCCCGCGTCTGGCCATCGAATATTTGGGCCTGGATGACGATCCGCGTTTGTACATCCGCGTCGGCGATGCGCTGGAATTGCTGCCGACTGCCGAGCCGGCGGATCTGATTTTCGTCGACCTGTACACCGATGTCGGCCCGGGTGTAGGGCATCTGGCCTGGAGTTTTCTCGGCGATTGTCAGAAGCGCCTGAATCCGGGCGGCTGGCTGGTGATCAACCAGTGGGCCACCGATGACGGCAAACCGCTGGGAGCGGCGTTGTTGCGCGGGCTCTATCACCGGCACTACTGGGAATTGCCGGTGAAGGAGGGCAACGTGATTCTGATCGTCCCGGCGGATCTCGATCAGGCACTGGACATGCAGGCGCTGACCCAACGGGCCGAAGCGCTGGCGCCGCAGCTGGGGTATTCGTTGCAGTCGTTGATCAACAGCATTCGCCCGGCCACCTGAGTGGCGACTCGGTCAACTGTAGGAGCTGCCGAAGGCTGCGATCTTTTGATCTTGATTTTTTGAAGATCAAAATCAAAAGATCGCAGCCTTCGGCAGCTCCTACAGGGGGGCACTCATCAGATGCCTTTGAAGATCCCTGGCCGCCGCTCCACCAGCGACCGCACCCCCTCCCTGGCATCCTCAGTGGCGAGCAATTTCTTCACCAGTGCCGGTAACGCCTGCGCCGCCGCCGTCTCACCTTCATACCGAGCCTGTCGCGCCGACAGCAATGTCGCCTGCACACCCAGCGGTGCCTGCCGGGCAATCCGCTCGGCCAGCTCGATCGCCCGGGGCATCAGGTCTTCACTGGCCATCACCTCCTGCACCAGGCCCAAACGCAACGCATCGTGGGCATCAAACTCATCGCCGGTGAGCAACCAGCGCATCGCATTGCCCCAGCCGGCGATTTGCTGAAAACGCAAAGTCGCGCCGCCAAAAGGAAAGATCCCACGCTGCACTTCCATCTGCGCGAAGCGGGTATTGCTCGCGCACAGGTTGATGTCTGCCGCCAGCATCAACTCGATGCCAATGGTCAGGCAGTAACCTTGCGCGGCGACGATCACCGGTTTGCTCACCCGGGGCCCGACGAAAACACCCCAGGGATCGCAACCGCCGGGCGGCACCTGCCAGCCTTCGGCCAGGGCTGCGCTGGCATTGACCAGATCGAGCCCGGCGGTGAAGTGTTCGCCATGGCCGAACACCACGGCGACCCGCGCTTCGCGGTCGGCTTCGAACTCGCCGTAGGCCAGGCTCAGGTCGTTGAGCAGGTCGAGGTCGAAGGCGTTGCGCTTGGCCGCCCGATCGAGGCCGATGAGGTGCAGGTGACCACGACGTTCTCGGCTGACGCGGCCGGCGCAGGGCTGGTTCATGGCGAAATCCTCAAGCGGGAAGGGCAAAGGCGCGGCGCTTTGCCGCAGCTCGGTGAATCGTTTTAGCGGCATCGCCCGCAGGGCCGGGCCCTTGCAAAATAGACCGTGGCGCGATTATCCGCAAAACCCCGTTGCACGGCGGTGACACGCGGATTGTGTCGTTAAAAAAAGCTCCCTTTTCGGGCGAAATCCGGTATAGTGCGCGCCGGCCTTTAACCGGGCCGCGTTTAGGTAGCGCATTTCCCGAAGTCCGCTTCGGCTGCACGTCCGCATTGCGGGCTCTTCCTTGACGATTCATCTTCATTCATTCGTTTTCGCAAATCCCCGCCGACAAAGCTGCCAGGGCGACTCTTGAGTCTCAACACGGCATGCGCAGCTTTGGAGCATGGGTCTTTGCGGATGCACTTAGAGGCAGACCCATGACCCAGGAAACCGGCGGATTCGCCGCTTTTAATCTCAACCCGAATATTCTTGCAGCCGTCGCAGCGACTGGCTACGAAGAGCCTTCGGCGATTCAGCAGCAATCGATCCCGATCATCATGGCCGGCCAGGACATGATTGGCCAGGCGCAAACCGGTACCGGTAAAACCGCCGCGTTCGCACTGCCTATTCTGCACCGCATCGATCCTGCCAAGCGCGAACCGCAAGCCCTGATCCTTGCGCCAACCCGAGAGTTGGCGCTGCAAGTAGCAACCGCTTTTGAAACCTACGCCAAGCAAATGCCAGGCGTTACCGTCGTGGCCGTTTACGGCGGCGCGCCGATGGGCCCGCAACTCAAGGCAATCCGTAATGGCGCACAGATCGTTGTCGCCACTCCGGGTCGTCTGTGCGACCACCTGCGTCGCGACGAGAAAGTCCTGTCGACCGTGAACCATCTGGTTCTCGACGAAGCTGACGAAATGTTGAAGCTGGGCTTCATGGATGACCTGGAAGTCATCTTCAAGGCTCTGCCAGCGACCCGTCAGACCGTTTTGTTCTCGGCGACCCTGCCGCAGTCGATCCGCGCCATTGCCGAACGCCACCTGCGCGATCCGCAACACGTCAAGATCCAGACCAAGACCCAGACTGTTACCGCGATCGAACAGGCTCACCTGTTGGTTCACGCTGACCAGAAAACCTCGGCCGTGCTCAGCCTGCTGGAAGTCGAAGACTTCGACGCCCTGATCATGTTCGTGCGCACCAAACAGGCCACCCTGGACCTGGCCAGCGCCCTCGACGCCAAAGGCTACAAAGCCGCGGCGCTGAACGGTGATATCGCCCAGAACCAGCGTGAGCGTGTTATCGACTCGCTGAAAGATGGCCGTCTGGACATCGTTGTCGCAACCGACGTTGCTGCCCGTGGTCTGGACGTTCCGCGCATCACTCACGTGTTCAACGTTGACATGCCGTACGACCCGGAGTCCTACGTGCACCGTATCGGCCGTACCGGTCGTGCTGGTCGCGAAGGTCGTGCGCTGCTGCTGGTGACTCCACGTGAGCGCCGCATGCTGCAAGTGATCGAGCGTGTGACCGGTCAGAAAGTTGCTGAAGTCCGCCTGCCGGACGCTCAGGCTGTGCTCGATGCCCGCATCAAGAAACTGACCAACAGCCTGTCGCCGCTGGTTGCTGATGCCGAATCGACTCACGGTGAACTGCTCGATCGCCTGACCGCCGACATCGGTTGCACCCCGCGTGCACTGGCCGCTGCACTGCTGCGCAAGGCTACCAACGGTCAAGCGCTGAACCTGGCGGCGATCGAGAAGGAACGTCCACTGGTGCCGAACAACGCACCGCGTGGCGACCGTCCTGAGCGCACCGGTGATCGTCCGGACCGTGGTGACCGCGAGCGTCGCGCGCCAATGCCTTTGGGCGAAGGCCGTGCTCGCTGCCGTACCGCGCTGGGCGCGCGTGACGGTATCGCTGCGAAAAACCTGCTGGGCGCCATCCTCAACGAAGGCGGTCTGGCCCGTGAAGCGATCGGTCGCATCCAGGTGCGTGACAGCTTCAGCCTCGTCGAGCTGCCGGAAGAAGGTCTGGAAAAGCTCCTGACCAAACTGAAGGACACTCGCGTGGCCGGTAAGCAGCTCAAGCTGCGTCGCTACCGCGAAGATTGATCCGCCCTTGGGCTGATTGATCGCAAATAAAAAATCCCCGACTGGTTCAGGGATTTTTTTTGCCTGCTCTCAAGATCAAAAGATCGCAGCCTTCGGCAGCTCCTGCATTTTGGAATGTGATCCACCTTAGGAGCTGCCGAAGGCTGCGATTTGTTGCTGTTAACCGAAACGATAAACATCCATACCCAGCGCGCCCATCGTAAAGCCCTGGTGCGCCACGCTGAAATCCCCGCCGGCACCGCGCGCAAAATACAACGGCAACAAATGCTCATCACTCGGGTGACTGCGCACGGCATTCGGCGCCTGCCGACGATAATCGTGCAGCGCCGCCTTATCGTCGGCTGCGAGCCTTTCGATTACCCAGTCACGGAAGTCCCGCGCCCATGGTTCAACGCTTTCCGGCCCGGCATGCCAGTCCAGCTCGCGCAGGTTATGGGTGATGCTGCCGGAGCCGATCAACAGAATGCCCTGTTCGCGCAGGCTCGCCAGCGCACGGCCAACCTGCGTCTGCAACGCCGGCCCGCCGCGACTCGGCAACGAGACTTGCACCAACGGAATATCGGCCTGCGGATACATCAGCGACAACGGCACCCAGACGCCATGATCGAACGGTCGTTGCGGATCGAAGCGCGACGGCAGGTCATTGTTGTTCAGCAGCTCAGCCACCTCGGCTGCCAGTTGCGGATTGCCCGGCGCCGGATATTGCACTTCGAACAACGCTCGCGGAAAACCACCGAAGTCGTGCCAGGTCTCCGGGTGCGGATGGCTGCCCACCAGCAGCTCGTGGCTTTCCCAATGTGCCGAGACGATGACGATGGCTTTGGGGCGCGGCAGTTCGGCAGCCAGTCGCGCCAGTGCCGGGCCGCTGGCACCGGGTTCCAGCGCCAGCATCGGTGAACCGTGGGAGATAAACAGGCTGGGCAACATGGACGGACTCCTCAGCGTTAAGATGAGCCATCATCAGTCAGGTCATCGATCTGAATCCAATATAAGCTTCTGCGGTTTTTCATCGGTTTTTCGGGAGTGAGCCATGCAGCCTGAGTTTTGGTACAAGAAATGGGATTCCAACCAGATCGGCTTTCATCAGCCCGAGGCCAACCCGTATTTGCAGCGCTACTGGCCGGATCTGGCAATTGCACCGTCAGCGCGTTTGCTGGTGCCGCTGTGCGGCAAGAGTCTGGACCTGCTCTGGCTCGCCGGGCAGGGGCATTCGGTGCTCGGGGTTGAACTGTCGGAAAAGGCTGTCGAGGAGTTTTTCAGCGAACATCAGTTGCAGCCGCAGATCAGCGATCAGGGCGCATTCAAGGTTTATCGCACTGGTGCGTTCGAATTATGGTGCGGTGATTTTTTTGCACTGACGGCAGAGGACGTCGCAGATTGCGCTGCGCTGTACGACCGCGCGGCGTTGATTGCCTTGCCGGAGGCGATGCGCGAGCGCTACACGGGGCATCTGCAGCGGTTGCTGGCGCGGGAGATGAAAGGGCTGCTGATCACCCTGGATTACGATCAGACGCAGATCCCGGGGCCGCCGTTTGCGGTGAGTGATGATGAGGTGCAGCGGTTGCTGGGCGAGGCTTGGCAACTGGAGAGGCTGGAAGAGCGGGATGTCTTGGCCGAAAGCCCGAAGTTTCTGCAGGCTGGGGCTGAATGGCTGGTGGAGCGGGTTTACCGGGTTTCCTCCAGATAGTTGTTTGTTAACAGTTCCGGCGTCTTCGCGAGCAGGCTCGCTCCCACAGGGGAATGCATTTCAAAGGTGGGAGCGAGCCTGCTCCGAAAGGGTCGGCACTGCCAGCGCATAATTGTCGGACACAAAAAAGGCCCGCATCACTGCGGGCCTTCTTTTTATTGCGATCAAATCAACCGCGACGACGCAATGCGTCAATGCGCTCTTCCAGCGGCGGGTGGCTCATGAACATGCGGGCGAAGCCCTGTTTGATGCCACCGTTGATGCCGAAGGCGTTCAGGGTGTCGGGCATGTGCACCGGCAGGCCCTGTTCGGCACGCAGACGTTGCAGAGCGCCAATCATCGCGCTGGTACCGGCCAGGCGGGCGCCGGCTTCGTCGGCACGGAATTCGCGCTTGCGCGAGAACCACATGACGATTGCGCTGGCGAGAATGCCCAACACCAGTTCGGCGAAAATGGTCGCCACATAGTAGGCGATGCCCTGGCCTTCTTCGTTCTTGAAGATCACCTTGTCGACGAAGTTACCGATGATCCGCGCGAAGAACATCACAAAGGTGTTCACTACGCCCTGGATCAGCGCCAGAGTCACCATGTCACCATTGGCGACGTGACCGATTTCGTGGGCCAGTACGGCTTTCACTTCATCGGGCGAAAAACGCTCGAGCAGGCCCTGGCTGACGGCGACCAGCGCGTCGTTCTTGTTCCAGCCGGTGGCAAAGGCGTTCGCTTCGTAGGCCGGGAAGATACCGACTTCAGGCATCTTGATTCCGGCTTCACGGGACAGTTGCTCGACCGTTTGCAGCAGCCATTGCTCATGACGGGTGCGTGGCTGGCTGATGATTTGCGTACCGGTGCTCATCTTCGCCATCCACTTGGAGATGAACAGCGAAAACAGCGAACCGGCGAAACCAAAGACCGCACAGAAAACCAGCAGCTGACTGAGGTCAAGGTCGACCCCGTTGGCCGCCATGAACCCGTTGAAGCCGAACAGGCTCAGGGTGATGCTGGCTATCAGCACGACCGCCAGGTTAGTGGCCAAAAACAGCAGGATGCGCATCATGGTTGTAGAACTCTCCTCAAGCTAAAGACGTAGCGTACTGCGGGGTATATAAGGTGCGGCACCGGGGTATTCAACCGAGTGACTATTTCAAACTGTGTCCTACAGCAGTTTCCTGAGGGAAAAGAAAATTCCCACCCTTGATTCCGATACGGATGACACACCCTTTCGTCCCGCCGCCATTAGGTCAGACACGTCTGCACGGCTCGCATCGCAAGTGTAGAAGGGCTGCAAGGGCGCGGATCAAAGATGTGTTGCTGAATCAGACAGTGCGCAACAGCCAATCCGTTGCGCACTGCTGGCCCATTACTGGCGGTAGGACTTGAGGAAGTTGCCGATGCGGCCGATGGCCATTTCCAGATCATCGACGCGGGGCAGGGTGACTACACGGAAGTGATCCGGCCACGGCCAGTTGAATGCCGTGCCCTGTACCACCAGCAGTTTCTCGGAAAGCAGCAGGTCGAGAACGAACTTCTCGTCGTTATGGATCGGGCAAACCTTCGGGTCGATTTTCGGGAACGCATACAGCGCGCCCATCGGCTTGACGCAGCTGACGCCGGGAATGTCGTTGAGCAGCTCCCACGTGCGGTTGCGCTGTTCCAGCAGGCGACCCTGCGGCAGCACCAGATCGTTGATGCTCTGGTAGCCGCCCAGTGCCGTCTGGATCGCGTGCTGGCTCGGCACGTTGGCGCACAGGCGCATGTTGGCCAGCATGTCGATGCCTTCGATGTAGCTCTGCGCGTTGTGTTTCGGCCCGGAGATGGCGATCCAGCCGGAGCGGAAGCCGGCCACGCGGTAGGATTTCGACAGCCCGTTGAAGGTCAGGCAGAGCAGGTCCGGCGCCAGCGAAGCGGTGCAGATATGCACGGCGTCATCATAGAGAATCTTGTCGTAAATCTCGTCGGAGAACACCACCAGGTTGTGCGCGCGGGCGATTTCCAGCATGCCCAGCAACACTTCTTTCGAGTAAACCGCGCCGGTCGGGTTGTTCGGGTTGATGATCACCATGGCTTTGGTGTTCGGGGTGATTTTGGCCTTGATGTCGGCCAGATCCGGGAACCAGTCAGCGCCTTCGTCGCACAGGTAGTGCACCGCGTTACCACCGGCGAGGCTGACGGCAGCGGTCCACAGCGGATAGTCCGGCGCTGGCACCAGCACTTCGTCGCCGTTGTTGAGCAGCGCCTGCAGCGACATCACGATCAGTTCGGAAACGCCGTTGCCCAGGTAGATGTCTTCGATGCCGACACCTTCGACCTGCTTCTGCTGGTAGTACTGCATCACTGCCTTGCGCGCGCTGAACAGGCCTTTGGAGTCGCTGTAGCCTTGTGCGGTCGGCAGGTTGCGGATCACGTCCTGAAGGATTTCGTCCGGCGCTTCGAAACCAAACGGCGCCGGGTTGCCGATGTTCAGCTTGAGGATGCGCTGGCCTTCCTCTTCCAGTCGTTTGGCGTGCTTGAGCACCGGGCCGCGAATGTCGTAGCAGACGTTGGCGAGCTTGTTCGATTTGCTGAACTGCATGGCGATGTGATCCCGAAAATGAACGATCCAGGCGGCGGATGGACAACCGTACTGGGATTGCTGCGTCTTCGCACAGGCGGAGGTCTGACGCTTATGCGCTCAGAATCCGTTTGAATGCGCCCGGTCTGGCTGCCAGACTGGCGCGTGACGAGGCGCAATCATACGTGCCGCCCGATCCGTGGAAAAGGTACAGATCGGGCTTTTTCAGCCGCAGAGGTGTGATGATGGAAAAGTTGCAGAAAACCCTGGAAGAGTGGAAGGCCATGCTCGACCCCGAGCAGTACAACGTCTGCCGTCTGAGTGCCACCGAGCGCCCGTTCTCCGGCAAATACAACGACACCAAAACCGCCGGTGTCTACCACTGCGTCTGCTGCGACGAGCCGCTGTTCGACTCCAAGACCAAGTTCGACTCGGGTTGCGGCTGGCCAAGCTTTTACGCGCCGATCGGCGAAAGCGCGATGACTGAGATTCGCGACACCAGTCACGGCATGATCCGCACCGAAGTGAAATGCGCGCGCTGCGATGCGCATCTGGGGCACGTGTTCCCGGACGGCCCACCACCGACCGGCCTGCGTTATTGCATCAACTCGGTGTGCCTGGATCTCAAGCCCCGCGAATAAACAGAACAGGCGACATTGCGTCGCCTTTTTATCCGGCAATTAGATTGCACACAATTCAATTGCTCGTTATGTTTACGCTTTCCCGACCATTGCGGAGCCGTCCCATGAGCGACAACCTGCTGAATATCCCGTGCGCCACCATCAAGGGTGAGCAAAAGACCTTGGCCGATTTCGCCGGCAAAGCAGTGCTGGTGGTCAACACGGCGAGCAAGTGTGGCTTCACGCCGCAATACAAAGGCCTCGAAGAACTCTGGCAGACCTACAAGGACCAGGGGCTGGTGGTATTGGGTTTCCCCTGCAATCAGTTCGGCAAACAGGAACCCGGTAATGAGGGCGCCATCAGTGAGTTCTGCGAGCTGAATTTCGGCGTCAGCTTCCCGCTGTTCAAGAAGATCGATGTCAACGGTGCCGATGCTCACCCGCTGTTCGTGCAGTTGAAGAAGCGCGCCCCTGGGTTGCTTGGCTCGCAAGGCATCAAGTGGAACTTCACCAAATTCCTCATCGGCAAGGACGGCCAGGTGGTCAAGCGTTTCGCCCCGACGACCAAGCCGCAGGATCTGAGCGGCGAGATCGAAGCTCTGCTGAAATGAGCCTGGCGGTTGATTCGCTGAAGCTCGACAGCCAGTTGTGCTTCAAGCTTTACGCAGCCTCGCGGGCGGTGATTCGCGCCTACAAGCCGATGCTCGATCAATTGGGCCTGACTTACCCGCAGTACCTGGCGATGCTGGTGCTCTGGGAATGGCAGGACGCTGCACCGGAGCAGCCGACGGTAAAAGCCTTGGGCGCACGTCTGGCGCTGGACTCGGGCACGTTGACGCCGTTGCTCAAGCGTCTGGAGCAGTTGCAACTGGTGCAGCGGCGGCGCTCGGCGCGGGATGAACGCGAAGTGCATTTGAGCCTGACGCCTGCCGGGCAGGCGTTGCGCGAGCGGGTCGGGCCGCTGAAGGCGCGCCTGCTGTGCGACAGCGGCGTGGATCTCGACCGGCTCAATGATTTACGCGCCGGTCTCGATCACCTGCTCGGGCAGATCAAAACGCTGGCGTAGTCGGCATCCACTGATCCAGCAACGCGGCCAGCTCTTCGCGACGAAACGGTTTGGCCAGGTAGTCGCTCATGCCTGCGGCGCGGCAGCGTTCGCGCTCCTCGGACATCGCATTGGCGGTCAGCGCGACGATCGGCAGATTCGGCCAGCGCCCGCTCTGACGAATCTGTCGACTGGCTTCATAGCCATCCATCACCGGCATGTTGCAGTCCATCAACACCAGATCGAAATCGGCAAACTCCAGTTGGTCCAGCGCCTCGGCGCCATGGCCCGCCACCACTACATCGCAGCCAAGCTTGCCGAGCATGCCTTTGGCGACCAGTTGATTGACCGGGTTGTCCTCGACCAGCAGCACCTTGCCCCGACGTGCGGACGGCGAAGCATCCGCTTGCGCTTCACTGAGGGTGGCGACGTCCGGCTGCAGAATCCGTCGCAAATGTTGATAGAGCGCGTTGCGCGCCAGCGGACGGGCCTGCTGCTGCAAGGGGGCGAGGGCGGCGGCTTCTTCGCTGGGCAGGAAACTTCCGTAAGCAGTCACCAGCAGAATCGGCGCGGTGATGTTCGGGCGCAGACCGAACAGGCACTCGGGGCAATCAGTGATCAGTACGTCCGGGTTCAGGCCCAGCAGCGAATCATCGATGGTGCGCTGCGTGTATTCCAGCCCCCACACCGGCAACAGGCTTTTCAGCAGCTCTGCCAGACCACTGCTGGCGGCCGTGATGGCGAGGACCTTGCCGCGTAATGGCACCGGCGCCAGGGCGCGGGTGTGGCAGGGCAGTGGCAGCTCGGCACAGAACTGGCTGCCAAAACCGCTTTCGGAGCTGATGGTCAGCCGACCCTGCATCGCTTCGCACAGGTTGTACGTCAGCGCCAGCCCGAGCCCGGTGCCGCCGTACTGACGGGTGATGCCGGCGCCGGCCTGGGTGAACGGCTGGAAGATTTTCAACTGTGCTTCCTGGGCGATGCCGATGCCGGTGTCGCAGACTTCGATGCGCACGCCACCCTTGTACGCCGACAGACGCACATCGACCCGACCGAAGCGGGTGAATTTCAGCGCATTGGACAAAAGGTTACTGACAATCTGCCGTACGCGCGTCGGGTCGCCCAGCACCAGCGCTGGAAAGTGCGGTTCGATCAGACAGGTCAACTCGACGCTTGGCGCGGCGTTTTGCGAGAGCAGGTTGGCGGTGTCCTCGATCAGCGAACCGAGGTCGAACGGGATGTTTTCCAGCTCCAGTTGCCCGGCGTCGAATTTCGACAGGTCGAGAATATCGTTGAGCAGTTCCACCAGCACCTTGCCCGAGTCGTGGGCAATCGACAGTTGTTGCTGCTGCTCGGCATTCAGTGGGCCGTCCAGCGACAGCGCGATCATTCCGAGCAAGCCGTTGAGCGGCGTGCGGATTTCATGGCTCATGTTGGCCAGAAAGGCCGAACGCGCTTCGGCCATGTCCAGCGCCGTGCGGCGTGCCGCTTCGAGTTCTTCGTTGGATTGACTGAGACGGGCATTGATCGCCTTGAGCTCGGCGGTACGCGCCGAGACGATGTCTTCAAGTTGCGCCAGATATTCGGTCAGACGGTTTTCCGCCGTACGCCGTTGCTGGATTTCGGTGGCAATGTTCTCGAACTGCTGATTGGCGACTTTGACCAGCACGCCGATTTCATCGTTGCCATGCCCGGCCGGGCACTCAAGCGTGGTCGGCTCGGCGCTGCGCGGATCGCGGCCACTGAGTTCACGAATGACCCGCACCAGCGGTTTGGTCAGCATCACATAGAACAGCGCCAGCAGGATCCCGGTCAGCAGCAGGCTGCGGGCGAAACCGTTGAGCAGGGTGACTTCCGCGCGTCGCAGGAAGCGGCTGCCAAAGGCATAGGTGTCGACTTCCAGCTTCAGGACGCCGAGGGATTCGTTGGGCAAGTGGTCAAGGTACAGGCGATCTTCGAAATGCCGCTTGGCGCCGAACAGGAAGTCGCTGATCAGCCGATAGTTGCTCTGCAGCTCCGGGCGTTTGACGCTGGCCAGCACGGTTTCGTTGTTGTCGATCAGTTGCGCGGCGATGATCGCCGGCGAGCGCAACAGGCCGAGAGTGAGTTCCTGCGCCAGTTCGGCGTCGATGTTGTAGGCGATGCGCGAAGCCGGATTGTGGCTGATTTCCAGCAGCGCGAGGATTTCCCGGTTGATGGAAGCGTCTTCGCTGGCATAATCGATGCCGATCTGCAGCAGACTGAGCAGGGTGCCCAGAATGAACCCGACCAGCACGGTAAGCCTGGCTTGCTTGTATGACA
This sequence comes from Pseudomonas sp. 1L-B-1-E-C1, assembly GCF_057291835.1. Taxonomy (NCBI): domain Bacteria; kingdom Pseudomonadati; phylum Pseudomonadota; class Gammaproteobacteria; order Pseudomonadales; family Pseudomonadaceae; genus Pseudomonas; species Pseudomonas sp. 1L-B-1-E-C1. The sequence continues at coordinate 78,879 of NZ_JBXAWN010000014.1, read as the reverse complement.
GCCGGTGGGTGAATTTGATATCCATGGGGTGTTGAACCACTTCCGTTTCCCTTCGCTGCTCAAGCATAGTCGATCATGTATGGATACCGAGGTTCCCGAATCGCCTTGTAACAAGGCTTGCTGAGGTGATTTTACCTGTGTGTCGTCGCTCGATAGTCATCATCACTGTGAAAGTGCCCGAGGAGAAGACGTGGATTCCCGATTGAATGCTTTTCTTGAACGCGCCGAGTCGGTTCTGGCGCGGATCGAACCGCTGTTGCCGGCACCACGTCCTGTCATTGACTGGAACACATGCCTGGCAGCGCGCTGGCAGCGTGACGGTCGCAGCGGTTACCTGTTGCCGCTGGAAGTCAGCCTCGACATGCGCCTGTCCGACCTGATCGGCGTCGACCGGCAGTTGGAGCAGTTGGGGCGCAACACACAACAATTTCTTGATGGCATGCCCGCCAACCACGCCTTGCTCTGGGGCTCGCGCGGTACCGGCAAGTCTTCGCTGGTGCGTGCGTTGCTCGCCGAGCACGCCGGTGCCGGCCTGCGTCTGATCGAGATCGAACGCGATCACTTGGCCGACTTGCCACGGGTGGTCGAGCAGATTGCCAAGTTGCCACAACGTTTCGTGCTGTTCTGCGACGATTTGTCGTTCGAATCCGGTGAAGGCGACTACCGCGTGCTGAAAAGCGTGCTCGACGGATCGCTCGAGCAGGCCCCCGACAACGTCTTGCTGTACGCCACTTCCAACCGCCGTCACCTCGTCCCGGAAAAGGAAAGCGACAATGAAAACTGGAAGCGTGTCGACGGTGAACTTCACCCTAGCGAAGCGGTGGAGGACAAGATTGCCCTGTCGGACCGTTTCGGTCTGTGGCTGTCGTTTTATCCGTTCACGCAAGAGCACTTCCTCAATGTCGTCGAACACTGGATCGGCCAGTTGGCCGCCAGGGCCGGCCTGAGCTGGCAGCGCGACGAAGCACTGGACATCCTCGCCGTGCGCTGGGCCACCGGCCGCGGTAATCGCAACGGACGTTGCGCGTATCAATTCGCCCGCTACTGGGTGGGACTGAAATTGCTGGAGCACAAGGCATGATTGATTTGCAACACAGCGGCCAGGGCCTCGAAGGCTACGGTATGTTGGCCGCGCAACTGGAATCGCTGCTGGCGGACGAACGCGATTTCATCGCCAATGCCGCGCAGTTTTCCGCATTCCTGTTCAACCAGCTCGATGATCTGAACTGGGCCGGTTTCTACCTCAATCGCAACGAAGAGCTGGTGCTCGGCCCGTTTCAGGGCCAGATCGCTTGCGTGCGCATCCCGTTCGGGCGCGGTGTGTGCGGCGCTGCTGCTGCCAGCCTGCAAACCCAGCGCGTCGAGGATGTACATGCCTTCCCGGGCCACATCGCCTGCGACAGCGCGTCCAACAGCGAACTGGTGGTGCCGTTGGTCAAGGACGGACGCCTGATCGGTGTGCTCGACCTCGACAGCCCGAAACTGGCGCGTTTCGGCGCCGAAGATCAGGCAGGTATCGAGCAGCTGGCGGCGATTTTCCTGCGCCTGACCGACTGCTGATCAGCCGCTGAGGCCAGCCTTGTGCAACAGGCTGGCCGTATCCACGCTGTCGATTTGCGCGGGATCGAGAAACCGCGTCGCGTACTTCATGTACACCCCTTCGCTGATGAACAAGCCGAACAGCGGCGCATCGATGTGTGCTTCGCGGCACATGGTCGCCATGATTCCCAGGGCCTCGCTCAACGGCTTGGCTTTCTTGTAGGGGCGATCAGCCGCTGTCAGCGCTTCGAAAATATCGGCAATCGCCATCATCCTGGCGGGCAGGCTCATTTCCTCGCGTTTCAGGCGTTTGGGGTACCCGGTGCCGTCCATTTTTTCATGGTGGCCCCCAGCGATCTCGGCAATGCTGTCGAGGTGACCGGGGAAGGGTAGATGGCTGAGCATCATGATGGTCTGCACCATGTGGTGATTGATGATGTAACGCTCTTCGCGGGTCAGCGTGCCGCGAGCGATCTTCAGGTTGTACAGCTCGCCGCGGTTGTATTTGTATTCGGGCACATCCAGTTTGAATCCCCACGGATTGTCTTGCGGAATCAACTCGCTCTTGTCGCGCTCGATCAAGTGTTCGGGTTTGTCCGCCAGGAGTCTTTCGCTGACGGGTAGCGTGGGCGGCGAAGTTTTTGCCTGACGGCGGTTTTCTTCCCACGACACGCCCAGACGATCATCCAGCGTGCGCATCCAGGTGCGTTGGGCGACTTGATCGAGGCGTTGCAGATCAGCCTCGGCCATGGCTTCGCCACCAAGATTGCAGCGGGCGACAAAGGCAAAGTCGTCGTCGAGCATCAGCAACTCACTGTCGCGCGCGCGGGCCAGCGCAGCCTCGTCAGCACCGCTCGCCAGCGTTTGCCAGTAGTTGATCCAGACATCACGCTTGAGTACTTCGAAGCGGGTACGGATTTCGTGGATGCGGTCGTTGATGGTCTCGAGTTTGGTGGCTTTGTCGACCACGTATTCCGGCGTCGTGACCTTGCCGCAATCGTGCAGCCACGCAGCGATGTGCAGGGCCTCCCACTCATCCTCACTGGGCTGGTAGGCGCTGAACGCCGGGTCGTGGCTGCCGGCAGCGGCCTGGGCGAGCATTAGTGTCAGCTCCGGTACGCGCTGGCAATGTCCCCCGGTGTACGGGCTCTTGGCATCGATCGCGCTGGCGAGCAATTGAATGAACGCATCGAGCAACTGTTTTTGCCGAGCTTGCAGGCGCTGACTTTCGATGCTCACCGCCGCCGCGCCGGAGACCGCTTGCAAGAAGGCTATACGGTCGGGCCGCAGCTTTTCCAGATCACTCGGCGCGCCGCTGTCATTGACCAGCAGAATCAACAGACCGATGGTCTCGTCGTGCTGGTTGTGCAGGCGGATACCGATCAGGTGGATGCGCGGTGATTGCATGGCCAGCAGAATTTTCTGCAAGTCGCCGGCTTGATCGAAGCCCAGATGGCTGACTGTATTGTCGGCGCTGGCCAATTGTTCGAACCACGCCGGCCCGTTGTTTTTATGCAGCTCTCGTCCCTGAATATCGAACGCTTCCAGCGCCTGCGGTACGCCATCAATTACCAGTCCATAAGGTTCCATGCGCGCACCGTCGGCTTCACGCAGATAGATCAGACCGGCCTGCGCCTGGGCGATCTGTACGGTTTCGAACAGCACGCGTTCGAGCAGCGGGGCGAAACGCGTTTCGGCGCACAGGCTATCGGTGATGCGGAAGAAACTTCCCAGCGTCTCTTTCATCCGCGCCATCGACAGGCTCAATTGGTCGACTTCCAGTACGAGAGAGCGTCGCGCCAGTGGAAAATTGAAGTCGAAGCTGCGAATGGCATCGGCTTCCTTGACCAGTGCGTGCAGCGGCTTGACCAGAATCCGCGAAATCACCCAGCCCAGTGGCAGGCACAGCAACAGTATGGCCAGAGTGATCAGCGCGCCCTGCCAACGCATGCGAAAAGCGTCCGCCAGCAACTCGTCTTCGGGCACCAGCAGCGCGAGTTGCAGGCCTTTCGGCCCGCCTTCCTCAATGCTTGTGCGCGCAACAATCCACTGTCGGTTGTTTACCTGTAGACGCTTGCCGATAGTGTCGGAGGTGAGCAGCGCGTTCAGCTCTGGGCTCAAATCGGACGCTCTGGCCAGCCGTGCGCTGCGATCATCGACGATCAGGCGATGGCTGTCGGGGTAGGCCACGGCATTGCCGCCGGCGTCGTATAACGCGATCTCTGTCGAAGGTGTAACGCGATGCTTGCCGAGGGCGGTCGACAGCGAAGCGAGAGTCAGGTCGGCGCCAATCACGGCGTTCTCGCTGCTGCGCCGGGCCAGTGTGGTGCCCACGTTGTGAGTGGAGAAAAATACGTAGGGTTCGGTGGTGATCTGTCCGGCCTGGTGCAGGGCATCGTTAAACCAGGCTCGGCTGCGTGGATCGTACAAGTCTTGGAGATGATCGCGACGGCTGATCGGCGTCAGTGCCTGATCGAAGAACAGCGATTGCGAGCGCGCCACGCCCTGCAAGTCATGTTCAATGCTCCAGACCTGATATGCCGCGGCTTGCGGTGCCTGGAGCTGGGCCTTGAGGGCCACCGTACGTAGCGCACGCACCATGAAGAAATCGCCATTGGCGTAACCCAGATACAGCGAAGCCAGTGCCGGGTTGTCGGTGAGTGACTGGCTGAACGGCTTGAGCAGGGCCAGACGTTGTTCAAGATCGGCAGACTGAGCGGCCGGCGTGTCCGCCAGCAGACTCAGCAGATGACGGATCGGTTGGTAGGTAGCCTGCAGGTCCAGGCGCACATCCTGTTCGATACGATCGAACAGTTTCTCGCTGCTCGACAGGATGATTTGCGTGGTCTGGTGATAATTGAACAGGCCCAGCACCACGCCGGTGAGCAACAAGAGAAAGGTGAACATGACGCTGATGTGCACATGCAGCGGCAAGCGGCGCTGCTCGTGGCGCAGTGGGCTGGGCATTTCAGGCTCTCCATGAATGTTCGACTCACTGCTCAGCGCCCAAGCATAGTTAAGACTCGCTCAGTGTGCCTTGATCAGCCAGCGACAATTGATGCTGCAGAGCCTGTTCCAGGTCGAGCATCGCCTGACTTGTGGCCGCACAGCGGCGGGCGATCTCCTGCGTGGCGAGCGCGTGCAGGCAAGCCTCTTCGAGGGCATCGCAACATTCGATCAACCGCGTGGCCTGCGCAATGCGTGCCGCGCCCTTGATCTTGTGGGCGACCACGGCCAGCGCTTCGCGATCGTCCTCGGGCGACAGCGCGAGCAGTTCCTGGCGGTCGAGGCGGCTGCTTTTGAGCAGCTCCACGAGCATGCGGCGCGTCTGCGCCGGGTTGCTGCCGGTCAGCAGGCTCAGGCTCTGCAGGTCGAAGACCGGTGCGGGCGAAGTCGGCGTGATCCCGTCGATCCACTGCCCGAGCAAGGTCAGACTCAGCGGCTTGAACAGGCAATCATTCATGCCGGCGAGTTTGCAGCGCTGGACTTCCTCGGGCTGAGCATTGGCGGTGAACCCCAGTACCGTGCACGGCGGTCGGCGATTTTGCAGCTCCAACTGGCGAATCGCACGGGTCATCTCGTAACCGTTCATCAATGGCATGTTGCAATCGACGATCACCAGGTCGAACTGCGCGGTTTTCCACAGTTCCAGGCCATTGCAGCCATCCTCGGCAATGCTGAACCGATGCCCGAGGAACTCCAGCTGTTGACACATCAGCAAGCGGTTGGCCGGGTGGTCGTCGACGACCAGTACATGCAGAGGCGTTGCAGAAGGCTTGATCACGGCCTCGTTTCTTGCCGGAGTGACCTGCGCTGGCAGGCTGTCCAGCGGCAGCGACACACAGACCTGAGTGCCAATGCCCAGCTGGCTGCTCAGCTGCATCTTTCCGCCCATCATCTCGCAGAGGTTGCGGCTGATGACAAGTCCCAGTCCTGCGCCGCTTCTGGCTTGAGGGCTGGCATTTTCCGCCTGGGCAAACGGTTCGAACAAGCGTTGCTGATCTTCGGCACTGATACCAACGCCGCTGTCCTGCACGGTCAGTTGTACCAACGCCCGTGCCGGTGTATCCGACGTCATCAGATCCAGAGTAATCCGCACGTGCCCGTGCTCGGTGAACTTGATCGCGTTGCTGACCAGATTGGACAACACCTGCTTGAAGCGCAGCGGATCCAGGTGTACATCCACAGCCGGATCAGGCGGGTTGAAGACGACTTGCAGGATAAGGTTTTTCTGCCGCGCGAGGCCGTCGAAGATGCGCGCGACGGACGTCACCGTGTCGACCAGATTGATCCATTCCGGGCACAGGCTCAGCCGCCCGGACTCAATCCGGGCAATGTCGAGAATATCGCCAATCAGCCCTAACAGATCCTTGGCCGAATGGTACGCGGTGTCGATCGACGGGCGATCCGGATGCTGCGGCTCAATGCGTTTGAGGGTCAGTTCGAGCATGCCGATCACGGCGTTCATCGGCGTACGGATTTCGTGGCTCATGGTCGCCAGGAACGTGCTCTTGGCCCGATTCGCCTCGTCCGCCCGCTCTTTTGCCGCGCGCAGTTCTTCAAACAATTGGCGGCGTTCGCTGATATCGATCCAGCCACCAATGATCCCTTTGACCACGCCGCTGGAGTCGCGATAGGGAAGGATCCAGTGGTAGATCGTCAAGCGGCGGTTGCCGATGTGCAAGGGGCGGTCGAGTATCAGAGGAATGCCTTCGGCAATGACCCTCTGATAATCGGCCTGAAACGCCTGAGCTTCGAAGGCATTGCTCAGCGTGCCCTGCATGACGCCTTTGCCAATGATGTCTTCGCGTCTGGCGTTGAATACTTCGAGATAACTGTCGTTGCAACTTTGCAACAGGCCCTGTCGGTCCCGCACGTAAATCGGATGCGGCGTGCCGTTGACCAGCGAACGCATGAACTCCAGCTGATCGTTCAACGCGCGTTCGGCTGCCTGGCGCTGTTTGATCTGGTGGCGCATGTAGGCGTTCCAGGTGAGTAACAGCAGCAGGATCAGCCCGGCGGCGGCGATCACTTGGTAGAACAGGCGCTGGTAGTTTTGCCAGATGTTCTGCGAAGCGGTGGAGTAACCACGCCAGCGACCGTTGATCACACCGAGTTCTTCCGGAGCGATGCTCAGCAGTGCCTTGTTGATGATCGAGGCGAGTTCGGTGTTGTCACGCGCAGTCGCCAGCGAGAAGGCGGCCTGGCCGGTGCCGATCGTGGTGGTGATCTGCAGGGGGCGGGCAAAGATGCGCGATGAAATGAAGTAGTTGGCGATCACCAATGAGTTCACGGCACCGTCGACGTGATTTTCCGCGAGCATCGACACGGCGCTGAAAGTGTCAGGTGTTTCAATCAATTCGATGCCCGGGTGTTCTTGTCGCAGGCTTTCTATGAGCGGGTTGCCTTGAGCGATTGCCAACCGCTTGCCTTTGAGTTGCGCCAGGTTGGTCGGGCCGTCGGCGCTTTTGCGCGTCAGCAGCACATAGGAATTTTCCAGATAAGGACGGCTGAAACTCAGGTTTTTTTCGCGTTCGGCACTTGGCAGCAAGGCAGCGATCAGATCGGCTTTGTGCTCGTTGATCTGCCTGATCATTTCCGCATCGTTGCGACTGCGCTGAATCTCGAAACGCAATCCGGTCCGCAAGCGGATCAGCTCGAGGAGATCGGCACTGATGCCGCGAAAATTGCCGGCGCTGTCGAAGAAGGTCAGCGGCGCATAGGCCTCATTGACCACCACGCTGACGACGGGATGCTGCTTGAGCCACTTCTCCTCACGATCCGTCAGCTGGAGTTTTCTGTCGGTGAGCAGCAGGTCGCTGCCGGCGCTCCAGCGTTTGGCGATGTCCTCGCGCTGACTGCCAGGGATTGCTTCGAGCACCGTGTCGATAATGCTCAACAGCTGTGGATTGGCGCGCCGCACGGCGAAGCTGAACCCCTGGGCTTCCTGCTTGCCGAAATTGGCCATTCGCACATTGTTGAGATACCCCTTGTTGATCATGTAATGGGTGGAAAGGGTATCGCCGAGAAACACGTCGGCCTGATCGAAGGCGACGGCATTGATTGCGTTCTGATAGGACGGATAGCAGGTAATCAGCGCCTTGGGATACAGCGCTTTGATCTCGGGCAGCGGCAGATAGTGATACACCATGCTCAGGCGCAGTCCGGCGAGGCCGTCGGTTAAAGAGCGGGTTTCATCCTCGCGGGTCACCAGTACTGGCTGATCGACCGCGTAAGGTCTGGAGAGCGCGAGATTGGCGTTGCCCGCTTCGTAACCGTTCGCTGTGCCAAGCAGGTCGATCTGGCCGTCGACCAAGGCGCGAATTGCAGCATCGCGAGAAGGGAAACGTCGCACCCGGATCGGTAGTCCGATGGCCTGGCCGAGGATACCTGCGTAGTCGGCGGTGAGCCCTTCGTAGTCCTTGCCACTGACGGTCATGTCGAACGGCGGATAGTCAGGTGCGGAAGCGCCCAGTATCAGTTCACTGCGGGCCTGCCGCCATTGCTGTTGAGGCGGTTGCAGAACGATCTGGACGGCTTCGGTTGCCGAGCGGCTGAGCAAGGCGTAGTCAGGTGAAGCGCCTGACGTGGCAGATGCATTGGCGCTCAGGCACAGGGCTGCGCTCAAGGCAATCAAGTATTCCTTTAGACGGCTGGGCATGCGGGGTCTCACACAAGTGCGTTGCGTTTGGCCATCTCGATAAGTTCTACAAGGGATCTGGCTTTGAGCTTTTGCATCAGGCGTTTTTTGTAAGTGCTGACGGTCTTGTTACTTAGAAACATGCCCTTGGCGATTTCCTTGTTGGTGCGCCCCTGCGCAAATAACTGCAGCACCATCAATTCGCGATCATTGACGGATTTGAATAATTCAAGTTCGGCATATCGAATGTCATCGCTGCGAACCGGATTGAGTGCCTGGCTGGGGAAATAGTTATAACCGGAGAGTACTGCTTTTATTGCGCTGACCAGTTCGCTCAAGTCTTCCTGCTTACAGACATATCCCGATGCTCCGGACTGCATACAGCGAATGCCGAACAGCGTAGGGCACTGTGCTGTCAGAATCAGGATCTTGAAGTTCGCGCCCATGGTGTTGAAGCGGGCCAGGACTTCAAGGCCGTCCAGTTTGGGAATACTGATATCGAGGATCACCAGGTCGGGCATGGATTCACGGACCATCTGCATGGCATCGACACCGTTATCGGTCTCACCGACGACCTTGTAACCTTCATGTTCCAGGAGCATTCGCACGGCGAGGCGGATCACCGGATGATCGTCGACAATAAAAACGGAGTTCATAAATAGAGTCCCATGCAAGCATGAATAAAGCGCGCACCTTAGCTCAGATGCATGAACACTCGCATGGACTGGTAGTGTCGCGACTACGTTATCGGATTAGTCCTACGTGTAATGAGGAAATGGACTACGTCAAAATTAGGTTTGGCGTAAGGAAGTGCGGGGCTGTCGCTGGCTATGAATAGAAATTCATCCGTGGCCAATAAGCGATCTTCAAATATTTTGCCAGTGTTTAAAGTTGTGTTTAACGCAGCGCTGTTTGTTGTATTTAGATGCCTTCAGCGAAATTGCACTTGGGCAGGATTAAAAAGGTGCGTTACAGACGTTTATGTTGGAAGACGTCACTCGGCATTCAGCCGGCCTGATCAACAGCCGGCTGAATGCGGTGATGGTCAATGGCTCGAACGCCCGGTCATTTCCAGCGCCATGTCACTGGCGTAACTGTCAGTCATACCTGCAATGAAATCGATCATGCGCAGAAACGAACTGTGCAGCGAGCCCTGCGGGTCCGGCGCGTTGTTGCCGAGCAAGTCAAGGATGCGCCTGCTCTTGAACGACGGCGTGCGACCGTTGTGCTGCTCCAGCGCAGCGCCGCAGAACGAATTGAGCAGAATCTCCAGCGTCGTGTACGCGCCTATTTCATGCAGCGTCTTGCGTTTGTCCTGGAAGATCTTCTTGCGGGCGATGTCCTTGGCGTTCAACACGCAGCGCTTCGCCGGCCCATGCATATGCTCGACCAGATCGCCGTGCAGCGTGCCGGCAAGCAGAGCATCGTGCTGTTCGACAAACGCCCGCGCCGCCGCGTTGGTCAGGTGTTCGATGGCTTTGCCGCGCAGGATCGCCAGTTTGCGCCGGCGGGAATCCTGCGGTCCGAGCTGACGATAGGTTTCCGGCAAGTCGTCGCCGACCAGGCCGAGCAGCAACGACTCGACTTCGGCGTATTCGAGCAGCTCCATTTCCAGACCGTCTTCGAGATCGATCAGCGCATAGCAGATGTCATCGGCCGCCTCCATCAGGTAGACCAATGGATGGCGTGCCCAGCGCTGGTCTTCGATTTGCGGCAGGCCGAGCTTGTGAGCGATCTGTTCGAGCAGCGGCAGCTCGCTCTGATAGCAGCCGAACTTGTGTTTCTTGTAGCCGAGGGAATCAGCGTGGCGCGCGGTCCACGGGTACTTCAGATAGGTGCCCAGCGTCGCGTAGGTCAGGCGGGTGCCGCCATCGAACTGGTGATATTCCAACTGCGTCAGCACGCGAAAGCCTTGAGCATTGCCCTCGAAATTGAGGAAGTCACCGCGCTCGGCTTCGCTCATGCCATCGAGCCAGCCGCGCCCGGCGGCTTGTTGAAACCAGTGGCGAATGGCGTCTTCGCCGGAATGGCCGAACGGCGGGTTGCCGATATCGTGAGCCAGGCAGGCCGATTGCACGACCATGCCCAGGTCGGCCGGGTCGCACCATTCCGGCAGCGCACTGCGCAAGGTTTCACCGACACGCATGCCCAGCGACCGCCCGACGCAGCTGACTTCCAGCGAGTGGGTCAGGCGCGTGTGAATGTGATCGTTGCTGGTGACCGGGTGGACCTGGGTCTTGCGCCCGAGGCGGCGGAACGCGCCGGAGAAAATGATGCGGTCATGGTCTTTGTGGAAGGGGCTGCGGCCGAGTTCTTGCGGGCTGTGCAGCGGCTTGCCGAGGCGTTCGCGGTTAAGCAGGGTAGGCCAATCCAAGGCTGATTCTCTCCGTCTGGTGACTGATCGCCCTAGCTTCCCGGTTCGGCCCCGTGCCTGCAAGCAGAACTACAGGCCCGCTGCGTCGATATCGATCAACAGCAGGCGTTCACCGTTGTCGAAGAACTGCCCGGCGGTCAGGCAATACTGGTTGCTGGTGGCATCGCGATAGGTACTGGACAGGGTCAGGCGGCGTTCTTCCCAGCCTTCGGCGAGCAGATGGTAGAAGTACGGTCGCCACGACCAGTTATGCCCCAGGTAGCGATCATCGGCGAACCAGCCGTCGTGATGCCATTCCAGGTTGGGTGTCAGCTGGGTGCCGTGACGATCACACTGATAAAAACGCAGCAGCCACGGAAACGCCTGCAGTTGAGGTAGCGCGCTAAGCGGCGCGCGGGCCTGCGCCCATTGCTGCAGAATCGCCATCAACTCGCTGAGCTGTTGGCGCATCTGCATCAGCCGCCCTCGCTCGCTGAGTTTCTGATTCACGTAGCGTTGTCGCAATTGTGCGAAATGTGCGACGAAAGCATCCGTAGCGAAGAACTCTTCTTGCGCTCGGGCGAAGAGAAATCCCTGCACGTAGCGCGAGCCGCATTCCAGAGCGAAATTCAGCTGCGCTTCGGTTTCGACGCCTTCAGCGATGATCCAGCAGCCGGTTTTCTCGGCCATCTGCGCGAGCGCTTTGACCACATCGCTGCTCGGACCGCCAAGAGCAGCAGCCTGAAACAGGCGCATGTCGAGTTTGAGAATGTCCGGTTGCAGGGCCAGCACCCGATCCAGCTGCGAATAGCCGGCGCCGAAATCGTCAATGGCGATTCTTGCTCCAGCCTCGCGGTAGCGCGCGACCACGTCGGCCAGGCGTTCGCTATTGCCACCCAGTTCGGTGATTTCAAACACAATCCGCTGCGGATCAATGTCGTGTTGCGCCAGTTGCTTGAGACTGGGCAAGGCCTGGTCGGCGCGCAGGCGGCTGATCCAGCGTGGCGACATGTTCAGGCTGAGAAACCACTCGGCTGGCGCTTCATGCAGACGGCTCAGTGCGTGGTCACGGATCTGCCGGTCGAGACGGCGCAGGGCAGTGGCCGGGGTGCGCGGATCGGCGAACAATGGTCCGACGGAGTTCAATTGACCATCGTTCTGGCGCAAGCGACCGAGTGCTTCAACGCCTGCTATGCGTCCGGTGGCGGTATCGATGAAAGGCTGAAAGCAGGCGAGCGGGTGCCCGTCGATCACGGCAAGTCCTTAATCTTATTGTTCGTTGGGCCGCGTCTGTCGGACAGGCACGCGGGATTGAACCCCCGATAAGGAGATTCATCCCGCCGCTATTGCAAGATTGTAGCCAGAGACGTCGACTCAGCGTTTGCCCGAGCTGTGCATGACCAGTTTGATCAGCGGTCCGAGCGTGGAGCCGAGACGCAGGAGTCGGGTCAGACCGCCACCGCCGCTGCGTTTCGAGCCTTTGCCGGTAAGGAAGCCCAGCAGCGTTACCGCCGCCACGCCCCACAACGGCGCATGCTTGATACCGAAACCGTCCTGCACGTTCTGCTTCATGCCACGCATGCGCTGTAACGGCAGGAGCACTTGCGCAGTTTCGTGACGGATTTCCTGACGGTGCATTTCCATGCGCAGGCGGATCAGTGCCTTGCGCATTTCCCGGCGCGAGCTGTTGTGCGGAAGTTCAGGCAGGCTCATGGCAGCAGACGCTCCCGGTCGTTGGCCAGCTCTTCGAGCGTGCCGTGGAAAGGCGAGGACTCATCGAAAATCGCGGCTTTGAGACGCAGGCCGCAGAAGATCGACGCCAGCGTATAGAAAACGCACAAGCCGATGATCGCCGCCAGGCGGTAGGTGTCCCAGAAGATGATCATCACCAGCGTCGACAGACCCACCAGTAACAGCAGGGCGAATACCAGTGCCAGACCGGCGAACAGCAGCAGGCTGACAGTGCGTGATTTCTGCTCCTGCAATTCGATGCCGAACAATTCGACATGACTGTGCAGCAGGCCCAGAACGGCGGCGCCGAGACGACGCGTGGAGGAGGCGGTGCCCGCAGTCGGGCCGGATTCACCGATCGACATGATCAGCGCCGAGTGGCCAGCAGGCCGATCAGGAAACCGACACCGGCAGCGATGCCCACCGACTGCCATGGGTTGGCCGACACATAATCTTCAGTAGCGGTGACCGCCGCCTGGCCGCGTTCGCGCAGCGTGTCTTCAGTCACTTTCAGAGTTTCCCGGGCGCGCAACAGGCTGTCGTGGATCTGTGCGCGCAGCTCATCGGCCTGGTCTCCAGCGAGGGTCTTGGTGTGCTCGAGCAAGCGTTCGGTGTCGGCGACCAGGGTCTGGAAGTCGTTCATCAGGATTTCTTGAGCAGTCTTTGCCTTGATGCTGGCCATTGGTGGATCTCCGTAGGTGGCGTTGAAGCGTTCGAGTATGAGCCTTGCGTGAAGGTTCAGTGCAAATGCCTGGTACAACTTTTGCTGTGTCGTGGTGCGTCGCCAGGTGTGAGTGCGCTGTTGCCGGGCGTTCGAGCAGAAAAACTCTAATTCATTTGCCGGCGGTTCGTGTTCGGACATCGATTCATGCGCCAAATGAGTTCATCGACCCTGCCGTTGAATGACTGGTGAGTCGTAATTTGGTGCATGAAATGCCCGCACGAACCGCTTTGGTGCCTTTTAGCCTTGGGTCTGCCTCCTCATGGAAAATCTGCAAAGCGCTGTGGACACGCTGGTTCACAGCTCCAATACGTTGTTCATTCTGATCGGCGCGGTCATGGTACTGGCGATGCACGCCGGTTTCGCCTTTCTCGAAGTCGGCACGGTCCGGCAGAAGAATCAGGTCAACGCATTGTCGAAAATCCTCAGCGATTTCGCTGTTTCGACCCTGGCCTATTTCTTTATAGGCTATTGGATCTCCTATGGCGTCACCTTCATGCAACCGGCTGCAGTACTTACAGCCGACCATGGCTATGGACTGGTGAAGTTTTTCTTCCTGCTGACCTTCGCTGCCGCGATCCCGGCGATCATTTCCGGCGGCATTGCCGAGCGCGCGCGTTTCGTCCCGCAGTTGTGTGCGACGGCGCTGATCGTGGCGTTTATCTATCCGTTCTTCGAGGGCTTGATCTGGAACGGCAACTTCGGTTTGCAAGGCTGGCTGGCGGCGCAGTTTGGCGCGGCGTTCCACGACTTCGCCGGTTCGGTGGTGGTGCATGCCATGGGCGGTTGGCTGGCATTGGCCGCTGTGTTGCTGCTCGGGCCGCGTAATGGTCGTTATCGCGATGGGCGCCTGGTCGCGTTCGCGCCGTCGAGCATTCCATTTCTGGCATTGGGTTCGTGGATCCTGATTGTCGGCTGGTTCGGCTTCAACGTGATGAGCGCACAGACGCTGCAAGGTGTCAGTGGCCTGGTCGCGGTCAACTCGCTGATGGCCATGGTCGGCGGCACCGTCGCGGCGTTGATCGTCGGGCGCAATGACCCGGGCTTTCTGCACAACGGCCCGTTGGCCGGTCTGGTGGCGATTTGCGCCGGTTCCGACCTGATGCATCCGGTCGGTGCGCTGGTGACGGGGGCGATTGCCGGGGCCTTGTTTGTCTGGTGCTTTACCGCTGCGCAAGTCAAATGGCGTATCGATGATGTCTTGGGTGTATGGCCGTTGCACGGCCTGTGTGGCGCCTGGGGCGGGATTGCCTGCGGCATCTTTGGTCAGACCGCGCTGGGTGGCCTCGGCGGGGTCAGCCTGATCAGCCAGATGATCGGCACCGCGCTCGGCGTCGCGGTGGCGCTGGTTGGCGGCTTTGTCGTTTATGGCGCGATCAAGGCATTGCATGGGCTGCGCCTGAGTCAGGAACAAGAGTATTACGGCGCCGACCTGTCGCTGCACAAGATCGGCGCGGTGAGTCAGGACTAGATTTCCTCATCGTTGGCTCCGGGATAGAAACCATGGAGCAGGCGATAGCGATCGATGCGCACCTGATCGACTTTCTCCTGCACTTTATGCGCGGGCAGGCCAAGCATGATCAGCGCGTGTGAAGCGAGCATCAGGCTCGACTCCAGAAGCTCCGGCACCACCTCGGTGGCGCCGGCCGCTCTCAACTCGGCCGACTGGCTGTCGTCGCGGGTGCGCACCAGAATCGGCACCTGTTGGTTGAGTCGGCGGGCTTCGCGAAGTATGCGCAACGCCACATCACTTTGATCGACGGCAATCACCAGCAGCCTGGCGCGTAACAGGCCCACCGCAACAAGCAGGTCGCCACGCGCCGAGTCGCCGTAATGCACGTCGCTTTCTGCGGACGCGGCTTCCTGTACCCGCACCGGGTCGTTGTCCAGCGCGACATAGGATTGTCCCGCGTTGCCCATAAAGCGCCCGATGGACTGGCCAACCCGACCGTAGCCGCAGATCACCACATGCTGGTCGAGATCGGCGTTGAGCGCGCTGATCTGTTCGATCTGCGCTTCCTGATTGGGCTTGTGATGCAGCGCGGCGGCAATGCGCGGCGCCGCGCGCAGAAGCAGTGGCGTGAGCAGCATCGAGCAGAAGGTCGCCGCGAGCAGCAGGGCACCCGGTTCGGCCGGTAGCAGGCTGTTCTGCTGCATCTGCGCCATCAGCGCAAAACAGAACTCGCCGCCCTGGGCCAGCGCCAGGCCGCTGCGCCACGCGGTTTCGCTGTCACTGCCACGCCACTTCACCAGCAGCGCCACCACGATGCCCTTGATCAGCATCAGGCCAAGGGTCAGGGCGATGATCAACAGGCTGTGGCTGACGAACAGTTGCAGGTCGATCAGCATGCCGATGCTGACGAAAAACACCCCGAGCAGGATGTCGCGGAATGGCCGGATGTCAGCTTCGATCTGGTGCCTGTAGTGGCTTTCACCAAGCAGCATGCCCGCGAGAAACGCGCCGAGGGCGGGTGACAGACCCAACAGGTGCGTGAGCCAGGCGGTGAGCAGCACGATCACCAGTGCCAGTAGAACGAATAGCTCCGCCGAGCGGGACGCCGCCACTTCATGAAACAGCCGTGGCAGCAACCAGCGACTGGCGAGCAGCAGGCCGAAGAACAGCACCATGGTTTTGCCCAGTGTCAACGGCAAGGCCCAGTACCAGGGCTGGGCGCTGGTGCCGGCGAATACGGGCACCAGCGTCAGCAGCAACACCGCGACGACGTCCTGAAACAGCAATACACCGACGGCGTTCTGACCGTGGCTGCTGAACACTTCACCGAGACTGCCCAGCTCCTTGGTCACAATGGCCGTGGATGAAAGTGATAAACCGGCACCGAGCAACAGCGCTGGCATCAGCGGCATGCCCAGCCCCATCAAAAGTGTGCCGAGCAGCGCTGTACTGATCAGCACTTGCTGACTGCCCAGGCGGAACACCACTTGGCGCAGCGCAATCATCTTCGACAGGGAAAACTCCAGGCCCAGCGAGAACAGCAGAAACACCACGCCCAGCTCAGCGACATCCGGCAGATGTTCGCTCTCGTTGACCCAGTCGAACGCGTTCGGTCCGACCAGTAATCCCACGCACAGGTAACCCAGCACCGGCGGCAGTCGCAGGCGGCGGAACAGGGCGATCACCACCAGCGACGAGGCGAGAATGATCAACAGATTTGCAAACACGGGACACTCCGCTATCAGGGCGTTGGCCTCTGAAGCGTAGAGGCAAAAAGTCCGCGAGGATGACGCAATTGCAAATTGCGCCGAATGATTTGCGTCAGGATTTTGCGCCAGCAGCGTTGCCTCCTTTGGGCGGCGGTGGGTCGACGAGGATTCGGGGCCGTCCTAGAATGGGCTCACCTGTTTTCCGGTAACGCCGTCATGCCTCCTGAATGTCAGCTGTTCGGCACCCTCGGGTGTCATCTGTGTGAAGTCGCCGAAGCCGAGCTGATGCCCTTCGTCGAGCATGGTCTGCTGGTTGAACTGGTGGACATCGCCGAAGATCAATTGTGGTTCGAAAAGTACAGCTTGCGCATTCCGGTACTGCGGCGGGTCGACACTGGCGCGGAGCTGGATTGGCCGTTCAGTGGCGATGAAATCGTAGCGTTTTTACGCTGACGCAGATTTAGTTGGTCTATTCCGCTGGTCGCAGCAACCCATCCTTGCGTTGGCACTCCCTGGCATCTTCGGTTACTGTATGTCCATACAGCAATCGAGTCAGAGGGATGAACCGTGGTCAATGTCGAACAGTTGAAGAGCAGCGTTAACCGGATGTCGGTCGACGTGGTGCGCGAGGCCGTCCTCGAATTGCGCCTGGACGGGCTGGTCACGGAAGGCAAGACGCCGTTCAACAAGCTGCATTTCAATACCTGCTTTGCCGAAATCGAAGCCCTGTTTCAGCGGGCCGGTTATCACAAGCAACTGGATGTGGTCGGTTATCAGGGCCTGCTGTACGCCTTGTACGATCCGGGTCGCTGGGAAGCGGTCGACGTGTTGCGCTGGCTGAAGGAGTTCACCGAAGCGGCGGCCCTAAATCGATTCCGGCTTGAAGAAACTGCGCTAGGTGGCCGTGCCTCGATGTTGGATAATGCCGGCCTGCATTGAGGATTCCTGTTTCGTATGTCCAGTCCCGTTTTTTCCGCTGCGCACAATCAGGCCAGCACGTTGTACTTGCCGCCCGGTCCCTGGCTGACGGTACTCGATTGCCTGTGCGAGCACTTCAGCGCCATCGGGCGCGAGCAGTGGCTCGACCGGATTGTTCGGGGGCGGGTGCTGGATGCGCAGGGCCAGCCGATTGCGCTGGACCTGCCTTACAAGGAAGGTCTGCGCATCCATTATTTTCGCGAAGTGCCGGACGAAAAACCGATCCCGGTGGTCGAGTCTATTCTCTACGCCGATGAACATCTGGTGGTGGCGGACAAACCTCATTTCCTGCCGGTGACGCCGGCCGGGGAATATGTCGAACAGACCCTGCTGCGGCGGCTGATCCGTCGCCTTGACAATCCGCATCTGGTGCCACTGCACAGAATTGATCGGCACACCGCAGGGCTGGTGATTTTCTCGGCCAATCCGCAAACCCGCTCGGCCTATCAGTCACTGTTTCCGACACGGCAGATCGACAAGCGCTACGAAGCGATTGCCCCGGCGCTGCCCGGGCTGAATTTCCCGCTGGTGCACAAGAGCCGCTTGGTCGATGGCGAGCCTTTCTTCCGTATGCAGGAAGGACCGGGTGCCAGCAATACCGAAACGGCAGTCGAGGTGCGCGAGAAAAACGGCGATCTGTGGCGCTATGGTCTGTTTCCAGTGACGGGCAAAAAGCATCAACTGCGTGTGCACATGACCGCGCTGGGCGCGAGTATCTGCAACGATCCTTTTTATCCGACTGTGCTGAAAGATGTCGAGGACGACTACGCCAATCCGTTGAAGCTGCTCGCGCAAGGCTTGCGCTTCATTGACCCGGTGACGGGTGAGGTACGGGAGTTCGAAAGCCGGATCACCTTGCAGTGGTGAAAACTGATGCACTTTTGCTGCGCCCATGAAAAAGCCCGCATCGCAATGCGGGCTTTCTGTATCCGGTATCGACCCGGAGCCTTACAGCTCTTTGACGGTACGAACCTGATCCTTGTTGATGCGGGTCTCTTTGCCGTCCAGTTGCTGGAACTCGTAGAAGCCCGAATCATCATCGTATTTCGGGGTGTCGACGGCCTGGATTTCGCGACCGTCATTCAAGGTGATCACTGTCGGCGAGGAGCAACCGGCGAGGGTTGCCAAGCCCAGTGCGAGCATGAAAGTGGCGAGGGTCCGTTGAGTCATGAGTGTGTCTCCGAATGGGAAATCTTCTGGTTACTGAGCTTGAGACGTAAACAAGGCGTGAGAGTTCCTTGGATAATGTCAGTCTGACACAGTGTTATGCAGATGTAACAATTCGGGGGTGTTGAGGTTGGCCAGTCGCGGATCATTGTCGGGGCATTGCAATGCGACCGCGTCGAGACTGCGCATCACCCGTCCGGGACTGCGTTCACCAGCGTACCAGGCCGTTTCGAAGGCCGGTGACAAAGCTACCGGAATCACACACAGTAGCGGTTCCCAGTGCTCGCCGTGGCGCAGCATTAAAGGTTTTTCACGTTGCTGATCGGCAGTGAAGAGCATGTCTTGCAGCAAGGCCTTGTCGATTCGCGGCACATCACACGGCAACACCAGCAGATGCGCATGGCGCGCCGCTTTCAGCCCTGCACGAATACCGGCCAGGGGACCCGGAAAATCGCCTTCGTCATCCATGACCAACTGATCGGCAAACGTGGCATAACGCTCGCGGTTACGGTTGCACGAAATGATGAGATCGTCGGTCAACGGCCGCACCTTGCGCTGCAAATGCGCGATCAGCGGCTCGCCCAGCCATTCGATAAGTCCCTTGTCCTGACCGCCCATGCGTTGACCGCGTCCACCGGCCAGAAGCAGGACGGAGCAGGGCGGCAATAGGCTGTTCGGGGGCATGACGACTCTCCAGAGGGGCGGCGGAAAAATGGGCCGCTGTGATATAACACCGGGCTGTTTCCCCTACAACTGGAAGAGCCTATGAAAGCCAAGGCTGATGTACCTTTCGTGCCGCTCAATATTGCGGTGCTGACTGTCAGCGACACCCGAACCCTGGAAACCGATACCTCCGGCCAGGTCTTCGTCGATCGCTTGATCGCGGCCGGTCACGCGCTGGCGGAGCGCGTTCTGCTTAAAGATGATCTGTATAAAATTCGCGCGCAAGTCGCCAACTGGATTGCCGACGATGTGGTTCAGGTTGTGCTGATCACTGGCGGCACCGGCTTCACCGGGCGTGACAGTACACCCGAGGCGGTAGCATGCCTGCTGGACAAGCAGGTCGACGGATTCGGCGAACTGTTCCGCCAGATCTCCGTGGCCGATATCGGCACTTCGACCGTGCAGTCCCGTGCCCTGGCAGGTCTGGCCAACGGTACGCTGGTCTGCTGCCTGCCTGGTTCGACCAATGCGGTGCGCACCGGATGGGATGGCATCCTCGCAGAGCAACTGGACGCCCGTCACCGCCCGTGCAACTTCGTCGCGCATCTGAAGCAGGCGGCGCCTTGTGAATCCCGTGGGTAAGCCAGGCAAGACCGGCAGTTTGCTGCCCGTCGAAACGGCGCTTGAGCGTTTGCTGGACATGGCCGATGCGTCGCGCATTGTCGAGTGCGAGCACTTGCCGCTGGCTCAAGTCGAAGGACGGGTACTGGCTGAAGATCTGATCTCGACACTGGATCTGCCGCCGTGGCCGAACAGCGCGATGGACGGCTACGCCTTGAACCTGGCCGACTGGCAAGGCGAGCCTCTGCCGGTCAGTCAGAAAGTATTCGCCGGACAGTCTCCGGAACCGCTCGAGCCTGGTACTTGCGCGCGGATCTTCACCGGGGCACCGCTGCCATCGGGTGCCGACTGCGTCGAGATGCAGGAAAACGCCGATGTTCAGGCCGATGGCCGGGTGCGTTTCCTCGAGCCTTTGAAAGCCGGGCAGAACATTCGTCCGCAAGGCCAGGAAACCACAGTCGGTGAAAGGGTTCTGCAGGCAGGCACCCGATTGGGACCGATTGAACAGGGCTTGGCGGCTTCGCTTGGCTGTGCTGGTCTCAACGTCGTGCGCAAGCCGCGTGTAGCAGTATTGTCCACCGGTGATGAACTGGTTGAACCAGGGAAGCCGTTGGGGCCGGGCCAGATCTACAACAGCAATCGCGTGCTTCTGTGCAGTTGGCTACAGCGTCTTGGATGTGAAGTCATCGATGGCGGAATCCTCCCGGACGATCTGGCTGCCACTCGGGCCCGGCTCGGTGAGTTGCAAAATGTCGATCTGATTCTTTCTACCGGCGGTGTTTCGGTCGGTGAGGCTGATTTTCTCGGTATCGCATTACGCGAAAAAGGCGAGCTGGCCCTGTGGAAACTGGCCATCAAGCCGGGAAAACCACTAACGGTCGGGTATTTCCGCAATGTGCCGGTCATCGGTCTGCCTGGCAATCCTGCTTCCACACTGGTGACGTTCGCATTGCTGACGCAGCCTTATCTTTTGCGACGCATGGGTGTGCAGGACGTCGAACCTCTCAGGTTTGCCGTGCCTGCGGGCTTTGTCTGGCCAGTGGCCGGAAACCGCCGCGAATATCTGCGCGGGCGTCTGGAAAAAGGACGGGCCACCATTTATCGCAACCAGAGCTCTGGCGTGCTGCGTAGCGCGGCGTGGGCAGACGGATTGGTGGAAGTTCGAGAGGGCCGTACGCTGAGCGAGGGTGAAGAAGTGAGCTTCATTCCGCTGAGTGATCTGCTGGGATAGCCGGCCTTGCCATGCACGCGTCGGCTGCAACAGGCGGCGCGTGCAACGATTCATTCGGTCAGTTGCTGATCAGCGTGACCAACTGGTCGAATCGGCTGTTGCCCACCCAGCCGAGCAGACCCAGCAGTACAGCCGTTGCACCCGCCGAATACGCCAGACGGTGTTTTATAGTTCGAACATCATTGAGCACTTCGTCCATGTCGCGGCGCATATATTTGAAGTGGGTTTCCAGCTCGCTGACACGGGGTTCCATATCAAACTCTCCAGTGGGCTTGGCGCTGTTACAGAAATCGGATTTTTTATTGGCACGACTTTCGGAGAGAGCGGCGACCGGGCTCACCGGTGCCTTGGTTTCATGGTTTTGCATGAAAGTACTCGCCGAACGCCTCAGTTGTCTGTTTGCTGCTGGCTGTTCCATCTTGTGATTCATGAAGAAGAATCGGGGGGTATCCGTTCATTTCCGGCACATCCTTGTGTTGTTGGGTTGAAGGTTGATGCTGCCAGCACACGGTGACCCAATGGTCAGGCGTGGTCAATTAAGCCGATTCCTCTTGTTTCGTAAGAAAAGATACCGCTCTGTAGGACGCCGGCTTTTATCAACGGAATTAATTAGCAATCGCGTGGCTTTTTTACGTCGCGCAGCGGTCAAGATGTTTCAACCGATTCAATTCTTGGAGTGACGTTATGAGTGAACGCCGGGCACTGTTGATTTTGCATGGCAAACAGGCACTCAACGAGGATGTCCGGGCTGCCGTCGAAGCCAGGCGTGAGCTGGGGTGGGAACTCGCCGTTCGACTGACCTGGGAAGCGGGGGACGCCCAGCGCTTGGTAGAGGAGGCGTTGGCCGCCGGCTACACGAAGATCATTGCCGGCGGCGGCGACGGCACCTTGCGCGATATTGCCGAAGCGCTGGCTCAACAACCGCATAAGGCCAGTCTGGCCCTGCTGCCGCTGGGGACAGCCAACGATTTCTCCCGCGCCGCTGGCATTTCGCTGGAACCTGCCGAAGCCCTTGAGCTGCTGGATGTTGAACCTTCAGAAATCGATCTTGGAGAGGTGGGCGGGCAGATTTTTCTGAATATGGCCACTGGAGGATTCGGCAGTCAGGTCACTGCCAATACGTCGGAAGACTTGAAAAAAGTCTTGGGTGGCGCCGCTTACCTGTTTACCGGCCTGACCCGTTTCAGCGAATTGCATGCGGCATATGGCGAGCTGCAGGGCCCCGATTTCCATTGGCAAGGCGACCTGCTGGCGCTGGGGATCGGTAATGGTCGGCAGGCCGGAGGTGGCCATGTGTTGTGCCCCGAGGCACGGGTCGACGACGGTTTGCTGGACATCAGCATCTTGCCGGCACCTCAGGAACTGGTCGGGACGCTGAAGAATCTGTTGAGCGAGGGATTTGGTCTCGACAACATGTTCGTGCGGGCGAGGTTGCCGTGGGTCGAGATCAAGGTTGCCGAAGGGCTGAGCATCAATCTCGACGGCGAGCCGCTGGAAGGCGACAGTCTGCGGTTTGTGGCCAAACCTGCCGCGTTGCAGGTGCACCTGCCGAAAGACTCGCCCTTATTGACGCAGCAAACGCCGATCAGTCATCAAGGCTGATGATCTGCTCACGAACGGCGAACAGCACCAGACCCGCGACGTCGTAGATTTGCAGGCGTTTCATGATCTGCGCGCGGTGGGTTTCAACGGTCTTGACGCTCAAGCCCAGGCCGTTGGCGATTTCCCGGGTGGATTTGCCTCGCACGATCAACCTGAGGATTTCCAGCTGGCGTGCGGTCAGATTGTGCGAGTCTGCGATGTCCGGCTGATGTTTCTGGTTGCGCGTCAACGCCTGGTTGATCACGGTGTGGGCGATGGCCGGGCTCAGGTAGCGTTCGTTGTGGCGCAGGGCATCCAGCGCGTGCTCAAGCTCAGTCGCCGTGGTGTCCTTCAGCAGGTAGCCATGGGCGCCGGACTCCAGCGCCTGCATGATCAGCGCGGGGTCGGTGTGCATCGACAGAATCAAGACCTTGCTCTGCGGACGCACGCGCTTGAGGCGCTGCAGAGCCTCCAGTCCACCGGTCTCTCTCATCGAGATATCCAGTAATACGATATCAGGACTGAGTTGCTCGACCATTTCGAGCAGCTGCGAACCATCGTTGGCTTCGCCGATTACCGCGTAACCGGGAATATCCAGTACCAGAGCGCGAACGCCGGCCCTGATCAGCGAGTGGTCATCCACCAGAAGTAAGTTACAAGTCAACGCATAACCTTATTCGTACTGGCCCGTTCGAGCGCTCGAGGCGCCCAAGGGAAAAGTGCTTCGATTCGAGTGCCTTTGCCCGGCTCGCTAGTGATACTCAATGTGCCACCCAGTTGTTCGATGCGCTCGGCCATTCCGGCCATGCCGCGTTGACCTTCTCTGGCCGGGTCGGCCGCCGGAGCGAAACCGAGGCCGTCATCGCTGATCAGCAGAGTCAGACCTTGCGGCAGACGCTGTACCCGAATCAACAGGTTTTTCGCCTCTGCATGCCGCAAGATGTTGGTCACGGCCTCCTGAGCGATGCGAAACGCCGCGACGGCCATTTCCTCGGGGATGCCGTTGAGCCGTTGCTGGCAATCGAGACTCCAGTTGACCGGCGTGTTGGCCAGTGTCTTGAGCAAGTGCGCACGCAGGCTCGCTTCGAGGCCCAGGCTGGTCAATTGACGTGGATTGAGAATCGCCGAGACGTCACGCACCTTGGTCAGGGTTTCATCCAGTGTGTCGCAAAGCACTGCGCATTGCTCCTGCAAATCTTCCGGCAGGCGACGCTTGAGCCAGTCGCTCTGCAGTTTGGCGGCGGTCAGCAATTGGCCGATATCATCATGCAATTCGCGGCTAAGCCGGTGACGTTCGTTTTCCTGGACTTGCAACAGTCGATCGGCCAGTTCTTGCGGCTGGAATTTGATCGATTTGCGCGACAACCTGTATTGCACCCAGACGCAAGCGGTGGCGGCGAAGTCGAGTACCAGCAAACCCAGCGGGATCCGGACCGACAAGACATAGGCCAGCAGACTGCCAAGGGTCGCCAGGACACACAGCACAAGTGTGAAGCGCCGAGCGTTTTCCCGCGAGGGTGGCCATGTAGTAAGTGACTTGAGACTGGCGTGCATAACGGATGGAGCCAATGGATGTTCGCTGCGGGCAGACCGGCCGATGACTGGCGGATCTCTGTGTGGAAATACTGTCAATTATGTTATTGATTCAAACCGCATTCGTTAAGCAATCATTGACTGGCAATAACATCGGTACTGAAGCATTGCAGTCACTTTGCCATTAACTGGCGGGCAACTAACCGGCGGCATAATACCACTTAACATACCGTTGGTCGCGGTTGCTATATGTGTCTGTACGATCAGGAAATAGCGGATCGTGGACGCAAGTTCCATATTGGAAAAGGTTGGGGTTGTTGTATTTTGGACGACGTCGATGTGCCTGGAAGTGTCGCTGGGGGCAAACAGGGAAACCCTGAGGTTGGCACATGGAATTTAACCGTTGGTCGCGCTGATTATTTCACCCGGATTGTCGCTGGCAGGTATGAACTATTCAATTACGACAATATCGCGACCCATTTCCTCAAGCCTGGCGCGCCGTAAGAGACGATGAGAGCAAACGTTTGCTGATCATCTTTGGCTCAAACGTGTCTTGACCCATTTGTGCCGCGAAGGCTTCGAGCAAGGCTGCCTGCTCGCTTTCGTCCAGGCTCAGTTGCCCGGTTTTATGATCGACCAGCTCAAGCTGCCATGCCATCAGGGTGAAACAGTCGCGCAAGGCATCGAGGGCCTGTTCGTGCAGATCGACGCAATGCTGCGGCAAGTTCAGCAGGCTGTAGATATGCAGGGAAAACTCGGAAATCGCTTCCAGTGCCAGCGCGTCGGCTCTGCCTGCCAGCTTGAGCAGGGTGCCAAGCATGCAGTCGATGGCATCCTTGTCATTGCTGATCAGTTGCAGATGGTTCAGGCACTCTTCGGACTTGGCGAGCAGCGTTTCAGCCTCGACCAGAAATTCGGGGAAGCGTTGCGCCCAGTCTTTACGGTCGATTGGCATGTTTATCTCCACCACGTCGTGTTGGTTGACGGATGGCCGTGTGTGGCGCCGATCGTGAATCGTCGGCAGATCGCGCCCGGTCGTGCAGGTGCACAGACTGAGGGGTTCCAAGGGGTGGGTTGCCACCGGGTTGCGATCGCACACAATAGCCTGACTCCGTTCATGCAATGAGAATGGCGTCACAGTAATGGCTATTGGAAATGGCGAATATCAGGTTGGGCCTGATTGATCCTAGGGGAATCCCTTAGGCGCGGGAACCTAACGTGCAAACCGAGGTCGCGCCGCAATGAATCTAGCAGATGAAATCACGAATGCCAGTAAACCATGATGTCAGTGTGACATCAATGACCATTTATGGCATTTTTACTGGGTGGTTTACAGCAATCAAGATTAGCTGAATGCAGCCGATAAACCTTAATAGTGAATTCATCAGAACAAGCCCAGGAGTCATTGATGGCCGGCATTCTCGACACGGTAGACCAACGCACGCAACTGGTGGGTGAGAATCGCCTGGAAATCCTCATGTTTCGCCTGGCTGGACGCCAGCTGTTCGCGATCAACGTGTTCAAGGTTCAGGAAGTGCTGCAGCTGCCGAAGCTGACCCTCATGCCGCAGCGCCACCCCTTTGTTTGCGGCGTGGTCAATCTGCGCGGGCAGACATTGCCGGTGATCGACCTGTCCCAGGCAATCGGGATGCGCCCACTGGTGCCGGGCCCGAACAGCACCATCATCGTCACCGAATACAACCGTTCGGTGCAGGCTTTCCTCGTCGGCGGTGTCGACCGCATCGTCAACATGAACTGGGAAGCCATTCTGCCGCCGCCGACCAGTGCTGGCCGTCAGCATTATCTGACCGCGATCAGCAAGGTCGACGATCAACTGGTAGAGATCATCGACGTTGAGAAAGTTCTCGCCGAAATCGTCCCGTACAACGCCAAGGTCTCGCGCGAGAAGCTCGACGATCCGGTACTGGAGCGCGCCCGTGGCCGCGAAGTGTTGCTGGTGGACGATTCCAACGTGGCGCTTTCGCAATTGCGCGACACCCTCGGCCAGCTCGGGGTGAAAATGCACATCGCCAGCGATGGCTTGAAAGCCTTGAACATGCTCAAGGCCTGGGCCGATACCGGCGTGCACATGACTGACAAACTGCTGATGATCTTCACCGATGCGGAAATGCCGGAAATGGACGGCTATCGTCTGACCACGGAAATCCGTAATGACCCGCGTTTGCGTGGGTTGTACGTCGTGCTGCACACCTCGCTGTCCGGCAGTTTCAACGACTCGATGGTGAAGAAGGTCGGCTGCGACAACTTCCTGTCCAAGTTCCAGCCGGACAAACTGGTCGACGTGGTGCGCCAGCGTCTGATGCTCGACGCCGTGCCGGCCTGAAATACGCAAATTTTGCTTCCTGTGGGAGCGAGCCTGCTCGCGAAGACGCCGGCACATTCACCATCAATGCTGTCTGAGCCTGCGCGTTCGCGAGCAGGCTCGCTCCCACAACAGATATGTTCAAACCCACTACGGCTTTGATTCAGCATTGAAGCTCGTATAGGGTGGCGTTTTTCCATCAGGGAGCTGGCCATGCTGCGTCTGAGCGCGCTTTATCGTTACCCGTTGAAATCCGGCAAGGGCGAAATGCTGCAAAGCATCGAGCTGGACAAGCTGGGGCTGGCGGGCGACCGACGCTGGATGCTGGTGGACGAGGCCAGCGGCCGCTTTCTGACCCAGCGTGCCGAAGCGAAAATGAGTCAGTTGTCGGCATTGTGGAATGCCAGCGGCGGTCTGACCCTGAGCGCTCCAGATCAGGGCTCCATCGAAGTCCCATTGCCTGCGGTCGACGCCGAGCTGCGCGGGGTGACGATCTGGCGTGACACCCTGCGTGTACCGGACGCCGGTGATCAAGCCGCGCGTTTTGTCAGCGACTTCCTCGGCAAACCGACACGTCTGGTGCAAATGCCACTGGAGCGAGCGCGCACCACGCAAGCGGGATTCGGCAGGGACGATGATCAAGTGGCGTTCGCCGACGGTTATCCGTTGCTGCTGATCGGCGAAGCCTCGCGGCTGGCGCTCTCGGAAACGGTAGGACGAGAGCTGGAGATGCTGCGCTTCCGCCCGAATCTGGTCATCGAGGGCAGCGCGCCTTACGCCGAGGACAACTGGAAACGTATTCGCATCGGCGACATCGAATTGCGCGTGGTCAAGCCGTGCGCGCGCTGCATCATGACCACCGTCGACCCGCAAACCGGTGAGCGCAGCGCCGATCGCGAGCCGTTCGCGACGCTGCAGAAACACCGCAGCACTGCCGACGGCGCGATGTTCGGACAGAACCTGGTCAACGACAGCAACGGCCGCCTGGAAGTCGGCATGCCGGTTGAAATTCTCGAATAGGCTGTCGCTGAAATGAAAAATGCCCGTGTCTTCTCAACACGGGCATTTTTTTGCGCTGTGAAACCGGCGGGATCAGCCGCGGTATTCGCACAGGTAAGCGGTATCGACGGCGACTTTCAGCTGGAACTTGCTGTTGGCCGGGACGTTGAACTGGCTGCCGGCGGCGAAGGTTTCCCAGTCGCTGCTGTCTGGCAGTTTTACGCTCAGCGCGCCTGATACCACGTGCATGATCTCGCGCTGGCTGGTGCCGAATTCGTATTCGCCCGGGGCCATGACGCCGATGGTCGCCGGACCCTCAGCGGTGCCAAAGGCGATCGACTTGACGGTGCCGTCGAAGTACTCGTTGACTTTAAACATGGGCGGATTCCTCGAAAAGGGCTTAAAAGGGGGGCGGCCAGTATGCACAAGGCTTTTCGCGCCGTCACGCGCCTATAGCGGCAGAACCAGTGGCAACAACCGAGCGGTGTTGCGGGCATCTTCCAGGGCTCGATGTTGCTGTCCGGAAAACTGCATGCCGGCCAGTTGCAGCGCGCCGTTGAGCCCCAGCGGTCGCTCCAGGCGTCGGGCCTTGGCGAAGCGTTGTTTGAGGTTCATGTGCGGGACTTTGCTCAGGCCACTGTCGATGTTCAGGCGCTGCCATTCCTGCAGCAGCTGCTGGCGATCGTAACCGCCCCAACTGGCCCAGCCTTCAAGACGGGCCTGATGCTGCGCCAGCCAGCGCTCGAAGGCCGGCCAGACTTCGCTCAGCGGTTGTGCCGAATCGATGTTGGCCTGGGTGATGTGCGTCAGCTCCCGACAGAACGGCGTCAGCAATGGACGGCGGGTCGGTTTGACGAAGCGCTGGAAGTGATCCTGCTCGCGCCCGGCACGGTCGACCAGGGTCGCACCGATCTCGATAATTTCCATTTCCGTGACCGGCCAGCCACCCTCGTCTGTGGTGGCTTCCAGATCTATGACCAGCCAATGGGGCATCGCAGGGTTCCTGATTTCCGCGTTCTGATTTATCAGAGCGTAGTCAAACCCCGCGCTTGTGCCCGGGCGACTACTCGACCTGCAACAGAACCTGACGATTTTTTACCTGATCGCCGACCTTCACTTGCACCCGTTTGAGCACGCCATCGATGCCGGCTTTCAGCGGGTGCTCCATTTTCATCGCCTCTAGCACCACCAGCAATTGTCCCTTGCTGACCGTACTGCCCTCGCTGACCAGCACGTCGACAATGGCACCGTCCATCGGTGCTTTCAGGGTGCCGGAGGCGACGCTGGTCTGACTGTCGATCAGCGCATGAGTTCGATCCTCCAGGCGCAGGCTGCCCGGATGGGTGAACAGCCACAGCTGCCCGTCGTGCAGTCGATAGGCATGGCGCTGGCGCAGGCCGTCGATTTCCAGGCTCACCGACTGCGCGGTGTGCTCGATGATTTTCAACTCCAGCGTGCGCTCGCCCAGCTGCACGACACATTCGCCGGATTTGCGCGCGAGCACCGATAGCGCCCAGTCCTGCTCGTCACTGCCCAGTCGATAGTGCAACGGCACGCTGGCGTTGTTGCGCCAGCCGTTCAGCGGCGGGCGATGGGGCAGGGCGCTGGCCTGATAGAACAACACCACGGCAATCGCCAGTTGCTCCGCCGTCGGCACATGGGCGTTGAGACTGGCGTGGCTGGAAAAGTGCTGCTGGATGAAAGCGGTGCTGAAATCGCCACTGATGAACTGCGGATGTTGCAGCAGGCTTTCGAGCAAACGTTGATTGCTCTGCACCCCGAGCAGCACGGTGTCCTGCACCGCACGCAACAGCTTGCGCCGCGCCTCTTCACGCGTGGCGCCGTGGGCGATCAGTTTGCCCAGCATTGGATCGTAGAACGGGCTGACTGACTGACCTTCAAGCAGACCGTGATCGATGCGCGCGCCGTGGTCCGATGCTGGATGCCACGCCGCAATTCGGCCGGTTTGCGGGAGAAAGTCTGCGGCAGGATCTTCAGCGTAGAGGCGCACTTCCATGGCGTGACCGTCGAGGCGGATCTGCTCCTGCGTCAGCGGTAGCGGCTGGCCTTCGGCGACCAGCAATTGCCACGCGACCAGATCAAGTCCAGTGATCATTTCTGTCACCGGGTGTTCGACCTGCAGGCGCGTGTTCATCTCCAGAAAGTAGAACTGCCCGCGCGCGTCGAGCAGAAACTCTACGGTGCCAGCGCCGACGTAATCCACCGCGCGCCCGGCCTTGAGCGCCGCCTCGCCCATGGCCTGGCGTAGCTCGGCGGTCATCACCGGGCAGGGTGCTTCTTCGATGACTTTCTGATGGCGGCGCTGGATCGAGCAATCGCGTTCGCCGAGGTACACCAGATGGCCGTGCTGGTCGCCGAACAGCTGCACTTCCACATGGCGGGGTTCGATCAATGCCTGTTCGAGGATCAGTTCGTCACTGCCGAAACCGTTCAGCGCTTCGGAACGGGCCGTGCGCAGTTGCGCCGCCAGTTCGCTGGCCTCGTGCACCAGGCGCATGCCGCGTCCGCCACCACCGGCGCTGGCCTTGATCATCAGCGGATAACCGATGCGCTCTGCTTCGGCCACCAGGGTCGCGTCGTCCTGCGCTGCGCCCTGGTAGCCGGCGATGCATGGAACGCCGGCATCAAGCATGGCGATCTTCGACAGGCGTTTGCTGCCCATCAACTCGATCGCTTCGGCGCTGGGGCCGATGAAGATCAGCCCGGCTTCGGCGCAGGCGCGGGCGAAATCGGCGTTTTCCGAGAGGAAGCCGTAGCCGGGGTGAATGGCATCGGCACCGCTGCGTCGAGCGGCGTCGATGATCGCTGCAATGTTGAGGTAGGACTGCTGCACTGGTGCCGCGCCGATGTGCACGGCCTGATCAGCCATTTGCACGTGCAGCGCATCGGCGTCGGCGTCGCTGAACACGGCGACGGTGCGATAGCCCAAGGCCTGGGCCGTGCGCTGGATGCGGCAGGCGATTTCACCGCGGTTGGCGATCAGGATTTTGTGGAGGGTGGGCATGGTGGGGTTCCTGAAATGATGGCGGTGAATGTGGTGGCCTCATCGCGAGCAGGCTCACTCCCACATTTGGAATGCATTTCGACCCGGGATTTGTGGATGGCGGGCATGGTGGGTTTCCTGAGGTTTTTGCGGTGGGTTGGATGGACTCTTCGCGAGCAGGCTCGCTCCCACATTTGCAATGCAATTCCGACCTGTGGGAGCGAGCCTGCTCGCGAAGCTTTTAGTTGACCCACCGCGGTTTGCGCTTTTGCACAAAAGCCATAGTCCCCTCGATGCCTTCGTCTCCGGTCACTGCCGCGCTGAACCACTGCGCCGCGTCATCGAGCAATTCAATCGACGGCTGCCCGGCACTCGCCAACAGCAATTTCTTGGTCATCGCATTCGCTTGCGGCGCGCAGCGCAGCACCTGTTGCAACACCTCATCCAGCCGCTCGGCCAGCGCCTGGGCATCCTGTTCGACAAAATGCACCAGCCCCAGACGTTGCGCCTCAGCGCCATCGAAACGCGCCGCCGTCAGCGCGAGTCGGCGGGTTTCGGTCAAGCCGATCCGTTGCACCACGAACGGCGCGATTTGCGCCGGGATCAGGCCGAGGCTGGTTTCCGGCAAACCGAACTGCGCCTGGTGATCGGCCAGGGCGATATCGCTGACACAGGCCAGACCGAATCCGCCGCCGAGCACGGCGCCTTGCAGCACAGTGATCAGCACTTGCGGCGCCTGCTGGGCTTGTTCCAGCAACGCGCCAAACGCCCGGTTCAAATCGCGATAAGCCTCCGCGCCTTGGGCCCGGGCATTGGCCATGTCCTTGATGTCGCCACCGGCGCAGAAATGCCCACCGGCGCCGCTGAGCACCAGCGCGCGCACCGCGCGGTCATCGCGTATCGCCGCCAGCACCGCGCGCAGTTCGGCGACCATTTGCAGGCTCATCGCGTTGCGGCTGTCCGGGCGGTTGAGAGTGATGTGCAGCACGTCGCCATGCAGTTCCAGCACCAGCGTCTGGCAATCCGGCAGGCCGCTCATTTCTTTTTCCCCGGCAGGATGCCCATCAGTTTGCAGATGATGCCCAGCATGATTTCGTCGGCGCCGCCGCCAATCGACACCAGACGCACATCGCGATAGGCGCGCGCCACCGGGTTGTCCCACATGAAACCCATGCCGCCCCAATATTGCAGGCAGCTGTCACTGACTTCGCGGCCGAGGCGCCCGGCCTTGAGTTTGGCCATGGAGGCCAGGCGGGTGACGTCCTGGCCTTTGATGTACTGCTCGGTGGCCTGATAGACCAAGGCGCGCAGGCATTCGATTTCGGTCTGCAGTTCGGCGAGGCGGAAGTGGATGACCTGGTTGTCGATCAGCGCGTTGCCGAAGGTCTTGCGCTCCTTGCAGTACTCGATGGTGCTGTCGATGCAATATTCCAGGCCCTTGATCATGTTCGCCGCGCCGAACAGGCGTTCTTCCTGGAACTGCAGCATCTGCATCATGAACCCCGCGCCTTCATGGCCGATGCGGTTGCGCTGCGGCACGCGCACGTTATCGAAGAACACCTGGGCGGTTTCCGAGCTGCGCATGCCGAGTTTGTCCAGGTGCGAGCTGAGGCTGATTCCCGGGGTGTTCATCGGCACCATGATCAGCGACTTGTTGATGTGCGGCTTGTCGTCCGAGGTGTTGGCCAGCAGGCAGATGAAATCGGCGCTCGGCGAGTTGGTGATCCACATTTTGCTGCCGTTGATCACGTAGTCATCGCCGTCCTTGCGCGCCGTGGTTTTCAGCCCGGCGACATCGGAGCCGGCGCCGACTTCGGAAACGCCGATGCAACCGACCTGTTCGCCCGTGATGGCCGGGCGCAGGAACTCTTCGCGCAGTTCATCGGAGCCGAAGCGGGCGAGGGCGGGTGTGCACATATCGGTCTGCACGCCGATCGACATCGGAATCCCGCCGCAATGAATGGTGCCGAACTCTTCGGCGGCGACAATCGAATAGCTGTAATCGAGGCCCATGCCGCCGAATTTTTCCGGCTTGGAAATCCCCAACAGGCCCAGCTCGCCAGCCTTGCGGAAAATATCGTGGATGGGAAAGCGCCCGGCCTTTTCCCATTCTTCGACGTGCGGATTGATTTCATGCGCGACGAATTGGCGGACGGTGCGGCGCAGGGCTTCGTGTTCCGGGGTGAAGATCATTGTTGTTGTTCTCCGTAGGATCCGTGGCGGTCAGAAGCGGCTGACGCCGAAGCTGTTGGGTTGCAACGTACGCCTGTCGGCTTCGTGGCAGATATCCAGCAAGTAGCCAAGCAGGGTGCGGGTGTCGCGTGGGTCGATCAGGCCGTCGTCCCACAGGTTGGCACTGCCATAGAGCGCGGTGGATTGGCTGTCGAGTTTCTGCGCGGTCATCTGCTCAAGCATGTCGAGCATTTTCGGATCGGGCTCGATGCCGTCCTTGAGCTGTTTCGCTTCGGTAACGATGCGCAAGACCTTGCCGGCCTGCGCGCCGCCCATCACCGCTGTGCGACTGTTGGGCCAGGCGAAAATGAAGCGCGGATCGAGCCCGCGTCCGCACATGGCGTAGTTGCCGGCGCCGTAGGAACCGCCGACGACGATGGTCAGTTTCGCCACCCGTGCGTTGGCCACCGCTTGGATCAGTTTCGAGCCGTGCTTGATCACGCCTTGCTGTTCCGATTCGGTGCCGACCATGAAACCCGTGGTGTTGTGGAAAAACAGCAGCGGCGTCTGGCTCTGATCGCACAGCTGGATGAACTGCGCAGCCTTGCTCGCACCTTTCGGGGTGATCGGGCCGTTGTTGCCGATGAAACCGCAGGCGCGGCCCTGGATTTTCAATTGGCCGCAAATGGTTTGCTGATCGAACTCGCCCTTGAACTCGAGAAAGTCCGACTCATCGGCGATCCGCGCGATGATTTCGCGTACGTCGTAGGGCTTTTTTGCATCGTCCGGGATCAACCCCAGCAGTTCGTCGATGGGGTAGAGCGGTTCGTTGTATGGCGGCTCCGGCAGCCAGGGCAGCTGTTCATTCCATGGCAGCATGCGCATTATTTCGCGGACCTGACGGATGCCGTCGGCATCGTTCTCGGCCAGATATTCAGCGGTGCCGGCGACCTGCGCGTGCATTTCGGCGCCACCGAGTTCTTCATCGGTGGCGACTTCGCCGGTGGCGGCTTTGAGCAATGGTGGGCCGGCGAGAAACAGCTTGGCCTTGCCGCGCACCACCACCACGTAATCCGACAACCCCGGTTGATAGGCGCCGCCCGCCGTGGCCGAGCCGTGCACCACGGTGATCTGCGGCAAACCCATTGCCGACATGCGCGCCTGATTGGCGAAGCTGCGCGCGCCTTCGACAAAAATCTCCGCCGCGTAATTGAGATTGGCACCGCCGCTTTCGGCGAGGGTGATCATCGGCAGTTTGTTTTCCCGGGCGATCTGTTGCAGGCGCAGGGATTTTTTCAGGCCGCTCGGCGAGATCGTGCCGCCCTTGATCGCGCTGTTGTTGGCGACCACCATCGCGCGAATGCCGCAGACGTAACCGATGCCGGCAATCAGCCCACCACCGGCCGAACTGCCGTCCTTGTCGTCATGCAACTTGTAGCCGGCGAGGCTGGCCAGTTCGAGGAACGGCGCGCCGGGGTCGAGCAACAGGTTCAGGCGCTCGCGGGGCAACAGTTGCCCGCGTTTGCTGAATTTGTCTTTGGCTTCGGCGGCCTTGTTCAACAGGTTCTGTTCAAGCTGCTGCACCTGCTCGATGGCGGCGTGCATGGCGGCGCGGTTGCGCGCGAACGCTTCGCTGTGCGGATCGAGTTGCGACTGAATCTGCGCCATGGCTTATTCCTTGTCCTTGAGCACGTCAGGTAAATAGGCGCGGTGGAAACCATTGAACGATTCGCTGTGGCTGGCCTTGTGCAGCGGCCATGCACGACTGCCGAGGCTGGCGGCGCCGTCGATTTTCACTGTGGTGCCGCTGATGAACGCCGCCGCCGGGCTGAGCAGAAACACGATCGCCGCACTGACTTCCGATTCGGTGCCGATGCGCTTGAGCGGCACGTGCTCGCGCAGGGTCGGGATCACCGCTTTGAACGCGCCTTCGTAAGTGTCCATGCCGCTGGAGGCGATCCAGCCCGGTGCCACGGCGTTGACCCGCACCCCGGCATAACCCCACTCGAACGCGGCGGTCTTGGTGAAGTTGTCCATGCCCGAGCGCGCCGCGCCGGAGTGGCCCATGCCGGGCATGCCGCCCCACATGTCGGCGAGCATGTTGACGATGCTGCCGCCGTGTTTGCTCATCGACTGGTTGAACACTTCGCGCGCCATCAGAAAACCGCCGACCAGATTGGTCCGCAGCACGGTTTCAAAGCCCTTCTGATTGATCGAGGCCAATGGCGACGGGTATTGGCCGCCGGCGTTGTTGACCAGACCGTGGATCGGCCCGTGTTCGGCGATCAGCTCTTTGACCAGTTGTTTGACCGCTTCTTCATCGCGGATATCGCAGGCCTTCCAGTGCGCGCGGCCGCCGTCCTCGGCGATTTCGGCGGCGACCTTTACGAGCTTTTCCGGCTTGCGCCCGACCAGCAGCACATTGGCGCCGAGCGCCGCCAGTTCATGGGCGGTGCAGCGTCCGATGCCGCTGCCGCCGCCGGTGACAATCAGGTTCTGGCCGCTGAACAGATCGGCGCGAAAAATCGACGCGTAAGCCATGCACACCATCCTCTAGTCGAGCTGTTCGGCGATGCTCTGCGGCACCGGGATCTGGATTTCCAATAATTGCTGGGCCAAGGCTTTGCCCTGCGGGTCGATGCGCAGACTGGCGACACCGCCACCGCCGAGGGCGTTTTCCAAGAGAAAGTTGAGGCTGTGAGTGCCGGGCAGATACCAGCGTTCAACACGCCCGAGCACTGGATCAAGGACGTGGCGCATCCAGTCGACAACCACCGAAGTTGTCAGCGCTTCGGCGATCCACGGCAGGTAATCGGGATGGCGCGGCATCACGCCGATGTTGCTGTGGTTGCCCTTGTCGCCGGAGCGTGCCACCGCCAGTTTCACCAACGGCACACTGGCATCGGCGCGGCCCTGGGGTTTGGGCGGTTGCTGGGCGACCGGCAAATCTGCACTGTCCAGAGCCACCAGGGCGGGCAGGGCACACGGATGGCACTCGCCAGCCATGTCGACTTGCAGGGTGCAGGCGCTTTTATCGATGAGGAACGAGAACAGGCGGATGACCGGATAAACCGTCGGCCGACCGCCGACGATGCCGGTCAAGCCCGGCGCCATACCGGTCGCGGCCTGGGCGATCTCTTTGGAAAACAGCACCAGCGCGCGTTTGTCGGGATGGCGCACGGCGATTTTGATCACCACTTCGCGGCTGTCGCGGCGCTGGCCATGGGGGCCGTAAGTGGCTTCGCTGCCGAGCAGTTCGACATGGGTTTCGCTGTACGGCGCCCAGCCGCGCAGGCTGAACATCTCGGCGGTCTTGTCGATAATCGCCTGGCTGACCCGCCGCGCCTTGTCCACCGCGTCGATGCCGGCCATCAGGCAACTGGCGGTGCAGCGAAAACCGTCCGGATATGTCGCGCTGACCTTGTATTTGTCGGTGGGTGGCAGGCCTTTGGCCCCGTGCACCTGCACGACGTTTTTGCCTTGTTGCTGGAGTTTGACCTGGGTGAAATCGCAGATCACGTCGGGTAGCAAGTAAGCCTGCGGATCGCCGATTTCATAGAGCATCTGCTCGCCAACGGTCAGCGGCGTGACCAGCCCTCCTGAGCCTTCCGGTTTGCTGACAAGGAACTGGCCATCGGCATTGACCTCGACGATCGGAAAACCGATGTGCTCGTAATCCGGCACGTCGCACCAGTCGGTGAAATTGCCGCCGGTGCACTGTGCGCCGCACTCAATGATGTGCCCGGCCAGTGCGGCTTGGGCGAGTTTGTCGTAGTCATGCCACGACCAGCCGAATTCGTGGACCAGCGCCGCGCTGACCACGGCACTGTCGACCACCCGACCGGTGATGACGATGTCGGCGCCCAGGCGCAAGGCTTCGACAATCCCAGGCGCGCCGAGGTAGGCGTTGGTCGACACGCACATTCGCGGTAGCGGGGCGCTGCTGAACATTTCGCGGATATCGGCTGGGTGTTTGAGTTGTCCTTGCAGGTCATCGCCGAGTAACACGGCAATCTTCAGCCTGACCCCGGCCTGGTCGCACGCCGCTTGCAGGGCCGCCGCGCAAGCCTGCGGATTGACCCCGCCGGCATTGCTGATCACGCGGATGTTCTGCTCGGCCAGTTGCGTCAGCAGCGGCGCCAGCACTTCAACGAAGTCGCCAGCGAACCCGGCCTGCGGGTCTTTCAGGCGCGCGCCGGCCATCAGCGACATGGTGATCTCGGCCAGATAATCGAATACCAGATAATCCAGGTTTCCGCCCGAGACAAGCTGGGCGGCAGCGGTGGACGTGTCGCCCCAGAAGGCACTGGCGCAGCCGATTCGCACGGTGGTTGGCATTTTTATCTCCGACTCAGGAACCTGCGACAGAAGTGTCTGGAGGCTACCAAGCAAGCGCTTGGTTTGTAAACAGGCGAAACATTCTTCTGCCCAAGCGCTTGCTTGGTGCCCGCGCGCGGCTTAAATTGCGCGCAACCCTGCGGTTACAGGGGGCAACACACTGATCGACTGTAGGAGAGAAAGGGTGGACGAGCAAAAAGCCCTGCGGGTCATGCGCGAACTGGTCGACCAAGGCCAGCTGACCGACCCCGACAGCGCCCGCGGCAAATTGCTGCAAGTGGCGGCTCACCTGTTTCGCAACAAAGGCTACGAGCGCACCACGGTGCGCGATCTGGCCAGCGCTGTGGGCATTCAGTCGGGAAGCATTTTTCATCATTTCAAAAGCAAGGACGAAATCCTGCGCGCGGTGATGGAGGAAACCATCCGCTACAACACTGCGCTGATGCGCGCGGCCCTGGCCGAGGCAAGCGACGTGCGCGACAAGGTGCTGGCGCTGATTCGCTGCGAGTTGCAGTCGATCATGGGCGGCAGCGGCGAGGCGATGGCGGTGCTGGTGTACGAATGGCGCTCATTGTCCGAAGATGGCCAGGCTAAAGTCCTCGCCCTGCGTGACGTTTATGAGGACATCTGGCTGCAGGTTCTGGGTGAAGCCAAGGACGCCGGATATATTCGCGGCGACGTTTTTATTACCCGACGTTTCCTCACCGGTGCACTGTCCTGGACCACCACCTGGTTCCGTGCTGGCGGCAGTTTGAGCCTCGATCAACTCGCCGATGAGGCGCTGATTCTGGTCCTCGAAGCGCGTTGAACGGTTGTCGGACCGGCCGGGAAACTGGCTAAGTCGGCGAAACCGCCTAGCTTGAATGCATTGATCGCTATTTTTTTCGGGGAGTGGGGTGTTTTGAAGTCTTCGCCAATTCGGACAGCCGCCGGGCTGATGCTCGCTGCGCTGGCTGCGTTATGGGTATTGCCCGCTCAGTCAGCGCAATTGGTCCGGGTCGGCGCCGCGCATTTCCCGCCCTATACGATTCGCCCGGAAAACGGCGCCGACACCGGCCTGTTGCCGCAATTGATCGAAGCGCTGAACCGCTCGCAGAGCGACTATCAGTTCGTCCTGGTGCCGACGTCGATCCCGCGCCGCTTCGGTGATTTCAAGCAGGGCCGGATCGACATGGCAATCTTCGAAAACCCCGAGTGGGGCTGGAAAGACATTCCCCACGATGACGTCGACATGGGCCTGGAAGACGCCGAGATTTTCGTCGCGCAACGCGAAGACGGCCGCCAGCAGAGCTATTTCTCCAGCCTTTCGGGCAAGCGTCTGGCGTTGTTCAGCGGTTATCACTACGAATTTGCCAACTTCAACGCCGATCCGAAATACCTCGCGAAAAACTACAACGCCACGCTGACCTATTCCCACGACAGCAACCTGCTGATGGTCCTGCGCGGACGCGCCGACATTGCTCTGGTGACGCGTTCCTATCTGTTCGATTACCTGCTGCGCAACGAAAAGGTCCGCGATGCCTTGCTGCCCTCGCAGCGTACCGATCAGATCTATCACCACTACGCGATTCTGCGACCGAGCGCTCCGATCACTGGCGAAGCCTTCGGTAAGCTGCTGCATGCCCTGCGCGACAATGGCGAACTGCTGAAGATTTTCGAACCGTACAGGATTGCCGTAGTGCCGGTGCCTCATCCCTGAACACTGTTTTTGTCTCGCGCTTAAATTTCCCCTCCCGGCTCACGTCACTTCGTTGAACTGTCGACGATTACGTGAGCCCGCCCCATGTCCAATCTGAATGACCTGACTGCCCTGGCGTTGCCCTCGGGCAGTCGATTGATCGCTGATGCCACCGAGAGCCGCTTGAGCCTGAGCCTGGACGGACAGCCGTTGATTCGGCTGCGCCTCGACCGTGACGGCAAAGGCCCGATCCAGCTCGACGAACGTTTTGCTCTGCCGCCCGGGCAAGCCCTGTGGGCGGCCTGCTATTGGTTGTTCGCCCGTGACCCGGCGTGTCAGCAGTTGACATGGCAACTCGAC
Source organism: Pseudomonas sp. 1L-B-1-E-C1 (assembly GCF_057291835.1). Lineage (NCBI taxonomy): Bacteria > Pseudomonadati > Pseudomonadota > Gammaproteobacteria > Pseudomonadales > Pseudomonadaceae > Pseudomonas > Pseudomonas sp. 1L-B-1-E-C1. The sequence continues at coordinate 40,085 of NZ_JBXAWN010000014.1, read as the reverse complement.
CAACCGCCCACCGAAGCGTTGCTCAGCGGTTTACTGATCAACACCGAAGTTGCCGGCGAATATCGCTGCGAGCGCACGCTGTTCTGGCAACTGCCGCAACCGTGGCTCGGCGCTTCAATGACCGGCAGCTATCCGCAGCAAATGGTCATCAGCCAGGGCAAGCGTCATCCGCTGCGCCCGGTGAAGCCGCGCGGGGAAGTCTATCGGCGTTTCGATGCGCGGCTCGGCGCGTGGATTTCCTTGCGCACGCTGGAAATCGAGGAAGATCTGTCGCGCTTCAATCGCTGGCAGAACACCCCGCGCGTGGCGAGCTTCTGGCAGGAGGAGGGCAGCCTTGAGCAGCATCGCGAGTATCTGAGCAAGCTCGATGCCGATCCGCACACGTTGACGCTGATCGGCTGTTTTGACGATGAGCCATTTGCCTATTTCGAAGCCTATTGGGCCAAGGAAGACCGCATCGCGCCGTTCTACGATGCCGGCGATTACGACCGTGGCATTCACATGCTGGTCGGTGAGGAAAGCCATCGCGGCCCGCACAAGGTGGCGAGCTGGTTATCGGCGCTGGTGCATTACCTGTTTCTCGATGACCCACGCACCCAGCGCGTGGTCGCCGAGCCGCGTGCCGATAACGCGAGGATGATCGGGCATATGCACAACCAGTGTTTCCACTGCGAAAAGGAATTTGATTTCCCGCACAAGCGCGCGGCGCTGATGATTCTGGGGCGGGAGCGGTTTTTTGATCGGTGCAAGCTGGCCTGATACCGCATCAAACAAAAAGATCGTCCGATCGCGGCCCGAGCCTTCGGCAGCTCCTACAGAGGAATGCATTCTCATGTAGGAGCTGCCGAAGGCTGCGATCTTTTTCTCCTTCAGGCGACGCGGGTTCAGCGACGACCCGCGTTCACCACATCCCGCCGACTGCCCGAGACCTTGCGGCAGTGCACCAGCGCATCACGAATCATGAAGTTGACCAGGGTCGGCGATACGCCGAGTTCCTTGGCGATGTCTTTCTGCGGTACGCCGTGCAAGCGGTACATCTCGAAGGCGTAGCGGGTGCGGCTGGGCAGCTCGGTCAGCGCATCGGCGATGTGTTCCAGGGTCGAGAAGTTGATATGCGAGGTTTCCGGCGAAGCGCCCTGAATCACCACGTTCAAGCCTTCCTCTTCCGGGCCTGAGTATTTCTGTTCGAGCGCCTGCTTGCGGTAGTGATCGATGGCGAGGTTGCGCACGATCTGGAACAGGTAGCTCAACTGAGCCTTGATCGACGACGTGATCGGCGGCGCCGATTGCAGTCTGAAAAACGCATCCTGAACCACATCTTCGGCACGAGACCGGCAACCGGTAATGCGGGCTGCAATCTTGACCAGAATCAGTCGATTGTCGACGAATGCCTGAAGTAGCGGTGAATCGCACCTGCTTGTGGATACTTGTTCCGTCATGGAAATCACCTTGCTGCCAATAGGTTAGTGGGAGGGCCTCGGGGGACGGCGCCGTCCTACACATCGAGCGACAAATTATGTTGAATGATAATGATTGTCAAATGAGAAAGAGAAGTAGTGCTGTAAGTCGATGTGTTTTGCGAACTGCGACACGCCGCCGCACCCTGGCCCCGCTGGACGCCGCGCCTGCCGACTAATTATTTGCAGACGTCATCCGTTCTCATTGGTGAATGGTTCGGGGTGTAGATCCCCGGCCACAGCGCATTCCGATGCCTTGCGCGGTCGGCACAGACCGCGCCCCGCACGCCTCTCGACAAGCGTGACGCAGCACCCCGATTCCACTTGCAAGCCGAATTCAGGCAGGAAACCTCATGACCGACGCGTTCGAACTCCCCAGCACCCTGGTCCATGCCCTCAAGCGTCGCGCAGCCCTGACGCCGGACCGACTGGCCTTGCGGTTTCTCGCCGAAAACGCCGAGCAGGCTGTGGTGCTCAGCTATCGCGAACTGGATCAACGCGCGCGCACCATCGCCGCTGCGTTGCAGGCCGAGGCCGGTTTCGGTGAGCGCGCGGTGCTGCTGTTTCCCAGTGGTGCGGATTACGTCGCGGCGTTTTTCGGCTGCCTGTATGCCGGTGTGATTGCGGTGCCGGCCTATCCGCCGGAGTCCGCCCGTCGCCACCATCAGGAGCGCTTGCTGTCGATCATCGCCGACGCCGAGCCCAAGCTGTTGCTGACCAGCGCCGACCTGCGCGATGCCTTGCAGCAAATCGACGGCGCGCCGCCGCTGTTGTGTGTCGACACCCTCGACAGCGCACTGGCCGAACGCTGGGTTGAACCGGACCTGCCTGCCGAGCACATCGCATTCCTGCAATACACCTCCGGCTCCACCGCGCTGCCGAAGGGCGTGCAAGTCAGCCACGGCAATCTGGTCGCCAACGAACTGCTCATCCGTCACGGATTCGGCATCGACGTCAACCCGGACGACGTCATCGTCAGCTGGTTGCCGCTGTATCACGACATGGGTTTGATCGGTGGTCTGTTGCAGCCGATCTTCAGCGGCGTGCCGTGCATTCTGATGTCGCCGGCGTACTTCCTCGGGCGGCCATTGCGCTGGCTGGAAGCGATCGCCGAATACGGCGGCACCATCAGCGGCGGGCCGGATTTCGCCTATCGCCTGTGCAGCGAGCGGGTCAGCGAATCGGCGCTGGAGCGCCTCGATCTGAGCCGTTGGCGCGTGGCCTATTCCGGCTCCGAGCCGATCCGCCTCGACACTCTTGAACGTTTCGCCGAGAAATTCGCCCCCTGCGGTTTCAGTGAGCACAGTTTCATGGCTTCGTACGGTTTGGCCGAGGCGACCCTGTTTGTCGCCGGCACACCGCGCGGCGCCGGCATCCCGGCGCTGCGCGTGGACGATCAGGCGCTGGCGCACAACCGCGCCGAGCCGGGCGACGGCAGCGCGATCATGAGCTGTGGCATCAGCCAGCCTGAGCACGCGGTGCTGATTGTCGAACCGAATACGCTCGAGCAACTGGCGGACAACGCGGTCGGTGAAGTCTGGGCCGCAGGCCCGAGCATCGCCCACGGTTACTGGCGCAATCCCGAAGCCAGCGCCAAGGCCTTCGTTCAGCACGCCGGCCGCACCTGGTTGCGCACCGGTGATCTCGGCTTTGTCCGTGACGGCGAATTGTTCGTCACCGGGCGCCTGAAAGACATTCTCATCGTCCGTGGTCACAACCTCTATCCGCAGGACATTGAGCAGACCGTCGAACGCGAAGTCGAAGTCGTGCGCAAGGGCCGCGTGGCGGCATTCGCGGTTGATCACGACGGCGAAGAGGGCATCGGCATCGCTGCGGAAATCAGCCGCAGCGTACAGAAAATCCTTCCGCCAGAAGCGCTGATCAAAGCCATTCGTCAAGCCGTGGCCGAGGCGTATCAAGAGGCGCCAAGTGTGGTGGTGCTGCTCAATCCGGGCGCGTTGCCGAAAACCTCCAGCGGCAAACTGCAGCGCTCGGCGTGCCGTAATCGTCTGGCCGAGGGCAGCCTCGACAGTTACGCGGCGTTCCCCTCGACCACAGCCGAAACCCAAACCGCGACCAGCAGCACCTCGGATCTTGAAGCGTTGATCGGGCAGATCTGGGCCGAGCAACTCAACATCAAACAGATCAACGCCGACGATCACTTCTTCCTGCTCGGCGGCAACTCGATCGCCGCGACGCAAGTGGTCGCGCGGGTTCGCGAAGCACTCGGTGTGGAGCTGAACCTGCGCCTGCTGTTCGAAGCCCCCACCTTGTCCGCCTTCGCCGCCGCTGTGGCGCAGCAGCAACAGGACGGCGGCAGCGCCAAGGATGCGATCACCACGCTGTCGCGCAGCGAGCCGATGCCACAGTCGCTGGCGCAAAACCGTCTGTGGATCACCTGGCAACTCGACCCGCACAGCAGCGCCTACAACATTCCCGGCGGCTTGCGCCTGCGTGGCGAACTGGACGAAGACGCTGTGCGCAGCAGCTTCCAGCAGTTGATCGAACGCCACGAATCTTTGCGCACACGTTTCTTCGAACGCGACGGTGTGGCATTGCAGCAAGTGCTCGCCGCTGCTGAATTCAATCTGCAACTGATCGACATCTGCGGCCTGCCAGCGGCCGAGCGTGAAGCCCGCGCCGAGCAGATTCGCGAAGACCAGGCGCGCACTCGGTTCGATCTGGAAAAAGGCCCGCTGCTGCGAGTGACGCTGGTGCGCCTCGATGATGAAGAGCATCAATTGCTGGTGACGCTGCACCACATCATCGCCGACGGTTGGTCGCTGAATATTCTCCTCGACGAATTCTCGCGCCTCTACGCCGCCGCAACCCAAGGCACGACGGCGACACTGGCAGCACTGCCCACGCAATACGCCGACTACGGCAACTGGCAACGGCAATGGTTGGCGCAAGGCGAGGGCGAGCGGCAACTGGCGTACTGGAAAGCGCAGTTGGGCGATGAGCAGCCGACACTGGAACTGGCTACCGATCATCCACGCTCGGCCAGACAAAACCACAGCGCTGCGCGGCACAGCGTGCGCCTGAGTGCTCAGCTCAGCGAGGCGATCCGGCACACGGCGCAGACACACGAAGCCACGCCGTTCATGCTCCTGCTCGCAGCGTTTCAAAGTCTGCTGCACCGCTACAGCGGCCAGCGCGATATTCGCATCGGCGTGCCCAACGCCAACCGCCCGCGCCTGGAAACCCAAGGCCTGATCGGCTTCTTCATCAACACCCAGGTACTGCGTGCACAGATCGATTCGCGCCTGCCGTTTGCAGAGCTGTTAGGCCAGACCCGCCAGGCTGCTCTGGGTGCTCAAGCCAATCAGGATCTGCCCTTCGAGCAACTGCTCGAAGCCTTCCCGCAGGCCCGCGAACAGGGACTGTTCCAGGTCATGTTCAACCATCAGCAGCGCGACCTCAGTGCGCTCAAGCGCCTGCCGGGTCTGCTCGCCGAAGAGCTGCCGTGGCACAGCCGCGAAGCCAAGTTCGATCTGCAGTTGCACAGCGAAGAGGATCGCAACGGGCGCCTGACCTTGTCGTTCGACTACGCCAGCGAACTGTTCGACGCCGCGACTATCGAGCGACTGGCCGCGCATTTCCACAATCTGCTGAACGAAGTTTGCGAACAGCCACAGCAGGCCATCGGCGATCTGCGCTTGTTGACCGTTAACGAGCAGAATCAGCAGAAGGACTGGAGCGTCGCACCGTGCAGCCCGGCGCAACAGTGGCTGCCGGAACTGCTCGAGCAACAAGTGCACAAAACCCCGCAACGCGCCGCGTTGGTGTGGGACGACGGTAGCCTGGATTTCGCCGAGCTACACGCGCAAGCCAACCGGCTCGCGCATTACCTGCGCGACAAAGGCGTCGGCCCGGACGTGTGCGTGGCCATCGCTGCCGAGCGCTCGGCGCAATTGCTGATTGGTCTGCTGGCGATCATCAAGGCCGGCGGCGCCTATGTGCCACTGGACCCGGATTACCCGGCGGAACGCCTCGCGTACATGCTCAGCGACAGTGGCGTCGAATTGCTCCTGACCCAGACCGAACTGCTTGAGCGCCTGCCAGCAAGCGACGGTGTCAGTGTGATCGCCATGGACGCCTTGCACCTGGACAAATGGCCGAGCCACGCACCGGGCCTGCACCTGCATGGCGACAACCTCGCCTACGTGATTTACACCTCGGGTTCCACCGGGCAACCGAAAGGCGTCGGCAACACCCACGCCGCGCTGGCCGAGCGCCTGCAATGGATGCAGGACACTTACCTTCTCGACGAAACCGACGTGCTGATGCAAAAAGCGCCGATCAGTTTCGACGTCTCGGTGTGGGAATGCTTCTGGCCACTGATCACCGGCGCGCGTCTGCTGCTTGCCGCCCCGGGCGAGCACCGTGACCCGCATCGCATCGCGCAACTGGTCCAGGAGCACGGCGTGACTACGCTGCACTTCGTCCCGCCGTTGCTGGCGCTGTTTATCGACGAGCCGCTGAGTGCCGAATGCACCAGCCTGCGTCGGGTATTCTCCGGCGGTGAAGCACTGCCGGCCGAACTGCGCAATCGCGTCCTCGCGCAACTGCCGGCGGTGCAACTGCACAACCGTTACGGCCCGACTGAAACCGCGATCAACGTCACCCATTGGCACTGCACAACTGCCGATGGCGAGCGCTCGCCGATTGGCCGGCCGCTGGGCAATGTGATCTGCCGCATCCTCGATGCCGATCTCAACCCGGTTCCGGCGGGCGTGCCGGGTGAGCTGTGCATCAGCGGCAGCGGTCTGGCCCGTGGCTATCTCCGCCGTCCGGCGTTGACCGCTGAGCGCTTCGTCGTCGATCCACTGGGCGAGCAGGGCGCACGTTTGTACCGCACTGGTGACCGTGCGCGCTGGACATCCGACGGTGTGATCGAATACCTCGGCCGTCTTGATCAGCAGGTCAAACTCCGCGGCTTTCGCGTCGAACCGGAAGAAATCGAAGCGCGGCTGCTCGGTCAGGAGGGCGTCGCCCAAACCGTGGTGCTGGTGCGCGAAACCGCTGCCGGTGCGCAACTGATCGGCTACTTCACGACAACCGATTTGCGTGAAGATGCCGATGAGCAAATCGCTCGCCTGAAAGCCGCTTTGGCCGCCGAGCTGCCGGAGTACATGGTCCCGGCGCAACTGCTGCGCCTCGACGCGATGCCGCTGAGCCCCAGCGGCAAACTCGACCGCCGCGCCTTGCCTGAACCGCAATGGCAGGTGCGTGAACACGTCGAACCGGTCAGCGAACTGGAACAACAAATCGCCGCGATCTGGCGCGAAGTGCTCGGCCTCAATCAGATTGGCCTGCGTGACGATTTCTTCGCCCTCGGCGGTCACTCGCTGCTGGCCACACAAATCATCTCCCGCACACGTCAGGCCTGTGACGTCGAGCTGCCGCTGCGCACGCTGTTCGAGCACAGCGAACTGGGCGATTACGCCGAACAGATCCGTTTGATCCAGGCCAGCGGCCGCACCAACCAACAGCTGCCGATCGGCAAAGTAGATCGCAGCCAAGCGGTGCCGTTGTCCTATTCGCAGCAGCGCATGTGGTTCCTCTGGCAGATGGAACCGGACAGCCCGGCGTACAACGTCGGCGGCATGGCGCGCCTGCGTGGCGTGCTGCATGTCGAGCATTTCGAGGCGGCGTTGCAGGCGCTGATCGTGCGCCACGAAACCCTGCGTACCACGTTCCCCAGCATCGACGGCGTTGCCCGCCAGCAAGTGCATGCCGAGACCGGTGTGCGCATGGGCTGGAAGGATTTCTCCAGCCTTCCGGCGGCTGTGCGTGAACAACAAGTCCAGCAACTGGCCGATGCAGAAGCGCACCGGCCGTTTGACCTCGAGACCGGCCCGCTGCTGCGCGCCTGTCTGGTCAAGACTGCCGAGCACGAGCATTACTTCGTTCTGACCCTGCACCACATCGTCACCGAAGGCTGGGCGATGGACATCTTTGCTCGTGAACTCAGCGCGTTGTACGAAGCGTTCGTCGACGAGCGCGAATCACCGCTTGAACCGCTGCCGGTGCAATACCTCGACTACAGCGTCTGGCAGCGCCAGTGGCTGGAATCCGGCGAGCGTCAGCGCCAACTCGACTATTGGACTGCACAACTGGGTCGCGAACATCCGCTGCTGGAATTGCCCGGCGACCGTCCGCGTCCACCGGTGCAAAGCCATCAGGGCGAGCTGTTCCGCTTCGATCTGAGCGACGATCTCGCCGCCCGGGTGCGGGCGTTCAACGGCCAAAACGGTCTGACCCTGTTCATGACCATGACTGCCGCGCTCGCCACGTTGCTCTACCGCTACAGCGGCCAGACCGACCTGCGCATCGGCGCGCCGGTGGCCAACCGCATCCGTCCGGAAAGCGAAGGGCTGATCGGTGCGTTCCTCAACACCCAGGTGCTGCGTTGCCAGCTCGACGGGCAGATGTCGGTCGGCGAATTGTTCGAGCAAGTGCGCCACACGGTGATCGAAGGCCAGTCGCATCAGGATCTGCCGTTCGATCATCTGGTCGAAGCCTTGCAACCGCCGCGCAGCGCCGCTTACAACCCGCTGTTCCAGGTGATGTGCAACGTCCAGCGCTGGGAATTCCAGCAAAGCCGCACGCTGGCCGGCATGACCGTCGAGTATCTGGCCAACGATGCGCGGGCGACCAAGTTCGACCTCAATCTGGAAGTCACCGACCTCGACCATCGCCTCGGGTGCTGCCTGACTTACAGCACCGATCTGTTCGACGAACCGACCATCGCGCGCATGGCCAGGCATTGGCGCAACCTGCTTGAAGCGTTGATCGCTGATCCGCAGCAACGCCTCAGTGAACTGCAGCTGCTCGATAAGCCTGAGCAACAGCAGCTGCTCGACAGCCTCGGCATCGAGCCGGGCGAGCATCGTCTCGATCAGTGCATCCATCATCTGTTCGCCGAGCAGGCACTGGCGCGCAAAGACGCACCAGCACTGACTTTCGCTGGGCAGACCCTGAGCTACGCCGAACTCGATGCCCGTGCCAATCGTCTGGCCTGGGCGCTGCGTGAACGCGGGGTCGGCCCGCAAGTGCGGGTGGGTCTGGCGCTGGAGCGTTCGCTGGAAATGGTCATCGGCCTGCTGGCGATTCTCAAGGCGGGCGGCGCCTATGTGCCGCTGGATCCGGAGTACCCGCTCGACCCTCTGCACTACATGATCGAAGACAGTCGCATCGGCCTGCTGCTCAGCGATCGGGCGATGTTCGAAGCACTCGGCGAGTTGCCCCTAGGTGTGGCGCGTTGGTGCCTGGAAGATGACAGCGCCGGGTTGGCTGCCTACCCGGCCAGCGAGTTGCCGTTTATCAGCCTGCCGCAACATCAGGCGTATCTGATCTACACCTCGGGCTCGACCGGCAAACCGAAAGGCGTGGTGGTGTCCCACGGCGAAATCGCCATGCACTGCCAGGCCGTGATCGAACGCTTCGGCATGCGCCCGGACGACTGTGAACTGCATTTCTATTCGATCAACTTCGACGCCGCCACCGAACGTCTGCTGGTGCCGTTGCTCAGCGGAGCGCAAGTGGTGTTGCGGGCGCAAGGCCAGTGGGATGCGGAAGAAATCTGCGGCTTGATTCGTACGCATCGAATCACCGTCCTCGGTTTCACGCCGAGCTACGGCAGCCAGTTGGCGCAGTTCCTCGCTACACAGAACGAATTCCTGCCGGTGCGGATGATCATCACCGGCGGTGAAGCGCTGACCGGCGAGCATTTGCAGCGCATCCGCGCGGCGTTCCAACCGGCGCAGTTCTTCAACGCCTACGGCCCGACCGAAACCGTGGTCATGCCGCTGGCCAGTCTGGCGCCGCAGGTGCTGGAAGAGGGCGCCGGCAGTGTGCCGATCGGCAGCGTGATCGGCGCGCGGGTCGCGTACATTCTCGACGCCGATCTGGCGTTGGTGCCGCAAGGTGCGACCGGTGAGTTGTTCGTTGGCGGCGCCGGTCTGGCCCAGGCCTATCACGACCGTCCGGGCATCACCGCCGAGCGTTTCGTCGCTGACCCGTTTGCCGCTGATGGCGGGCGCATGTATCGCACCGGCGACCTGGTGCGCCAGCGTGCCGATGGTCTGGTCGAGTATCTGGGGCGCATCGACCATCAGGTGAAGATCCGTGGTTTCCGTATCGAGCTGGGCGAAATCGAAACGCGCCTGCTCGATCACCCTTCGATCCGCGAAGCCGTAGTGCTGGCGCTGGACGCACCGAGTGGCAAGCAACTGGTGGGCTACCTGGTGACCGAAGTAGCCGAGCAAAGTGAGGCGCAACAAGCTGAATTGCGCGAGGCCCTGAAAGCTCACCTCAAGGCGCAACTGCCGGATTACATGGTGCCGACCCAGTTGATGCTGCTGGCGAGCATGCCGCTCACCGCCAACGGCAAACTCGACCGCCGCGCCTTGCCGGCACCGGATCCGCAGCTCAATCGGCAGGACTACGTCGCGCCGAGCAACGAACTGGAGCAGACCCTGGCGCAGATCTGGTGCGATGTGCTCAACGTCAGGCAGGTCGGCCTCAACGATAACTTCTTCGAACTCGGTGGCGACTCGATTCTGTCGATTCAGGTGGTCAGCCGCGCACGTCAGCAGGGTATTCACTTCAGCCCGCGTGATCTGTTCCAGCATCAGACCGTGCAGACCCTCGCTGCAGTTGCCAGTCGCACGCAGCAGGTGACTGCCGAGCAAGGTCTGGTCGACGGCGAATCGCGGCTGACACCGATTCAGCATTGGTTCTTTGACACTGAAATTCCTGAGCGCCAGCACTGGAATCAGGCGCTGTTGCTGGAACCGACTGTGCCGCTCGAGCCGCAACGTTTACGCCAGGCTTTGCTGGCGGTGATCGAGCAGCACGATGCACTGCGTCTGTGTTTCACCCAAACCGATGGCGTATGGCAAGCGACGCACCAAGCGCTGACGGATGAGGATGTGCTGTGGCAATTCAGCGTCGATTCGCTGGAACAGTGCGAGGCCCTGTTCGCCGACGCGCAACGCAGTCTGCATCTGCATAACGGCCCGTTGCTGCGCGCAGCGCTGGTCGATGGCGCCGATGCGCAGCAACGCCTGTTTATCGCCATCCACCACTTGGTGGTCGACGGTGTTTCCTGGCGCGTGTTGCTCGACGATCTGCAAACGGCGTATCGCCAACTCGACGCTGCGCAGCCGCTGAGACTGCCGGCGAAAACCAGCGCCTTCAAGGACTGGGCCGCGCGATTGCAGGCCTACGCCGGCAGCGAATCGCTACGTGAAGAGTTGAGCTGGTGGCAAGCGCAACTGGCCGGCCCGAGCGCTGACCTGCCTTGCGAGAATCCGCAGGGCGGCGGGCAGAATCGTCATGCGCAAACCGTCAGCGTACGCCTCGATGCCGAGCGCACCCGGCAGTTGCTGCAACAGGCACCGAGCGCATATCGCACTCAGGTCAACGACTTGCTGCTGACCGCGCTGGCCCGTGTGCTGTGCCGCTGGAGCGGCCAGCCGTCGGCACTGATTCAACTGGAAGGCCACGGTCGCGAAACCCTGTTCGACGAGATCGACCTGACCCGCACGGTCGGCTGGTTCACCAGCGCCTACCCGCTGCGCCTGACTCCGCACACCATCGAAGAGGCCGCCGGGCAGGGCGCTTCGATCAAGGCAATCAAGGAACAACTGCGCGCCGTGCCGCACAAAGGTCTCGGTTATGGCGTGCTGCGTTATCTCGCCGATGACGGTTGCCGGCAGAGCATGGCTGCGCTGCCGAGCGCGCCGATCACCTTCAATTACCTCGGCCAGTTCGACCAGAGTTTTGCCAGCGATGCGCTGTTCCGTCCGCTCGATGAGCCGGTCGGTGCCGCCCACGATCCGCAGGCGCCGTTGCCGAACGAGCTGAGCGTCGACAGTCAGGTGTATGGCGGCGAATTGCTCCTGCGCTGGACCTTCAGCGCCGAGCGTTATGACGCGCAGACCATCCACGATCTGGCCGATGCTTACGTCGGTGAGCTGCAAAGCCTGATCGAACATTGCCTGCAGGACGGGGCCGGCGGTCTGACGCCGTCGGACTTCCCGCTGGCGAAACTGACCCAGACGCAACTCGACGCCTTGCCGGTGCCGGCCGCGCACATCGAAGACGTCTATCCGCTGACGCCGATGCAGGAAGGCATGCTCCTGCACACTCTGCTCGAACCGGGCACCGGTCTGTACTACATGCAGGATCGTTACCGCATCAACAGCGAACTCGATCCCGAGCGTTTCGCTCAGGCCTGGCAAGCGGTGGTCGCCCGTCACGAAGCGTTGCGTGCCTCGTTCTGCTGGAACGTCGGCGAAGACATGCTGCAAGTGATTCATACGCCGGGACGTACACCGATCGAGTATCTGGACTGGAGCGCGGTCGCCGAAACCGAGCAGGAACCACAGCTGCAAGCGCTGCTGAAAAGCGAGCGCGAGGCCGGTTTCGATCTGCTCAATCAGGCGCCGTTTCACCTGCGCCTGATCAAGGTCGGCGCGGCGCGCTACTGGTTCATGATGAGCAATCACCACATCCTCATCGACGCCTGGTGCCGCTCGCTGCTGATGAACGACTTCTTCGAGATCTACACCGCCCTTGGCGAAGGTCGTGAAGCGCAGTTGAGCGTGCCGCCGCGTTATCGCGACTACATCGGCTGGCTGCAACGCCAAAGCCTGGCCGAAGCGCGGCAGTGGTGGCGGCAGAATCTGCAAGGCTTCGAGCGCACCACGCCGATCCCGAGCGACCGGCCGTTCCTGCGCGAACACGCCGGTGACAGCGGCGGCATGATCGTCGGCGACCGTTACACTCGTCTGAATGTCGAGGACGGCGCACGTCTGCGGGAGCTGGCGCAGGCACATCAACTGACCGTCAACACCTTCGCCCAAGCGGCGTGGGCTCTGGTCCTGCGACGCCTGAGCGGTGATCGCGACGTGCTCTTCGGCGTGACCGTGGCCGGGCGCCCGGTGGAGATGCCGGAAATGCAGCGCACTGTCGGTCTGTTCATCAACAGCATTGCGCTGCGGGTGAAGATGCCTGCGGACGATCAGCGCAGCAGCGTGCGCCAGTGGCTCAGCGCGTTGCTCGAAAGCAACATGCAACTGCGCGAGTACGAGTACCTGCCGCTGGTGAATATCCAGGAACAGAGCGAATTACCCAAAGGCCAGCCGCTGTTCGACAGTCTCTTCGTGTTCGAAAACGCACCGGTGGAAGTCTCGGTACTGGACCGCGCGCAGAGCCTGAATGCGACCTCGGATTCCGGCCGTACCCACACCAACTTCCCGCTGACGGCGGTGTGCTACCCGGGCGATGACCTTGGCCTGCACCTGTCGTATGACCAGCGTTACTTCGACGAGTCGACGGTCGAGCGCATGCTCGCTGAGTTCAAGCGCCTGCTGCTGGCGCTGGTCGACGGCTTCCATGGCGAAATGGCCGAGCTGCCGCTGCTGGGCGACCAAGAGCGCGATTTCCTCCTGCACGGTTGCAACCAGAGCGGCCACGACTATCCGCTGGAGCAAAGCTACGTGGCGCTGTTCGAAGCCCAGGTCGCGGCGCATCCGCAGCGCATTGCCGCCAGTTGCCTCGATCAGCAATTGACCTATGCCGAGCTGAACCACAATGCCAATCGCGTCGGCCATGCACTGGTCGCTGCCGGTGTGCGGATGGATCAACCGGTGGCGTTGCTCGCCGAGCGTAATCTCGACCTCCTCGGCATGATCATCGGCAGCTTCAAGGCTGGTGCCGGTTACCTGCCGCTGGACCCGGGCCTGCCGAGCCAGCGCCTGAGCCGCATCATTGAGCTCAGCCGCACGCCGTTGCTGCTGTGCAGCGCTGCCTGCCGTGATCAGGCGCAGACCTTGCTCGAGGAGTTCGGCTGTTCGAATCGTCCGCGCTTGCTGGTGTGGGAAGAGGTGCAGGCGTCGGCGGCAGCTGCGAGTAATCTGGGAATTCACAGCGGCCCGAACAATCTCGCCTATGTCATTTACACCTCGGGCTCGACCGGCCTGCCAAAAGGCGTGATGGTCGAGCAGCGCGGCATGCTCAACAACCAGTTGAGCAAACGCCCGTACCTCGACTTGAGCGAGGCCGATGTGATCGCGCAGACCGCTTCGCAAAGCTTCGACATTTCCGTCTGGCAATTCCTCGCCGCGCCGTTGTTCAGCGCGCGGGTCGACATCGTGCCGAACGCAATTGCCCACGATCCGCAAGGGTTGCTGGCGCATGTGCAGGCGCAAGGCATCACCGTGCTGGAGAGTGTGCCGTCGCTGATTCAGGGCATGCTCGGCGCTGACCACATGAGCCTCGACGGCCTGCGCTGGATGTTGCCGACCGGTGAAGCGATGCCGCCGGAACTGGCGCATCAATGGCTGCTGCGTTACCCGGATATTGGTCTGGTCAATGCGTACGGCCCGGCGGAATGCTCGGATGACGTGGCGTTCTTCCGCGTTGACCTGGCCTCGACACGCGGCAGTTATTTGCCGATCGGCACGCCGACCGACAACAACTTGCTCTATCTGCTCGATGGTGCGCTGGATCTGGTGCCGCTGGGTGCCGTGGGTGAATTGTGTGTGGCTGGCACCGGTGTCGGTCGCGGCTACGTCAGTGATCCGCTGCGTACGGCTCCGGTATTCGTGCCGAACCCGTTCGGCGCGCCGGGCGAGCGTCTGTACCGTACCGGGGATCTGGCGCGGCGACGCGCTGACGGCGTGCTGGAATACGTCGGCCGCGTCGATCATCAGGTGAAGATTCGCGGTTACCGCATCGAGCTCGGTGAAATCGAAGCGCGCCTGCACGAACAACCGGAAGTGCGCGACGCTGCGGTTGGCGTACAGGAGGGCGTCAACGGCAAGCATCTGGTGGGTTATCTGGTTGCGGCCGATGCAGCGCTCAATCCGGGCGAACGCCTGGAACGGATCAAGCAGCGCCTGCGCGCCGAACTGCCGGAATACATGGTGCCACTGCACTGGCTGTGGCTGGAGCAGATGCCGCGCAATGCCAACGGCAAACTCGACCGTAAAGCCCTTCCGGCGCTGGAGATCGGCCAGTTGCAGAGCCAGGATTATCTGGCCCCGCGCAACGAGCTGGAGCAGACCCTGGCTGATATCTGGGCCGAGGTGTTGAAGGTGGAAAAGGTCGGCGTGCGCGATAACTTCTTCGAACTCGGCGGGCATTCCTTGCTGGCGACGCAAATTGCATCGCGGGTGCAGAAAGCCCTGCAACGCAACGTGCCACTCCGCGCGATGTTCGAGTGCAGCACGGTGGAGGAACTGGCCGAATACATCGATGGGCTGGCGGCCAGTGCCATTACCGAGGAGAAGGTTGATCGGTTGAATGATCTGATGGCGGAGCTGGAGGGGCTTTAGTTCTCCGGCGGCTGGACCGGCCTCTTCGCGAGCAGGCTCGCTCCCACACTGGATCTGTGGCGTTCATAAATCCCCTGTGGGAGCGAGCCTGCTCGCGAATGGCTTCTGTACATTTCCACCCTTGACGATCAACAACCGGCAGCTCAGTCTGCCGGTTCTGTTTTTTCTCCCGGAGGTGGTCGATGCCCTTTTTCACGGTTGACGGACAAGCGCTGCACTACATGGATCAAGGCACCGGCCCGGCCGTGTTGCTCGCTGGCAGTTATCTCTGGGATCAAGCGATGTGGGCGCCGCAGATCGCCGCGCTGACCCCGCACTATCGCGTCATTGCCCTGGATCTGTGGGGGCATGGCGAGTCCGGCAAGTTACCTGAAGGCACCACATCGCTGGATGACATCGCCCGTCAGGCGCAGGCCCTGCTCGATCATCTGGACATCGACCGCGTCACCCTCGTCGGGCTATCGGTCGGCGGCATGTGGGGCACGCGCCTGGCACTGTCCGCGCCGCAACGTCTCAACGGTCTGGTGCTGATGGATACCTACGTCGGCGTCGAGCCGGAACCGACCCGGCAATATTACTTCTCGCTGTTCAAGCAGATCGAAGACAGCGGCACCATCTCCGAGCAACTGCTGGACATTGTCGTGCCGATCTTCTTCCGCCCGGGCATCGACCCGCAGTCGCCGCTGTATCAGGACTTCCGCGCAAAACTGCAGAGTTATTCGCCCGAGCGCTTGCGCGAAAGCATCGTACCGATGGGGCGCATCACCTTTGCCCGCGACGACCTGTTGCCACGCCTGGGCGAGCTGAACGCGGCGACGTCACTGGTGCTATGCGGCGATCAGGACAAACCACGACCACCCTCGGAAGCCCGGGAAATGGCTGAATTGATTGGTTGCCCATGTGTGCTGGTGCCGGAGGCGGGGCATATCTCCAATCTGGAGAATCCCGAATTCGTCACTGAGGCGCTGTTAGCGTTTCTGGCCGAGCGCAACCGCTAGACCGAGTGAGCTTCATTCGCGAGCAGGCTCGCTCCCACAGTTAATCGCATTCTGGCTGAGGGAATGCAGTCAACTGTGGGAGCGAGCCTGCTCGCGAAAGGGCCGGTCCAAGCAGTGAAAACACTACTTAGGCCCGAGAATCTTCACCAACTTGTCCGGCGAGGGCGCGCCTTGCTGTTGTTGCAGTTCGCCTTTGTCATCCAGGTAGAAAATCGCCGGGGTGGCCTGCAGTTCCAGGTCTTCCATCAATTGCATGTTCGCCGCCAGTTTGCCCTGCACGGCGACCGGGATGTCTTTCAAGGCCTTGAGCGCGCTGCCCTTGCCGGCCTTTTCGTGATCTTCGAGGGCTTTGGCCGGGTCTTTCGCCGCCAGCAGCGCGGCTGATTTGCCCGGGCTGTCTTCACGAATGATGCCGACCATGATGTGGCGCAGCTGCACTTTGCCGGCCTTGACCCATGGCCGCGCCTGTTCCCAGAACATGTTGCAGTAAGGGCAGTTCGGGTCGCTGAACAGGTACACCGTGCGCGGTGCATCCTTGTTGCCGTCCTGAATCCAGTTGCTCGCCTCGAACTTGGCCCAGACTTCCTTGGACATCGGCGCGTACACCAGTTTTTGCAGTGGTTCGCTGCTCAGGTCCTTGCCGTCGGCGTCGTACAGATTGCCCACCACGACGTGTTTGCCGTCCGGGGTCAGGTACAGCGCCATGCCGCGATTCTGGTACTGCGCGGCGTACCCGCGCAGGCCATCGGGGGCGTCGAACTGGCCGACGATTTTCGCGCCCTTGGCTTCGATCTTCTTGATCGCCGCGGGCAGTTCTTCAGCGGCCTGCACCGACGGCAAGTGCAGCAGGGCAGTGCCCAGGGTCAGCGTCAGCAGGTGGCGGAGGCGGGGCATGGCAGTTTCCTTGCAGAGTTGGCCGGGGCAACGGCCTGATTCGGGCTTGAAGGTGAAGTGTCGAAGGTTTCCAGGGCGCGGGCGAGGCTGGCGTTCGACAGTTCACCGAGGTGACTGGTCAGCAAGCGACCGTCCGGGCTATAGAACAGCGTAGTCGGTAGCGCCATGGAACCCACGGCCTGACCGAGACGGCCGCTGCGGTCGAACAGCACGTTGTTCAGGCTCAGGCCCTGGGTTTCCAGGAACGTGGCGACGCTTTGCATGCTTTCGGCCTGATTGACGAACAGGAACGTCAGATCGGGGCGCTGTTGCTGGGCGTTTTCCAGCACCGGCATTTCCCGCCGGCACGGTGGGCACCAGGTCGCCCAAAGGTTGATCACCAATGGCCCGCCCTGATAGTCACTGAGCTTGATGGTTTGCCCGGCGGCATTGCGCAGGGAAATGTCCGGCAGGCGCGTGCCTTGTTCGTAGATGTTCAGCGACAGAGTGGCGAGCAGCCAGAACATCACACCACTGACCACGCCGAAGCCCAGCGGGCGACGTAAACCGGGACGACGCCAGCCACGATACAACGCCGCCAGCAGCAGAACGATCACCCCGGGCCAGGCGAGAAAACCACCGTCGCGCAGATCGATGATCTGCCACAGGTCATTGCGATAGTGCGACCAGTACAGCGCGACAAACGCAATGCGCGCCGCGAGCATGCCCAGCAAAAACAGGCTGAACAGCGCCGACTCGGGGTTATCGCCGCCGCGCTTGGCCACTCGCCAGCCGACAAACGTCGCCAGTGCCAAAGCACTGATCAGCAGCAAGTGATTGAGCGCGATGGCGAAGGTGCCGAGGGTGAACGTCAGCATCAGTTGGCGTCTCGGGTAGTGGACCAGCGTTGCAGGAACGCGTCGGCATCCACCTCACCGGTGATGCGCTGGCTGCGGCGTTCTTCACCGTCAGCGCCGATCCAGATGAACGTCGGCGGCCCCGGCACCTTATAGCGACTGAGCAGCTCGCGGCTGGCGGCATTGTCGGCGGTCACATCCAGGCGCAGCAGGCGCACGTCGCTCAGGGCCTGCATGACCTTGGCCTCTCCGAATACCTTCTTCTCCATGACTTTGCACGACACGCACCAGTCAGCGTAGTAATCGAGCAGTACCCACTGGCCTTGAGCCTTGGCCGCGTCGAGTTCACGTTGCAGGGCGGCCGGTTCCTTGATGGTGGTGAAAGCGTCATGACCGCTTGGTGCGGCACTGGCGACCCGGCCGGCGCTGTATACCTGCAATGGCTGATACGGATCATCGCTGCCGCCCGCCGCACCGATCACCAGCAAGCTGCCCCACAAACCGAGCAACAGGGACAGAGCGC
This sequence comes from Pseudomonas sp. 1L-B-1-E-C1, assembly GCF_057291835.1. Taxonomy (NCBI): domain Bacteria; kingdom Pseudomonadati; phylum Pseudomonadota; class Gammaproteobacteria; order Pseudomonadales; family Pseudomonadaceae; genus Pseudomonas; species Pseudomonas sp. 1L-B-1-E-C1. The sequence goes on along the minus strand of NZ_JBXAWN010000014.1, from coordinate 22,025 downwards.
CAAACATCTGCGCGACGCGGCCAAAACCTTCCGACTGTTTCCAGGCGCTGTAAGCCGCAATCAGCAGCAGCGCGCCACACAGGCCCAGCCACACCGACGGGTCCAGTACCGGACGCAGCATCAACAATGCGGTTGCGAGAAAGAGGAAGCCGAATATGCCCTTGAGCAGATTCATCCACGCCCCGGGTTTCGGCAGGAATCGGTTGCCCACGGTGACCAGCAGCAACAGCGGCACACCGATGCCGATGCCCAGCGCAAACAGAATCAGACCGCCGTGCAACGCATTACCGCTTTGCGCGATGTACAGCAGCGCACCGGCCAGTGGCGCGGTCATGCACGGCCCGACCAGCAGACCGGACAATGCGCCCAGCACGCCGGCGCCGATCAGACTGCCGCCGCTGCGGCTGCGTGAAGCGTGTTCAAGTCGATCACGCAGCGCCACCGGCAGCTGCAGCTCGAAGAAGCCGAACATCGGCAATGCCAGCACCACGAAAATCGCCGCAAACGCACCGAGCAGCCAGGGATTCTGCAACCACGCCTGCAGGTTCGCACCGAGCAGCGCGGCGATAACGCCCATCGCTGCGTACACCAGCGCCATGCAGATCACATAGCTGCTGGCCAAGGCAAAACCGCGCCGAGGGGTGGCACCACTGCCGACAATCATCCCGGCCAGAATCGGCAGCATTGGCAGTGAGCACGGGGTAAACGCCAACAGCAGGCCGAGGCCGAAGAACACCAACAGGCTCCAGCCCAGCGCCCGTTGTTGCAAGCTGCTGGCCAAGGCCTGATCGGGCGCTTCCCCGCCAGTTGTCGCTGCGGCTTTGCCGCCCAGGTCAATCACCCGGGTTTGCGGTGGATAACACAGGCCGGCATCGGCGCAGCCCTGGTAACTGACCTTGATCTGCCCGCTGGCCGTCGCCGGGATTTTCACTTCCAGGCCTTGGCGATACACCGGCTGCTCGCCGAAGAACTCGTCGCTATGGGATTCGCCTTCAGGCAACACTGGCTGCTGATCGGCGGCCAGTCCGTCGAACTTCAAGCGTTTCTGATACAGGTAATAGCCGTCGCTGATCTGCCAGAACAGCTGGGTTTCGCCCGACTCCAGACGCTCGGAGGTGAGTACGAATGCCTGGTCGACGGGTAAAAAGTCCGGCTTGGACTCGAACGGATTGTTTCCGGCCTGGGCCAGGCCGGAAATCAGTAAAGCAAACAGAAGAAAAAAATGACGCATGGAGGAGCCTTGTCCCTGTGCAATTGAGGTGCACAATGGGCAGCGGCGATTAACCGATGATTAACCGCGATACCCTTGTCGCAGTGACGTTCGGCGCCATAATGTCAGCTTAATCGGCCAACCGCCTAATCCGCTTTTTTCCTGTGGGATTCACCATGCACGTACTGGTTTGCGAAGACGATGAGCTGATCGCCAGCGGCATCGTTGCCGGGCTCACGGCTCAGGGCCTGACCGTCGAGCACGTCAACACGGCGTCGAAAGCGCGGGCGATGCTCAAGGTGGCCGAGTTCGACGTGATGGTGCTCGATCTCGGGCTGCCGGACGAAGATGGCCTCAAGTTGCTCCAGCAATTGCGCCAGAGCGGCCTGGAGATTCCGGTGCTGATCCTCACCGCTCGCGATTCTGTGACGGATCGTGTCGACGGTTTGCAGGCCGGCGCCGACGATTATCTGCTCAAGCCATTCGACCTGCGCGAACTGTTCGCCCGCCTGCAAACCTTGTTGCGCCGAGTGGCCGGGCGCAGTGTCAATCTGATCGAGCACGGCGCGCTCACCTACGACCCGAGCAGCCGGGAAACCCGCCTGGCCGGACAACCGGTGGACTTGTCGCGCCGCGAGCAGTCGCTGCTGCAGGCGCTGCTACACAATCGTGGCCGGGTGCTGTCCACCGAGCAACTGAAAGACAGCGTCTATGGTTTCAACGATGAGCTGGAAAGCAACGCACTGAACGTGCATATCCATCATCTGCGCAGCAAGCTCGGCAAAGGCATTGTCGAGACCGTGCGCGGTCTGGGCTATCGCCTCGGGCCTGCCGATGGCGGGGAGCAGGGCAAGTGATGAGTCTGCGCCTGCGCCTGAGCCTGACGCTCGGCGCCGCCTTCGCGCTGATCTGGGCGCTGGCGGCGGCGTGGATGCTCAGCGATCTGCGCAATCAGATGATGTTTTCCCTCGACCAGCGCCTGGTCGCTTCGGCGCGCATGGTCGCCGGTTTGCTCGAGCAATTGCCGACCCTGCCGAGCAAAGGCGAAGGCACCCACTTCAGCGCCGAACAACTGAATATCCCCGGCGGCATGGCCTGTCAGGTCAGCTCTTTGCGCGGGGAAATTCTTGCCCGTAGCCACAACAATCCCGAACAAGCGCTGGAAGCGGAGAAAATGGGCTTTCACGATCAGATGATCGACGGCGCACCGTGGCGCAGTTTCACTCTGGCCCGCGGCGATGTGCGCATCACTACGGCAGACCGGCAGATCGAGCGCGAAGCCTTGAACATGTCGATTCTGCTCGCCGCTTCGGTGCCGGTGGGTGTGGCGTTGCTTGGCTGCCTGTGCCTCTTGTGGCTGGGTATCGGCCAGGGTCTGGCGCCGCTCAATCGTCTGCGCGAAGCGCTGATGCGGCGTAATGCCGACTCTCTTGAGCCTTTGCAATTGCAGGCGTTTCCCAGCGAACTGAAGCCGTTGCTGGAAACCCAGAATCAGTTGTTCCAGCGCATCGGCAAGACCATCGAACGTGAGCGCCGCCTGACCGGCGATGCCGCGCATGAACTGCGCAGTCCGCTGACGGCGATCAAGACCCACTTGCAAGTCGCGCGCATGACCGACGGCACTGCTCGCGATCAATCGCTGGCCCGGGCCGAGGAGGGTGCCGATCGCCTGCACCGCACCCTTGAACAGTTGCTGTTGCTGGCGCGGGTCGAAGGCAGTCTGTCGTTCGATGACGGCTCGCAATGCAGCGCCGAGCAAGTGGCCAGACTGGCGATCCAGGACGCCACCGGCGGTGAACGGCTGCGGATCAAACTGCATGTGCCGGCCGATTTGTCCGCCGCACCATTGCAAATGCCCGCGGCGCTGGCAATTGCTGCGCTGCGCAACCTGCTCGACAACGCCCTGCGCCATACGCCTGAAGATTGCGCGGTCGAGGTCAACCTGGAAAACATCGGCAATCGCGTGCGTTTTGTCGTGCGCGACCATGGTCCGGGCATTGCGCCGGAAGACTTGCAGTATCTGACTCAACGCTTCTGGCGCAACGGTCAGAGCACCGGTTGCGGGCTGGGTCTGGCGATTGTTCAGGCAATCGTTCAGCGCTGTGATTGTGCCCTGCATTTCGACAGCCGCCCGGATGGCTTGCGGGTCGAACTGACCATGCCGTTGCAAGCCGCACAATAACCCTGTGTAGGAGCTGCCGAAGGCTGCGATCTTTTGATCTTGACCTTTATCTTGAAACAAAATCAAAGATCGCAGCCTTCGGCGGCTCCTACGGGGCTCTGAGTTCGGGCACATGAAATGTAACTTCTCGACATTCGCTATCCGGCAGCGCCGGGGCTAAGGTCAACGCAGCTTTGACTCAATGGATTGAGGGAACTGCGCCATGGAAGCACCCATCTGCATTCGTCCGGCCCGATTGGCCGACGCTGGCATCATCAGCCGCATTATCGAGCGTTCGGTCCGCGTCGGATGTGCACTAGATCACCGCAACAATTCGTCGATTGTCAGCGACTGGGTCAGCCAGTCCTGCGTCGATTTCATCAGTAGGCGGCTCGCCGACCCGCACTTTTACCTCTGTGTCGCTTTGTTTGAAGAGAAACCGGTCGGTGTCGGCATGGCCCAGGCCTGCGGCGACATTCCCCTGTGCTACGTGCAGCCGGAATCCTTTCGTCGCGGCGTTGGCCGGGCGCTGATGCAGGATCTCGAGGGCTGGTTGCGGGTTCGCGGTGTACAGAGTGTTCATCTCAATAGCACCCACACCGCCGAGGCGTTCTATCGGCATCTGGGTTATCAACAAGCCGCGCCAACTGCCATCTCCAATGGCTTGCAGACCGTGCCGCTGCACAAACCTTTGGCCTCACCAGCCTTACAACTCGATCAAGGGTGTAAATCCGCACCGCGCTGAAGCGTTTCCAGAACAGGAAAACCTGCAAGTGCGCCCCGCGACCGGAACGCGCATCTGTCGGTGTGCTGTTTTGGTCACTATCCATAGCGAATTGAGGGGTCGAGAGATGTCAGTCGCCACCAGCCTTATCGAAGAGTCGTCGGCCCGGGTCGCCTCGGCGCCAGCGGAGACGTTGTACGATTTCCACGAATCACCGTTACTGGCGCGCCAAAGTCGGCAGGAGTCCAATGCGCGCAGCTATCCGCGGCGCATTCCGCTGGCGCTCAAGCGTGCCAAGGGCCTGTATGTCGAGGATGTCGAGGGGCGCACATTCATCGACTGCCTGGCCGGGGCCGGCACGCTCGCGCTGGGGCATAACCACCCGGTAGTGATCGAGGCAATCCACAAAGTGCTGGCCGATGAGTTGCCGCTGCACACCCTAGACCTGACCACGCCGGTCAAAGATCAATTCGTCCAGGATCTGTTCGGCTTGCTGCCGACGGAACTGGCGGCGCAGGCGAAAATCCAGTTCTGCGGCCCGACCGGCACCGACGCCGTGGAGGCAGCACTGAAACTGGTGCGCACCGCCACTGGCCGCAGCACGGTCCTGTCCTTTTCCGGCGGCTATCACGGCATGAGTCAGGGCGCGTTGAGCCTGATGGGCAGCCTGGGACCAAAAAAACCACTGGGTGCCTTGCTCAGCAATAGCGTGCAATTCATGCCGTTCCCCTACGACTACCGTTGCCCGTTCGGCCTCGGCGGCACGGCGGGCGTCAACGCCAATCTGAGTTATCTGGAAAACCTGCTCAACGATCCCGAGGCGGGCGTGCAGCTGCCGGCAGCGGTGATTGTCGAGGCGGTGCAAGGCGAAGGCGGGGTGATTCCGGCTGATATCGAATGGTTGCGTGGTTTGCGCCGGATCACCGAGAAGGCCGGTGTCGCGCTGATCGTCGATGAGATCCAGAGCGGTTTCGCCCGTACCGGCAAGATGTTTGCCTTTGAGCATGCGGGCATCGTTCCGGATGTGGTGGTGTTGTCCAAAGCCATCGGCGGCAGCCTGCCCTTGGCAGTGGTGGTTTACCGCGACTGGCTCGACACCTGGCAACCGGGCGCCCATGCCGGCACGTTCCGTGGCAATCAGATGGCCATGGCCGCAGGTTCAGCGGTGATGCGTTATCTGCTTGAGCACAAGGTCTGCGAACACGCCGCCGCCATGGGGGATCGACTCAGCGAGCATCTGCGCATTCTGCAGCGCGACTTCCCGCAGCTGGGCGACATCCGTGGGCGTGGCCTGATGCTCGGCGTCGAACTGGTCGATCCGAACGGCGCACCTGATGCGCTCGGTCATCCGCCGGCATTTGCCCGTCTGGCGCCGCTGGTTCAGCGTGAATGCCTCAAGCGTGGCCTGATTCTGGAGTTGGGCGGCCGCCATGGCGCAGTGGTGCGCTTCCTGCCGCCGCTGGTGATCACCGCAGCGGAAATCGATCGGGTGGCCGAGATCTTCGGTCGCGCATTGGCCGCTGCCACCGCCGCGCTGTAAATTTTTCCGCGCGGCGAACGTTCTTTCTACATACCCCGGCTGCATTCATTGTGCAGCCGACCTTACAACGATGGAGAACCAGCATGACGTCAGTATTCGACCGCGAGGACATCCTCTTTCAGGTCGTGGTCAACCACGAAGAGCAATACTCGATCTGGCCCGATTACAAAGCCATACCGGAAGGCTGGCGCACCGTAGGCAAGAGCGGCCTGAAAAAGGAATGCCTGGCCTACATCGAAGAAGTCTGGACCGACATGCGCCCGTTGAGCCTGCGCCAGAAGATGGATGCACAAGTCGCGGCGCAATAAGCGACCGGGCAGAAAAAACCCGCTGGACCAGTGATGGTCAGCGGGTTTTTTCATGTCTGGAGAGTGGCGCTGTCAGTGCTGGCCTCTTCGCGAGCAGGCTCGCTCCCACAGCGAACGCATTGCCAATGTGGGAGCGAGCCTGCTCGCGAAGAACGATAACGCGGTCTTGTTTGAAGCTACGCTCCGCTCAGCCCCTTGAGCAACAGATCCACATTGCCCTCCAGCTCCGCCAGCGGATCCGCCGCATCAGTACTCAACACCACGAGTCGGCTGCCGGATTCGGCAATCGCCGCTTTCACCGGCTCCGCTGGCTGGCGATGGTGCAGCACCACCGCTACGTCGTTGTCCTTGAGTGTTGCGGTCAGCTTCTTCAGTGCTTCAGGCGTCCACTCGGCATCAGGACGCGCATCCTGTCCAGCCAGTTCAAGGTTGAGGCTGCCAATCAGATAGCCGAAGTGATCGCTCAGGCTCATCACACTCAGATTATCCGTCTCGGCGAGACGCGCTTCGGTGTCCGCGCTGAGTTTCAGCAGACGCTGTTTCAACGCCGCCAGATTGGCTTCGATCGCAGGCTTGGCGCTCGGTGCCAGGCGCACCAGGTCCGCTGCCATCACATCCGCCATGCGCCCCATGTTGTTGCTCGCCAGCCATGGCTGACTGTTCAGGCCATCAACCTGCACGCCCGGCTGCACAGCGATGCCGGGCAGGGCGCCGTCGACCGGGCGGGCAGCGTCGACTTCGACGATACGAATGTTGCTGCGCCGAGCGATCGGGTACAGCGGATCATCGGCCCACAGCGAACGCAAACCGATCACCGCGTCCGCGTCAGTGGCCAGTTTGCTCAGGGCCGGAGCGCCTCGGCCGGTGAAATACGCAGTCTGGCGGCTACCGGGCAGGTTGGCCGGGGCCGCGCGTTCGAGCTTGACGTCCGTGCCTTTGAGCAATGCTTCGCCCAGTCCATAGGTGATCGGCAACGAGGCCAGAACGCGCAAGGGTTTTGCACTTTCAGCAGCCATCAACGGCGTGCAGACCACGCCACACAGGGCCATGGCCAGAGTCAGGTTTCGCAATGAAAAAGCCATTTATCCAAGGTTCCCTTTCAGGCTGGGGACAACACCGCGCGCGATGGCGGCGAGGGCGAAAGCGATGCCGGCGACCAGAATGATCGCGGCGCCGGATGGAATCGGCAGGTCGAACACGATCGGCGCAAGAATCCCGCACAGCGTGCTGACGGTAGCGATCAGCACAGAACACCAGAAAAATCCTTTGAGCGACTGGCTGAGCAAGCGCGCCGCCGCCGCCGGAATCACCAGCAAGGCGCCGACCAGAATTGCACCGATGACTTTTACCGCCGCGACGGTGATCAAGGTCACCAGGATCACGAACAGGTAATCCAGGGTCTTTACCGCTACGCCACGCACCGCCGCCAGTTGCGGATTGAAACTGGCGAGCATGATGCGGTTGTACAGCGGCAGGGCGAGGGCCATGACCAACGACCCGACGATCGCCAGCACCGCCAGATCATTGCCGTTGACCGTCAGTACCGAACCGAACAGCACGTTTTCCAGAATGTGCACGTTGATCTTGCCGGCGAGGATCAGCAGCAGGCTCGCGCCCAGCGCCAGCGACACCGAGAGGAACACGCCGATCAGCGTGTCCGGTGCCAGCCCGGTGCGGTTGCGCAGGTAATTGAGCAGGATGCCGAACAGCAGGCAGTAGCCGAACAGGCTGCCGTACGGGCCGGTGTAGGGTTCGCCGAGCAGAATGCCGATGGCCACGCCGGTCAGTGCGGCATGGCCGACCGCTTCGGAGAAGAACGCGAAGCGCTTGACCACCACCAGCGTGCCGAGCCCACCGAGCACCGGGCCGATCAGCAGACCGGCGAGCAGGGCGTTGACCACAAATCCGTAGGCCAGCGCTTCCGGTAGATAACCCGAAGATGCCCAACCCTGGACCATCAAACGAAAGGCTTCGTAACTCATCAGACCGCGCTCCGTGGATGGGTGGAAAACAGCGTCAGCAGACGTTCCGGCGTCAGTGCCTGTTGCGGCGTGGCGTCGAACAGCACGCGACGGTTGAGGCCGGTCACCCGATCGGCCAGTCGCCCGACTGCTTCCAGATCATGTTCGATCCACAACACGGTGATGCCCGCCGCGCGCCAGTCATTTAGCAGACGTTCGAACACCTGAATCCCGGCCTCATCGAGCGCTGACATCGGCTCGTCGAGCACCAGCAATTGCGGCGCCGGGATCAAGCCCTGCGCGAGCAATACCCGCTGACGCTCACCACCGGACAGCGCGCCCATGCGCCGCTTGCGCTTGTCCTGCATGCCGACCCGTGCCAGCGCCTCGCCGATGGCGCCGGCGTAATGCTTGCTCAAGCCGAGAAAGGCCGGACGGCGCTGACACATGGCGGCCATGAAATCGTCGACGGTCATCGGCAACCCGCGATCGAACTCCAGCGCTTGCGGCACGTAACCAATGGTGCCGGGCTCGCCGGGCCAGTGCAGGCTGAGCTGGCCCTGATGCGGCATCTGCCCCAGCAGCGTCTTGATCAGCGAACTCTTGCCACCGCCGTTGGGGCCGACCAGCGCGTGCACGCTGCCGGGCTGCACCTGAAAGCTGACCTTGTCGAGAATCGTCGTACGCCCCAGCGTCAGGCTGACTTCCGCAAACTCCAGCGCCGGCCCATTTCTCCCCTGTGGGAGCGAGCTTGCTCGCGAATGCGGTGCGTCATTCAGCGAAGATGTCGCCTGATCCGGCGCCTTCGCGAGCAGGCTCGCTCCCACAGGGGGTTCAGCGTGATCGGCGATCAGGGTTTCTTTCGACGTCATGCCCCCGACTCCTGAATCGCCCGAACTACGGTGTTGAGGTTGCCGGTCATTTCCTTTTCGTACTTGTCGGCGGTGTATTCGCCGTAGGAAATGTGCGACAGCGGGTACAGCTTCACCCCGGATTCGCGCTGGATGGTATCAACGTAGCTGGAGGGGAAATCCATCTCCGAGAAGATTACTTTCACGTCGAGCTCGCGCAATTGATCGATAGTCTTTTTCAGCTGACTTGGACTTGGCTCGATGCCGTGGGCGGGCTCGACCACGGCCGTCACTTCCAGACCGAATTCACGCAACAGATAGTCGTAAGCCGCATGCACCGTGGCCACGCGCAGTTCTGCGTTCGGTGCCTGGGTCAGTTTGGCCAAAGCGTCGGCGCGCATCTGCCGCAGGCGTTTGCCGTAGGCGCGGGCATTCTGGGTGTAGGTCTTGGCGTTGTCCGGGTCGATCTTGCCCAGTTCGCGGGCGATGTTGTTGACCTGGGCAATGGAGGCACTGATCGACAGGAACGTGTGCGGGTTGACCACCTTGCCGGCACCGCGCGCCGCGACACCGGTGGCCGCCAGCAGCGGCACGTTCTCGTTGGCTTCGATGGTTTTGACGTTGGGCGTTTCGCTGGCGGCGATCATCCGGTCGGCGAAGTCGTCATGGCCGACCCCGTTGAGCACGATCACGTCCAGACCGCTGATGCGCTTGATGTCTTCAGCTCGTGGCTCGTAGGCGTGCGGATTGAAGCCGGCGGGAATCAGCGGCACCACTTCGGCCTTGTCGCCGACGATGTTGGCGACATAGCTGTAATACGGATGCAGGGTGATGCCGATGCGCAGGCGTTTGCCCTGTTCGGCGTTGGCCAGCGGGCTCAGCAGGCAGGCGCACAGGCCGAGGAGAAACAGGCGTAACAATGGACGGCGAGGAGATGAAATGGACATGGGCAAGCAGTCTTCTCTCGGATAAAGGCGAGGAATCAATGGCGATGTTCGCGGGTAACCCCGGCATCGAATTGCGCGACGATCTGTTTCCAGCCAGCGGCGGACAGCGCGGCATCGGACAGATCCTCCGCAGGCACGAGGTCGGCGCTGCGGTTCAGCCAGATGTCCGGCGCAGCGTTGGCATCGGCACCGACACGCATGAGAAATGACCCGGCGACATCAGGCGTGGCGCTGCGACCGAAGTAGGCGCGGTCGGCGAGCATTTGCCATGCATGACCGCCACGGCTGACCGAACTGGCATCCTGTGCGAACGGCGCGAAACCCTCTTCGGCCAGCACCTGTGGGGTCGGCAGGGCTTTTTGCTCTTCGCGCAGCAAGCGGATTTCGTCGAGGGTCACCCGCAGGTCGGCATAGATGCCTTGCTCGGCGGCGCTGAGGTCGCGGCGGGCGTCGTACTGGTTGCTCGCGACGGGCTCCGGCTCATGGGAAACCCCGCGCCACGCCACCACCGAACCGGCGACCGCGAGGATCAGCAGGCACAACAGCAGCACATTGAGGGTTTCATGGCCGGCGCCGGCCGGGCGTACCACTTGAGTTGTCGGGCTACTCATGGGGCTTCGATATCCGCCTGGTCGATTTCCACAACATGGCCGGGGCCGGCGTCGAACAGCACATAGAACTCGCTGCCGGGTTTCTTGAACGTCAGGGTCGAGTCATCACCCAGTTTGCCCGGCACCAGAATGGTTTCGTCGTAGCCGATCACGTCGAGCGTCACCCCCGGCGCGCCGCTGCCATCGGAGAAACCGCCGGTGCATTTGATCTGTTCGGCATCGATGGCTTTGCATTCGCACATCGGGTTGTGCGCCAGGGCGCCGGCACTGAAACCGGCGCTCAGCACCAGCAGCGCGGCACTTGCCAGCAAGCGGGGGTGGAGGGGCGAGCGAGTCATGGTTTGGCTCCTTGTTTGTTCAGCCACGCAACCGTGGCAGGGGAGGCTTGGCTCAGGGGTATCGCGGCCTGGTGCATGCTGCCGTCCCAGCCTTCCATGGTGACCCACAGCTCGGCGTCAGGTTTGGTCTTTGCCGGGATCGGCATCTGCGTGCCCATGCGATACGGGGTGCCGAAGAAGATGGTGCCGGCGGCGCGCAGACTGCGCGGTTTGCCGATGCGCAGGTAAGTGGCCTTCACCTGTTCGACGCAGGTATCGCAGACGGCAGCAGTGAAATCCTTCATATAGCCGGCCGGGCCGCTCAGGTGCGGCGCCTCTTCGCGCAGCTCAGCCAGACGCAGACTCCACGGGCCGACCTGAACGGTGCCGATTTCCCGTTGGCCCAGGCCACTGTCGCCGCGAAACAGCGAGGCGTCGGCGAAGTATTTCGGCATGAAGCCCAGCGGGATCAGCAACAGCAAAACATTGATGTGGAAGCGCCACTTGTGCCAGAAACGCGACAGGCGAGACGGCGGTGTGACCGAGATGGCTTTGTTCACAGGCTGGCCTCCGAAGGTTCACGGCTCAACGCTGGTTGTGCCTTGACGCGGTTTTTCTTGTCCTCGCGTTTCAGCGCATTGGCGGTCGCCAGCGCGGTACGCTTGGTCCAGATCAGCAGGCCGCTGAGGATCATCATGCTCAGCAACAGACCGAAGAAGAACCAGATCAATTTGATCCAGATACCGCCGAAGTCGCCGGTGTGCAGCGGGCGCATGGATTCGGTGACAAATTCCAGCGAGGAGCGGTCGGACAGCAAGCGTGAGGAAGCCATTTCGCCGTTGTACGGATTGAGCGTCGCAGTCTGGTACATCAGCGGATACCAGCCACGGCCGCTGACGCTCATGTGCGAGTAGGCATTGCCCGGCAGGTTGACGTAACTGGCTTCCAGCCCCGGAATTTTCTGCTGGGCGATTTCGATGGCGCGGTCCAGGCTGATCCGCGGTGGCGGAGTGCCGGCGGTGGAGATCGGCACACTTTCGCGGGACATCGCCGGAATGATCGGCTCGCTGGAAATGGAAATCTGGTTATCGAACAGGAATGCCTTGATCAGGAACCAGATGCCGGTGATGGAAATCACCGCAATGAACCAGATCGACCAGATGCCGCACAGGCGGTGGAAGTCGCCCCAGAAGATCCGCGCGCCATGGCGTACGCGCAGGGTTGGGCGCAGAAAACCTTTCCAGAAGCGCTTGTAGACCACCAGCCCGGTAATCAGCGAAACCAGCATCGGCACGCCGAGCAATGACACCAGATACCAGCCCCAGCTGTAGCCGTTGGTGAACGGCACCAGCCACCAGCCGTGCAGGGCGCGGGTAAACGCCTTGAAGTCGAAGGCCGGTGCGGTGCCCTGGATGACGCCAGTGTACGGATTGACATAGACCGTCAACGAACGCCCGTCGGGGTAGCTGACTTCGACGTCGAGGGCAAAGTGCGACTCGTCCGGGCGGTTGATGCTCTGCACCAGGGTTTGCGGCTCGGCTTGTTTGATCGCGGCAAGAATCTGGTCGTAGCTCAGTCGCGGCGCGTCGTCCGACGGCTGACTGGCGCGCATTTGCGGATTGGCCAGCCAGACGATTTCCTGGCTGACCACCGCCAGCGTACCGGTGACACAGACGATCAGTACAAAGAACCAGATCGGCAACGCCAGCCAGCTATGCACCAGGAACCACAGTTTGGAACGGGATTTCTTCGACATGATTGCGCGTCTTGATAGCGGTGGAAGGGGCCGGGCTACGGGCTTCGCAGCACGGAACTCCCCGGGAGGCCGTTCGTGGCTTTTGCCTACGCGAACGGCCTGCATTCCTATAAGACGTATGAGCGAAGAAAATCCCGAAAGCGGATATGAAAGCAAATGTTTCGCAATTACATCGGCAGTGCGTTTTGGCGGTCGGTCCGGGCAACAAGTCCTCAGTTTTGGTTGAACATTTCCATCGCTCGCTGGCGAATCTGCTCTTCGCTCAGGTCTTCCTTGTGGGTGGCGAGAAACCATAAATGGCCGAACGGATCTCTCAACGTGCCGCTACGATCACCGTAAAACTGGTCTTTGACCTCGGAGACACTTTTCGCACCGGCATCCAGCGCTTGTCGAAAGGATTGATCGACATCGGTGACATACAGGTGCAGACCGATCGAGACCGCCTGCTGCGGATTGCTCAACGGCCCTTGATCGCAAGGCGTGCCGAGCATGATCGCGCTGTCGCCGATACGTAGTTCGGCATGGCCGATGTTGCCGTCGGGCATGGTCAGACGCATGACTTCGCTGGCATTGAAGGCTTTCTTGTAGAAATCGATGGCCTCGGCGGCCTGTTGGATGCCGAGATACGGGGTAATGCTGTGATACCCCTCAGGAATGGGTTTGACGCTCATGACGTTCTCCCTGTTTTTGTTTTCAACAGATGGGGTTGCTCCGGATTTGTCCGGAGCAATCACTATAGAACCGTCCTCGCAGCGCAGGTTTTCTGCCGACGAGCAGCGCGCATCACGCATCGCGAAAGTGCGGGCCTGGGCCTCGGTCACCTAGCACGTCACCCTTATTGCGCAATGGACACGCCTCCATGGACAGACAGCCGCAGCCGATGCACCCGGTGAGCTGATCGCGCATCAGCGTCAGTTGTCTGATCCGTTCGTCGAGCTCGCGCTGCCACTGTTCAGACAGCATTTTCCAGTCCGCCGCCGACGGCGCGCGATCCTGCGGCAGGATCTTCAGCGCTTCGCCGATCTCCGCCAGCGGTATCCCCAGCCGTTGCGCGACTTTGATCAATGCCACCCGGCGCAACACGGAGCGCGGATAGCGGCGCTGATTGCCGGCATTGCGTTCGCTCTTGATCAAACCTTTGGCTTCGTAAAAATGCAGCGCCGTGACCGCGACGCCACTGCGCGCGGCAACTTCGCCGACGGTAAGAGGTTTATGCACCTGGTCTTTGCTGATCATGGAGAAAATGCTCTTGACCTTGACTTAACTAGAGGTTTTACCCTGCAGCTCTTCGGGTCGCAAGGCTCGCTTCAAGATGAGTGGGGGCTTTCCATGAGCAATCGCAGCTTTACCCAATTGATCGAATTCGAAATCGAACCCCGTCAGCAAGCGGCGCTGGTCTCGGCACTGGCGACGCAGACCGAGCGTCTGGCTCAGCGGCACGACGGCTTTCTTAGCGCCAGCGTGCAGGCCAGCGACGACGGCCGCCGTGTGTTGAGCTTTCTGCAATGGCAAAGCCGCGAGGCGGGGGAGGCGGCGTTTCACAGTTTCGAAAACGGTGAGCAGGATTTCTGGCAACTGATCCGCACTCATCGGGCGAAAACCGTGACGTTCAATTCGTTCCAGGTCCACAGCAGCATTGCCCGCAGCCACGACGATGCGCTGCATTGCCGTCTGCCGGGTTAGCCCGTATTAGTGCAAACCTGATAGCCACTATTGAGAGCGTTGATTTCTGCGCGAGCGTGCCCGGGCGTAGCCTTTCTCCATCGACCCCACATTGCTCGCCAGGACGCTCCCATGAATCGTTTACTGACTGTTTCGCTGATGCTCGCTGTTTCCGTACTCGCCGGCTGTGCCAGCCATGTTTCGCCGGAGCTGCGCCCTTACACCGCTGAAGAATCCCGCGAATTGGCACTGGAAGCGCTGAACCGCAGCGGCCTGTCGTTCGACGAATACCACGCGAAAAAAGCCCAATTGCTCGGCCAGCCGCAGAAGACTTTCGGTTTCGACCAGCAGGGTGAAATGAGCGCCGAACGTGCCATACAGCTGCACGGACGTCCTAGCTGAAAGCAAACTGTACTGCTTGAAGTTTTCCCTAACTGTCCGTGGGTTTGCCGGGCGGCGTGGGATAGGGTCAACACCTGAATGACCCTGGATGGACTGCCTCGATGAACCTCTCGCTTGATCTGCTGTTGGGCTTTGCCCTGTTTGCTCTTGTCACCTCGATCACACCGGGGCCGAACAACACCATGTTGTTGGCTTCCGGAGTGAATTTCGGCTTCAACCGCACCATTCCGCACATGCTCGGCATCAGTTGCGGGTTTTTTCTGTTGGTGGTGGCGGTGGGCTTCGGCCTTGGTGCGGTGTTTCAGGCCTACCCGATTCTTTATACGGTGCTGCGTTATGTCGGCGCCGCCTATTTGCTGTACCTGGCGTGGAAGATTGCCCACTCCGGCCCGGTCGGCGACGGTGCCGACGGCGAAGCGAAACCGATCAGCTATCTGGGCGCCGCGGCGTTTCAGTGGGTCAATCCCAAGGCGTGGATCATGGCCATCGGCGCCATCAGCACGTATACGCCGATGCAGGGCTATTTCTACAACGTCGTGGTCATCGCGGCGGTATTCGCCATCATCAACCTCCCAAGTGTTGGCCTGTGGGCAGCGTGCGGCACGCTGTTGCGCAATGTGCTCAAGGATCCGCGCTGGTTGCGCGTGTTCAATTGGGGCATGGCGGCGTTGCTCGTGATCTCGCTGTATCCGTTACTTCTCGAAAGCTTTCACTGACGCATTGCTTCAACCGCCGGCCCGATGCCTGTTAAGCTCGGTTTCAGGAGCGTTCCTACGCACTTTTAAATGAAGCCCTACTTCTTTAACGGCATCCGATCAGGTATTGATGACGCTCTCGAACCCATGCACAGCTCACGAGGCTGTGCATCGTCGTTTGCAGACACGAGCCTCCTGATCCCGGAACACGCTCTGCGAGTCCTTTATGAACACACGTCCGTTGTATTTCGATTACGCCGCCACCACCCCGGTGGACGAGCGGGTCATCAGGGTGATGACCGAATGTCTGGGTTTTCACGGTAACTTCGGTAACCCGGCTTCCAGCTCCCATGCCTTCGGCCAGCAGGCCCGGCAGACGGTCGAGCAGGCGCGCCGGCGGGTCGCCGATCTGGTCGGCGCGCAGCCTGAGCAGATCGTCTGGACCTCCGGTGCCACCGAGTCGAACAACCTCGCCCTCAAAGGCGTCGCCCAGGCCCGTGGCGTTTCTGGCGGCCACATGATTACCAGCCAGATCGAACACAAGGCCATTCTCGACACCGCCCGGCAATTGCAGGATTCGGGCATTGCTGTGACTTATCTGGTGCCAGACGCCGAAGGCTTGATCACGCCGCAAGCAGTCAGCGAAGCCATGCGCGACGACACGTTTCTGGTGTCGCTGATGCTGGTGAATAACGAGCTGGGCACGGTCAACGATGTCGAGGCGATTGGCGAAGTGGTGCGTAGTCGGCAGGCGCTGTTTCATGTCGATGCTGCGCAGGGCGCCGGCAAAGTCGCGATCGATCTGAGCCGCTGGCCGGTCGATCTGATGTCGTTTTCCGCACACAAACTCTATGGCCCCAAGGGCATTGGCGCCTTGTATGTCGGCCCGCACGCGCAGCAACGCTTGCAGGCGCAGATCCATGGCGGCGGTCACGAAGGTGGGTTGCGCTCAGGAACCCTGGCGACTCATCAGATTGCCGGCATGGGTGCGGCATTCGCTCTGGCCGCCGACGCATTCGATGAAGAGAAAAAATCCATCGTCGCTTTGCGCGAGCGTTTGCTCGAACAGCTTTTGAGTCTGCCGGGTGTGCGCCTCAATGGCAGTGCCTCGCAACGTATTCCGCACACCCTGAGCCTGACCTTCAGCGAGGGCGAGTTCAACAGTGCTGCGTTGAGCCATTCGATCGCGTTTTCCGCGACGTCGGCGTGTAATTCCGCGAGCAATGCGCCGTCCCACGTGCTGCTCGCGCTCGGGCATGATGAGCGGCTGGCGGGGCGCACCATTCGCCTGAGCCTCGGGCGGTTTACCACCGTCGCGGATGTCGACAAGGCCGTCGAACTGATCAGAACCGCCTGCGCCAGTGCCCCGGCATTCTGGGCGACAGGGCTTTAAACAGCCGACGCTTTCCATGGCCGAGAAGGCTACTAACAATAACGATGACGCGATTAGCAGGAGACATGATGAGTTCCCACACCTTGACCGAAGGATCGGTGCCTCAGCGCCTGGCGCATACCCGTGAACTGATGCGCCGCGAAGGCATCCATGCGCTGCTGGTGCCGTCCGCCGACCCGCATCTGTCGGAATATTTGCCGGGTTACTGGCAGGGCCGGCAATGGCTGTCGGGTTTCCACGGTTCGGTCGGTACGCTGATTGTCACTGCCGATTTCGCGGGTGTATGGGCCGACAGTCGTTACTGGGAACAGGCGACCAAAGAGCTCGACGGCAGCGGCATCGAACTGGTCAAGCTGCAACCGGGGCAGCCGAGCCCGCTGGAATGGCTCGCCGAGCAAACCCCCGAGGGCGGCGTGGTTGCAGTGGATGGTGCAGTAATGGCGGTGGCTTCGGCGCGCACACTGGGTAGCAAGCTCGAAGCACGCGGCGCGCGTTTGCGCACCGATATCGACTTGTTGCAGGAAGTCTGGCGTGATCGCCCAAGCCTGCCGAACGCGCCGATCTATCAGCATCTGCCGCCGCAAGCGACTATCAGCCGTGGCGAGAAACTGGCGAAACTGCGCGAGACCTTGCAAGAACGTGGTGCCGATTGGCATTTCATCGCCACCCTGGATGACATCGCCTGGCTGTTCAACCTGCGCGGCGGTGATGTTTCGTTCAATCCAGTGTTTGTTTCGTTTGCTTTGATCAATCAACAGCAGGCCACGCTATTTGTGGCGCTGAGCAAGGTCGATGCCGATCTGCGCGCCGTGCTCGAGCAGGACGGCGTGACGCTGCGTGACTACAGCGAAGTGGCCGATGCGTTGCGTACTGTGCCGAGCGGTGCGAGCCTGCTGGTCGATCCGGCGCGAGTGACCACAGGTTTGCTGGATCACCTGGACAGTGGCGTGAAACTGGTCGAAGGCTTGAACCCGACCACGCTGTTCAAATCGCAGAAAAGCGAAGCCGATGCTCAGCACATCCGTAAAGCGATGGAGCAGGATGGCGCGGCATTGTGCGAATTCTTCGCCTGGCTGGAATCGGCGTGGGGTCGCGAGCGCATCACCGAGCTGACCATTGACGAGAAACTCACTGCCGCTCGCGAACGTCGCCCCGATTATGTGTCGTTGAGTTTCAACACCATTGCCGCGTTCAACGCCAACGGCGCGATGCCGCACTATCACGCTACCGAAGAAGAGCATGCTGTGATCGAGGGTGATGGTCTGTTGCTCATCGACTCCGGTGGCCAATACCTCGGCGGTACTACAGACATCACCCGCATGGTCCCGGTGGGTACGCCGACCCAAGAGCAGAAGCAGGATTGCACGCGTGTGTTGAAAGGCGTGATTGCCCTGTCGCGGGCACGGTTCCCGAAAGGCATTCTGTCGCCGCTGCTCGACGCCATCGCCCGTGCGCCGATCTGGGCTGACAACGTGGATTACGGTCACGGTACCGGTCACGGGGTGGGCTATTTTCTCAACGTTCACGAAGGTCCGCAGGTGATTGCCTATCAGGCAGCGCCGGCGCCGCAGACGGCCATGCAACCGGGGATGATCACTTCGATCGAACCCGGCACTTATCGCCCGGGCCGTTGGGGTGTGCGCATCGAAAACCTGGCGATGAACCGTGAGGCCGGCAGCAGCGAATTTGGCGAGTTTCTCAAGTTCGAAACCCTGACGTTGTGCCCGATCGACACCCGTTGCCTGATTGCCGACCTGCTGACCCAGGAGGAGAAGCAATGGCTCAATGCTTATCACAGTGAAGTGCGTGAGCGTCTGAGCCCATTGCTGGATGGTCCGGCGCTGAGCTGGCTGAACGAGCGTACTGTGGCCATTTGATCGATTTAACCAAGGCACTGCTCGCGGTGCCTTGGGCTTGGCTTCAATCCTGGCGCAATGCCTCTTCTACGAAGTCGAGTCGATCCTGACCGAAGAAGAGCTGATCGCCGATGAACATGCTCGGAGCACCGAAAACGCCGCGCCTGATGGCGGCTTCGGTGTTTTGCTTAAGTGCGGCCTTGACTGTTTCATCGTTGGTCAACGCCATTATTTCCTGAGTATCGAAGCCGTTTTCTGCCAGCACGGCTGCAATGGTCTCGGGGTCGTTCAGGTTATGACCCTCCACCCAAAGCGCCTTGAACAGGCAATCGACGAAATCCTGGAAACGCTGCGGCTGATGCAACTGCACGCCAGTAACGGCACGCATCAACATCAGTGTATTGATCGGAAAGTGTGGGTTGAACCTGAGCTGGACGCCATAGCGTTTGGCGAAGCGATCAAGGTCCTGGAACATGTAGCGACCCTTGGCCGGAATCACTGCCGGCGAAGCGTTGCCAGTGGCTTTGAACACGCCTCCCAACAGCATCGGGATGTAGATCAGGTCGCTTCGGGTTTGCGCGCAAATCTTCGGCAACTGCGTGTATGCCAGATAGGTGGTGGGGCTGCCGAGGTCGAAGTAAAACTCCACTGTTTTCTTCATGATCAAGTTGCACTCTTATTGTTGTAATGAGTAAGGGCTTACCAGCGTTCGTTCCATGGTCGCAGATCCAGCTCGAACGTCCATGCATCCCGTGGCTGGCTGTGCAAATACCAGTAGTTTTCAGCGATGTGCTCTGGATCGAGAATGCCGTCCTGATCCTTGGTCGCGTATTTTTCGGGAAAGCTGTTGCGGATGAAGTCCGTGTCGATCGCACCGTCCACTACGACATGGGCAACATGGATGTTCATCGGGCCCAGTTCCCTGGCCATGCTTTGGGCCAGTGCGCGGATACCGTGTTTGGCTCCAGCGAAAGCGGCGAATCCGGAAGCGCCGCGCAGCCCGGCGGTGGCACCGGTGAACAGAATCGTGCCGCGCTGCCGAGTCACCATGCGCTTGGCCACTTCACGGGCATTGAGAAAGCCGGAGAAGCAGGCCATCTCCCAGATCTTGAAATACTTGCGCGCGGTTTCTTCGAGAATGCTGCACGGCACGTTGGCGCCGATGTTAAAGACAAAGGCCTCGATCGGCCCGACGCGGGTTTCGATGTCTTCGATCAGAGCGATGACGTCTTCTTCCTTGCGCGCATCGCAGGCAAACCCATGAGCCTCACCGCCCTCAGCGATAATCGCGTCAACCAGGGGCTGCAATTTGTCGGCGCTGCGCCGGGTCACGCAGGCAATCAACCCTTCACGGGCAAAGCGCTTGGCAATCGCCCCGCCAGTGGCATCGCCGGCCCCGACAACCAGCACGACCTTCTTGTTATTCATGGGTGAATCCCTTTAGGTTAACGATCGTTTAGTTAACGAACGTTATGCTAGGATTCGGCCAGCGTCAAGGCGATCTATTTCAGGAGAGGACATGCGTTATTCAGCCGGACACAAATCGGAAACCCGCGAACGATTGCTGCAAAGCAGCGCGCTGTCGGCAAAGAAATCGGGGTTTTCCACGGTGGGCGTGGATGGTCTGATGAAGGCTATTGGTTTGAGTGGCGCAGCGTTCTACAGCCACTTTTCCTCAAAGGATGGGTTGTTTGCTGCCATCGTCGAGCGAGAGTTGAGTGAAAGTCTTGAGCGTCTTGGTGGGCAGGGCGGTGCAGATCGGCAGCGGCTGGAGCGTTGTCTGAAGCAGTACCTGAGCATGGCCCACGTCGAGCAACCCGAGTCCGGCTGCGCGCTGCCGACATTGGGTGCAGAGATCGCGCGTGCCGATGTGCAGGTGCGTGAGCAGGCTGAAGAATGGATCTGTCGTCTCCAACAAGGCTGGGCGCAGATACTGGAAAGTGAAAGCCTGGCCTGGTCGGTGCTTTCGCAATGCGTTGGCGCGTTGGTGGTCGCGCGGATGCTGGCAACACCGGACGTGCAGCGTACGGTATTGCGCTCGAGCCATGAGCAAATCACCCGTCAGCTCGCTTCCCCGCGAGCCGAGTAGTTATTTGCAGATGACGATCATGCTGCGGCTGGTATAACCGGCCGGGTTCAAGCCGAATGGGTAATCGCCAGGCTCTTCCACGGCATCCCCGGATTTGGCGATCACCTTGTATCCCTTGGGAGCGCAGGAGTTGGCGGCGCTGGTGTAGCACTTGTCCCATGAGGATGAAAGCCCGGAACAGTTGATATGCAGCCCCTTCTTGCCGCGCTTGACCTGGGTTTCCGAGGTCGCTGCGCAACTTGCGATCGCCAGCAGGGCGATCAATAGCAAAATTCGTTTCATTACCATCCTTAATAGCGGCCGCGAGTCTTGTGCTCGGGTCTGCCTGTATTCGCTCGCGTTTGCAGCGTTGTGCCGTCCCTTTGCGAAAAAATCCATGCCTGGCGATGGGTTACGAAGCTAAACATGGCCTAAATAAGCGCCAATTACCAGAGCCACTTTTCATTACGCTTCAGTCGGCTGCGACAACAGGCTTTGCTCCACTGCCCATGGTCATCGTCGCGCCCACGGAGGCCAGAATAATGCACAGGATGGCCAGCCATTGTGACAATGAAAGGTATTCCTGCAGAAAAAGCAGGCCCGATAGCGCGCCGAACGCGGGTTCGATACTCATGAGTGTGCCGAAGGTGCGCGCGGGCATTCGCGTCAGAGCGACCATTTCCAGGGTGTAGGGCAGGGCGGTGGACAGAATGGCGACTCCGATAGCGACGGGAATCAGTGAGGGTGTAAGCAGCGCAGCGCCGGCATGGACGATACCGATCGGCGCTACGAACAACGCGGCGATCATCACGCCCAACGCAGCCGTAGTCACTCCGTTGTCGGCGCCGGCTTTCTGTCCGAACAAGATATACAGCGCCCAGCAGACGCCAGCGCCCAATGCGTATCCTGCACCGACCAGGTCAATGCCGACGGTAGTTGCGCCGGTGGGTATCAGCAGCAGCAAGCCCGCAGCCGCGAGAGCGATCCACAGAAAGTCGATGGCGCGGCGAGAAGCATATATAGCTACGGCCAAAGGGCCGGTGAATTCCAGCGCAACGGCGATGCCCAGCGGCACCGTGCGCAGAGACATATAAAAGAGGAAGTTCATCCCGCCCAATGCCATGCCATAGACAATCACGGTACGAAGAGACTTGGCGGTCAGCTTTGCGCGCCATGGCCGGAGCAATAGCAGCATGATCAGGCTGGCAAAGATCAGGCGCAGCGTGGTGGTGCCTTGTGCGCCGATAATCGGGAACATGCTTTTGGCCAGGGAGGCGCCAGACTGGATGGATGCCATGGCTATCATAAGCAGGCCTACCGGAAACAACATGGAGGCTAGGGAGCGAGGTTGTTCATTCATTACAGGGCGGCATCCAGGCAAAAGCAGACTGTTGTTATGGGAGTGGGCAATATACTGCGCATAAGGTGGGGGCGCGTCTATATATAGAAGAGGTTTTTGCTGATTTGGAAGAAAAGCGAAATTAACGGTTGACGGCAGATTCCAGAGGTCTATAATTCGCCCCACTTCCGGCGCAGTCGAAACGGAAAACTCCTTGAGGTTCA
>NZ_JBXAWN010000013.1:0-204428 GCF_057291835.1 Pseudomonas sp. 1L-B-1-E-C1 | reverse complement strand
ACGCGGCGTTCGATCAGACGATCAGAGCCACCTTCGGCAACGCGGCGTTCGATCAGACGATCAGAGCCACCTTCGGCAACGCGGCGTTCGATCAGACGATCAGAGCCACCTTCGGCAACGCGGCGTTCGATCAGACGATCGGAACCACCTTCGGCAACACGGCGTTCGATCAGGCGATCAGAGCCACCCTCAGCCAAGCGGCTTTCGATCAGCTTGTCCGAGCCGCCTTCAGCGACCAGAGTGTGCACGGGCGTTGCGGCAAAAGCGTTAACTGCGAAAACCGAGAATGCGATGCCGAGAAGGGTTTGGCGTTTCATGATCGTGTGCTCCAGAAAGTTGTTTGTTTGTCTGGAGCCGATGTTACGCCGCGCAGTTTTTATGAGAACTTCATTGACGTGATGGTGAACATCGACGCTGATGATGGTTGCCAAGACCTCTGGTTCAGAGCGCTTTGACCCGTACACACAACTCGCCACCGGCACGAATCAGTGCCAGCTCATGCAGCGCATCGGCGGCCAGACCGCTGCGTGCATTGGCCAGCCAGGACGGGCAATTCGGGTCCTGTCGATGGGGCGCGAACTCGGCGTATTGCTGTAACAGGCGTTTTTGCAGCGCATCCAGATGGGGGCGAATCTGTTTGCCCAGATCCGGGCGCGGCGTGTCCGGTGCCGTACCTGCCGCTTGCCATTGCGCGAGCAGACCGTACTGCACCAGTTTGTTCGCCTCCATCTGTGCCGCGATCAGCTGCGCGACATCGTCCGGGTTCAGTTCGTGTTCGGTGGCCAGCGTTCGGGCATCGGCAATGACCTGCGCCTCACGTGGGCTGTCCTGGACCGGCTTGCCGCTGTCCCACTTGGTCAGCGCAACCAGATCGCCGATGTTCAGGCGTTCGTTCAGGGTGGCGAGTAAGGATTTCAATGAATCAGGTGCTGCTGCCGGTGCGGCGGCCTGAGTACAGGCGGCGAACAGAGCGAGGAGGGTACTGACCAGAATATTTGCAACCTTACGCATGAGCCGCGCCTCAATAGTATCTGTCGGAAGAGCTGTGATTTACCACAGCCGCACACTGACACAAAGCGATCTCTGGCATTTACACAAATCCAAAACAGGCAATCAACGCCGATTGGAAATGTTGATTGCACGCTGCACCCAACTCACCGAAGCTATCGTCAATCAGGCCTGCCGCCGTAGAGATGGACCTCCATTCAATGCAAAGCACCACCTTCGCCAAACCCCTTTGGCAAACCTATCTGCTGTTTCTTGCGCCGATGGTGTTGTCCAATTTCCTGCAATCGATGTCCGGCACGGTCAACAGTATTTACATCGGCCAGATGCTCGGCACCCAGGCGTTGGCGGCAGTGTCCGGCATGTTTCCCGTCGTGTTCTTTTTCATTGCACTGGTCATCGGGCTCGGGGCTGGAGCGGGTGTGTTGATCGGTCAGGCGTGGGGCGCACGCGAAACGCACATGGTCAAAGCGATCGCCGGGGCAACGTTGCTGTTGGGTGTATTGATCGGTCTGGTCGCAGCGGTGCTGGGCACTGTGTTCGCGCGGCAGGCACTCACAGGCCTGGGCACCCCGGCAGATGTACTCGACGATGCGGTGGCCTATGCCCACGTGATGTTGTGGATTCTGCCGTCCCTGCTGGTGTTCGTACTGTTCACTCAGTTGCTGCGCGGCGTCAGCGATACGCTGTCGCCGTTGCTGGCGCTGATCGTATCCACCGCCGTGGGGCTGGCGCTGACGCCCGCATTGATTCGCGGCTGGCTGGGCTTGCCGACATTGGGCATTCAGAGCGCGGCATATGCCGGACTCGCCGGTAATCTGGCCGCGATGGCATGGCTGGCATGGCGGCTGATCCGCAAGGGCCACCCGCTGGCACCGGATCGAGAATTCTTCGCCGCGCTTCGGCTGGACCGGGTCATCCTCGGCAAGGTTCTGCGCATCGGCCTGCCAACCGGGGTGCAGATGATCGTGCTGTCGTTATCGGAGCTGGTGATTCTGGCACTGGTCAACCAGCACGGCTCGCAAGCGACAGCGGCGTATGGCGCAGTCACCCAGATCGTCAACTATGTGCAGTTTCCTGCATTGTCGATTGCGATCACGGCATCGATCCTCGGTGCCCAGGCGATCGGCGCCGGACATCTGCAACGCATGGGGCCGATCCTGCGCACCGGGCTGTTGATCAATGTGTGCCTGACCGGTGGCCTGATTGTGCTGGGTTATCTGCTCTCGCACTGGTTGCTGGGCCTGTTCCTGACCGAAGACCCGACTCGCGCGATGGCCGAGCATCTGCTGCACATCATGCTCTGGAGCCTGTTGGTCTTCGGCTTCCAGGCCATCATCGGCGGGATCATGCGCGCCAGCGGCACGGTGCTGGTGCCGGTGATCATTTCAATTATTTGCGTGGTCGGCGTGCAATTGCCGGCGGCGTATTGGCTGGACGGGCAGTTTGGCCTGCAGGGCGTATGGATGGCGTTTCCGGTTGCCTATCTGGGGATGCTGGTTTTGCAGACGCTGTATTACAAACTCGTCTGGAAGAATCAGAAGATCGAGCGATTGCTGTAGGCGCAGCTATTGCGGGTGAACATTTTTCTGTTCTCCCGCACAAAAGCGTCGTAGCGTATGCGCCCACAACTATAAGGACATTACGAGGGTGTAAGTGGGAGCTTTTCGACTGCTGTTGGCCGTGCTGGTCGCTGTATCTCACATGGGCAAAACGTTCGCAGGACTTAATCCTGGCGTGATCGCCGTTATTTCCTTCCTGATCATCAGTGGATTCGTGATGGCCTCGCTCATCGAGCGAAACTACAGTGAGCCAAAAAAGATCAGTCTGTTCTATGTCGACAGGGCGCTGAGGCTGTATCCGCAATTTCTGGTGTACTTCGTTGCTTCCTGTCTGGTGATCCATTTTCTGTTGCCCGGCACGCCCCAAGCGGCTGAGCTGACATGGCGAACCCTGTCGTCCAGCGTACTCATGCTGCCGCTCGGCTATTACATGTTCGGCGTTGGCGGAACCGAGATCCTGCCACCCGGCTGGTCGCTCGGGCTGGAAATGAGTTTCTATCTGCTGATCCCCTTTCTGTTGATTTTCAAGGCGCAGGGTGTCGCCTTTGCTGTCTCGGTCGGGATTTTTTTGCTGGCGTGCCTTGGCTTCATCAATACCGACATCTACGGCTACCGTTTGCTGCCAGGCGTGTTGTTCATCTTCCTGTGCGGCTGCTATCTCTACCAGCGCAACGTCAAAGGAATGGCCATTGTCGCGGGCACTGCCGTGGCGGCGGCGCTGATGTTTGTGGCGATCATGGCAGGGTGGATCGAACGTCGTCCGTTCAACGCCGAGGTCACGCTCGGCATCGCCGTGGGAATCCCACTGGTCTATGTTTTCACCAGACTCAAGTTCAATCGGGTAGACGAGTTCCTTGGCAATATCAGCTACGGCGTGTTCCTCAACCACTTTGTGGCCATGTATTTACTGCGCGGTTTTTGGCCGGTGGCGTATGACGCCAACATTATTGGAGCGGTGCTGGTGTTGTCATTTGCCTGCAGTGGCGTGACCTATTACTGCGTCGAGCGCCCTGCACTGACATTGCGCCACCGTCTGCGCGTGGGGGCGAAGCACGTTTCGGGTCAACCGCACAGCGCCGGGATTATCGAATCTCCAGTGCCTGAGCGTGGAGTGGCATAACGTTCGGTTGTTTGCTTAAGTCAACCAAGGCCCTCGACGGCAGGCGTTGCCCGGAGAACTCCATGTCGATGCGATTATTGCTGCTTGCTGCGTTTTGCCTGTGCGCACCGGCCGTCGCGCAGGCCGCTGAATACACCAGGGTCAATACCACTGCCAGCCAGATCAGCTTCACTTACAACCAGCTGGGCTCGCGAATGTACGGTACCTTCGGCAAGTTCGAGGCTACCCTGGACTTCAATACCGACAATCTCGCCAACGCCCGCACCACGCTGCAGATTGATCTGGGCAGCATCGACGCCGGCAGTGAAGACGCCAATACCGAGCTGGTCAAACCGGCCTGGTTCGACACAGAGAAATATCCGGTCGCCGTGTTCGAATCCAGCCATTTCACCAAAGTGGACGAGCATCGTTATCACGTCGTCGGCCAATTGACCCTCAAGGGCATCACCCGCGACGTCGAGATACCTGTGGAATTGAAACCGGACAACGCCGTTGGCATTTTCGACGGTGAGCTGGTGCTCGAACGCGATGAGTTCGGGCTCGGTGCGGGCGAGTGGGCAGACAGCGTGGTGTCCAAAGACATCAACATCAAATTCAGAGTCGTGGCCCCGCAACAGTGACGAGTTCCATGGAGCCCGGCACGGTATGATGTCGCGGTTCGTCGACGGCTCAGCTCATCGGCAACGTTTTTTACCGCCGGAGTTTGCCCATGCCACGCATCACCCACTACACCTCTCCATGCCCCGAAAGCGTCAACAGCCAGATTCTGCAAATGGTCGTCGACTACCTCACCGACATCAGCGCGGTGGGCCTCGGCCCGAGTAATCTGCTCTACAACGTTTATCAGTACGCGGTCGGTTACGAGATGCATCTGTATCTCGAAGCCCTGAATGGCCAGAAGGGCACCGAGGTGGAATTGCTGGTTGCCACCGGTGATGACGATCCGGAACAGGTCATCGGCTTTCTGTTGTACCTGCCGGTGCAAGGCGATTGGGAGGCGTGCAGCGTCGCGTATATGGCGGTGCGTGAAGGGCATCGGCGTCAGGGGGTGGCGCGGGCGCTGCTCGCGGACATGGTCGGGCGCTATCCGCATGCGGAACTGGCCTGCAGCATCGGCAAGGTGCCGTACTTCGAGGCGTTGGGTTTTGAAGTGATCGGCCAGCGCGAGACGCGGGTGCTGATGAGCACGCGGCATTACCGCAGCAACGGTTTGCGTGGGTTCATTGACACCACGCCGATCTACCGCTCACTGGAAGTGCAGCAGATTCATACCTACCTGCTGCAAAAGAACGGCAAGCGCGCGATGCTCGATGCGGAAAAACAACGCGACCGGCATCTGGACCAGACCAGTCGCCACGTAGAGGAATTCGTCCGCCAGCGCCTGACACTGCACTGATCCGGCCAATTAAAAGCCCTTGCTGCGCATTCCGTAGCAAGGGCTTTTTTGTGCCTGCAATCTCAACCGAGCTTGACGTTCATGGTGATCCGCGCGGTAAAGACCTTTTTGCCCTCGGTATCGTGAATGTCGACGTTGACCACCTTGTCGCCATCGCTTTGCCAATCCACACCTTCGGCGCTGGCCACGGCGGTGACGTCGGTTTTCGCCTTGGCCAGGTATTCCACGGTCATGCCTTTGGGAATCCAGCGTGCCCCGGCCGGGATCGATACGTCGGTCATCATCCCACCGGCCAGTTCCGCCGCGTTGCACATGGCGATCGCATGCACCGTGCCGAGGTGATTGGTGATTTCCTTGCGAAACGGCACCTGCACGGTGGCGGCATTCGGGCGCAATTCGCTGATCAGCGGATTGATGCTGCTGAAGTAGGGGGCGAACTGGCAGGCCATATTGCTGAAAGCGTCCGGGCCGACGCTGTTGAACATGCTGAGAGATTGACTCATGGGAAGCCTCACTGGGTAGGTTTGCAGAATGATGTTCCGTTACAGAATAATGTTCTGTAACGGAACGGTATTCTGTTAGCGGCAAATCTGTCAACCTAGGCGCGATTTGCTCACGGGCACTTAACGCCTTCTTCAAACCCGTTTTCGGACCTCAAGCAGCATGGACACCGCCGATCTACTGGAACGCAGCTACCCCGGTCGCCGCGCCGAACTCAAACGCGATATTTTTCGCAAGGCCTTGAGCCTGTTCAACGAACAGGGGATCGAGGCAACCACCATCGAGATGATTCGCGCCGAATGCGATACCAGCGTCGGCGCGATCTATCACCATTTCGGCAACAAGGAAGGGCTGGTCGCGGCGCTGTTTTTCACTGCGCTGGAGGATCAGGCGCGTTTGCGTGATGCGTATCTGGACGCGGCCGCTACCACTGAAGAAGGCGTGCAGGCGCTCGTCTTCAGCTATGTCGACTGGGTCGAGCAACAGCCGCAGTGGGCGCGATTCCAGTACCACGCCCGGTTCGCCGTGACCAAAGGCCCGTTCAAGGACGAACTGGCCGAGCGCAACAAGACGCGCAGTCTGCGTCTGCGCCAATGGCTGGCGGAATCGGGTCGCGCTGGCGAGCTTCAGGACTTGCCTGCGGAACTGCTGCCATCGCTGATCATCGGCCAAGCGGACAGCTATTGCCGGGCCTGGCTGGCAGGGCGGGTTAAAGGCAGCCCGAAGGCCTATCGCGAAATGCTTGCGCAGGCGGCATGGCGGTCGATCCGCGCTGAAAGCTGATTTGTACGAACAACTGTGGGAGCGAGCCTGCTCGCGAAAGCGGTGTATCAGCCAGCAAATTGTTATCTGACCCTGCACTTTCGCGAGCAGGCTCGCTCCCACAGGGATTTTCGGTGCGTCAGCTGATGCGCTGGAAAATCAGGGCTTTCAGGCCGCTTTCCGGGTCGATATCCGGAAACTCCGGCGGATTGGCCAGCCGTTGTTCGAAGCGCAGGCTCGGCGCTTCCAGGGTGACGCCATCAATCAGGAAGTCCGAACCGAACGACGGATCGTTCATGCACGCCAATACCGTGCCTTGCGCGGTCAGCAGTTCCGGCAAGCGGCGCAATACGCGCTGATAGTCCTTGGTCAGCAGAAAACTGCCCTTCTGGAACGACGGCGGGTCGATGATCACCAGATCGTAGGGGCCGCTGTTGATCACCTTGCCCCAGGATTTGAACAGGTCGTGACCGAGGAAACTGACCTTGCTCAGGTCGTGGCCGTTCAGACGATGATTGTCGCGACCACGGCTCAGGGCGGCCCGGGACATATCCAGATTGACCACATGGCTGGCGCCGCCCTCGATTGCTGCTACGGAAAAGCCGCAGGTGTAGGCGAACAGGTTCAATACCCGCTTGCCCGCTGCCTGTTCGCGCACCCAGTTGCGGCCGTAACGCATGTCGAGAAACAGACCGGTGTTCTGCTTGCGGCCGAGGTCGACGCGGTACTGCAAGCCACCTTCGACGATGGTCATTTCCTCGATTTCCTCGCCGATCAGCCACTCCGCTGTGCTTTGCGGCAGGTAACGATGCTGGATCAGCAGGGTGTGTGCGCCGGACTGCTGCCATTCGCGCGAGGCGGCGAGTTGCAACAGTGAATCCCTCAGATGTTGCAATTGCTCAGGCGCCGGCTCCTTGAACAGCGACACCAGCACCACGCCCTGCAGCCAATCCACGGTCAGCTGTTCCAGCCCCGGCCAGCAGCGCCCGCGGCCATGAAACAAACGGCGGGTTTCGCTGGGTGCCGCTGCCAGCGCGGGCAGCAAATGGGCGTGGAGGGTGGCGAGGGCTTCAGGGTTCATGGATTACGGTTCGGCCTTTCAAAGGGCCGGCATTTTAACCACAAATGAGGGTTACAGACGGCCGCTGCACTTCGAAAAACAACACCTTGGCGAAATCTGCTGTATCAAAAATGAATTTCTACAACACGCGCTGCTCATACCAGATAAGCAGCGGATTCAAAACCGCTATTCAAAAAATGTAATTCGGGGGAGTGCTGTTCATGTGCCCTACACCTACGTCGAGCGCGCACCTTCCTGGCGGGTTGATTCTGGTTGTCGAGGACGATCCGTTGATTCTGGAGTTTCTCTGCGAAATTCTCCAGGAGGAAGGGTTCAAGGTCGAACCGCAAACCAGCGCTGACGCCGCCTCACTGTATCTGGAGGAACACGCGGCGAACGTCGCGTTATTGCTGACCGACATCACCATGCCCGGCACGCTCAACGGCGCCGACCTGGCGAATCTGGTCGGCGATCGCTGGCCGGAAAAACCGGTGATGGTGATGTCCGGCTATGAAACGCCGGAGACCTCCGGGGTCAAGCATTCGGTGGCGTTCATCAAGAAGCCGTGGGCGATCGGTCAGTTGCTCGACTGTGTGGAAAATGCGTTCAAATCCAAGGCTCCGCATCCGCAGCTGCATTGACAAGTGCTACATTGCCGGGCCTGTCTGCCCCGGCCATCTGTCAGAGGATTTGTTCTTTTGTCTGCACAAGCATCGGTTTTTGATCGCGCATTCGCCGCGTTCCTGTTCGACATGGACGGCACCGTCCTCAATTCCATCGCCGCCGCCGAGCGCATCTGGTCAGCGTGGGCGGTGCGCCATGGCGTTGAGGTCGAGACGTTCTTGCCGACCATTCATGGCGCGCGGGCGATCGACACAATCACTCGGCTGAATCTGCCGGGCGTGGATGCCGAGGAACAAGCGGCGTTCATCACCGCTGCGGAAATGGAAGACGTTGAAGGCATTGTCGAAATTCCCGCTGCTGCGGCATTTCTCAACGGTCTGCCAAAAGAGCGCTGGGCGATGGTGACGTCCGCGCCACGGGATCTGGCCCTGCGGCGGATGGCGGCGGCGGGGATTCCCGAGCCGGCGGTGATGATCACGGCGGAAGATGTGAAGGCAGGGAAGCCTGATCCGTCGGGGTATCTGCTGGCGGCGAAAAAGCTGGGGGTCAAGCCGGCTGACTGTCTGATTTTTGAAGACGCGACGGTTGGTATTCAGGCTGCGGAAGCGGCGGGCGCTGCGTTGATGATCATCACTGCTACGCATCAGCATCCGATTGAAACGGCTCACGCGACATTGGCCAGTTACGATGCGATCAGCGTGACGGTCGACAGCGAGGGTTCGCTTCGCCTGACCCAAGTCTGATCAGCTCCCAAAAGCCCCTCACCCTAGCCCTCTCCCGGAGGGAGAGGGGACTGACCGGTGGATATTCAGGTAATACGCCGACGTGAAAGGTCTTCTCTGAATCCATAATCGCTATGGTCCTTCAGGTGGGCGTTGAGTTCAGTACAACTCGGTCGGTTCCCTCTCCCCCGGGAGAGGGCCAGGGTGAGGGGCTACGGTCTGCCAGACGCAGGGATTCCTCGATCAAACGACATCCCCGTCACCGGTCGGCAGCTCAACCGGGCGCGCACTATCGCTACTACGCTGATCCATGCTTCTGAAATCGTCGCCAAAGTCGAGCGCGGTGGAACTCCTTGCCAATGAGGTAAACCCATGAAAATTGATCTGAGTGGAAAACTGGCCATCGTCAGCGGCAGTACCGCCGGCATTGGGCTGGGCATCAGCCAGTCGCTGGCCGAGGCGGGCGCCACGGTGGTGGTGATCGGTCGCGACACGGCCAAGGTCGAGCAGGCGCTGGCGAGTATTCGCCAGGCTGTGCCGAGCGCGCAGCTGCGCGGTTTGACCGCTGATCTGGGCACGGCCGAGGGCGCGGAAAAACTCTTCGCCGCCGAGCCGCGCGCTGACATTCTGGTGAACAACCTCGGCATCTTCAACGACGTCGATTTCTTCGAGACTCCCGACAGCGAGTGGACGCGTTTCTATGAGGTCAACGTGATTTCCGGCGTGCGCCTGGCGCGCCATTACGTGCCGGCGATGGTTGAGCAGGGCTGGGGCCGGGTGATCTTCCTGTCTTCGGAATCCGGGGTCGCAACGCCGGCGGACATGCTCAATTATGGCGTGACCAAAAGTGCCAACCTCGCGGTGTCCCACGGCCTGGCCAAACGTCTGGCTGGCACCGGGGTCACGGTCAATGCGATCCTGCCGGGGCCGACTTTCACCGACGGTCTGCAGGACATGCTCAAAGACGCCGCTGCCGAGTCGGGGCGCGACCTGCGTGAGGAAGCCGACGCCTTTGTGCGCAAGGCCCGTCCGACCTCGATCATCCAGCGCGTGGCGGATGTGTCGGAGGTGGCGCATCTGGTTACCTACATCGCTTCGCCGCTGTCCTCGGCCACCACTGGCGCCGCATTGCGCGTCGATGGCGGTGTGGTCGACAGCCTGACTATCTGAATCCTTGAGAGAGAGGTTTTATGCCAACTGCATCAGCAACCATCGACATCCCGGCCTCGGCCGATCAGGTCTGGCAATTGATCGGCGGCTTCAACACGCTGCCCGACTGGCTGCCGTTGATTACCAGTAGTGAATTGAGCGAAGGCGGGCGCGTGCGCACCCTGCAGACCGCCGACGGCGGCGTGGTGATCGAGCGTCTGCAAACCTTCGACAACGCCGCCAGAACGTACAGTTATTCGATCGAACAGGCACCGTTCCCGGCCAGCGATTACCTGGCGACCATCAAGGTTGAAGCCCAAGGTGAAGGGGCGCGGGTGACGTGGTCGGGACGTTTCAACGCGGTCGGCGTGAGCGATGAAGAAGTGGTGGCGTTGTTCAACGGCATCTATCAGGGCGGGCTCGACGCCCTGCGGGCCAATTACCCAACCTGATTGATTCACAAAGTACGTGTGAAACATGGAGTTTCCTGTGGGAGCGAGCCTGCTCGCGAAGGCGTCAGGCCAGTCAACATTGCTGTGACTGAACCACCGCATTCGCGAGCAGGCTCGCTCCCACAGGGTGGATTGCATTACCTCAGGCCTGGCTGATCAAACTCTGCCGGCAATCCAGCACCAGTTTCGCCCCGCCCAGATCACTGCTGCCGACCTCAAGACTGAAACCGTGCAGGCTGACAATCGCCGCGACAATCGACAGCCCCAGACCAAAACCACTCTGCGGCTGGCCGCCCTCGGTGCGATAAAAGCGCTGGAACACCGCTTCTCGTTCGGTCTCGGGAATCCCCGGCCCTGAATCGTGAACCTCGATCCGCGTCTGCCCGTTCGCATTGACCCCGCGCAACATCACCGTGCCGCCGGGCGGGGTGAATTTGATCGAGTTGCTCAGCAGATTCGCCAACGCTTCGAACAGCAGCGCACGGTCGCCATTGAGCGGCGGCAGCGTTTCCGGCATGTTCAACTGGAACCGCAGATCGCCTTCCTCGGCCAGCGGCAAATAGAATTCGTGCAACTCTTCCAGCAAACGCACCGGATCGAGTTCAACAAAGCCCGAGCGACGCTGGCGATCTTCCAGCTCGGAAATCCGCAGCAATCCGCGAAACCGCGCCATCAGCGTGTCCGCCTCAGCCAGAACCAGATCCAGTTGCGCCGCTTCTTGCGAACCTTCACCCGCCTGTTGCTGCATGCGATACAACTGCGCGCGCAGGCGGGTCAGCGGCGTGCGCAAATCGTGGGCGATGTTGTCGCAGACGCCTTTGACCTCGTTCATCAAGCGCTCGATGCGCTCAAGCATGGCGTTGACGATGGCGGCGAGCATGTCCAGTTCGTCGCGGCGATTGGACAGCGGCAAGCGGTGCGTCAGGTCGCCGGCAACGATGGCCTGCGCGCTGTTCTGGATCGCGCGGATGCGCTGCAGCGGTCGACGCCGCAGCAGATGCCAACCGGCGACCCCGGGAATAATCGTCAGCGAGACGCCCCAGAACAACGCGTGCAAAATGATCCGCGTCACCGCGAACAACGAGCCGTTGTCGCGCAGCAACACCAGCCAGCGTCCGTCACGGGTTTGCGTCGCTACGGCATCGCAGCTGTCGCTGGGCAGGGTCGGATCGTCGGAATCGACACACTCGGCGAGCATGTGGATCTTGCCATCCAGCGGCAGATCTTCGGGGATTTGCTGCAGCGCACCGCCGAGATAAGTGCCCTGCGCGTCGAACAGGCCGTAGGCGTCGATGCCGCGAATATCAAAGGTCATGCTGGCGGCGAGGGCGTCTTCCAGTTGCTCGCCGCGAAAGTGCGAGAACAGGTGCTGACGTTGCATCAGCGAATGCTTGGCGAGCTTGTCGAGGTAGCCGGAAACCTCGTAATACATGACCCCCATGAGGATCGCGCTCCACGCCACGAACAGCGAGCTGTACAGCGCCAGCAAGCGACTGCTGGAGGAGCGCCAGCCGTCAGACGGGTTCGGCAATGACATAGCCCGAGCCCCGTACCGTGCGGATCAGCGGAACATTGCCCGCGGCGTCGATCTTCTTGCGCAGACGGCCGATATGCACGTCGATGAGGTTGGTGCCCGGGTCGAAGTGATAACCCCAGACCTCTTCGAAAATCATCATCCGCGAAAGAATCTGGCCGCTGTTGCGCATCAGAAATTCCAGCAATTTGTATTCGGTTGGCAGCAGCGTCAGCACCTGTCCGGCGCGGCGGGCCTCGTGGCTGATCAGGTCGAGCTCAAGGTCGGCGACTTTTAGCGTGGTTGCCTGGGTGGCGACGCTGTTCTGCCGGCGCAGCAAAACCTCAACCCGCGCGGCCATTTCATCGGTGGCGAACGGCTTGGTGAGGTAGTCATCGCCACCGGCACGCAAACCGCGCACGCGCTCGTCGACATCGGAGAGGGCGCTGATCATCAGAATCGGCGTCGCCACGCCCATGGTGCGCAACGTGGTGACAATGGCCAGGCCATCGAGCTCCGGCAACATGCGGTCGAGGGTGATCAGGTCGTAATTGCCGCTGACGGCGCGGTCGAGGCCTTCGCGGCCATTGTCGACCCAGTCGACGTCCAGCCCGTGGCTGCTCAGTTCGGCAACGATTTCCCGCGCGGTCACGGCGTCGTCTTCGATGGTCAAGATACGAGTCATAGGCAGGCCTGCTGATCGGTTCAAACGGAATGGCAGCATTTTGCCAAGAATTTACCGTGACGCTTTAAATTAACTTTCATGTTGCAGCTGCCATTCGCCGGGACAGGCGCTGTGATTGTCGGAAGATTGATATCATCTGGCCATAAAGTCCAACAGGAGTGGCGCTGTGATTACATTGATTAGCCGTGTGTGGAAGCCAATAGTCCTGCTTTTGCTGCTTTTTACCGGCGCCCTCGCTCAAGCTGCAAATACACCTTGTTCCGGCAAAAAGGGCGGGATTGATCGTTGCGATGGCGATCTGTTTCTGTGCAATGACGGCTCTATCAGCGGTTCGAAGAAGAGCTGCGCGGCAATGTTCGGTGGGCGCGAACAGGTGCGCCCGCAAAACTTCCTGAATAACGACGATGGCTGCGCCTGTGGAACCAGTTCGTTTTGCACAGGACCCCGTGGTGGGGTGTATTGCCTGACGCCCAGCGGGAAAAAGAGCTACAAGCGAAAATGATCGACCAAGCCAATGCATAAAACCCGCTGTATTTCGGCAGGTGTTGCAATTTGCAACGTTTTCAGAAGTTCATCTTTTATAAAGCATTGAAAAAGAAGGGTTTATTTAGATGTTGTAACTGGCACGGTCACTGCAATTCCTCACTTGACGAGTTGTAACACCATTTTTCATGCCTGGAGCAGCACAACAATGAACAAATCCCCTGATGGCTATTATCCTGCCGTGGAAGAGTCGAGCAGTGTCTCAGGCGTGTCCTGGGGCGCGATCTTCGCGGGTGCAGCGGCTGCCGCAGCACTGTCGATGATTTTGGTACTGCTCGGCTTCGGCCTGGGCTTTTCGGCTGTTTCACCGTGGGCCGGAGAGGGTGTCAGCGCCAAAGGCCTGGGCATTTCGACGATTGTCTGGCTGGCGGTGACGCAGATCATTGCTTCCGGCATGGGCGGCTACATTGCCGGCCGTCTGCGCGTGAAGTGGGCCAACATGCACGGTGACGAAGTCTACTTCCGCGACACCGCCCACGGCTTCCTCGCCTGGTGCGTCGCAACACTGGTCACCGCTGTGCTGGTGGTCGGTTCGGTGAGTAGCGTCGTCAGTGGTGGTGTGCAGGCTGGTGCCAATGTCGTCGGCGGTGCTGCCGGTGCGATGAGCCAGGCCGCCGGCTCCGCTGCTGCCAACACTGACAGCGATCAGTACGGCTACTTCGTCGACAGCCTGTTCCGCGATGATCGTCCTGCCGCCGTCAGCGATGACGCCGCACGCGGCACCGTGACCCGCATCTTCGCCCAGAGCCTGGCCAACGGTCAGCTCAGCGCCGAGGACCGCACCTACCTCGCACAACTGGTGTCGCAACGTACCAACCTGAGCCAGGCCGATGCCGAACGTCGTGTCGACGAAATCTACGCCAACACCCAGAAAGCCATCGCTGACGCGAAACTGAAAGCTCAGCAAGCGGCCGATACCGCCGCGAAAGTCGCTGCCTACACCTCGCTGTGGATGTTCGTCGCGCTGCTGGCCGGTGCGTTCTTCGCCAGCCTCGCAGCCACCTTCGGCGGTCGTCGTCGTGATGCGGTCGAGTACGTCGAAGTCGACACCTACACCACTACCACTCCGGTTCGTTAAAAAGGAGAGTCACCATGCGCTCATTACTGCTGTTCTTCCTCGGCGTGCCGATCCCGATCATCATCCTGATCGCCCTGTTCGTACACTGATCCCTCTGAGGCAGGATGCCTCTGCCGCTTTCATCTTCGGGTGAAAGCGGCTTTTTTGCTTTTTGGAACTGCAAACGCAAGCGCGGCGAATTACTCGGTCGGCACGACGTTATCCAGCGCTTTGTTCACGGCCAATTCTCCCAACATGACCACTTGCGCAATGCCCAACAGGGTATTGCGCCGTGAGCCTTCGAGCATCCCGGCAAAATCACCGAGCATCACCGTGGCGGACGCCAGGGATTCGCACGCGTTGACCAGCAACGATTCGGTGTCGGATTGCGGGTTGACCATGAACAGAGTATTGGGGCTGTACGGCGTGGCGTTGATCCTGCCCGGCGGATTGGATGGTGTCTGTGACATCAGCTGAAACTCCGATGAGAGCAACTTGGTGAGAGAGAACGCTACGGGGTGACGTGCACGCTGGCAGTGAGGGAGCACGCCCCCTCATGCCTCGGTTGTGGCTAGTTCGACACGCGTCGGCTGTCGAGCACGCGATTGACGATCAGCTCACTCAGCATGATCACCTGCTGCAACATCAGCAGCGAACGGCGCTGTGCAGGCTCTATGACAGTGCTTATTTCGCGGGCCATGTCGTTCGCTGCCGCCAGCGATTCACAGGCTTCCACGAGCAGCGTTTCGTCGTCCACAGTTGGGTCTACGAGAAAGATCCTGCCCGGTTGGCGATTGGGAATCGTAGTCTTCAAGGTTTGAGGATCGAGATAAAAGTTGATGGCGCGAGCGGCCGCGTCTTTTATGCGCTGAGGCTCCAAAGCAGGGTCGTACGGGATCGAATCGGCTTCTGGCGGGTTTGGCGTTACTTTGAACATGGTTGACTCTCTATCTTGAAGGAATGAAGAGCCGTCACTATCGCTACCAAACGAAGGGTGGCGGCCACGCGCGGGTTGGTAGACCGGTCAAGATAGTTAACCCCGGCGCTCACGAATGAGCCCCACGCATGGTCACCATAAAGAGCTGAGCCTCAAAAGAGGGGCCGCTTAAAGGGACGCCATACAACTATCAAGAAACGGGCTACCAAACCCGATCACTGTTTTGCAGTGACAGGGAAACGATATAGCCCTACCGATAGCCGTGTAAGCCGGCGGATTCTGATGCACCCGTAGGCAGCGACGCAAGGCGTTGTAAGTCCGATGCGGTAACAGTGCGTGTGATTTAAACATGATCGACAAATTGTGTTTATCCACTGCGTAAGGGCCGGCATGCCTGAGCCTTTTGCTTTCGGCAACTCAACAAGGCGACAATCGGTTCCCGAAGTGCCCTTGCTTCACTCCCCCGATTTTTTTAATTAAGGAAGAACACGTTGGACAAAAAGGAAATCAAACGCCAGGTCGCCGAAATGCTCGATGCCGGGCGCTCGAAAACCGAAACTTTCAAGGCCTTCTCCGGTGGTGCGCTGAAAGACAAGGCACTGGCGTACTTGATCGGCTCGCGTCCCGATGCGGATCTGCTCGAACGCCACGCCGGCAAGATCAAGATCCTTCTCGGACTGACTTACGTCCAGGCCCTGATCGGTCTGGTGGGCGGCTATCTCCTGGGGCTGACCATCAGCACCGGTTTCGCCATCGGACTTGGTTTGTTCGCCGGTGGCGTGCCTTTGCTCTTTGCCTGGGGTTTTTATCGCAACGCGGCTCACGCTTACACGGTGTACGTGGTGCTCTCGATCAGTCAGGTGCCGCGCATGTTCAAAGAATACGGAGATGACCCGACCGGTACGGTGATCGGCGTGGCAATCACGCTGGCAATGATTTTCTACGTCGCGTGGTTGAAGAACCTGCTGTTCCCCGACCTCGGTTTCTTCGATGCGAAGAAAATCAAAGGCCAATTCGTCTTTTCCAACTGATCGCTTTCCATCCCGCCAATTTCACTGGCCTGGATCAATAGTTCGCCTGGCGATATCGCCTACCGTAAATGATTCAGGCCTTTGCTGAGGTATGAGCTACAGTGCTTGTCGCGCACCTTGTTGCGCTGACGAAGTATCCGCGTCGACGTTGAAAACACGGCAATAAAAGCGTCGACGAGGCGTAGTGCAGCAAGGAGCTGACACAACCTCAACTGAATCTTCACGGACGAACACCGTAATGAACTGCCTAGAAAGAACCTTCGATATCCAGCCCTTGGTGCAGGCGGACATGACCGTGCACATCAACGGCCAAGCGGTCAGTGCTGCCATCGGCGAAACCGTTCTCAGCGTCATCCAGTCCCTCGGCGTGCGTCAGATCGCACGCAACGATCACGATCAGATCAGCGGTGCCTATTGCGGCATGGGCGTTTGCCAGTGCTGTCTGGTGAAAATCAACGGTCGCCACAAGCGCCGCGCCTGTCAGACCGTGGTGCGTGACGGCATGCTGATTGAAACCCGGGTCAACCGCGTCGTCGCGCAGGAGGTCGTATGAGCCTGCAACCGCTGATCGTCGGCGGCGGGCCGGCGGGGATGGCGGCAGCCATCGAGCTGGCGCGCCATGGGGTGCGCTGCACCTTGCTCGAAGAGGCCTCGCGCCTCGGTGGGGTGGTGTATCGCGGGCCGTTGCGCGATGGCGTGCAACTGGATTATCTCGGGCCGCGTTATGCCGAAGCGCTGGGCAAACTGCACGGTGAATTTGAGCAGCAGTCGGGCCTGATCGACGTGCGCCTCAACCATCGCGTGGTCGGCGCCGAAGGCACTCGCGCAGTGGTGGTGCTTGACGGCGATGAACAACTGCATGAGATCGCTTATCCGCAACTACTGCTGGCCGCTGGTTGCCATGAACGCAGCGTGCCGTTTCCCGGCTGGACGTTGCCGGGAGTGATTCTGCTCGGTGGTCTGCAATTGCAGATCAAGAGCGGCGTGGTCAAGCCGCAAGGGCCCGTAATCATCGCCGGCACCGGGCCGTTGCTTCCGCTGGTGGCGACCCAGTTGCATGCCTCGGGCGTACGCGTCGCCGGTGTGTACGAGGCTTGCGCATTCGGCAAGATCGCCCGCGAGAGTCTGGCGCTGTTGAACAAGCCGCAACTGTTTCTCGACGGCTTGAGCATGCTCGCTTATCTGAAATTACACGGCATTGCGATGAACTATGGCTGGGGCGTGGTGGAAGCCCATGGCGACGGCGAATTGAAAAGCGTCAGCGTCGCGCCGTATTCGTCGACGTGGGAGGCGGATCTGTCGCGGGTCGAGCGCTTCGAAGCGCAGACGCTGGCGGTAGGTTACGGTTTTATTCCACGCACGCAATTGAGCCAGCAGATGGGCCTCGATCATGGCTTCAGCGACGACGGCTACCTGCGTGCCCACGCCGATGTCTGGCAGCAAAGCAGCGAGCCGCACGTGCATCTGGCTGGCGACATGGGCGGGATCCGCGGCGGTGAAGCAGCGATGCTGGCCGGCAAGATCGCCGCCACTTCCATCCTGCTGCAACGCGGCGTGCTCGACGCCGAACTGGCCCGGGTGCGCCGCGATCGTTACGCGAGCAAGCTCAGAGCCATCGTGCGCTTCCGCGCTGCAGTGGATCGCTACACCGAGCGCGGCGTCGGCCAGATTGCATTGCCTGCGGCCGACACGGTGATTTGCCGCTGCGAACACGCAACCCGCGCCGACATCGATCTGGCGCTGGAGCAGGGCGTGCAAGACATCGCCAGCCTGAAAATGCGCACCCGCGTGAGCATGGGCGATTGCCAGGGTCGGATGTGCGTCGGCTATTGCAGCGATCGCCTGCGCCAAGCCACCGGACGTCAGGATGTCGGCTGGCTGCGCCCGCGCTTTCCGATTGATCCTGTGCCGTTTTCGGCGTTCCAGTCCTTTGGCGCGGAGGGCGCTTGTCATGAGTAAGTTCTACGACGTGGTCATTGCCGGTGGCGGCGTGATCGGCGCGTCCTGCGCCTACCAATTGTCCAAGCGCAAAGATCTGAAAGTTGCGCTGATCGACGCCAAGCGCCCCGGCAATGCGACGCGGGCTTCGGCTGGGGGTTTATGGGCGATTGGCGAATCGGTCGGCCTCGGCTGCGGGGTGATTTTCTTTCGCATGATGTCGGCCAACCGCAAGCGCGAAACCCAGGGCGCGGCGGTAGCGGTGGACGCCAGTACGCCGCATATCCTGCCGGCGTCGTTTTTCGATTTTGCCTTGCAGTCCAACGCGCTTTACCCGGCGCTGCACCGTGAGCTGAAAGACAAACACGGCATGGATTGCAAGTTCGAAAAGACCGGGTTGAAGTTCGTGATCTATGACGACGAAGACCGGCTCTACGCCGAGCACATCGTCGGCTGCATTCCGCATCTGGCCGATCAGGTGCGCTGGCTCGATCAGGCGGCGTTGCGTGCGGCGGAGCCGAGCGTCAGCCATGAAGCGCGCGGGGCGCTGGAGTTTCTCTGCGATCATCAGGTCAGTCCGTTCCGCCTCGCTGACGCTTATATGGAAGGTGCGCGGCAGAACGGCGTCGACATCTTCGTCAATACCAACGTCACCGGCGTGCTGCATCACGGCACTCGCGTCACCGGTGTGCAGACAGCGGAGGCGGGGGTGTTTCACTGCAAGACGCTGATTAACGCTGCCGGCGCGTGGGCGGCGGATTTGAGCGAGTGGGCGACGGGAATTCGTATTCCGGTGAAACCGGTGAAAGGCCAGATCCTGTTGACCGAGCGCATGCCGAAGATCCTCAACGGCTGCCTGACCACCAGCGATTGCTACGTGGCGCAAAAGGACAACGGCGAAATCCTCATCGGCAGCACCACCGAAGACAAAGGCTTCGACGTCACGACCACATTTCCGGAAATCGCCGGGTTGGTGCAGGGCGCGGTGCGCTGTCTGCCGGAGTTGGCGGACGTCAATCTGAAACGCACCTGGGCAGGACTGCGCCCGGGCTCGCCGGATGAATTGCCGATCCTCGGGCCGATGCGTGGGGTCGAGGGTTATCTGAATGCTTGCGGGCACTTCCGCACCGGGATTCTGACCTCGGCGATTACCGGGGTGTTGCTGGATAAACTGGTGAATGACGAGCCGCTGCCGCTGGATATCACGCCGTTTCTGGCGGATCGGTTTGCGGTTGCGCCGGTCGAGCCAGCACCCGCGCTGGAACTGGCCTGACCCGATCCCCCTGTAGGAGCTGCCGAAGGCTGCGATCTTTTGATTTTGCTCTTGAAAAACAAGATCAAAAGATCGCAGCCTTCGGCAGCTCCTACAGGGGGATTCGCAGGGCTCAGGATTTGCGGGCTTCTTCTTCGAGCTGATCCGATTCGAACAGTTTGGCCAGTTCCGCCCGGGCTTCCTGGGCGGTCTGCAGGACTTTGGCGGCGTCGTCGTAGACGGCGTGTTGCGCCTCCAGTACCTGTTCGTCGTGATGCTTGAAACGCTTGATCCGCGCATCGGCCTGGGCCTGGGTCAGACCGAGGCCGACCAGCGTGCGTCGGCTCATCTCCAGGCTCGAATAATAGGTCTCACGAATCGCTTCCGCGCCGACATCGACCAGGCGATGCACGTGCTGACGGTTACGCGCGCGAGCGATGATTTTCATGTGCGGATACAGCTTGTGCACCACTTCGGCAGTCTTGATGTTGGTCTCCGGATCGTCCGTGGCGATGACGAAATATTCCGCCTCGCCAACCTTTGCCGCGTGGAGGATTTCCGGGCGCATCGGGTCGCCGTAGAACACCGGCACACCGCCGAAGCTGCGCGACAGTTCGATGGTTTCCACTGAGGTGTCCAGCGCGACGAACTTGATGTTCTGCGCGCGCAGAATCCGCGCCACGATCTGCCCCATCCGGCCCATGCCGGCAATCACCACGCGCGGCGCTTCGGTATAGATTTCGCGGAATTTCTCCGGCACCTCCACCGGCTGCACTTTCGGGCTGACCAGACGTGCGCAGATCAACAGCAGCAACGGCGTCAGCGCCATCGACAGGGTGATGGTCAGTACCAGCAAGTCGTACAGACGCGGTTCGAACAGGCCCTGATCGCGGCCGATCTTGAACACCACAAACGCAAACTCACCGCCGGCAGCCAGAACGATGCCGAGTCGAATTGCGCTGATCTTGTTCAATCCTCCTGCCAAACGCCCAACCACGAACAGCAGCGGCAATTTCAGACCGATCAACAGCAGGGTCAGACCCAACACGGCGATCGGCGCGCTCAACAACAGGCTGAGATTGGCGCCCATGCCGACGCTGATGAAAAACAGCCCGAGCAGCAGGCCTTTGAACGGCTCAATCTGCGCTTCCAGCTCGTGGCGATATTCCGAATCCGCCAGCAGCAGACCGGCGAGAAACGCCCCCAGCGCCATCGACACACCGACCAGATCCATCAGCCATGCCGTGCCGATCACCACCAGCAACGCGGTGGCGGTGGAGACTTCCGGCAGACCGGTTTTCGCCACCACGCGGAACACCGGCCGCAGCAGATAACGCCCGCCGATCACCACCACGGCAATACCGCCGAGCACCTGCAAGCTGTGGCGGATGTCGTCGGCGGTGCTGGTGTGATGATCGACGCCAGCGAGCATCGGCACCAGCGCGATCAACGGAATCGCGGCGATGTCCTGGAACAGCAGAATCGCAAACGCCAGCCGCCCGTGGGGACTGGTCAGCTCCTTGCGCTCAGCGAGGCTTTGCAGGCCGAACGCCGTGGACGACAGTGCCAGACCGAGGCCCAGCACAATCGCGCTGTTCAGCGGCTGGCCGAACACCGCCAGTGCCAGCACGCCGATCACCGAAGCGGTCAACAGTACCTGCGCCAGACCGACACCAAACACCGATTTGCGCATCACCCACAAGCGTCGCGGCGACAGCTCCAGGCCGATGATGAACAGCAGCAACACCACGCCCAGCTCGGAAATATGCGCAACGCTTTGCGGATTACCGATCAGGCCCAGCACCGACGGGCCGATGATCACCCCGGCAAACAGATAACCGAGCACAGCGCCCAGTTGCAGACGTTTGGCCAAAGGCACGGTGAGCACCGCCGCGAACAGAAACACGACAGCGGCTTGCAACAGATTGCCTTCATGGGGCATTGAAATGACTCCTGACTACGGGTACGGCGGGGGGCGACAAGGATAAGGGTTGACCTAATTTCAGATCCACCAAAGATCCCTTGTAGGAGCTGCCGAGTGCAACGAGGCTGCGATCTTTTGATCTTGCTTTTACCTTCAGAGAATCAAGATCAAAAGATCGCAGCCTGCGGCAGCTCCTACAGGGGATTTCCGGTGTCGCTGTAATAATTTGCATCAACTGGTTACATTTATAACCCCCGCGCATCAATTTCCGGAAACACCATGGCCATCAACTTCGACCTCAACGACCTGCAAGCCTTTCGTGCGGTGGTCGAGCAGGGCAGTTTTCGCAAGGCTGCCGACACCGTGCGCCTGTCGCAGCCGGCGCTGAGTCGGCGCATCGAAAAGCTCGAAGACGCCCTCGGCGTCAAATTGTTCGAGCGCACCACGCGCAAGGTCAGCCTGACCCAGGCCGGGCGCGGCTTCATGCCCAGTGTCGAACGCTTGCTGGATGATCTCGACATCGCTTTGCTCGGCATCAGCGAAGTCGCCTCGACCCGTCTGGGCCATGTCACCGTCGCCTGCGTGCCCTCGGCGGCGTATTACTTCATGCCTCGCGTGGTCGCGCGTTATCACCAGCAGTTTCCACGGATCAAGGTCAAAGTCCTCGATTCCAGCGCCCACGACGTGTTGAGTGCGGTGGTCAATGGCGAGGCGGATTTCGGCTTGAGTTTTCTCGGCACGCAGGATGCCAAAGTCGAGTTCGAACCGCTTGTGCAGGAGTGCTACGTTGTCGCCTGTCGCCGCGATCATCCGCTGGCCGGGCGCAGCAGCGTCAGTTGGGACGAGTTCTATCAGCAGGATTACATCGCGCTGGACAAGACTTCGGGCAATCGCTTTCTGCTCGATCAGGCCTTGGGCGAGGTGGTGCCGCAGCGTCAGAGCATTTGCGAGACGCGGCACGTGACGACGATGATCGGCCTGGTGGAGGCGGGGTTGGGTGTGGCGGCGGTGCCGTTGATGGCGATGCCCGGGCCGGATCATCCGATCCTGACGCGGGTGCCGCTGACCGAGCCGCAAGTCATGCGCAGTGTCGGCATCATCAAGCGCCGGGATCGCACGTTGACCCCGGCGGCACTGGAACTGGAGCGGCTGGTCGTGGAGATGCGCGTCCAGCCGCCAACGATCAACGCTTGACCGAATCCAGTCCGGTGGCCTGCACGTCAGCCTGAGCGGCCGGTGCAGCGAGGTAGGCGAGCAGGGCTTTGGCCTCTTCCG
This sequence comes from Pseudomonas sp. 1L-B-1-E-C1, assembly GCF_057291835.1. Taxonomy (NCBI): domain Bacteria; kingdom Pseudomonadati; phylum Pseudomonadota; class Gammaproteobacteria; order Pseudomonadales; family Pseudomonadaceae; genus Pseudomonas; species Pseudomonas sp. 1L-B-1-E-C1. Next base: position 181,920 of record NZ_JBXAWN010000013.1, on the reverse strand, counting down.
GATGCTCGGCCTTGACCGGAATACCCGCGGCAAAACGCGTCACCGACTGCACCGATTCCGGAATCTTCGCGACGAAGCTCACGCCCGGTACCGGCAGCAATTCACTGACTTGCTGGAAGCCCAATTGATAGTCGCCCGTGGCAACCACCGAACCGACCGGGATCTTGGCGATCATCTTGGCTTTCGGTTTCAGCTGATCTTCGATGCCGAGTTTTTTGAACAACTGCTGCTCGATATACACGCCGCTGGCGCTGTCGGAGTACGCCACCGACTGCGCGTCGAGCAGGGTTTTCTTCAGGCCGTCGACGCTGCTGATGTCCGGTTTCGCCGCGCCTTCACGCACTACCATGCCGATCCGCGAATCCGCCAGTTCAACGCGCGATGCCGGGTCGACCTTGCCTTGTTTGATCAGCTCATCGAGGGCGTAACCGACCATGATCACCACGTCGGCGTGCTCACCGCGTGCCAGACGATTGGGAATCGCTTCCGGCGCCTTGCCCATTGACGGGCCGAGGCTGGTGGTCAGGGTGTTGCCAGTGGCAGCGGCGAATTTCGGCCCGAGAATCTTGTAAGCGGCAGTGAAGCCACCGGAGGTCATCACGCTCAATTCCTCGGCCTGGGCCGCGAAGTTGAAGGCGAGACCGGCGAGCAGGGCGGTAACAGTAAAGAGTTTTTTCATGGCGAGTATTTCCTCAGGCCGCGACAGGTTGCAGACGACCACCGGCACGGCGGTACAGATAAAGCGTGGCGCACAGCGCGCACAGCGCACCGATGCTCATCCAGTAACCTGGCGCGGCTTTGTCGCCGGTGTACTGGATCAGGAAGGTCGACATCGCCGGGGTGAAACCGCCGAAAATCGCCGTGGCCAGGCTGTATGCCAGGGAGAAACCGGCGACGCGCACTTCCACCGGCATGATTTCGGTCAGCGCCGGAATCATCGCGCCGTTGTACAAGCCGTAGATGAACGACAGCCACAACAGCGACAGCAGCATGTTGGTAAAACTCGGCGCCTGCACCAGGAACGACAGCGCCGGGTAGGTAGTGGCCAAGGCCAGCAGGGCCATGCCGATCAGCACCGGGCGACGGCCGATACGGTCGGACAACGCGCCGCCAATCGGCAGCCAGAAGAAGTTCGACACACCCACCAGCAGCGTCACCAGCAGCGCGTCGGAAGTGCTCAGGTGCAGCACGGTTTTACCGAAAGTTGGCGCGTACACGGTGATCAGGTAGAACGCGGTGGTGGTCAGCGCGACCATCAACATTCCGCCGAGTACCACGCCCCAGTTCTGGCCGAGGGTGCGGAACACTTCGCGCATGCTCGGACGGTGTTTGCGTGCAGCGAATTCTTCGGTTTCCGCCAGGTTGCGGCGCAGGAAAAAGATAAACGGGACGATCATGCAGCCGACGAAAAACGGAATGCGCCAGCCCCACGCGGCCACTGCTTGCGGCTCCATCCACTGGTTCAGACCGTAGCCCAGCGCAGCCGCCACGATGATCGCCACTTGCTGACTCGCCGACTGCCAAGCGGTGAAAAAGCCTTTGCGACCCGGGGTGGCGATCTCGGACAGATACACCGAAACACCACCCAGTTCCGCACCGGCGGAGAAGCCTTGCAGCAGCCGGCCGATCAGCACCAGCGCCGGAGCGAACAAGCCTATGGTTTCGTATCCGGGCACCAGCACAATCAGGATCGTGCCGCTGGCCATGATCGACAGGGTGACGATCAGACCTTTGCGCCGGCCGACGTCATCGATGTACGCGCCGAGCACGATGGCGCCCAGCGGACGCATCAGGAAACCGGCGCCGAATACTGCGAAAGTCATCATCAGGGAGGCGAACTCGCTGCTCGCCGGGAAGAACACTGCCGCGATCTGCGTGGCGTAGAAGCCGAACAGAAAGAAGTCGAACTGTTCGAGAAAGTTGCCCGAGGTCACCCGGAAGATGGCACCGGCTCGCGAGCCGTTGGTTGGGATTGAGGCTGTCATAGAAAAGTACTCCACCGCTTTTATGACGTGCGCTACGGAGAAGCGGCGCACGGTTTTTATTGAGGTGGATGGTGGCGCAGATGTAACAATCTGTTAATTGCATTGTTGGCATGGATTGATGCGCGGGGCGGATCAATCCATTGCTGGAGCGCGGATCAATGTGGGAGCGAGCCTGCTCGCGAAGGCGTTTGGTCAGGCGATGATTTGTTTAGGTCGACCGGGTACATATCGGTTGCTGCGGGTGTTGCTGATTACGGTTCCGCCCTTACGGCGGGTCACCTTTTCCAAACGCCGAAAAGGTAACCGAAAAGGCTTGCTCCTGCGTTCGGCCCTCGCAGGCTCGGGTTCCTTCGCTCCGGGATCGATCCGGGCGCAGCGTCTCCGGTTGGCTTCGCTGCACCTCCTCCCGCTGTGTTCGACTTCGTCGAACGGTCGCTGCGCTCCCACGCCCGGATCAATCCCTCCACTCAGCCTTCCGACGTCGCCCGTGGATCAAGATCAAAAGCACTCGAGCTAACGCTCATTGTTGAGTGGGCGTCTTCGCCGCGAGAAGCTGCGCTGCCTTGCGTTTCTGTGGGAGCGAGCCTGCTCGCGATGGCGGCCTGACAGCCGACCTGATCTAGAGGTTGTGCCCAATCCAACTGTAGGAGCTGCCGAAGGCTGCGATCTTTTGATCTTGCTCCTGCTCCTGCTCCTGCTCTTTGTAGGAGTGAGCCTGCTCGCGATAGCGGTATGTCAGGCGAAAACGATGCCTGCAAGTCGAATGCTATCGCGAGCAGGCTCACTCCTACAGGGACGGAGCTCACGTTAAAAAATGTGGTGCAACACAACCCCGTGTGGGAGCTGGCCTGCCCGCGATGGCGGTCTGATGGACAAAGCCCTCCAACGGCCACCTCCGGCAAAAAACAAGGAATGTTTCCCACGCCGCGCAGTCGGAGTTCAGGTACTACTCATCTGAAAGAGGTTCACCGATGAACAGCAAAACCCTAATCGCCAGCCTGGCCCTCGTTGCGGGCATTGCCGGGATCACGCCCATTGTTCAAGCGGCGGCAACCTCCAGCGATCCCTCAGTGCAATCGCCGACCAGCGACCGCCAACTGAAGGTCAACGATCGCGCGCCGGAAATGTATCAGCGCGAAGACAAGGCGCTGAAGAACTGGAAAGCCAAAGGACTGAAAGCACCGATCGAACAGGCGCAGTGGGTGCAGATCAATGACAAGTACGTGATGGTGATGATCACCAACGGCACGATTGTCGAGATGCAGCCGGTCGAGCGATAGGCCCGGTTTTACAATTGGCCATGGATGGCTGATTGTATTCGAACGGCGTTCCGGTAAAACAGCGGGCGTTTGAATGAGGAACAATGGATTGGACAAGAAACTTCTCTACCGCAAAGTGAATACTCGTACGTGGGGTGTTCGTCGCAACGAATCAGTTGCGCATTACCGCGATCAGCGCAACAGCAAAGCCGCAAGCCGTCACGAAGCCATGCGAAGTTCGATGCATCCAGGCAAACAATACGGAAGAGACTACACCCCGCTTTTTCGCTTCCTGTTGTCTCGCGTTGGCGGCCCTTGGGATTCCATTTTCGGTGAGGCTGTCGCGCGACTTGATCAATCCGCCCCAGTGTTCTGGATGGTTGCCATCCATGAAGAAGATCGCCAGGACATCGTGCGACTAGGTGAATCCAGCTATTTCAGCGGGCTGTATGTCGATCAGCAAAATCGACTGCAAATGGTCAATCCGAAACTGACGGCGCAGGACATGACGCCGCATTGCGAGTGCTGTACGCACACATTCAACGGTGTGGTCTTTGGACAAACCGCAGGATTTGGCCCACGCACATCGTCAGTTGTCGACGCAGAAGACCCGCCAGCATGAATCAGAGCAGCTCTCCCTTGTCCCACAGACTCACCAACTCCCCAGGCGCCCTGTCCTCCGGCACCTTCAACACCATTTCCCCGGACTGATAGCGCACTTCAATCTGATAGAAGCGCTGATCCCCACGGCCCGATTCGCTGCTGTCCAAAGGCAGGCAGCCCTCGAGCACTGAGCAGATCCTTGAGCGCTGACTGATATCACATTGCGCAAATTCGATTTCCCGTGGGCGGCTCAGGCTGTGAATCGCTGCAACGCCACCCTGGCGAGATACGCGCAAAACGGAGTCGTCATCCAGCTCGGGTAGCGTTTTCATACAGCCTCCTCGGATTATTCGATGCCGACCTGTGCCCAGGCTTGCTGCACTCCGTCGGCTGCTTCGGTGCCAAAGCGCTGGGCGGCGTGGTCGATGGTCAATTTTGCAAACGCGTCGAACGTGGCCTCCTGGCTCAAGCGGTCATCGCACAGCGTGTCATACCAGATCTTCCCGGCCTTTTCCCAGGCAAAGCCACCAAACGCCCGGGCTGCCAGATAAAACGCACGGTTGGGAATGCCGGAATTGATGTGCACGCCACCATTGTCTTCGCTGGTGATGACGAACTTGCGCATGTGATCCGGTTGCGGGTCCTTGCCCAGCAATGGGTCGTCATACGCCGTGCCCGGGTGCGACATCGAGCGCAGGCCCTTGCCCTGGATCTTCGGCATCAGCAGGTCGGCGCCGATCAACCAGTCGGCCTGCTCGGCGGTTTGCCCGAGGGTGTATTGCTTGGTCAGCACACCGAACACGTCCGAGAGCGACTCGTTCAGCGCGCCAGACTGGTTGGCATAAATCAGCCCGGCCTCGCTTTCGGTGACGCCGTGGGCCAGTTCATGGCCGATGACGTCGAGCGAGCGGGTGAAGCGTTGGAAGATTTCGCCATCGCCGTCCCCAAAGACCATCTGCGCGCCGTTCCAGAATGCGTTCTCGTAGCCCTGGCCGTAGTGCACGCTGCCGATCAGGGCAAAACCCTGGTTGTCGATCGAGTCGCGACCGAGCACCTTCCAGAAGAAATCATAGCTGGCGCCCAGCGCATCGTAAGCCTCATCGACCGCCGGGTCCCCCGACGGCGCCTGGCCCTCGAGGCGCACCGGCATGCCTGGCAAGAGCATTTTGTTCTGCGCATCATGCACGCTGCGCCGGGCCAGGCCAGGCTTGGTCGCCTCCGGCAAAATCGCCCGCGCCGGCGGCTGCGAAGGGCGGCCGGGGTTGGGCAGCAGGCTGCGCACATGATTGAGCGTCTGCATCGCGGCGTTGCGCTGCGGCTCTGAACCGTGGGCAATGATGCGGTTGAGGATGTAGGGCGGAATAAAGCTGCGCAGCAATCGAGAGTCGGTCATCTAAGCATCCTTGTCGTCATACGATGTCGATACACATGTGAGCGGCGACGCGTGTTTTCGGTTCCATGGATTGCCATCGGCGACGGATTCTGCGAAAAACGCCGCCTGCGAAAACTCTCAACAGAGCCAACGACATGACAGACGAACTGCAAATCATCGACCTGCAACCGGGTGAGGGCAAAGCCGCGGTGAAAGGCGCACTGATCACCACCCAATACACCGGCTGGCTGGAAGACGGCACTGAGTTCGACTCCTCATGGAGCCGAGGCAAAGCGTTTCAGTGCGTGATCGGCACCGGCCGCGTGATCAAAGGCTGGGATCAGGGTCTGATGGGCATGCAGGTCGGCGGCAAACGTAAATTGCGGGTGCCGGCGCACCTGGGGTACGGCGAGCGAACCATGGGCAAGATCCCGCCGAATTCGAATCTGGTGTTTGAAATTGAGTTGCTGGAGGTTTTGACGCGGGAGGATTGAGGTCTGAGGAACGTGCGTCTGGATGAAGCTACCCTCATCCAAACGCTTGCAACTTCGGATGCTCAGGTGAACATCTCTATATCGTCAATCGTGTCCTCAATGATGCCCCGCAACGAGGGTATCCGACGCCTTACGTTTTCGAGCGCCGGCAAAACGGTTTCGGTATCCAGTCTTCCATGCCGACGAGCGATATGGCCCAGGGCGGTGATGGCAGATGCAGCGATCGCTTCGTTTTCGCTGGAGAGGTATTGGAGGCAGATCGCCTGCGCCCACACTGGATCTTCTTCGCTCATACCAATCGACACTAAGCCCGTTACCACATTTTCGGCGACGCCACTTGCAAGGTGTGCCATCGCCGCGTCGTGGGAAATGCATAAATCTTGGTAGATGAGGTTCATCGTCTGCGTTAGCCCCTAACGCCGATGTACAAATCCAGCTCCTTAGGCAATTGCTCTCCTACTATTTCGCTGATTTGGTTAGCTTGATCCGCAGTCATTAGCCATTCTCCGTCCGGGCTTAGGCTAAGTTCTGGCCAACCCATTACAGTCAATATCGGAAGTTCAAATTCCGAGTTGACTGTCAGATCGAATTTCAGCGTATCGTCTTCGCTATCGTCTGGTAAAAAGCCACTAATCCATAAAAACATATCTTGGTTCCTCTTCACTTTGGAGTCCATCGCTCAGGATCGGCAGGATCAATTTGCTCGCCCGTTTCATGATTGAACTCACCTAAATGTTTGCCTTGCTTGTTATAGAGTTCTATAGCGCCTGTTTTGCTATCCCATTCATAGATTCGACCTTTCTTGTCTTTCCATCTGCTGCGCTTGCTGCCACCACCTTGAACACTGCTTTTGGATTTGACGGGATAGGTATCCGGGTATGCTGGGAGAGAAACGGGAGGCCGGTGATATTTGATATCACCGCCAAGAGCAGGTCTCGAAAGCACAACGTATAGAGGCTGTACTCCGGAGTCAGCCGGAAAGACCAGAATAAAGTCTTGGTATTCAGGCGGGTAAACCGGATTGACAATGATTTTGTCCGCCTGCTCGGTCGGCGGGTATACCCAGATATGGGGAACCTGCGGCGCACTTTCCAGCGGCGGAATTGCCGATCCGCGTGACGAGTCTACTGAGGGAGTCCAGAGTAGGGTCGACCCATTGCCAAAATCTGCGACGTACGAGGCGCCTTGCTTGACGAACTGGACGACAGGAATCATTTCCCAATCGCTGCGCGTTTGAGTGTTGTATCCGTATCCTTTCACCGTGCCGTCCGGCTGCTGTTCCACATGCAATCGAACCCGAGTCCGAGCCGTCTCAAGCGACTGTAGCTGCTCCTCTGTATAGAGAGCGCTATCGGCGAGCGTCGATGGCCACAGCAGCGCAACCAATCCGAGCAACCCGCCTGCGACGACACCGCCGGTAGCCAGGCTTGTGCTACTTGAGGCCGCAGTACTGGCGCTCAGACTGCCAGAGCTGCCGAGAGCAAAAGCTCCGATGGATGCCTGCAGATTGGTGGCGCCAACAGCCTTTAGTGAGATATTCCCGGCCGAGTCACGCTCACGCCCCGCTAGCAAGGACAGCGTTCCATAATCCGAAATTTTCCCAACCGGTATAAATCCGGATGGATTGGCATCATTGATAACACCGTCCGGCAGCTTGCAACTTTTCACAAACACACAGCCGCTTATACTTTGCTGTTGCTGTATGACCTGGTTGCGAAGTCGGTCTTCATGGGCCTGCTGCCGCGCCAGCATGTCTTCATAAGCGCCATGCGCGGCCTCGCGCTCAGCAAGTTCGCTGGCAGTCATGTAGCGGGTGGTGATGTGGTGTCCGTCTCCCTCTGGCAGGTTTTGGACCCGGGGGATGTCTTTCTTGCGAGCCATGAGCGTCCTTGTCCGCTGTTAAAAAACGAAGCGGACGCTAAAGCAACGACGGAGTGATGGATGTAGGACGCGTCTGAAAGTGTTGCGGTCGTTACAACTGTAAAGAGATCAAGAAATTATCGAATTCAGGTGTGCCAGATCAATTACAGAGAAAGCGCTGATATTTCCGCTTAGCAAATCATTCATCCTCGCCTTTGTGATTCTCATACGGGCGGATGCCTGTTCGTTTGCAAGACCTGAGGCTCGCAAGTTTTTTTGAAGATTGCGCAGTAGCTCTGCCCGCAACCGCATGGTGGCGGCCTCTTGCGGTGTGTCTTCCACAGCTTCCCAGATGCTGGAGAAGCGCGGGGATGAAGCTTGATGATCATTCATGGTGGGAATTATTCCAGGCTAGTGGCGAGGCGTCCGTCTAATTGGCAAGCGACCAGTTCAGATCACCGAGTGCAAGTCAGCTTACTGGCGACGGCCAGCTCGCAAAAGCCAGCGGATTCGGGCGTAGCTGTAGGCAATGGCGCAAGACGCTGTAGCCTCTTGCTAGCTAGGAGAACGCTTGTCTTACCTGACGATTGGATTGGGAAATACCCCACGGAGCACTTCAATAGATCCATTGCCAGACAGGTCAACAAATCGCCTTACCCTCCCGCCCAAACCGCTCCCGATAAACCGACGGCGGCACGCCCACCACGCTGCGAAACGCCACGCGAAAACTCTCCACCGATCGATAGCCGCAGCGCTGGGCGATCTGCTCGGTGTGTTGGTGGGTGCTTTCCAGTAACTCCCGCGCTCGCGCCAGGCGTTCATGTTGCAGCCAGGCTTTCGGCGATTGGCCGCTGGCTTCGGTGAAGCGCCGCAGGAACGTGCGCTCGCTCATTGCTGCTTCGCTGGCCAGATCGCGGACTTCCAGCGGTTCGTGCAGGCGTTCGCGGGCCCATTGCATGACTCGCGATAAATCGCTGCGTGGTGTCGGGCTGACCGGGGTGGGGATGAATTGGGCCTGGCCGCCGGTGCGTTGGGGCGACATGACCAGGCGCCGCGCGACGGCGTTGGCGACCTGCGTGCCGAAGTCACGTGTCACCAGATGCAGGCAGGCGTCAATGCCGGCCGCGCTGCCGGCGGAGGTGATCAGTTGGCCTGCATCGACATACAGCACGTCCGGATCGACCTCGATGGCCGGGACACGTTGGGCCAGTTCGCTGGTGTAGCGCCAGTGCGTGGTGGCGCGGTGGCCGTCGAGCAGGCCGCTGGCTGCAAGGACGAACACGCCAGAGCAGATCGACAGCAACCGCGCCCCTCGGCCGTGGGCCTGACGTAATGCGTCGATCAGTGCTGGCGGCACCGGGGCGTTGCGGTCGCGCCAGCCGGGAATGACGATGGTGCGCGCTTCGGCGAGCAGCTCCAGGCCGCCATCGGCCAGCACTTGAATTCCGCCCATCGCGCGCATCGGGCCTTGATCGACTGCGGCAATCGCATGCGCGTACCAAGGGAAATCGAACTCTGGCCGGGCCAGGCCGAAGATCTCCACGGCAATGCCGAACTCGAACGTGCAGAGGCCATCGTAGGCCAGAATGGCAACCAGATTGGGCTGAGTGAGCATTTGGCGGAAAACTCCCGGTCGGTGTCTTGCGCGCCACTGTAGCGGTAAGCGCCGTCTCGATAAAGTCTGTTCATACCCCACAGACAAAGGAGCAACACAACATGACCAGCCTGGTTCGCGACATCCCCGCCGCACCTTCGGCGATTGCCCTGATGCATTTCAGCAATCGTCTGACCTTCGAAACCGATTGTTCCGACGTATTCAGCAGCCACGAGGCCGGCGAGGTCGATTTTGTTCTGGTGGACGTGCGCGGCCCATTGGCGTTCGAGCGCGGCCATGTGCCCGGCGCGATCAATATCCCGACACGCTTGCTCACGGCGGAACGCTTGGCCGATTACCCGAAAAACACGTTGTTCGTGGTCTATTGCGCCGGGCCGCATTGCAACGGCGCGAACAAGGCGGCGGTGAAACTGGCGGCGCTGGGTTATCCGGTCAAGGAGATGATCGGTGGCGTCACCGGATGGCTGGATGAAGGCTTCGAACTGAGCGCGGCGTCAGTCGCCAACACACCTGTCGCCTGCGAATGCTGACCGCTATGTAGGAGCTGCCGGAGGCTGCGATCTTTTGACGATCGTTCCCACGCAGAGCGTGGGGACGATCAAGATCCAAAGATCGCAGCCTTCGGCAGCTCCTACAGGGGGAATCAGCGTTTTTTGCTCTGAAACCAGGCTTGTCCTACAGCCTCCGCACCACCACGGCGCACGCGTTGACTCTCGTCAATGCGTGCGCCGATGTTCTGTAAGTATTTGTCGCTTAAAAACAATTGCCCCCGTGCGCGCCGCCATAGACTGCCGGCCACTTCGGTTTTTGCCGTTAGAACGCCATGACCGAATGCTGAATCGAAAGCTGCCAATAAAAGCCTCCGCACGGGAGTAATAAATGAAAAAGCTAGTGATGTTCGGTGCCCTGGCACTGTCGATGTTGTCCCTGACCGCTGTGGCCGAAGACGCCAAGCCGATCCGCATCGGTATCGAAGCCGGTTACCCGCCATTCTCGATGAAAACCCCTGACGGCAAACTCACCGGTTTTGACGTCGACATCGGCGATGCGCTGTGTGCGCAGATGAAGGTTAAATGCACGTGGGTCGAGCAAGAGTTCGATGGCCTGATCCCGGCACTCAAAGTGAAGAAGATCGACGCGATTCTGTCGTCGATGACCATCACTGACGATCGCAAAAAGAACGTCGACTTCACCATCAAGTACTACCACACCCCGGCACGCTTCGTGATGAAGGAAGGCTCCGGCGTCAAAGACCCGCTGACCGAACTCAAGGGCAAGAAAGTCGGCGTGCTGCGCGCCAGTACCCATGACCGCTACGCCACCGAAGTGCTGGTTCCGGCCGGTATTGAACTGGTGCGCTACGGCTCGCAGCAGGAAGCCAACCTCGACATGGTTTCCGGGCGTATCGACGCGATGCTCGCCGACTCGGTCAACCTCAGCGACGGTTTCCTGAAAACCGACGCGGGCAAAGGCTTCGAATTCGTCGGCCCGACCTACGAAGACGCCAAGTACTTCGGCGGCGGTGCCGGCATTGCCGTGCGCAAGGGCGATACCGCACTGGCTGAGCAATTCAACAAAGCCATCACCGAAATCCGCGCCAATGGCGAGTACAAGAAAGTCCAGGACAAGTACTTCGACTTTGATGTATACGGCCATTAATACGGCGTAAGAAAAAGTGGCCCCGTTTGCGCGGTGGCCACTTTTTTTATGTCTTCGTTGTACTGATAGAGATTCATTGTGGGAGCGAGCTTGCTCGCGAATGCGGTTTAACATTCAGCATCTATAGTGGCTGACACATCGCATTCGCGAGCAAGCTCGCTCCCACAAGGATCTTAGTGATCCGGATTTGCCAGATTTCAGGAGTTTTCCATGCAACGCATCGACCACGTTCTGCCCTGGAGCCACTTGGGCAGCGAGCGCTCTCTCAGCGTGTTCCGCTACGGCGCCGGCAGCCGCAAGGTGTACATCCAGGCCAGCCTGCATGCCGACGAGCTGCCGGGCATGCGCACCGCATGGGAGCTCAAGCTGCGCCTGAACGAGCTGGAACAGCAGGGCCGCTTGCAGGGCGTCATCGAACTGGTGCCGGTGGCCAATCCGATTGGCTTGGATCAGCATCTGCAAGGCAATCACATGGGCCGCTTCGAACTGGGCAGCGGCAAGAATTTCAATCGCGCATTCGTCGAACTCAGCGCCCCGGTGGCAGCGCTGGCAGGCAAGCGGCTGGGTGCGGATGCCGAGGCGAATGTCATGCTGATCCGCGAGGCCATGGCTCAGGTCTTTGACGAGTTGCCGGCAGCCAAATCTCAACTGGAAGCCTTGCACCGCTTGTTGCTGCGCCACGCCTGCGACGCCGACATCACCCTCGATCTGCATTGCGACTTCGACGCTGCAATTCATTTGTACGCGCTGCCGCAACACTGGCCGCAGTGGCAATCGCTGGCGGCGCGGCTGAAGGCGGGCGTGGCGTTGCTCTGCGAAGATTCCGGCGGCAGCTCGTTCGATGAGTCCTGCTCGACGCCTTGGTTGCGTCTGGCTAAAGCATTCCCGGACGCAGCGATTCCCGCGGCGAACCTGGCAACCACGCTGGAACTGGGCAGCATGGGCGACACCCGTGTCGATCAGGCTCAGGCCAACTGCGAAGCGATTCTCGGCTTTCTCGCCGAGCAGGGTTTCATCAGCGGCGAATGGCCGGCGGCGCCAAGCGAGTGCTGTGAAGGTCTGCCGTTCGAAGGCACCGAATACCTGTTCGCCCCGCACCACGGCGTGGTCAGTTTCCTGCGCAATGCCGGTGAATGGGTAGAGCAGGGCGACGCGCTGTTCGAGGTGGTTGATCCATTGCAGGATCGCGTGACCACCGTGCGCGCCGGCACCAGCGGGGTGCTGTTTGCAATTGATCGTGGGCGCTATACCGAACCGGGGATCTGGCAGGCGAAAGTGGCGGGGCGGGTGCCGTTTCGTACCGGCAAGTTGACCAACGATTAGGATTTTCGTCGGGTTCAATGGCCTCATCGCGAGCAGGCTCACTCCTACAGGGGGAACGCATTCCAAATGTAGGAGTGAGCCTGCTCGCGATGGCGGCATCAGCCACAGCACAAAATTTGGATCTTCACCCCAGGATGTTAGGCTCACCCGCGAACCCGACACTCTGTGAAGGAACGCGCCATGCTGAAAATATTCGCCCTGCTAACGCTGCTCGCATCCACCGCCGTCCACGCCCAAACCACCCTGCAATCCGACCTGCCGCTGAAATACCTCGAACAGGTCCACGCCGATACCGAGCCACGTCCGCTGGTGATTTTTCTGCACGGTTACGGCAGTAACGAGGCCGATCTGATCGGCATGAAATTTCAGCTGCCGGCGCAGTACAACTACCTATCCGTGCGCGCACCGATGAGTCTTGGGGAAGGACGTTACCAGTGGTTTCGCAAGAAGGGCGAAGGTGCCTACAACGGCGAGACTGATGATCTGAAGGTCAGCGCCCAGAAACTGCGCGACTTTATCGCTCAGGCGGCGAAGAAATACCGCGCCGCGCCGGACAAGGTGTACCTGATTGGCTTCAGCCAGGGCGCGATGATGAGCTACGAAGTGGGCCTGCGCGCGCCAGCTGCCGTGGGTGGCTTTGCCGCGTTGAGCGGGCGGTTGTTGCCGGTACTCAAGGCCGAACTCAAGCCCGGACAAGCGCCGCTGCCGCTGAGCATTTTTATCGGCCACGGCACCGCCGATGATCCGGTGCCTTACCACCACGGCACCGAAGCCAACGCGCTGTTGCAAAAACTCGATTACCAGCCCGAGTTTCACGCTTATCCGGGCGTCGGCCACAGCATCAGCGCGGCCGAGTTGCGCGATCTGAATGGCTGGTTGCAGCGGCTCAATCCTTGACGATGGCTTTGACCAGTGCATCGTGACCTTTCTTATCGCTGGCGCGGGAAATCACCTGCACCAGCGCCATCTTCGTCCCCGAGCCGGCCAGCAATGTGGTGTTCAGCGTCTGGCCACCGCCCTGGGTAGCGGTGCTGTCAACCTGACGCAACCCCAGGCCGGTGCCTTTCTGAGTCAGGCTTTTCTCGCTGAGCTTGTTGAAGTCCGGCAGCGCCTTGCGCTGATCGTCGATGAAACTCGAGACGCTGCCGTCGAGAAACTCGCCGTCGTTATCCTTGACGTTCTGCCCTGCGGGGATCTGATTTTCGGCGGCGATGACCACGGTTTTGGTCGCCTGATTGGTGTACATCGTGCCTTTGGCCCCGCTCGGGCTGGCGGGCAGCGGGTCGGCAACAAAGCCTTTGGGCAGGACGAAGGCAAACTTGCCGTCGAGCAGCGAGACCTTCTCGGTTTTGACTTTTTCCTTGGCGGCGTGCGCGTTGATCGCGGCGAAACCGGCGAAGGCCGCCAACATCAGGACGACGGCTTTTTTGCTCAACAATGACATCTGAATCTCCGAGAATTGGTCGCGCGAGGCGGGCGATCATCCCACGGAGCGTGCCGGGGGTTCCAGCGCGATTCGTCCGGACGGTTATTGCGCTTGCGCCTTGGCCATTGGCCGCGCCAGCAGACGCCGGGTCACCCCCAGCATCGCGATCGAAACCGCCACGCCTACGGCAAAACCGCTGAGTCCCATGCTCGGCAGGGTCAATGCCGACACCAGGCAGAATGCCGAAAACGAATACATGCCGGTCGCCGTTGCGCGCAATAACGCAGCGGTAAACGCTGGGCCGCGGGTCTGATGCGAGAACACCGCCATGACGCTGCCGAGCACCGGGAATACCGCGAGCAGGCCGCTCCAGCGTTCGCCAACGGTGCTGGCGAGCATCGTCACCACCAGCGTCAGCGCCGCGCCGGCAATCATTCGCCAGATCAGTTTGTCCGACTTCGGCGCTGGCCCGTTCAGCACCGGCTGCACCACCGGGAACAGATAAGGCGACGCGAGCAGGGCCACCGCCGCAGCCATTACCGAGAACGGCAACGACCCCGGGATCACCGATAATACCGCCGCCAGCACGCCCCAAACCGCCAGTGAAATCGTAAGTGCCCATGCCCAATTGGCCCGTTGCGCCACCTGCGCATAGGTGATGCAGAACGCGATCATCGCGAACATTGCCGACAGCGCCGCGACCGCTGATTGCGCGGCAAACTGCGGGCCTTGTTCGATGGCGAGGAAAAACAGAATCGGCCCGACCACCACCGGCAATCCCGACAGCCACCCGGCCACGCTCGGTCCCCAGCGTTTGCCCGCCAGAGAAATCAGCAGCAGGAAACCGGGAATCAGCAGCAGTTTGAGGATCAGCACGCGGGTGTCTCCGTCGGGTCAGGGTGAGCCACGTTAGCATTGCGCTGACAAGATTGCTGCCTATGTGTGCAAAGTTTGTATACAAAATTCCAGGCGTGAATCCGGCTATGCTCTGAGCATCAGAATCCAGCGGAGACGATACGGCGATGAACAGAACACCGAAGCTCGTACGTGGCTGCTGTGGCATTGGCTTGTGGGCGCTACTGCTGACACCGACATGGGCCAACTGGCAAGACGCCGTGCCGGGCGCGCAGATCATCGGCAGCGGCGATTTCAGTGTGTTCGGCTTCGATGTTTACAGCGCACGTTTGTGGAGTGCCGCGCGGCCCTTGGTCGATGGCCAACCCTTTGCCCTGGAGCTGATCTACCGCCGGGCGATCTCGCGCGACGATCTGGTCAGCACCAGCGTCGACGAAATCAAACGCCTCGGCGGCCCCCGCGTCAGTCCGGCGCAACTGGCCGACTGGCAGGTGCAGATGCAGCAATCGTTCGTCGACGTGCAGGTCGGCACGCGCATTACCGGCGTGTATCTGCCGGGGCAGGGTGCGCGATTTTTTATCGGTCAGAAGCTTCAGCATGAAATCGAGGATCCGCAATTTGCCAAGGCGTTTTTTGCTATCTGGCTGGATCCGCGTACGCGCAGTCCGGAGTTGCGCGAGCAGTTGTTGGGGGTGAACCAATAAGATCAGAAGATCGCAGCCTTCGGCAGCTCCTACATTTGGAACGCACTCTCCTGTAGGAGCTGCCGAAGGCTGCGATCTTTGCTCTTCAAGGCTTTGGTCGAAACGACTAAGCTGCCGGGCTCCCGTGTTTGTTTCTGGATGTGTGCGTGAAATTCAGTTTGCCCAAAATCGCCACTGCGCCGTTTTGCCCACCGGAAGTCGCCGGCAGTGTCGCGGTCGATCCGACTGCTTCGTTCTTCAAGCGCGTGCTGCGTTTCGCCGGCCCCGGTTTGCTGGTGTCGATCGGCTACATGGATCCGGGCAACTGGGCCACCGCGATCGAGGCCGGTTCGCGTTTTGGTTACAGTCTTTTGTTCGTGGTGCTGTTGGCGAGTCTGGCTGGCATGGTGGTGCAGTGCCTGTGCTCGCGGCTGGGCATCGCCACCGGCCGCGATCTGGCGCAACTGTCCCGCGAGCGCTACAGCACGCCAACCGCCCGCCTGCAATGGGGGCTGGCGGAAATCTCGATCATCGCCACCGACCTCGCCGAAGTGCTTGGCTGCGCCCTGGCGTTCCATTTGCTGCTCGGCTGTTCGCTGACTTTCGGCATCGCCCTGACCGCGTTCGACACACTGCTGGTGCTGGCCCTGCAGAACCGTGGTTTCCGCCGGCTCGAAGCGATCATGCTGGTGCTGGTCGCGACCATCGGCGTGTGTTTTTTCGTTGAGCTGTTGCTGATCAAACCGTACTGGCCGGACGTGGCGCAGGGCTTCAAACCGTCGCTGGCGGCCATCGGCGATGCCGCACCGCTGTATCTGGCCATCGGCATCCTCGGCGCCACGGTTATGCCGCATAACCTGTATCTGCACACCTCGATCGTGCAGACACGAATGATCGGCAAGGATCTGGCGAGCAAGCAGGATGCGGTGAAACTGGCGCGCATCGACACCATCGGTTCGCTGGCCCTGGCGCTGCTGGTGAATGCGGCGATCCTGATTCTCGCCGCGGCGGCGTTTCACCAGTCCGGGCACACCGATGTGGTCGACATTCAGGACGCCTATCATTTGCTTGATCCGCTGGTCGGCGGTGCGCTGGCGAGCGTGTTGTTTGGCGTGGCGCTGTTGGCGTCCGGGCAGAGTTCGACCTTCACCGGGACCATCGCCGGGCAGGTGATCATGGAGGGCTATCTGAACCTGCGCATCCCATGCTGGCAGCGACGTTTGATCACTCGCGGGCTGGCGCTGATTCCGGCTTTTATCGGCGTGTGGCTCATGGGCGATAACGCGATCGGCAAATTGCTGGTGTTGAGCCAGGTGGTGCTCAGCCTGCAACTGCCCTTTGCCTTGTATCCATTGATCCGTATGACCAACGACAAACAGCTGATGGGCCCGTTCGTCAATCGCTGGCCGACCCGGGTGCTGGCGTGGGGGTTGTTCGTGTTGATCAGCGGGGCGAACAGCTGGTTGATCTTGCAGTGGGCGGTTTGATTGTTGAGTTGCGGTGGATGTTTTGGCCTCTTCGCGAGCAGGCTCGCTCCCACAATGTTGAGTTCATCACTGGGCCAATGTGGGAGCGAGCCTGCTCGCGAAGACTCATCATCAGCCGCCGCTAATGTTGAACAGTGGAACCCGGCCATTGAGCGATGGCCTGTAATCCCAGCCCAGGCTATTCAGACCAAGGCCGCTGGCAAGGATTTGATTCAAAGTCGCCCCGGCAATACTCATCGCCAACGCTTGCCCCGGACACTGATGCCGACCACTGCCAAAACTGAAACTTCGCCGATTCGGCCGCTCCGGCAGAAAACGCTCCGGCTGTTCATTCAGCGCCGGATCGCGATTGGCCGCGGCCAACAGCAGCAGAACTGCATCACCCGCTGCAAGCCGCACGCCATCGATTTCGCATGGCGCTGCAACAAAGCGGCGGGTGTTCTGTACGGGCGGGTCGAAGCGCTGAACTTCCGCCAGTAGATTCTCTATCGGTGTTGCATGTAATTCAGGCTGGCGCTGCAACGTTACCAACGCATTGCCGATCAGGCCGGCGCAGGCTTCGAATGTCTGCGAGCACAGGCCGATGAGGTTGGCGATCAATGTGTCTTGATCGCCTTCGAAACGTTGTGTGATCCCCTGCAATAGCGCGCTGTTCATGCCGGGATCGGCCAACAACCCGATGAAATAACCGCGCAACTGCGTTGCTGCAGCATGAGCGGCGGCGAGTTGCAGGTCATTGCTCAAAGGTGACAGGCACGCGACGAAATCCGCGGTCAGCTCGCTGATCGTCCGACTCTGCGCCGGCGGGAACCCGAGCAACGTTGCGACCACGGCGACCGGGCCGCGGAACATTGCGTTGTACAAACCGTCGGCATCTGCTGTGAACAGTCGGGCAGCAACCAGCTCACGTACCTCATTCTGATTGATCAGCCCCAGCGCCGGTTCGATGGCCGAGCGTGGGCAGCGCTGGCGCTCGCCGTCATTCATGCGCATCAGTCGGCCAAACACCTCGCCCGCCGGGCCTTGTGCGATGGTTTGAGGCACCGGTTCCTGCACCGGGCGCACGCGGCAATCGGCGTGCGCCAGCACCGCACACACCGCCCGTGCGCTGCTGGCGACCCACAGTTTCAAATCGTGGTGAAAGGCCAGTCCGCCAGCGCGCAGCTCTGTGTAGTAAGGATAGGGATCGGCGTGAGTCGCAGCGCGAAGCGGGTCCATGGTTGGCGGCCTTGTCAGCGGAGAAAGTATTGCTACTATCTCCACTCCTTGCAGGCGACGATTCGTTCGGGAGCGAAATATGCACGCAGAGCAGCACGACATCGGCGTCTCGCAAGTGGCCGCCGCTATCGCCGAACCGGCGCGGACGAAAATGCTCTGCTCGTTGATGGACGGCCACGCCCGCACCAGCACCGAACTGGCCGCCGTAGCCGACGTCAGCGCCTCCACCGCCAGCGCGCACCTGAGCAAACTCAAGGAGCTGGCTTTGGTGCGCCTGCATGTGCAGGGCCGCCATCGCTATTACAGCCTCGCCGATCGGCGCGTTGCCCAGGCATTGGAAGCGCTGATGGTGATCGGCCAGAACACCGCGCCGACGTTCAAGGCGCACACCCCGGATCGCCTGCAATTCGCCCGCACCTGCTACGACCATATGGCCGGGACGCTGGCGGTGTTGTTGCATGACCGCTTGATCGCAGGCGGTTGGCTGGTGCAAACCGACGAGCAGGCGTATCGCCTGAGCGACAGTGGCGAGGCGTTGATTCTCGGGCTGGGTATCGATGTGCGGGACTTGACGACTCTGCGTCGCAAATTCGCCTGCCCGTGCCTGGACTGGAGCATGCGTCGGCCGCATCTCGGTGGCTCGCTGGGTGCGACATTGCTGCAAACGGCGCTGAAGCGCAAATGGGTGACGCAGGATCTGGACAGTCGGGCGCTGGCGTTGACGGCGGTGGGGCGCAAGGAGATCAGTGCGCGGTTTGGTGTTGAGTGGCCGGTAGACGGGTAGATCAAAGGATCGCAGCCTTCGGCAGCTCCTACAGGAGTCGTGTACACCCGATAAATCGCGACCCTACCCAATCCATGTTGGAGCTGCCGAAGGCTGCGATCTTTTGATTTTCAGCTTCTGACCGACGAGGGGCGCATCTGCCACCTTGTATCACCGCTGTCGACTCTATACTGTATATGCACACAGTAAAGAGTCCGCGCCCATGCAAATCATCGACAAGCTCAGCATCCTCGCCGACGCCGCCAAGTACGACGCTTCCTGCGCCAGCAGCGGTGCGCCCAAGCGCAGCTCCGAAGGCAAGAGCGGGCTCGGTTCGACGGACGGCATGGGCATTTGCCACAGCTACACGCCGGACGGGCGCTGTGTGTCGTTGTTGAAGATTTTGCTGACCAACTTCTGCCTTTACGATTGCCAGTATTGCGTCAATCGTCGTTCCAGCGACGTGCCGCGTGCGCGCTTCATCCCGGAAGAAGTCGTCACGCTGACCATGGATTTCTACCGGCGCAACTGTGTCAGCGGCCTGTTTCTCAGCTCCGGGATCATCCGCTCGGCGGACTACACCATGGAGCAACTGGTGCGGGTGGCGAAGTTGCTCCGTGAAGAGCATGAATTTCGCGGCTATATCCATCTCAAGACCATCCCGGAAGCCGATCCTGCCTTGATCGAGGAAGCGGGGCGTTATGCTGATCGTCTAAGCGTCAACATCGAATTGCCCACGGACGCCAGCCTGCAGACGCTCGCGCCGGAGAAGGACATCACATCCATCAAGCAAGCGATGAACACCATCTACACGGGTGTGCAGACCGTGTTGAACGAGCCGCGCTCAGCGAAGTTCGCCCCGGCCGGACAAAGTACACAGCTGATCGTCGGAGCCGATGACACCGATGACAGCACCATCCTCCACAGCGCCCAATCGTTGTATGGCAACTTCAGTCTGCGGCGGGTCTATTATTCGGCGTTCAGCCCGATCCCAGACAGCCCGAAAAGCGTGCCCCTCGCGGCGCCGCCGCTGATGCGCGAGCACCGTTTGTATCAGGCCGATTTCCTCCTGCGCAGCTACGGCTACCGCGCAGACGAATTGCTTAAAGGTCCGGGCAATCTGGCGCTTGATATCGACCCGAAATTGGCCTGGGCGCTGGAGAATCGCGAGGTGTTTCCGCTGGACCTGAACCGTGCCGACGCGTCTCTGATCGCGCGCATTCCCGGCATCGGCTTGCGCACCACCGAGCGCCTGGTCGAGCTTCGCCGTCAGCGCCGCATCCGTTACGAAGACGTGGCGCGGATGCGCTGTGTGCTGGCCAAGGCCAAGCCGTTCATCATCACCAGCGACTATCACCCGCAGCAGGCGGAGGTCACCAGCCACATGCTCTATCAGCAATTGCGCGACCGGCCGATGCCGCAGCAGATGGGGTTATGGGGATGATCAGTCTCGATTGTGATGACCTGTTCGACACCTGGCGTCAACAGGCACGCTGGTTGCTCAGTCATGAAATCGATCCGAGTCTGGTGAGCTGGGCGGCTGAAGGGGTGGGTGATCTGTTTGCCAGTGATGAACACGTGCCCGAAGGGCAGGGGCCGTTTCAGGCGCGTATCCCCCGTGCGCTGCTCGACACCCTCGAACAAGCGGCACGCTATCGCGGCGAGCAACGCTGGAGCCTGTTGTATGAAGTGCTATGGCGCGTCAGCCATGGCGACCGCACGGCGATGATGGCCGGCGACAAGCTTGGCAGTGAGTTGCAGCGACGTATCAAGCAGGTCAGCCGCGAGGCCCATCATCTGCATGCCTTTGTGCGTTTCATTGAGCGCCCAAAGGATCTGCCCGGCCCGCAATACGTGGCGTGGCACGAACCGGCGCATGACATTTTGCACAGCGCCAGCGAGCACTTCATCGGGCGGATGGGCCAGCATCGCTGGTTGATCGCCACGCCGCGCGACGGTGTGTATTACGACGGCGAGCAATTGATTCACGAGCGGCAGTGCCCGATCGAATGGCAGCAACTGGCGCAGAACGTCGACGATCCGCACGGCGATTTGTGGTTGACCTACTACAGCCACATCTTCAATCCGGCGCGGTTGAACCCGAAGGTCATGCAAGGGCATCTGCCGGTGCGGTTCTGGAAGAATCTGCCGGAGGGTGAGTTGATCCCAGGACTGATCACCCAGGCGCGGATGGGCAAGCAGCAGAATGGACAGGCGAGTGGGATTTCGGATCGGACGGGCAAGCGCATTGCCTCCAAAAATCAAAAGCAAACCCTCACCCCAGCCCTCTCCCGGAGGGAGAGGGAGCCGACCCAAGTGTTCTCCCGTACTCCACCGACCTGAAAGTTCGCGTCGAATTCGGGTTTTGAAAAGCACAAAAATCGGCTCCCTTTCCCCCTCGCCCCCTTGGGGGAGAGGGCTGGGGTGAGGGGAAAAGATCCCCAGCCTTACACAAAAAGAACCAACAACCACCATCAAAAAAGCCCCCCACCAATCACTCGGTGGAGGGCTTTTGAGCATCCGCAGTCGTCAGATCAAACCTTGACGATCCAGCCCGCAGGCGCTTCGATGTCGCCGGTCTGCACGCCAGTCAGCTCCTTGTAGAGCTTCTGGGTCACCGGGCCCACCTCGGTTTCGCTGTGGAACACATGCAGGTGATCGTTGTAGCTGATGCCGCCAATCGGGGTGATCACGGCAGCGGTACCGCAGGCACCGGCTTCCTTGAAGTCCGACAGTTTGTCGATCAGCACATCGCCTTCAACCACTTCCAGGCCCAGACGCGATTTCGCCAGTTCGATCAGCGACAGGCGGGTGATACCCGGCAGGACCGATGGCGAGTTCGGGGTGACGAACTTGTTGTCGTGGGTGATCCCGAAGAAGTTGGCCGAACCGACTTCCTCGATCTTGGTGTGGGTCATCGGATCGAGGTAGATCGCGTCAGCGAAATTGGCTTTCTTGGCTTTCGAGCCCGGCATCAGGCTGGCGGCGTAGTTGCCACCGACCTTGGCCGCGCCGGTGCCTTGTGGGGCCGCGCGGTCGTAGCTGGAGATCTGGAAGTTGTGCGGGGTCAGGCCACCCTTGAAGTAGGCGCCGACCGGGATGCAGAAAATCGAGAAAATGAATTCGGGCGCGGTGCGTACGCCGATGTTGTCACCCACGCCGATCACGAACGGGCGCAGGTACAGCGCGCCGCCGGTGCCGTACGGCGGGATGAAACGCTCGTTGGCGCGAACCACGGCTTTGCAGGCTTCGATGAACTGCTCGGTGTCGACCGTCGGCATCAGCAGACGCGCGCAGCTGCGTTGCATGCGCAGGGCGTTCTGGTCCGGGCGGAACAGGTTGATCGAACCGTCCTTGCAGCGATAGGCCTTCATGCCTTCGAAGCACTGCTGGCCATAGTGAAGGGCCGTGGAGCCTTCGCTGATGTGCAGGACGTTATCTTCGGTCAGGGTGCCTTTGTCCCACTCGCCATCGCGAAAGTACGACAGATAGCGTTTGTCGGTCTTGATGTAGTCAAAACCCAGCTTGTCCCAATTGATGCTTTCGTTACCCATGACACCCTCTATCACTGAACAACCGCCGAAACGGTTCAAGGCTTCTGACGTTTTTTGGATGGGCACAACAATACTTCATTCTTGAGCGGTTTCGCAGCCCGGACTATCGGATGGCACACAGATAAATCGTGTTGCCCTCAAGAATTCGCGAGCAGGCTCGCTCCCACAGGGGAATGCATTTCAAATGTGGGAGCGAGCCTGCTCGCGAAGGGGCCTACAGATGCAGCGCATGCCCAAGGGCACGCAACGCCGCTTCCTGCACCGCTTCGCCCAGGGTCGGGTGCGCATGGATGGTGCCGCCGATGTCTTCCAGCCGCGCGCCCATTTCCAGGCTTTGCGCAAATGCCGCCGACAATTCCGACACGCCAACGCCCACCGCTTGCCAGCCGACAATCACATGATTGTCACGACGCGCAACCACGCGCACGAAGCCGCTTTTCGATTCCAGGGTCATCGCCCGGCCATTGGCAGCGAACGGGAAGCTGGAAACAATGCAGTCCAGCCCGGCAGCCGTGGCCTCGTCGGGGGTCTTGCCGACCACCACCAGTTCCGGGTCGGTAAAGCACACGGCGGCGATGGCGGTCGGGTTGAATTCTCGGCTCTTGCCACTGATCAGCTCGGCAACCATCTCGCCCTGGGCCATGGCGCGGTGGGCGAGCATTGGTTCGCCACTCAGGTCGCCGATCGCGTAGACGTTGCGCATGCTGGTCTGGCAGCGGCTGTCGATCTTGATCGCCGAACCGTTCATGTCCAGATTCAGCGCTTCGAGATTGAAACCCTGGGTGTTGGGTTTGCGACCGACCGCGACCAGCACCTGATCGGTTTCCAGATTCAAGGTTTCGCCTTCAGGATCACGCACCTGCAACCTACCGTCGAAACCCAGCACGCTGTGCTTGAGGTACAACTTCACGCCGAGCTGCTTCAAGGCGTCGTGCACCGGTTGCGTCAGTTCCGCGTCATAGGCCGGCAGGATGCGGTCCTGTGCTTCGACCACGCTGACCTCGGCGCCGAGCTTGCGATAAGCGATGCCCAGTTCCAGGCCGATATATCCGCCGCCGACCACGATCAGGCGTTTCGGCACGGACGTCGGCGCCAGCGCTTCGGTGGAGGAGATGATCCGCCCGCCAATCGGCAGGATCGGCAGGTTGACGCTGGTCGAACCGGTGGCCAGCACCAGATGCTCACACTGAATGCGCGTATCGCCGACTTCCACGGTTTTGCCGTCGATGATTTTCGCCCAGCCGTTGATGACCTGAACCTTGTTTTTCTTCAACAGCGCGGCGACGCCAGTGGTCAGGCGATCAACGATGCCATCCTTCCACTCGACGCTTTTGCTGATATCCAGGGTCGGCGCGGCGACGCTGATGCCGAGCGCCGAATGCTGGCTGTGGTGCTGCGTCTGGTGAAACTGCTCAGCCACATGAATCAGCGCTTTCGACGGAATGCAGCCAATGTTCAGGCAAGTCCCGCCCAACGATTGGCCCTCCACCAGAATGGTCGGAATGCCCAGTTGCCCGGCGCGGATCGCCGTAACGTAACCGCCAGGGCCGCCGCCGATAATCAGCAGCGTAGTGTTCAAAGCTTGCATTCCATTACTCCACAAACAAAGTGGCAGGTTGTTCGAGCAAGCCACGGATGGCCTGGATGAAGAGTGCCGCGTCCATGCCATCGACCACGCGGTGATCGAAGGAGCTGGAGAGGTTCATCATCTTGCGGATCACTACCTGGCCCTTGACCACCATTGGCCGTTCGACGATTTTGTTCACGCCGACAATGGCCACTTCCGGCAAATTCAGCACCGGCGTGCTGACGATGCCGCCCAATGCGCCGAGGCTGGTGAGCGTAATGGTCGAACCGGACAGCTCATCGCGGCTGGCCTTGCCATTGCGCGCGGCGTTGGCCAAACGCGAAATTTCGGCGGCGCTGTCCCACAGGCTGCGCGTCTCTGCATGACGCACCACAGGCACCATCAGGCCGACATCGCTTTGCGTGGCGACGCCGACATGCACCGCGCCGAGGCGGGTGATGACCTGGGCTTCGTCGTCATAACGGGCGTTCATCTGCGGGAAGTCGCGCAAGGCGACGACCAGCGCGCGAACAAGGAACGGCAGCAACGTCAACTTGCCACGGCTGGCGCCATGGTTTTCATTCAGATGCGCGCGCAGTTCTTCGATCGCAGTAACGTCGATTTCCTCGACGTAGCTGAAATGCGCCGCGCGCTGAGTGGCGTCCTGCATGCGCTGAGCAATCTTGCGGCGCATGCCTATGACTTGAATCTGTTCTTCGTCGTTGCGTTGAGCGTACGCGGCGGCAACGGGTGCCGAAGCGTTCGACTGACCTTGCGCCAGATAGGCCTCAAGGTCTTCGTGCAGCACACGACCGGCGGGGCCGGAGCCGCGCACCAGACGCAATTGAATACCCAGATCCAGCGCATGTTTGCGCACGGCCGGGGAGGCGAGGGGGCGTTCGTCTGCTTCGCGAGCAACCATCGGGCCTTGGCAAACAGGAGCAGGGCGCGGCGCGGCTGCAGCAGGTTTGCTTTCAACAATGGCTTCAACTTTCGGCGCAACAGGCTCTTTAGTAACAACCGGAGCGGCGGACTCTTTGAGGTTGCCAGCCCCTTCAACCTCGATGCTGATCAACACACTGCCAACCGCCATGACTTCACCCGGCTGACCACCGAGCGCAATCACTTTCCCGTGCACCGGCGACGGAATATCGACCATCGCCTTATCGGTCATGACGTCGGCCAGCACCTGATCTTCAACCACCAGATCGCCGACCTTGACGTGCCATTGCGACAGTTCTACTTCTGCGATGCCTTCGCCGATGTCCGGCATCTTGATAACGTGCGTGCCCATTCAGACCTCCATGACCCGTTTCAACGCCGCGCCCACTCGGGACGGCCCTGGGAAATACGCCCACTCTTGCGCGTGCGGGTAGGGCGTGTCCCAACCAGTGACGCGTTCGATCGGCGCTTCCAGGTGATGGAAGCAATGCTCTTGCACCAGCGACACCAGTTCGGCGCCGAAACCGCAGGTGCGCGTGGCTTCGTGAACCACCACGCAGCGGCCGGTTTTCTTCACCGACTTGACGATGGTTTCCAGGTCCAGCGGCCACAGGCTGCGCAGGTCGATGACCTCGGCATCGACGCCTGACTCTTCGGCAGCCACCTGCGACACATAAACGGTGGTGCCGTAAGTGAGCACGGTCACGTCCTTGCCCGGACGGGTGATCGCGGCGACGTCCAGCGGCACGGTGTAATAGCCGTCCGGCACTTGCGCGGCAGGGTGCTTCGACCACGGCGTTACCGGGCGGTCGTGATGGCCGTCGAACGGGCCGTTGTACAGGCGTTTCGGCTCGAGAAAGATCACCGGGTCATCGTTTTCGATGGAGGCGATCAACAGGCCTTTGGCGTCGTACGGATTGGACGGCATGACCGTGCGCAGACCGCAAACCTGAGTGAACATCGCCTCGATGCTCTGGCTGTGGGTCTGGCCGCCGTAGATACCGCCGCCGCAAGGCATGCGCAGGGTCATCGGTGCGGTGAACTCGCCGGCCGAGCGATAACGCAGGCGCGCCGCTTCGGAGATGATCTGGTCGGAGGCGGGGTAGACGTAGTCGGCGAACTGAATCTCGGCGACCGGGCGCAGCCCATAGGCGCCCATGCCGACGGCCACGCCAACGATGCCGCTTTCCGAGATCGGCGCATCGAACACGCGCGAAGTGCCGTATTTGGTCTGCAGGCCTTCGGTGCAACGGAACACGCCGCCGAAGTAACCGACGTCCTGCCCGAAGACGACGACGTTGTCATCGCGCTCAAGCATCACATCCATGGCCGAGCGCAGGGCCTGGATCATGGTCATGGTGGTCGTGGTCATGGCGGTTTCCAACTGAATATTGTTGTTGTGATCGTTCATGTCAGATTCCCAACTGCTGACGCTGGCGCTTCAAGTGCTCCGGCATCTCTTTGTAGACGTCTTCGAACATGGTCGCGGCGCTCGGGATCTGGCCGCCGGCGAGGGTGCCGTACTGTTCGGCCTGTTTCTGCGCGGCAATCACTTCGGCTTCGAGTTCGGCGCTGACGGCGGCGTGCTCTTCCTCCGACCAGTGGCCGGCCTTGATCAGGTGCTGTTTCAGGCGCGCGATCGGATCGCCGAGGGGGAAGTGGCTCCAGTCATCGGCAGGGCGGTATTTCGAGGGATCATCGGAGGTCGAGTGCGGACCGGCGCGGTAGGTGACCCATTCGATCATGGTCGGGCCGAGGTTGCGCCGGGCGCGTTCGGCCGCCCAGGCGGAAGCGGCATAGACCGCATAGAAGTCGTTGCCATCGACGCGCAGCGAGGCGATGCCGCAACCGACGCCGCGTCCGGCGAAGGTGGTGGCTTCACCACCGGCGATGGCCTGAAAAGTGGAAATCGCCCACTGGTTGTTGACCACATTGAGGATCACCGGCGCGCGATAAACGTGGGCGAAGGTGAGGGCGGTGTGGAAGTCCGATTCGGCGGTGGCGCCGTCACCGATCCACGCCGAGGCAATTTTGGTGTCGCCCTTGATCGCCGAGGCCATGCCCCAGCCCACGCCCTGAATGAACTGGGTGGCGAGGTTGCCGGAAATAGTGAAGAACCCGGCGTCCTTGACCGAATACATGATCGGCAACTGGCGGCCCTTGAGCGGATCGCGCTCGTTGGACAGCAACTGGCAGATCAGGTCGACCAGCGGCACATCGCGGGCCATCAGAATGCTTTGCTGGCGGTAGGTCGGGAAGCACATGTCGTCGATGTTAAGCGCCAAAGCCTGGGCGCTGCCGATGGCTTCCTCGCCAAGGCTCTGCATGTAGAACGACATCTTTTTCTGCCGCTGCGCCACGACCATGCGGTTGTCGTAGATGCGCGTTTTGAGCATCGCGCGCATGCCTTTGCGCAGGATTTCTACCGGCACGTTTTCAGCCCACGGGCCGAGGGCGTTGCCCTGATCGTCGAGCACGCGAATCAGGCCACGGGCCAGGTCGGCGGTGTCGGCCGGTTCTACATCGATGGGAGGTTTGCGCACCGTACCGGCATCGGTCAGATGCAGGTAGGAAAAGTCGGTTTTACAGCCGGGACGGCCCGAGGGTTCAGGGACGTGCAGGCGCAGCGGTTCATACGCTTGGGTCATGGCTTCTACGCTCGATCTTGTGAATTTCTTGTAGTGAGCTGGCAGTCATTCCTGGGTAGAGGAAATCTTGTCCTACAACAATCATAGGCGCGGCCAAGAAGAATATTTCTCTGTGTTTCGTTGCGCTGACGACCATTTGCAGATAGAAATTCTGCATAAACATAAAAAACAGGTGGTTTTGTCTCATGCGCAAACTGGACCGTACCGACATCGGCATTCTCAACAGCCTTCAGGAGAACGCCCGCATCACCAACGCCGACCTTGCCCGCTCGGTAAATCTGTCGCCAACTCCATGCTTTAATCGGGTCAAGGCGATGGAAGAACTGGGCCTGATTCGCGAGCAGGTCACGCTGTTGGATGCCGACCTGCTGGGGCTGCACGTGAACGTGTTCATTCACGTGAGCCTGGAGAAGCAGGTGGAAGAGGCGCTGCAGCACTTCGAGGAAGCGATCTCTGATCGCCCCGAGGTGATGGAGTGCTATTTGATGGCCGGTGACCCGGACTACCTGATACGGGTGCTGGTGCCGAGCATCCAGTCGCTGGAACGCTTCATGATGGATTTTCTGACCAAAGTGCCAGGAGTAGCGAACATTCGCTCAAGCTTTGCGCTCAAGCAGGTGCGCTACAAGACCGCGTTGCCGTTGCCTGCGAACGGGCTGACTCTGAGTAGCTAAGCGTCAGATGTTGTCGTAGCGGTAATCCAGTTCACCAGTGTAAAGCGTTTGTTGCACGGTATAGGTTTGCGGCCAGGGTGCCGGTTCACTGTCGGGATGAAAAACCAGAACGGTTTCGGTTGAATCCGGCGAGCCGGCCACATCGGTGAAACCCGGGGTACCGGCGTGTTGGTGCTTCCAGCGCTCCCACAGCAGATCGAGATAGCAGTGATGCAGGAAAAATATCGGATCATTGGGTGAGGCTGCTTCCGCCATGTTCCCTCCGATCCATGCGTGTACCGGATTGTGCAATTCGACTTCCGAAACATTCTCCCAGCCACTTTCGGCCAGCCAGTAAGGCGTTCTGTTCAATGCGGATATGACGGTCTCGGCTGTGGGCAACGTGCCTTGCGCCGCGAAATTTCGCCGAACGCCCGCGTTTCCAATGCCCTCATCCCATACCCGGACTTCGAATTGCGAGTGCTCCCTGGAGAACGGGCCACTGGTGACGCGTTGGTCTTGCAGGTTATCGCCGTTCGAGCCCATAAAGTCCGAGGTGAACGGATTGTCGGCGCCGGTCAGTTGCCAGTTCCAGTAGGGGAGCGTGATGGTCGCGTTGTTGGCAGCGGATTGCAGGGCAAGTTCAAATTGGCGGATCAGGATTCGGTGCCATGGATAGAACAAGGGACTGCGATGCGGGTTAGGCGTCAGCGGGTTGCCTCGTCCCATCGAATTCTTGTGAATCTGGACAAAGTCATCGTAGCGGCTTTGCTCTCCGGGCCGGAGTACGCTATCGACATTGTTTTTGAGTAGCAGGATGGCATCGATGAATGCCGATTTTTGTTGCGTGGTCAGGTCACGGTGATTACGACGAATATCCATATTGCGAAAACTCCATTGAATGTTTGCCTGATGGAGTCTGATCGCTGCGAGGATTTTCACCAGTTCATCATTGTCGACAGCGTTCGTAGGAAAAATAATCTGGCGACGGATCTAGCGATTTTTCCTATAGGGAATCCAGCGGGATCTTCAGGTAAACCACGCCGTTGTCTTCCGCCGCTGGCAGATTACCCGCTCGTACATTTACTTGTATCGCCGGCAGCAACAACGTCGGCATGCCCAATCCGGCGTCACGCTGAGTACGCATCTCGACGAACGCGGCTTCATCGATCCCGTCATGCACATGAATATTGCTTTTGCGCTGTTCGCCGACCGTGGTCTGGCACTGTGAGGCGCGGCCTTCAGGCGGGTAATCGTGGCAAACATAAAGCTTCACACTCGCCGGAAACGCCAACAGCTTCTGGATCGACTTGAACAGCTGCTGCGCATTGCCGCCGGGAAAATCACAGCGCGCGGTGCCGACATCGGGCATGAACAACGTGTCGCCGACCAAAATCTGCTCACCGTCGATCAAGTAGGCCATGTCCGCTGGCGTATGGCCGGGAACGTGCAGGGCGGTGGCTTTGAGATTGCCGATCATGAACGCCTCGTTCGGCGCGAACAGGTGATCGAACTGCGAGCCGTCGACGCGAAATTCCGGCTCCAGATTGAACAGGGCCTTGAACACGTTCTGCACTTTGCTGATTGATTCGCCGATGGCGATCTTGCCGCCCAGTTCACGGCGCAGATATGGCGCTGCGGAGAGGTGATCGGCGTGGGCGTGGGTTTCCAGCAGCCATTGCACTTGCAAGCGATGCGCACGGACGAAGGCGATGATCTTGTCCGCCTGCACGGTGCCGGTGCGCCCGGCGGCGCCATCGTAATCGAGCACCGGGTCAACGATTGCGCACTGGCCGCCGTCGGCCTCGTAGACCACGTAGCTGTAAGTCGAGGAGGCGGGGTCGAGGAACGCTTCAATCAGGGCGGGCATGGGTAAAAACCTGTGCTGGGGAATTCAGAGTTGCAACACTTTATGTAAAAACATAATGTTCGCAGCTTAAGTGACCTACAAGGCCTCGTGCAAATGCAATCCAGTCTGACCGAATGTGAAGTCGCCCAACTGCGCGCCTCGGCGTCCAAGGCCTGCGCCTTGCTCAAAGCCTTGGCCAATGAGGATCGTCTGCTGATCCTCTGTCAACTGACCCAGGGTGAACGCAACGTCGGCGAACTGGAAACCATGACCGGCGTGCGCCAGCCGACACTGTCCCAGCAACTGGGCATCTTGCGTGACGAAGGGTTGGTCGCGACCCGCCGCGAAGGCAAATACATTTTCTACGGCCTGGCCAGTCATGAAGTGATTCAGGTGATGAAAACCCTCTCGGGGCTCTATTGCGGAGCGGTGCTCAAGAGCTGGGAACAGCAATAAATGCCAGCCTTCACAAACATCTCCTGTGGGAGCGAGCCTGCTCGCGAAGGCGGCGTGTCAGCCGACGAATAGTTGACTGAGCCACCGCTTTCGCGAGCAGGCTCGCTCCCACATTAGTTGTTGTGGTGAACCAAAAATCCTTGCGTGCAGTAAAAAGGAACCAGCAATGAACGATCAACACTGGGGCTCATCCATCAGTGCGGACATCGTGGTCATCGGCGGCGGGACGGCTGGCATCGGTTTTGTCGCCAGCCTGCTCAAGCGTGACCCGCACCTCAACGTCACCGTGATCGAGCCAAGTTCACAGCACTACTACCAACCGGCCTGGACGCTGGTTGGCGGTGGCGCGTTTGACGTGAAAGACACCGTCAGGCCGATGAGCAAAGTCATGCCGCGTCAGGCGACGTGGGTTCAGGCCAGTGTAAGCGCCATCGACCCACAAAACCGCCAACTCACCCTCGACGACCAGCGCACTGTCAGCTACCAGAACCTGATCGTCTGCCCCGGCCTGCGCCTGGCCTGGGAGAAAATCGAAGGTTTGCGGGAAAGCCTCGGCCAGCACGGTGTCACCTCCAACTACAGCTATCAACACGCCCAGTACACTTGGGATCAAGTGCAGAAACTGCGCGACGGCCGGGCGCTGTTCACCCAGCCAGCGATGCCGATCAAATGCGCCGGCGCGCCGCAAAAAGCCCTGTACCTGTCCTGCGACCATTGGCGCAAAAACGCGGTGCTGCACAACATCAACGTTGAATTCAATCTGGCTGGCGCTGCGCTGTTTGGCGTGCCGACCTTCGTGCCGCCGCTGATGAAGTACATCGAACAGTACAACGCGCAACTGGCCTTCAATTCGAATCTGGTCAAGGTCGACGGCCCAGCGAAAACCGCGTGGTTTGAGGTCAAAGACGCCGATGGCAACGTCAGCCTCCTAGCGAAAACCTTCGATCTGCTCCACGTCGTTCCGCCGCAAGTCTCGCCGGATTTCATCGCAGAAAGTCCGCTGGCCGACGCCGCCGGCTGGTGCGAAGTCGATCCGCATAGCCTGCAGCACCTGCGTTTTCCCGAAGTGTTTGCACTGGGCGATATCTGCGGCACCAGCAACGCGAAAACTGCAGCGGCGGTGCGCAAGCAGATTGTCGTCGTTGCGCAAAACCTCCTGGCCGGGCGCAAACAACAGCCGCTGCCGCTGAAGTACGACGGCTACGGCTCGTGCCCGCTGACGGTGGAGAAGGGCAAGGTGATCCTTGCCGAGTTCGGCTATGGCGGCAAACTGCTGCCGACCTTCCCGCTCGACCCGACCGTGCCGCGGCGGTCGGCGTGGTGGCTGAAAGCGACGCTGCTGCCGTGGTTCTACTGGCACGGCATGCTCAAGGGCCGCGAGTGGCTGACGCGTCTGTCCAAGGTCGACTGAGAAAACCCTATGTTGCTGGCAAGTCTGTTTGGCGTGGTGATGGGGTTGGTGCTCGGCCTGACCGGCGCGGGCGGCGGGATTCTTGCGGTACCGGCGCTGGTGCTGGGGCTCGGCTGGACGATGACGCAAGCGGCGCCGGTGGCCTTGTTTGCGGTCGGCAGCGCGGCAGCGGTCGGCGCTATCGATGGTTTGCGCCATGGCCTGGTGCGTTATCGCGCTGCGCTGTTGATCGCAGCATTGGGCGCGGTATTTTCGCCGCTGGGGATCTATTTCGCGCATCAGTTGCCGGAAAAGATTCTGATGATTCTGTTCAGCCTGCTGATGGTCCTGGTCGCCTGGCGAATGTTCAGAAAGGAGCGTGAGCAAGCGGGGCCGAGCGATCACGGCCATGCCAGTTGGGGCCAGAAGAATTGCATGCTCAACGAGCAGACCGGGCGCTTCGACTGGACCGCCAAATGCACCGCCACCCTGGCCGCACTGGGGGCGATTACCGGTGTCGTCTCGGGATTGCTTGGCGTCGGTGGCGGTTTTTTGATCGTGCCAGCGTTCAAGCAACTGACCGATGTGCAAATGCGCGGCATTGTTGCGACATCGTTGATGGTGATCAGTCTGATTTCAGCGATCGGGGTGATGGGTTCGTTTCATGCGGGCGTACGCATCGATAGCCAGGGCGCGGCGTTCATCGTCGCGAGCATCGTCGGCATGATCATCGGCCGCAGGGTTTGCGCGCAGGTGCCGGCGCGGGCGTTGCAGGTGGGGTTTGCCAGTGTGTGTCTGGTGGTGGCGGGGTACATGTTGTTGCGGGCTTGAGGATCAAAAGATCGCAGCCTCGTTGCACTCGACAGCTCCTACCAGAGAGTGCGGTCCTGTAGGAGCTGCCGAAGGCTGCGATCTTTTCAGACGGTTACAACACCAGGTGCGGCAGCCACAGCGAAAGGGCGGGCACGTAGGTCACCAGCATCAATACCAGGAACAGCACTGCATAGAACGGCAGCAGGGCTTTCACGGTGCTTTCGATACTGACTTTGCCCACCGCCGAGCCCACGAAGAGCACGGCGCCCACCGGCGGTGTTATCAATCCGATCCCCAGGTTGACCAGCATGATCATGCCGAACTGCACCGGATCGACACCGATACCGAGAATCACCGGCATCAGGATCGGCGTGAGGATCAGGATCAGCGGCGCCATGTCCATCACCGTGCCCAACAGCAGCAACATGACGTTGATGCACATCAGGATCACGTAACGGTTGTCCGACAGCGTCAGGAACATCGTGGTGATCTTCGCCGGGATCTGCATCAGCGTCATGATGTAGCCGAAGCTCGCGGCGAAACCGATCAGGATCATCACAATCGAGATCGTCCGCACGGTGCGGTGCATCAGCTTGGGCAGTTCACGCCACTTGTAGTCGCGATAGATGAACATGGTCACGAAGAACGACCACAGCACTGCGATCGCCGCCGATTCCGTCGCGGTGAAAATTCCCGAGAGGATGCCGCCGAGGATGATCACCATCGCCATCAGGCCCCAGAGGGCCTCGCCGACGATTTTCAGCGCCTGGCGCATCGGGATGACTTCGCCCTTCGGGTAGTTGCGCTTTTTCGCGAAGATCAGACACAGCACCATCAGGCAGGCGCTCATCAGCAGGCCCGGAACGATGCCGGCCATGAACAGCGAGGCAATCGAGACCGTGCCACCGGCGGCCAGCGAGTAGAGCACCGAGTTATGGCTTGGCGGGGTCAGCAGGGCCTGCACCGAACCGCTAACGGTGACGGCGGTGGAGAAGTCCCGTGGATAGCCCTTGCGTTCCATTTCCGGAATCAGCACCGAACCCACCGAGGCGGTGTCCGCTACCGACGAGCCGGAGATCGCGCCGAAGAAGGTCGAAGCGACGATGTTGACCAGTGACAGGCCACCGCGCACGAAACCCACCAGCACGCCGGCACACGCCACCAATCGCCGGGACATGCCGCCCTCGGCCATGATCGCACCGGCGAGGACGAAGAACGGAATGGCCAGCAGCGAGAATTTGTTCACGCCCGAGGCGACCTGGATCATCACCGCCTGGAACGGAATGTCGATCCACCATGCGCCGATCAGCGCGGCGGCGCCCAACGCGTAGGCGACCGGCATGCCGATCAGGATCAAAGCGATAAAACTGCCCAGCAGTATCAGAGCGTCCATTAAGCGGCACCTTCACTTTCTTCCACCAGGTCGAACTGCACGACCCGCCGTTTGCTCTGGTCACCGAGCAAGAGTTTTTCCAGGACAAAAATCAGCGTCAGCAAGCCGCCCAAGGGAATCGGCAGATAGGTCACGCCAACGCGCAGGTCGGGCAGGGCGGCCATGAACTGGTTCCAGGTCGACATGCACAGCTTGGCGCCCCAGATGGTCATGAAGATGCAGATCGCCGCCATCAGCAGTTGCGAAAAGATCGCCGCCGCTGATCTCAGCGGCGGTGACATGCGATCGGTCAGCATGGCCACGGCCATGTGCGCGCCGGCGCGGTAACTGGCGGCGGCACCGATGAAAGTGAACACCATCATCAGCAGGATCGCCGTCGGCTCTGGCCAGCTGGAGCCGGTGCCAAGTACGTAGCGGGCGAATACGCCCCAGGGAATCATCAGGGAAATCGCCAGGACGGAAAGGCCGGCGACCCAGATGCATGTCATGTAGATCTTGTCGTTGATACGTAGCAGCAGATTCTTCATCGGGTTCCACCGTAACCCGGCGCGCCTGAGTCATCAGGCGCGCCGGGCCTTGTTCATGAGTACGGAGCGGGAGGGTTACTGAACGGCTTCGATTTTCTTGATCAGGTCGGCGTACTTCGCGCCGTATTTTTCCCGTACCGAAGCGGTGGCGTCGTAGAAGGGTTTCTTGTCGACTTCGATGAACTCGACGCCGGCGGCCTTGAGTTTTTCTTCACTGGCAGCGGACTTCTTGTCCCACAGCACGCGTTCTTCAGCCTGAGCAGCCTTGGCGGCTTTCTTCACCAGTTCCTGTTGATCCGGAGTGAGTTTCTCCCAGGTGATTTTCGACATCACGATCGGCTCTGGCAGGATCAGGTGACCGGTCAGGCTGTAGAACTTGGCGTTCTGGAAGTGGTTGTGTTCGAGCAGGGTCGGCGGGTTGTTTTCTGCGCCGTCGATCACGCCGGTCTGCAGGGCGCTGAAGATCTCGCCGGTGTCCATGGCGATGCCGTTACCGCCCATGGCATTCATCATGTCGATGAACATCGGGTTGCCTTGCACGCGGATCTTCATGCCCTTGAGGTCTTCGAGCTTGCGCACCGGCTTCTTGGTGTAGATGTTGCGCGTGCCGCCGTCCATCCACGCCAGGGCTACCAGGCCGAATTCGGAGTTGGTGATCTTGTCGAGAATCTCATCGCCCACCGCGCCATCGATGACGTTACGCATGTGCTGATGGTCGCGGAAAATGAATGGCATGTTGAACACGTTCACGTCCGGCACCACGGGGCCGACGATACCCAGGCTGACGCGCGACAGCTGCACCGCGCCGACCTGCATCTGCTCGATGACTTCCTTTTCCGAACCCAGCACACCGCCCGGGAAATATTGGAAGGTCAGTTCGCCGTTGGTTTCCTTGGTCAGGGTCTTGCCCATGTTTTCTTCGGCCACCACGGTTGGATAACCGGCGGGGTGGATGTCAGCGAATTTGAGTTTGATTTCTGCCTGAGCGGCACCAGCGAAGGTGAACATCAGCGGAAGTGCAGCGGCGAGCAAGGTGCGTTTGAAGTTCATGGGGGTGAGTCTCCAGTCTTGTTATTTTTTTGTTCAAGGCGCAGCGGTGCAGCAGAGGGGCTAAAGCAAATCGTTGAATTCAGGTTCGGCGAGGCCTTTGACGCCCGGCTTCAAAGCGAATAAGCCGCCGGCCAGGGATTGCGGATCGAGGTCATCGCCGGGGCGAATCGAGGCGACAAAAAGAGTGTCGAAATTGCTGCCGCCGAAAGCGCACATGGTCGGTTTTTTCACCGGCACTTCCAGTGAGAAGTCGAGGCGGCCATCCGGCGCGAAGCGGTGAATCAGGCCGGCGTCGTTGGCACAGATCCAGTAGCCACCTTCGGCATCCACGGCGGCGCCGTCGGGGCGGCCGGGGAAGTGATTCATGTCGACGAAGATTCGGCGATTCGACGGCGTACCGGTTTCGATGTCGTAATCGAACGCCCAGATCAGTTGCACGTTGGGGTGCGAATCGGACAAATACATGGTTTTGCCGTCGGGACTGAAGGCGAGGCCGTTGGGCACGATGAAGCCATCCAGCTGCGCTTCGACCACGCCGGATTGCCCGGCGCCGAAGCGATAGAGCCGGCCTTCAGGCGCATTCAGGCCCATGTTCAAGACCATGCTGCCGGCCCAGAAACGCCCTTGGCGGTCGCAGCGACCGTCGTTGAGGCGCATGTCCGGGCGGCTGTGCTCGACGGTGGCGAGCAATTCGCTGTCGAGGCTGCCGTCGCTGTGCGGGTGCAGGCGAAAGAAACCGCTTTCCATACCGGCCACCCAGCCACCGCTGCGGTGGCGGGTGATGCAGGCGAGCATTTCCGGGGTTGTCCACGAGGCAACATGGCCAGTGTCGGCGCTCCAGCGTTGCAGGCCGCCGTTGGGAATATCGACCCAGTACAGCGCTTTTTCCTGCGGCACCCAGACCGGGCTTTCACCGACCGCGTTGCGGGCGTCGACGATCAATTCGGCTTGCATACTCATTCCCATGGTTTTTATTGGAGGGGGATCAAGTCGAGCGATCAGTCGCCGAACGGGCCTGCTGCGACGAAGGCGCCGCCCTGATAGATCCGCGCCGGATCATCGTCGGCCGGCATCGGCTGCGCTTCGACCTTGTCGCGGAACACTTCCGAGCTGTCCCTGGCTTCGAAACCGAGGTGGCTGGCGTAGCGGTTGTCCCACCAGACGTCTTTGTTGGCGGACATGCCGTAGACCACGGTATGTCCGACATTCGGTGTGTACAGCGAGCGTTCGAGCAGTTGCGTGAGATCGTCGAAGCTCAGCCAGGTGTGCATCATCCGGCGGTTCTGCGGCTCGGGGAACGAGGAGCCGATGCGGATGCTGACGGTTTCGATGCCGTAGCGATCGAAGTAGAAACTGGCCATGTCTTCGCCGTAGGACTTGGAGAGGCCGTAGTAACCGTCAGGACGGCGCGGGGAGGTGGCGTCGAGTTTTTCGTCCTGCTTGTAGAAGCCGATCACATGGTTCGAACTGGCGAAGACCACCCGCTTCACGCCGTGCTTGCGCGCCGCTTCGTAAATGTGAAAGACACCGCAGATGTTGGCGCCGAGGATTT
Organism: Pseudomonas sp. 1L-B-1-E-C1; assembly: GCF_057291835.1. NCBI lineage: Bacteria > Pseudomonadati > Pseudomonadota > Gammaproteobacteria > Pseudomonadales > Pseudomonadaceae > Pseudomonas > Pseudomonas sp. 1L-B-1-E-C1. Next base: position 144,924 of record NZ_JBXAWN010000013.1, on the reverse strand, counting down.
CTTCGAACGGCCGCTCGACCGAAACGCCGCCGAAATGCAGGATCGCATCGACGCCTTCGACCAATTGATGCACGGCTTGCTTGTCGGCGAGGTCGCAGAGCACGACTTCTTCGTGTTCATCGACGGCCGGGGCGAGGGCGGCGATGTCGGACAGGCGCAGCACCTTGGCGTAAGGGCGCAGGCGTTCGCGCAGCACTTTGCCCAGGCCTCCGGCGGCACCGGTCAGCAGCAGGCGATTGAAAGGCACGCGGGGGGTAGAAGTAGACGTCATGGCAATCCCTGGACACATTGTTATTAGGTTTGTTGTAGGTTGTCGTATGACTGCGCTGAAGTATCGGTAGGGTTTCCGGATCTTGTCAACGCGACTTTTGGTGTAGATGACGGAAGGCCCAGTCCAGTCTTCTATAACCACAAATGCCTGTTTGGCAATGCAACTCCCCTGTGGGAGCGAGCTTGCTCGCGAAAGCGGTGTGTCATTGAAAGATGAATTGACTGACCCGACGCATTCGCGAGCAAGCTCGCTCCCACAGGGAATATCGGTGTGGAGACTGGCTTTACAACAACGAAATCGGATAGCTGATAAAGATCCGGTTTTCATCAAATTCGTTGGTGCTGAAGTCCCGGCGGATGGTCGCATTGCGCCATTTCACGTTGAGATTCTTCAGCGGGCCGCTCTGCACGGTGTAGGCCAGTTCCGATTCGCGGCCCCATTCCTTGCCGTCATTGGTGGTGGCGGTGTGCACGTTATCGCCGCTGATGTAGCGGTTCATCAGGGTCAGACCAGGCACGCCCAGCGCAACGAAGTTGTAGTCGTGACGCACCTGCCAGGAGCGCTCCTTGGCGTTGTCATAACTGGCGTTGTAACTGTCGTTGGCCAGGGTGCCGCCGCTGGTGCCGTTGACGCGCATCCAGGCATCGTCGCCGGTGAGTTTCTGCAGGCCGACGTAGAAAGTGTGGCCGCCGTACTTGGCCGAGAGCAGGGCGAACGCGGTCTTGTTGTCGAGATCGCCGGCCTGGGCGCTGCCGTCTTCCTTGCCGGTGAAGAAACCGAGGTTGGCGCCAAGGGTCCAGTCGCCCATCGGCTGGCTGTGGCTGAGGTTGAAATACTGCTGCTGATAGATATCGGTGAGTTCGGCGTACCACAGGCCGACCATGGTGCGCTTTTCGTTGAAGGTGTATTCGCCGCCGCCGAAGTTGAAGCGATCAGAGGTGAACGCACCGCGGCCGTTCATCGACATGTCTTCCATGCTCGCATCGTTGCGCGGGCTGTTGCCGCGGAACTGGCCGCCGTACACGGTCAGACCGTTGATTTCGGTGGAGGTGATCTGGCCGCCGCGAAAGGTCTGCGGCAGGGAGCGGCCATCGTCGGAGCGCAGGATCGGCAGCACCGGCATCCATTCACCGACCTTCAATTCAGTTTTCGACACCTTGGCTTTCAACGCCACGCCGAGCCGGCCGAAGTTGTCCGCCGGGCGCCCGTCATCGTGGATCGGCAACAGCTGTGTGCCGCCGGTACCTTTGCCGCCATCGAGCTTCTGCGAGTACATACCCAGGATGTCGAGACCGAAGCCGACGGTGCCTTGGGTGAAACCGGACTTGGCGTCGAGGATGAAGTTCTGCGTCCACTCTTCAGCCTTGCCCTGGGGATAGGCCGGGTTGACGAAGTTGCGGTTGAAGTAAGCGTTGCGCAGGTTCAGCGTGGCTTTGCTGTCGTCGAGAAAGCCTTCGGCATCGGCGCTCATTGGCAGGGCGAGGGCGAGGCTGCTACAGCCGAGCAGGCTGAGGGTGGAACGTGGGCGGGTAACGGCAAAACGTGGAGGGCGGACGGAATTGCGGGCGAGTGTGCTCACTGTGACGCTCCCTGAATCGTTTGTTGTTTTTATTATTTGTCATACGTCGTCGTACAACATCGTTGCGGATATTTCCCAGATTTTCGGGGATTGTCAACTGGAAGTTATACGATCACCGCCGGTGCTACGCCGCACGCCTTGTAGGAGCTGCGGCACGCTGCGATCTATTGATCTTGCTTTTGAAAAATCAAAAGATCGCAGCCTCGTTTCACTCGACAGCTCCTACAGGTTTTTTTGTTGTCCATGGAAAAGTGTGCTGCAAAGAAATATGCGGCAAACTTCCCTCACCCCCAGCACCAGGCCGATCCATGGATAAATACGCCCCGCGCAACTGGCAACCCCACGAAAAGCCCAGCCTGCCCGGTTCCCCATCGACCCCTTTGCACTCCACGCCCAAGCGACTGGCGTATGCGGCGGTCGGTGTGCTGGTGGCGGTGACCGGTGGGCTGGGGAATTCGCTGGTGGTGGCCAACCTGCCTTATCTGCAAGGCTCGCTCGGCGCGACTACGGCGGAAATGGCCTGGTTGCCGGCGGCGTATGTGATGACCAACGTATCGATGAACCTGCTGCTGGTGAAATTTCGCCAGCAATTCGGCTTGCGCGCGTTCACTGAAGTGTTCCTGGTGCTGTACGCGCTGGTGACCTTCGGCCACTTGTTCGTCAACGATCTCAATTCTGCGGTGGCGGTGCGTGCTGCCCACGGCATGGTCGGCGCGGCGCTGAGTTCGCTGGGTTTGTATTACATGGTCCAGGCGTTCCCGGCGAAGTGGCGGCTGAAGGCGCTGGTACTCGGTCTTGGCACGTCACAACTGGCGTTACCGCTGGCGCGGCTGTTTTCCGAGGATCTGTTGCAGATCGCCGAGTGGCGCGGCCTCTACCTATTCGAATTGGGCATGGCCCTGTTGTCACTCGGCTGTGTATTGCTGCTGAAGTTGCCGCCAGGTGACCGCTTCAAGACTTTTGAAAAACTCGACTTCCTGACCTTCGCCATCCTCGCCACCGGTGTGGCGTTGTTGTGCGCGGTGCTGTCGCTGGGACGCATCGACTGGTGGCTGGAGGCCGACTGGATAGGGGTGGCGCTGGCCTGTTCGATCGCGCTGATCATCATGGGTCTGGCCATCGAGCACAATCGCAGCAACCCGATGCTGATGACCCGCTGGCTGGGCAGCGGCACGATGATTCGTCTGGCGCTGGCGGTGACCCTGATTCGCATGGTCACTTCGGAGCAATCCACCGGCGCGGTCGGTTTCATGCAGAACCTGAACATGGGCTATGAGCAACTGCACAGTCTGTACGTGGTGATGCTCATCGGCAGTATCGCCGGCCTTGCGACCAGCGCGCTGACCATCGACCCCAAACACTTGCTGATGCCGTTGATCATCTCGCTGGCGCTGATGGCCACCGGTTCGGTGATGGACAGTTTTTCCAACAACCTGACCCGCCCGCAAAATCTCTACGTCAGCCAGTTCCTGCTGGCGTTCGGCAGTACGTTTTTTCTCGGCCCGACCATGGTCTTCGGGACGCGCAACGTGCTGACCAATCCGCGCAACCTGGTGAGTTTTTCCGTGCTGTTCGGGATCTGCAACAACCTCGGCGGGCTGCTCGGCGCGGCGTTGCTTGGCACGTTTCAGATCTTGCGCGAGAAATACCATTCCAGCCACATCGTCGATCATCTGGTGATGTCCGACCCCTTGGTGGCCGCGCGCGTGCAGAGCGGCGGCTCGGCCTACGGCGGTTTGCTGGCCGACCCGAGCCTGCGCAATCTGGCCGGGATCCGCAGCCTCGCCAATGCGGCGACACGCGAAGCGAACGTGCTGGCCTATAACGATGTCTTCATGCTGATCGCGGTCATTGCCGTTCTGACCATGATCTGGCTTTCGATTCGCGCGTTGTGGCTGATGAGCACCACCAAAGCCATTGAGCCGACGCCTTCCGTACCACCCAGCGGCGCCATTTCTTCATGACCGAACCGACCACCACAACCACCAATGCCATCGCCGCCACACCTGAAGGGGAGGCGCCGCCATCGTCGCCGAACACCGCGCCGCGTTCGCTGCGGGTGCGGATCATTTCTTCGCTGGGCTTTGCCGCGATCGCCATCGTTGGCGTACTGATCGTGTTGTATGCCTGGCAACTGCCGCCGTTCAGCAGCGCCGTCGAAACTACAGAAAACGCCTTGGTGCGCGGGCAGGTGACGATCATCGGCCCGCAGCTCAGCGGATATGTGTTCGAGGTGCCGGTGCAGGACTTCCAGTACGTCAAGGCCGGGGATCTGCTGGTGCGTCTGGACGACCGCATTTATCAGCAGCGCCTCGACCAGTCGCTGGCACAACTGGCGGTGCAAAAGGCTGGATTGGCCAACGTGGTGCAGCAGCGCAACAGTGCCGAGGCGACGATCAAGTTGCGCCAGGCAGTGCTCGCCGACAGCCAGGCGCAGTTGCGCAAGAGCGAGGCCGATCTGCGGCGCAATCAGGAACTGGTGCGCGACGGCTCGGTGTCGAAACGCGAGTTCGACGTGACTCTCGCCGCCAATGCGCAGAGCACGGCGGCGGTGGCGCAGGCCAAGGCCAATCTGGAAATCGCCCGGCAGGACCTGCAAACAGTAATCGTCAATCGCGGCTCGCTGGAAGCTGCGGTGGCCAGCGCCGAAGCGGCGGTGCAACTGGCACGGATCGATCTGTCGAACACGCGGATTGTCGCGCCGCGCGACGGCCAGCTCGGGCAGATCGGCGTGCGCCTCGGCGCCTACGTCAACTCCGGCGCGCAGTTGATGGCGTTGGTGCCGGATCAGAAATGGGTGATCGCCAACATGAAGGAAACCCAAATGGCCAATGTGCGTGTCGGGCAACCGGTGCGCTTCACCGTCGACGCCTTGAACCACCGCAGATTCACCGGCCATGTGCAGCATATTTCGCCGGGCACCGGTTCGGAATTTGCCTTGCTCCAGGCCGACAACGCCACTGGCAACTTCGTCAAGATCGCTCAGCGCGTGCCGGTGCGCATCACTATCGATCCCGATCAGCAGGAAGCAGAACGGCTACGACCGGGGATGTCGGTGGTGGTCAGCATCGACACCGCCGCCGGCGACACACAACCCCACTGATCAATGCATAACCCTGTGGGAGCGAGCCTGCTCGCGAAAGCGTCGTATCAGTAACATTTCTTTATCTGACACACCGCTTTCGCGAGCAGGCTCGCTCCCACAGGATTAGTGCTCGCGGGCTGTGTTCACTCGGGCGAGGGGGTGACCCGGCAGCTCTTGCGCTTGCGAATCTGCTCGTCGCTCGGCCGTTCGCGGACGAATTCGAAGCGCGGTTCGCCTTCGCTGTAATGCACCAGCCAGCCCCATTCCAGTTCGCTTTCGTTCTGCCCGGGTTGTGGTGGCCGGGCCCACCAGGGTTCTTTGCTGAGGATCTCGCGCATGGCAGCCTCCGGTTGTTGGCAATCCTTGAACTATAGCTTCCTGGCGCGAGTCGTCAGCACAGGCTGTGTAGAATCGGCGCGGTCATGACGAAAAAGGGGGCAGGGTGATGATTGATGGGGTGCGCAAGGATGAGCCGTCGAAGCGATTGTTTTTTGCCTTGGATTGCCCGCCATCGCAGCGCAAGGCGATCGCCCAGTGGCGCGCGGAGCTGGGCCTGCGAACCGGGAAACCGGTACCGGCGGATAATTTTCATCTGACCCTGCTGTTTCTCGGCGCGGTGCCGCTGGCGCAGATCCACGGCGTCTGCGAAGCAGCGAGCAATGTGCGTATTCCGGGTGAAGCGTTGCGGGTTGCGCTGGATCGCTTGCAGGTCTGGCATCGCGCCGGTGTGTTATCGCTGGCACCGGAGCAGGCGCCGCCGGCGTTGTTGCGCCTGGTCTATGCGCTGGAGCAAGCGATGCTGCCGTTTGGTTTTGAGGAGACCGCCCACGAGTTTCGCCCGCACCTGACCCTGGCCCGCGAATACCGTGCGCCGGAGCCGGAAACGAGCGCGCCGCCAGAGTTCTTTCTGCGCGCGGAACGCTTCGCTTTGTTCGAATCGCACAAGGGCCGCTATCGGGTTTTGCAGGACTGGTCGCTGATCTGAACGAACAAAAAAAGGCGCCCGAAGGCGCCCGCAAATTCACCCGAGCCGAGGGAGCCGGGTGAGGCCGTTCAGAGCAGGGTGCAGCGGTGGTAAGGCGCTGCGTGAACGGGAAACTTCAGAATCTGGCCGGCTCACATCGATCGACTGTGGGAGCGAGCCTGCTCGCGAAGGCGTCGGTACATCCAACATTTTCGTCGCCTGTCCTACCGCTTTCGCGAGCAGGCTCGCTCCCACATTTTTGATTATCGGTGTTTTTATTTCCCGAGCTTCACCCGCGTCCAGCCGCGGGTCATGATCCGCTGCGTGGCAATCGGCTGATCCGGCACGGCATACAAGGTCGCCATCACCGCTTGCGACGGATACGAGCCCGGTTCGTTGCGGATCGCCTCGTCCACCAGTGGCGTGGCCGCCGCGTTGGCGTTGCTGTAGCCGATGCTGTTGGTGACTTCGGCGATGATGTCCGGGCGCATCAGGAAGTCCATGAACAGGTAGGCGTTGTCGACGTTCGCCGCATCACGGGGGATGGCGACCATGTCGTAAAAACTGCCGGCGCCTTCCTTGGGAATGCTGTAGTCGATCACCACGTTGTTGCCCGATTCCACCGCACGCGCCTTGGCCTGGAGGACGTCGCCGGAGTAACCGACCGCTACGCAGATGTTGCCGTTGGCCAGATCGGAGATGTACTTCGAGGAATGGAAATATGCCACGTACGGGCGGATTTTCATGAACAGCGCTTCGGCCTCGGCGATGTGCGCCTTGTCCTTGTCGTTCACCGGATAGCCCAGATAGTGCAGAGCGGCCGGGAGCATTTCGGTCGGCGAATCGAGGAAACTGATGCCGCAGGCTTTGAGCTTTTCCGCGTTCTCCGGCTTGAACAGCAAGTCCCAGGAATTGGTTGGAGCGTTGGCGCCGAGCACTTCCTTGACCTTGGCCGGATTGAAGCCGATACCGATCGAGCCCCACATATACGGGAACGCGTGGGCGTTGTCCGGATCACTGGCGGCAGCGTTTTTCAATAGCACCGGATTGAGATTCTTCCAGTTCGGTAGCTTCGATTTGTCCAGCGGCTGATAGACGCCGGCCTTGATCTGCTTGGCCAGAAAACTGTTCGACGGCACGACGATGTCGTAGCCGGATTTGCCCGCGAGCAGGCGCGCTTCCAGGGTTTCGTTGCTGTCGAAGACGTCGTAGGTCACGCGAATGCCGGTTTCGTCTTCAAACTTCTTGACGGTGTCCGGCGCGATGTAATCGGACCAGTTGTAAACACGCAGCACCTTGTCGTTGGCCTGGGCGCCCATGACCATTGCGCCCATTAAGGACAGTGTCAGCAGAGTCCTGCCAAACATTTTCATCGGTACAACTCCCATCTTTTTATTAACTTCAAGCAAAGGACCCTCACCCTGACCCTCTCCCGGAAGGAGAGGGAATTGGCTGGTCGGCCTGACAACATTTGTGTAGGAGCTGACGAGTGCAACGAGGCTGCGATCTCCTGATCTTGCTTGTGAAGATCAAAAGATCGCAGCGTGCCGCAGCTCCTACACGGCGGTCGCGGCACGTTGCGGCTGCCACGCTTCGTTGGCGGTCTGATCCATGGCTTCCTGAATCGCCCGCTTGCGATTGGCTTCCGCTTTGCGGCCGAAGTACCAGACGAGGAAAGTCACCAGCGACACCGCCAGCAGAATCAGGCTGGCCACGGCGTTGATCTCAGGCTTCACGCCCAGGCGCACCGCCGAGAACACTTCCATCGGCAGCGTGGTCGAGCCCGGCCCGGAGACGAAACTCGCCAGCACCAGGTCGTCCAGCGACAAGGCGAACGACATCATCCCGCCCGCCGCCAGCGACGGCGCGATCATCGGAATGGTGATGAGGAAAAACACCTTGAACGGCTTGGCGCCGAGATCCATCGCCGCTTCTTCGATCGACAGATCCAGCTCCCGCAGGCGCGCGGAGACTACCACCGCGACATAGGCCGCACAAAACGTGGTGTGGGCGATCCAGATCGTGACGATGCCTCGCTCCTGCGGCCAGCCGATCAACTGCGCCATCGCCACGAACAGCAGCAACAACGACAGACCGGTGATCACTTCCGGCATCACCAGCGGCGCGGTGACCAGGCCGCCAAACAGCGTGCGACCCTTGAAGCGCGTGACGCGAGTCAGGACAAAAGCGGCAAGGGTGCCCAGCGCCACTGCTGCAATCGCGGTGTAGCAGGCGATCTCCAGCGAGCGCAGCACCGAGCCCATCAGTTGCGTGTTGTCGAGCAGGCCGACATACCACTTCACTGACCAGCCACCCCACACCGTCACCAGTTTCGAGGCGTTGAACGAGTAGATCACCAGAATCAGCATCGGCAGATAAATGAACATCAAGCCGAAGATCAGCATGAACCTGGAAAAGTTGAAGCGTTTCATCCCCGTGCCTCCATCTCTTTGGCCTGACTGCGGTTGAACAGCAGAATCGGCACAATCAGGATCAACAGCATCACCACCGCCAGCGCGGACGCCACCGGCCAGTCGCGGTTATTGAAGAATTCCTGCCACAGCACGCGACCGATCATCAGCGTCTCCGGGCCACCCAGCAGTTCTGGAATCACGAACTCGCCGACCACCGGAATAAACACCAGCATGCAGCCAGCGATGATGCCGTTCTTCGCCAGTGGCACGGTGATCTTCCAGAAGTTGTTGAAGTTGCTCGAGCCCAAGTCCTGCGCGGCTTCCAGCAGGCTGTTGTCGTGCTTGACGAGGTTGGCGTAGAGCGGCAGGACCATGAACGGCAGGTAGGCATACACCACGCCGATGTACACCGCTGTGTTGGTGTTGAGGATCTCGATCGGATGATCGGTGAGCCCGGTCCACATCAGGAACGCGTTGAGCAGACCGTTGTTGCTAAGGATGCCCATCCACGCATACACACGGATCAGAATCGCCGTCCAGGTCGGCATCATGATCAACAGCAGCAGGACGTTTTGCGTTTCCTTGCCGGTCTTCGTGATCGCGTAGGCCATCGGGAAACCGATCGCCAGGCACATCAGCGTGCTCAGTGCTGCGACCTTCAGCGAACCGAGGTAGGCCGACAGGTACAGTTCGTCTTCGCCGAGCAGGGTGTAGTTGCCGATGTTCAGCAGCAGCTGGAATTTCTGTTCGGCGAAGGTGTAGATCTCCGAGTACGGCGGGATCGACAGCGCCGCTTCCGAGAAGCTGATCTTCATCACCAGAAAGAACGGCAGCATGAAAAACAGGAACAGCCAGATGAACGGAATGCCGATCACCAGTTTTCGTCCGCTGGGCACCAGGCGCAGGAATTGCTGATTGAAAGTTTTCATGAGCGCAGCACCACGCCGCTGTCGTCTTCCCACCAGACGTAGACCTTGTCGTCCCAGGTCGGCCGCGCGCCACGGCGTTCGGCGTTGGCCATGAACGACTGGACGATCTTGCCGCCGGGCAGCTCGACGTAGAACACCGAGTGGCCGCCGAGGTAGGCGATGTCGTGCACCTTGCCCTCGGACCAGTTGTAGCGGAACTCTGGTTGGCTGGTGCTGACGAGCATTTTTTCCGGGCGGATGGCGTAGGTGATCGACTTGTCCTGCACCGACGTGCTGACGCCGTGACCGACGTAAATCTTCTGCTGCAAATCCGGGCTGTGAATGATCGCGTGGCCTTCGAGATCTTCCACCACGGTGCCGTCAAAGGCGTTCACATTACCGATGAATTCGCAGACCATGCGGCTGACCGGCGCTTCATAAATGTCGACCGGGCTGCCGATCTGCGCGATCCAGCCCAGGTGCATGATTGCGATGCGCTGAGCCATGGTCATGGCTTCTTCCTGGTCGTGGGTCACCATCACGCAGGTGACGCCGACGCGCTCGATGATCTCCACCAGCTCCAGTTGCATTTGCGAACGCAGCTTTTTATCCAGCGCGCCCATCGGCTCGTCGAGCAGCAACAGCTTCGGCCGCTTGGCCAGCGAGCGGGCGAGGGCGACGCGCTGCCGCTGACCGCCGGACAATTGGTGCGGGCGACGTTTGGCGTATTGGGTCATGTGCACCAGACGCAGCATTTCTTCGACGCGGGCATCGATTTCGCTGGCAGGCAAACGGTCCTGTTTGAGGCCGAAGGCGATGTTCTGCGCCACGGTCATGTGCGGGAACAACGCGTAGGACTGGAACATCATGTTGATCGGCCGCTCGTACGGCGGCATGTCGGTGATGTCCACGCCATCGAGCAGAATCCGCCCCTCGGTCGGCCGCTCGAAACCGGCGAGCATGCGCAGCAGAGTCGATTTGCCCGACCCGGAACCACCCAGCAGCGCGAAGATTTCGCCCTGATGGATCTCCAGGGACACATCGTCCACGGCCACGGTTTCGTCGAACTTCTTGGTGACACGATCGACTTTCACCAACACCTTTTTCGGTTGCTGATGACCTTCGAGTGCCTTGCGGTAAGTGCTGGAGGCGTTTGCCATGTGAAACTCCCAACAGGTTTCGTGTGCCTGGCCAATGTGGCCGGGCTTAAGTGGATTGCAAGCCTGCAAGTGCACCTGTAGGAGCTGCCGAAGGCTGCGATCTTTTGATCTTGATCCTGAAAAACAAAATCAAAAGATCGCAGCCTTCGGCAGCTCCTACAGGGCTCCTGCCATCCGGCTTGTTCGGCGCCGCCGTCCTGGCTGCCTGGGTCGTACTTGTTGTTATTACGGGTGTTGCGGTTCACGACTGACGGATGTGCAAACGCACACCCGCCAGCCGCGGGGCAGTAAAACGTTATTGGGTCTGTGGTTGCGTCAGCGCTGATTGCGCCGCGCCGTCCGGTGCCGGCACGCTGCGCCGAACGCCTGGAAAATCTTCAGGTAGTCGGGGTTGTCCAGCACTTGCCACTCCGGGTGCCATTGCACGCCGAGGGCGAAGGTGGAGCTGTGCTCGACCGAAATCGCTTCGATCAAACCGTCCGGCGCCACGGCTTCGGCACGCAGGCCAGGAGCGAGGCGGTCGATGCCCTGACTGTGAATCGAATTGACCTGAAATTCGTTGGGCAGCTCCAGCGCTTCGAACACACCGCCAGCGATCACGCTGACCGCATGGGCCGGGGCGTATTGCACCGCCACATCCGGGCTGTCGGCCTCGCGGTGATCGAGCATGCCCGCCAGCTCATGGACCTTCTGATGCAGGCTGCCGCCGAAGGCCACGTTCATTTCCTGAAAGCCACGGCAGATGCCGAGCACCGGAACGCCCGCCGCGATGGCTGCACGCAATAAAGGAAGGGTGGTGGCGTCGCGGGCCGGATCGTGATCCGTGCCGGGTGCACTGGCCGGGCCTTGGTAGTGGAAGGGCTCCACGTTCGAGGGAGAGCCGGTGAGTAAAAGACCGTCGAGCTGACCGAGCAGGTCATCGATTTCAGTCAGGTTGCCAAGAGAAGGAATGACCACTGGCAACCCTTCAGCGCCAACGCTGACAGCACGTACATACTTGTCGCCGCTGATGTGATAGGGATGCAGGCCAATCTGTTTGACGCACGCAGTAACGCCGATCAATGGCTTGAATGCCATTTTTATTCACCTCGAAGTCTGTCACTTGAACGAGCTTTTCCGGAGCTTAGCCTCGTTGATTTTAATTAACAACTGCCATGTAAAAAATTCTAAACGGCGATCATCGCGCCGCTCTGGTTTTATTGGGTTTAGCAGCTGATCTGGCACGAGAGTGTTAATAAAAGCCCGAAAAATAAAGGCTGAGGGGCCAGCTGTTCGCTATTGACTTCACTTTGCCTTTCGGATTGACTGGCTGCGCAACACGGTGGTGAACATAATAATTAACAGCTAAATAGGTGCATCATGTCGGTCCCTCTGCGTACCGTTCAACTCAACGAAGCCAACGCATTCCTTAAGAAATATCCTGAGGTTTTGTACGTCGACCTTCTGATTGCGGATATGAACGGTGTGGTGCGCGGCAAGCGCATCGAACGCACCAGTCTTCATAAGGTGTACGAAAAAGGCATCAACCTGCCGGCGTCGCTGTTCGCGCTGGACATCAACGGCTCGACAGTGGAAAGCACCGGTCTGGGCCTCGATATTGGCGATGCCGATCGCATCTGCTATCCGATCCCCGGCACCCTGAGCATCGAGCCGTGGCAAAAACGCCCGACTGCGCAACTGCTGATGACCATGCACGAGATCGAAGGTCAGCCATTCTTCGCTGACCCGCGTGAAGTGCTGGCCAACGTAGTGCGCAAATTCGACGACCTCGGCCTGACTATTTGCGCGGCGTTCGAGCTTGAGTTCTACCTGATCGATCAGGACAACGTGAATGGCCGTCCGCAGTCGCCTCGCTCGCCAGTGTCGGGCAAACGTCCGGTATCGACGCAGGTCTACCTGATCGACGACCTCGACGAATACGTCGACTGCCTCCAGGACATTCTGGAAGGCGCCAAAGAGCAAGGCATCCCGGCCGACGCGATCGTCAAGGAAAGTGCCCCGGCGCAGTTCGAAGTCAACCTGCATCACGTCTCCGACCCGATCAAGGCTTGTGATTACGCGGTGCTGCTCAAGCGTCTGGTGAAAAACATCGCCTACGACCACGAGATGGACACGACTTTCATGGCCAAGCCGTACCCAGGCCAGGCCGGCAACGGTTTGCACGTGCACATTTCGATTCTGGATAAAGAAGGCAACAACATCTTCGCCAGCGAGGATCCCGAGCAGAACGCCGCACTGCGTCACGCGATCGGCGGTGTGCTCGAGACCCTGCCGGCGCAAATGGCTTTCCTCTGCCCGAACGTCAACTCGTATCGCCGTTTCGGCGCGCAGTTCTACGTGCCGAACTCGCCGAGCTGGGGCATCGATAACCGCACCGTCGCCGTGCGCGTGCCGACCGGTTCAGCCGACGCCGTGCGCATCGAACACCGCGTCGCCGGTGCCGACGCCAACCCGTATCTGCTGATGGCTTCGGTGCTGGCCGGTATTCACCACGGCCTGACCAACCAGATCGAACCGGGCGCCCCGGTCGAGGGCAACAGCTACGAGCAGAACGAGCAGAGCCTGCCGAACAACCTGCGCGACGCCCTGCGCGAGCTCGACGACAGCGAAGTCATGGCGCGCTACATCGACCCGATGTACATCGACGTGTTTGTCGCGTGCAAGGAAAGCGAACTGGCCGAGTTCGAGAACTCGATTTCTGACCTTGAGTACAACTGGTATCTGCATACCGTCTAAAAGCTGACACCCAACCCTGTAGGAGCTGCCGAAGGCTGCGATCTTTTGACTTTGATTTTCGGAGCAAGAGCTAAAGATCGCAGCCTTCGGCAGCTCCTACATGGGAACGGGTTATCAGATTTCGTTTGGCGTGCGTTCGCCCATCCCCATTCCTTTCGTCGAGCTCATAACAATGACCACAACCCGCAACGACTGGGAACAACGCTTCCAGTCCCTGTCCATCGAATCCCGCGCCTTCATCAACGGTGAATACCGCCCGGCGATCAGTGGCGACACCTTCGAATGCCTGAGCCCGGTCGACGGTCGCTTTCTTGCCGCCGTCGCCAGCACCGATGAAGCCGACGCCAATCTCGCCGTCGAAGCCGCGCGTCAATCGTTCAATTCCGGCATCTGGGCGAAAAAAGCCCCGGCCGAGCGCAAACGCATCCTGATCCGCTTCGCCGATCTGATCCTGCAACACCAGGAGGAACTGGCGCTGCTGGAAACCCTCGACATGGGCAAACCGATCAGCGATTCGCTGAGCATCGACATCCCGGCCACCGCCAACGCGATCCGCTGGAGCGCCGAGGCCATCGACAAGATCTACGACGAAGTCGCCGCCACCCCGCACGATCAACTCGGCCTCGTCACCCGCGAGCCGTCCGGTGTGGTCGCGGCGATCGTGCCGTGGAATTTCCCGCTGATCATGGCCAGCTGGAAGTTCGCTCCGGCGCTGGCGGCGGGTAATTCGTTCATCCTCAAGCCTTCGGAAAAATCGCCACTGACGGCGATCCGCATCGCGCAGCTTGGGCTGGAGGCCGGGATTCCGAAAGGCGTGTTCAACGTGCTCCCAGGTTATGGCCATACCGTCGGCAAGGCGCTGGCATTGCACATGGACGTCGATGTGCTGGCCTTCACCGGCTCCACGGCAATCGCCAAGCAACTGATGATTTACGCCGGCCAGAGCAACATGAAACGCGTCTGGCTCGAGGCCGGCGGGAAGAGCCCGAACGTGGTGTTTGCCGATGCACCAGACTTGCACGCCGCAGCCCAAGCGGCGGCCGCTGCCATCGCCTTCAATCAGGGCGAAGTCTGCACTGCCGGCTCGCGTCTGCTGGTCGAGCGTTCGATTCGCGAGCAGTTCATTCCGCTCCTGGTGGAAGCGCTGCAAGCGTGGAAACCAGGTCACGCACTGGACCCGGCGACCACCGTCGGCGCCGTGGTCGATCAGCGTCAACTCGACAACGTCCTGCGCTACATCAGCATCGGTCGGGAGCAGGGCGCCGAGCTGATTGCCGGCGGCCAGCGCACTCTCGAAGAAACCGGCGGCCTCTACGTGCAGCCAGCGATTTTCGACGGCGTGACCAACGCAATGACCATCGCTCAGGAAGAAATCTTCGGCCCGGTGCTGTCGCTGATCACCTTCGACACTGCCGAAGAAGCGCTGCAGATCGCCAATGACAGCATCTTCGGCCTCGCCGCCGGTGTGTGGACCAGCAACCTGAGCAAGGCGCACACCTTCGCTCGCGGCCTGCGCGCCGGCAGCGTTTGGGTCAACCAGTACGACGGCGGCGACATGACCGCGCCGTTCGGTGGCTTCAAACAGTCGGGCAACGGTCGCGACAAATCGCTGCACGCGTTCGACAAGTACACCGAGCTGAAGGCGACCTGGATCAAGCTCTGACTCTTTTACAGCGGCGGCCGCCCATGGTCGGCGGCCCTCGGAGAAACCTATGAAACAGCAACACGTAAACAGCTATTACGCCGCCACCCGCAACGAAGTCATCGACTTTCCGATGCTCGAAGAAGCGGTGGACTGCGACGTCTGCATCATCGGTGCCGGCTATACCGGCCTGTCCTCGGCGCTGTTCCTCAGCGAGGCCGGCTATAGAGTGACGGTGCTGGAAGCGGCGAAAGTCGGCTACGGCGCCAGCGGGCGCAACGGCGGTCAACTGGTCAACTCCTACAGCCGCGACGTCGATGTCATCGAAGAGCGCTACGGCGACAAGACTGCGGAAATCCTCGGCAGCATGATCTTCGAAGGCGCCGACATCATCCGCTCACGCATCAAGGATTACGACATCAAGTGCGACTACCGCCCGGGCGGTATTTTCGCGGCGATGAACAAGAAACAACTCAACGGCCTGGCCGAGCAAAAGCGCAACTGGGAACGCTACGGGAACCGCAATCTGAAGATGCTCGACGCCGCGGATATTCGTCGTGAAGTAGGTTCCGATGCCTACGTTGGCGGCTTGCTGGACATGCAGGGTGGCCACGTTCATCCGTTGAACCTGGCCCTCGGTGAGGCCGCTGCCATCGTGCGCTTGGGCGGCAAGATCTACGAGCAATCGGCGGCGGTGGAAATCACCTACGGCGAGCCGATCACCGTGCGCACCGGCAAAGGTCTGGTCCGCGCCAAGTACCTGCTGATCGCCGGCAACGCTTATCTGCCGCAGGGGCTCGATAACCGCGTCACCGCGAAAAGCATGCCGTGCGGCTCGCAGATCGTCGTCACTGAACCGCTGACCGAGCAGCAAGCACGCAGTTTGATCACCAATAATTACTGTGTCGAAGATTGCAATTACCTGCTGGATTACTACCGCCTGACTGCCGACAACCGTCTGCTTTACGGAGGAGGCGTGGTGTACGGCGCGCGCGAGCCGGACGACATCGAACAGCTGATTCGGCCGAAGATCCTCAAGACCTTTCCGCAGCTCAAAGACGTGAAGATCGACTACCGCTGGACCGGCAATTTCCTGCTGACCATGTCGCGCATGCCGCAATTCGGCCGCATCGAAAAGAACGCCTACTACATGCAGGGCTACAGCGGCCACGGCGTTACCTGCTCACACCTGGCCGGCAAACTGATCTCGGAAATGATCCGCGGCGACGCCGAACGCTTCAACGCCTTCGCCTCCCTGCCGCACATGCCGATGCTCGGCGGCCGCACCTTCTCCGCACCGCTCACCGCTCTGGGCGCCGTCTACTACTCGCTGCGCGACCGCTTTGGCGTCTGAGCCACCTCCCCGGCGACGGTCCCCAAGACCGCGCCGGTTTTCCCCTGTGGGAGCGAGCCTGCTCGCGAAGAGGCCAACCCAGCCACACTCGCTTTTGCTGACCTGCTCAAAACCAAATGTGGGAGCGAGCTTGCTCGCGAAGGGGCCATATCAGCCAACATCTTCGTTGTCTGACACACTGCTTTCGCAAGCAAGCTCGCTCCCACATTGGCTGTATTGCCAGTGCGAGAGGAAGTTTCGTCTCACCATCCATCGAACCTGCTGAGCAACACCACCAAACGTGATTTAATAGCCGCCTTTCACGGTTCCGGGACACGGGAGCAACGTGATCCGCGCGACCTGCGCGTCACCCGCCACCCACCCCCATTACCCTTAAGTACCTCAACATAAGGCAGTCATGGATACGGGTTCTCGACTCAAACTAGTACGCGAAAGCTACAAACTATCCCAGCGCGAGCTCGCCCGGCGCAGCGGCGTGACCAACGCGACCATCTCGCTGATCGAACAGAACCGCGTCAGCCCCTCCGTCAGCTCGCTGAAAAAGCTGCTCGAAGGCATACCGATGTCCCTGGCCGACTTCTTTACTTTCGACCAGCCGCCGCGCGAACACCAATACGTGTTCCGCGCCAACGAACAACCCGACCTCGGCCGCCACGGCCTGCGCCTGCTGCTCATCGGCGCCTCCGTCCCCAGCCGCCAGATGCGCCTGCTGCGCGAACAATACGCCCCCGGCGCCAGCTCCGGCGAAGAGCCGATCGTGCATGCCGAAGGCGAAGAGTGCGGATTGGTCACGCGCGGCACCGTAGAATTGACCGTGGACGGGCAGGTGAGTGTGTTGAGTGCGGGCGATGGGTATTACTTTCCGACGACGTTACCGCACAAGTTTCGCAATATCGGCGCGGATGAGGCTGAGATCATCAGTGCGAATACGCCGGCGAATTTTTAAGTGAAATTACGAGCATGAGAGCAAAAGAAGGTGATCAAGAGAAATCGTGAGTAGCGATTTCTCTTGATCCTAAGAGTGGATGAAAACTTACCTTTGCCTGCATGTGCCGTCGGGCAGTTTGTCGCTTCCGGTGCAGGTTGCTGCATAAGGCTTTTTGAATTCAGCCATAGAGGGGGGGGAGCTGCTGATGCTGGCGATCGAAGGAACAGCAACGTTGACAGCAAGGAGCGCTAGTAGGAGGGTGGTTGATTTACGATAAGTTTTCATTTTGATTCTCGTTTTAGCTGGTGCGGTGAGCAACGGTTCGAGGGCGAATTTCGTATGTCATCATTCTTGATGTTACAAATTTCGATCCCGCACCCCGGATAATGAGAGTTGCGACCGTGCTACGCACCTGTCAAAGCTGACAGTTTTTTATCACTTATTGAAATTGCTGCTATCCCAACTAGAACTAAAGCATTCGACGCGGTGCGCAATGGAGGGAACATCGGTAGCAATGGATTTTACTGTTTAGACACCGAATCGAAGTTCTAACATCCAGAGCCAAGCAACAGTGGAAAATGTAGCCGGATTTGTATTTTTATACGTTTTCGCACAACTCTTCTCCGCCTTCAGCCGGCAGACACGCTGCTCCGCGAACAATACGCCCCCGGCGCCAGCTCTGGCGAAAAGCCGATCATGCGTTCCGATACTCTGCAGCGTTCCTCACAGGCCATTACTGGCGTCTTTATTCGCATGTTATCGGCACTTCTCGATCATAGGCCTGGTAGGTTGCCAATTTTCTGGCCTCGCGAATTCTCATTCGCAATTGCAATAAAGCTCATCCCTACTGTTACGCAAAAAAAGGCACACCTCGCTGAAGTTGTTCATACGATCTCCGGAGTTGTTTGGGATTTGAATTTTTTGAAGCGTTCGGCCAGTGATGTTGGAGAACATTTGAAGTGTTTACACCTGTAAGTGTTGACAGTTTTTTAGATTTAAATGGAGTCAATATAATTTCAAATGGCTCTCTACCATTCACGGTAAAGGTTAGCGCGGCGGCTAACGTTCGGAATTATTCGGAATTAAAACCTCTCCGCTCAACCACCCTGAATACATCGCTCACATCTTGCACCATGATCCTGGCAATATTGGTCACGGTACTGATGTCATGCTCTGCGTAATCTGGAAGGCTGGAGCAAGCGATGAGGTCAAGGTATTTGAGGACGGCGTTGAGGCGTTCGGCGAGGCAGGCGTGGAGGTCGCGTAACGGGGCGCCTGTATCGATCAGGAGAACGGGTGTATCGGTGGCAGGGTGGGACATATGGGCGTAGTGGTGGAGCGGTTTGTTGACGGTCATCAGAAGTCCTCTCGGGTAAAAGAGCCACCTCTCTGCTGCGAAACAAAAGGGTGGCGGCTGTGAGCGGGTTCGCAGACCGAGGAGAAGACCAAGACTCGGCAGACCCAAGGGTCTCCCGCGCACAGCCACCATAAAACGTAACGCGGGCGGATTTTGCCAGAATTGTCGTTTGGCTGTGTCAGTCATATTCTCATTAGGGCTGCGAAACCCATCGCTAACTTCGGTCAGCGACACTCCCACTCTAGGCACCAATTTCACCAGCCACAACCGGCCTGTAGGACGTGAAACGCACACTTGTGGCGAGGGAGTTTGCTCCCGCTTGACGACGCAGTCGTCGTAATCCGGGGCGTGCGGTAGGTCCGGGAGAAACGGACTATCCGGTTTTGGCGTAGCTTCGCAGCCCAGCGGGAATATGCTCTCTCGCCGCAAAGGATGTTTTCCTACGAAATTTTCAGACGCCGAAATTGCGTGAGCTATTCGGCTGATAACCGTTCGTCCGACCCATCGCACGTTCGCCGCACACCTTCTTCCAATGCTGAAACTCACCACGCAAAGGAAGAGCCACCATGCTGAACCATAAAATCGCGGTGTTAACCCTCACGGCGCTGCTGTTCGGCAGTGCGCCGTATGCGCTCGCGGCGGGGGAGACGTCGACCCCCAAGGCGAGCGACGGCACCAGCCAGACTCGTGAACCGGCATCTCCAGCCACCAATGCCGACCCGGATGCCGATTCGCTGCCCCAAGGTGGTGATGGTGGCAAGACCGACAATGGGCCGGTGCCATCTGCCTCCAAACCCACCCCTGCGGGTCAACCATCCGGCAGCAGCAGTGGCGGGAGCGGCGGTGGTTGATAGGTGTCGAAAACTGAAAGCCCGGTCTTTTGAGCCGGGCTTTTTTCAGCGTGCAAGATTTGTTTTTTGATGACCCTATATCTCTTTCAAGGTTGTCGGGTTATTCATTCCTGCCATTCGTCAGCCGCTCCGCATTTTCACCGAACAGCTGTTTCCAATGCGTAACTCACCCCCGCAAAGGAACCATCGACATGCGCCCAGTCAAACTCGCAACATTCACTCTGGCCACTCTGCTAGCCGCCTCCTCGCTTTATGCAACAGCCGCCAGCGACGCCCCTGAACCCACCGCAAATGACGGCAACAGCCAAACCAACCCGAGTGCGCCGGAAGACATTCATTCCAATGGCGCCACCGTGCCCAAGGGCACTCAGGGCAACACCACCAACAATGACGGCTCGACACCGTCGGGTTCCAAGCCCAGTGGTTCGAAGCAATCGAATGACAGCGGTACCAGCAGCGGTGCCGGCGAGGGTTAATGGTGGATTCAGATGCAGCAAGCCCGGCATCAAGCCGGGCTCTTTGATAGACATTCCTGGCAGCTGAAGCTATTTAGCCTTCCAGTTCCCACCACTGTTCTCACAATCAATCTTCGCCTGAGCCAGATGCTCACCGTCGTAGTAATACGTGGTGACTTTGGCGTTGTCGGGCATGTTCAGCGGTTTGGCGCTTTTGTCTTTGCTGGTCGAGTGCGGGTTAGCGAGGGATTCCTGGGTTAGGCGGGCGGTGCAGGTGGCCTGGTAGTGGTCGTCGCAGCGTTCGACTTTTTTCTTGGTGGCGTTGAGGGTGTCCTTGCTTTCGTTGCTGCATGACCAGTTGATGGAGTCCACGGGCATGCCTTCGTATTCATAGCAGCTGTGGGTTTCCACGGCGGGCACTGCGGCGCTGGAGGAACGGGTCTGGACGTCGCAGCCTTCGGCCATGACGCAGGTGGGGATGATGGCGAATGTGGCGATCAGGAGCAGCAGTCGGGTTTTCATCGGCAATTCCTCTCCAATGGCGCCGCGTCTGATCGGATTTGGCGCTTGTCTGGTTTCGAGGCGGCGAGGGCGGGCAAGGTTCAATCGGCTTTGCGCTGCCTCATCTTCGCGTACACTGCGCAACCATCAGATACATTCAGCGCCCAAGGATTGGACCGTCGCTATGATTGAAATCGGCCGCCGCAACATTGCTCCCGCTTCGCAGCATCCCTTTCACGACATCTATCTTTTTCATATCGATCCGGGCAAACCGGATACACCATTCTGCTTTGAACAATCCATGGGCGGCGGGCATATGGAGCATGGCGGCGCGCGGTTTTTGGCGCTGGACGAGCTGGACGGCTGGTCCGGCGAATGGCGCGAGCACCTGCGCAAGGCCGATTGCGTCTGGGTCGCGGAATTGATCGATGCAAGTCCGCAGGCGGATCAGGCGACGCTGGTGACGATGATTCTGCAGCGCCATGCTGAACCGGCAACACCCGTCGGGCGCCTGCGAGCCATTGGCAACTGGTTCAAACGCAACATTCACGTCGGCGGCCGCTATGGCCTTTGAAACCACGGAGACTCCCATGGCCCAAACCCTCGAACGCGCCATCGCCATTGCCGCCACGGCCCACACCGGGCAGGTGGACAAGGGCGGCGCGCCGTACATCTTGCATCCGCTGAAAGTCATGTTGCGCATGAACACTCTGGAAGAGCGCATCGTCGCTGTGCTGCACGATGTGGTCGAGGATTGCGGCGTGAGTCTGGACGATTTGCGCGGGGAAGGTTTCAGCGAAGAGGTGCTGGCGGCGATTGCAGCGGTGAGCAAAGTGCCCGGTGAATCCTATGAGGATTTCGTCGATCGCGCCGCGCAGAACCCGATCGGCCGGGTGGTGAAACTGGCGGATCTGGAAGAGAACAGCGATATCGCGCGGATCGCCTCGCCGGGTTGGGAGGATCTGGAGCGGGTCGAGAAGTATCGGCGGGCGATTGCACGGTTGCGTATGTAAAACATGATCGCTGTGGAAGCGAGTGATAGTCATCTGAATAGCCAAAGGCGAAAACGTCATCCAGTACGCCGCAGCGGAATCTGAGACTGGTCGAGTGACGGCAACGTTGTATTTTTTATTTTTTATTCGGGTTTTTGTGAGATGGCAAAAAGTTTTGCGTACCTGTCACCGTTTGGTGGACTTGCCGATAAAGTGACGGCCAAACAGATCGAACGTCGTCGATGCCAAGAGTTTCACGGACAGCCCACAGGGCAACTTTTCTACAGTTCTCACAAACCAGGCAATCGTAAACCGGTCAAGCACGTGATGAAGGGGGGGACCAGCTATTTTGCCTATATCAACAGTGATGGCAGTGGCGGTGGTGTTGGAGGGGAATCCCTGAATCACCAATTGTTCAAAGAGGCCCTCATATCTATCGAGCGGGCACGGTTGCAGCTGATCTTCAATTCAAGCACCAGGGCCAGGAGACAAGAGAACATTTCGATAACGGTGACCCACACCGAGTCCGAGAAAAGGCTTGTGACGCAAAATGAGAGCTCCCGCTCTGTTGATGTCTACCTGAAATTTGAAACCGAAAGCCGCATAGGGTGTAAGTGGGAGCAGCAACTGTATCTGGAAGTGCATAGCACAAACGCTGTGGATGCAGAGAAACAGACGGATCTGCGGGCACTGTCAGTGCCAGTGGTTGAGGTCGATATCCCGGATATCTTCGTTTATAAATTTTCTGATGAAAATACAACGGACGAGCGTGAGGCCGCGCACAAGGCATTCATAAAAAAAATCCTCGAAGGGCCAAACGGTTTTCTGCGATGCAGGGTATTGAGCGATCCAAGCTCCCGGCAGTATTTGGAAGAGCAGGTTGTTCTTCAGCAAAAAACCATCAACGAACTTCAGGTGGCAAACGGCGAATTGGTGCAGGCGCGAGCTGAGATTTCAACTCGACTGGAGGCTGCCGAAAGTGCCTTGGAGGCCGCACACAGCGATCGTGAAGACCTCTTGGCACAGCTCAATAGACTCAGTGGGGTGCATTCTGCAACCGCACGGGAATTGGCTGTAGTGAAAAACGACCTGTGTCAGGCCGAAGCCGACAACGGTGAGCTGAAGGGCGAACTCGATCGTGTGACTGACGCATTGGACAAGAAGACGGGCGAGCAGAAAGAAACGCTTGAAACGTTGAGCAGGTTGAAATCGACGTGCGCGGCGCTTTCAAACCAGACACGGCAACATCTCATTCGTATTCGCCAATTGTGGATGGGGCTGGCAGCGGCATTGGTCGTTGGTTGTGTCTCTATCGGATGGCAGGTATCGGGTATGAAAGTGTCCTCGGTGTTCAGCAAGTTTTTTGGTGGCTGAGCTGTAGGGTCAGATAGCGATTATCGGGCAGTGCCGGCAGTCCGGATTTGCTGTGCTGCCAACACGTGCATCATCAACGTGCCATATAGCGCCACCAGAATGAACAGGCCCATGCGCACTGCGAACGCGGTGTACACATCCTTGCCGGCGGCGCTGTCCTGCACCGATTGGCCGAGCAGGATGATCATCGTCATGAGGGTGTTGAGCCAGAAACCGGGGCTGAACCGCGTAGGGCTGAGTCGATAGAGTCTGCGCGCCAGCCACAGGCCGAACAGCAGCATCCACAGAAAGAACATCCACAGGTGCACAAACAGGCTCAACCCGCACCATAGCAGCACCGCCAGCACGCCTGCGAGGAGGGTCGAGCCAAGCAGTTCGCGGCCGGCGTGACGGGTGTGCGTGGCAGAGCTTTGTTGGCCCAGGCTGACAGCTTTGAGGATGATCGGCAGATAGCTGGCCGGATCGCTCAGGGCCAGCATGAACGTCGGCAGCACAATCAGAGTGGCGCGCAGGGCCACCCATGGAACCTCCTCGGCAGGCATGGACGGCGGTTTTGGTGGGGCGGGGCTATCAGGTTGCTCAGGAAACAGCGCATGGCTGACACCGACCACTGCGACCGCCAGCAACAAGCCTTTGACCAGCGCGCCGATCACCGCCATCGCCAGCTCGAATTCGGCGAATCCGGCGGCAGAAATCATGGTCATGCCGATCACCAGAAACGTCACCAACAGCGGATTGCCGCCGCGCAGGCCGAAGCGAAACACCACAAACAGACCGAGGCCGATCAACAGTACGCCGCTCACCGGGGAATAGCGCAGCAATGGCACCAGCAGCAGGCCGATGCTCGTGGTAAGGCCCGCCACCAATGCCAGCACCAGCGCACCTTTGAATGGCAAGGGTTTGGGCATGCTGGCCAGCAACAACACCGCCAATACCGGCGAAATAAACGCCAGCGGCAAGGCCAGCGCATAACTGGCAGCGGTGCACAGCGCCGTGCCGAACGCAAGGCGCATGGCCCGTTGCGCCGGGATGCTGCGCTCAGTAGGCATACGACAGCCAGCTCATCAACGCGACAAACAGCCGCCCCAACGAGTTGAGCGGATTGCCTTCGCTGGGGAAAACCATGACTTCGGCCTGGCCGCCGGCACGGATCGCTCGGCTGTCCATGAGACGGTTCTTCGCCTCTTGCGTGAACTCGATGATCACCGGAAAACGTTGCGCCGGACGCAGCCAGTCGCGGCTGTTCTGGATATTTGGCAGAGTGCCGGGCGCTGGGGTCTGGCCGCCGCTGACGCCGTAACCAACGCTGCGGACGCGGCCGTCAAGGACTTCTCCGGGTAACGCATCGAGGACGATCGCGACCGGTGTTCCGGGTTGGATGCGGCCGAGGTTGTTTTCGGTGAGGTCAGCGCTGATCCACACGTCGTGGATGGCAATCAAGGTCATCACCGGATTGCCAGCGGTGGTGAACTGGCCGACGTCGGTGCGCAGGTCAGTGATCAAGCCGGCCGAACGTGCGCCGATGCGAGTGTTGGCCAGGTCCAGTTCGGCCTTGGCCAGTGCCGAAGCAGCGCTGCGCAGTTGCGCGTTGGTGTCAGTATTTCCACCTTCCTGCTCTTGCGCGCGCTGCACTTCGGCTCGGGCGGCGGCGACCTGGGCGACCGCTTGTTCGCGGTTGGCCCGAGACACTTCAAGAAGTCTCACGGAGACTGTACCGGGATCCTGCCTGTACAAGCCTTCAAGCCGTTGATTGTCCTGCCGTGCCTTGAGTTCATTGGCTTGCGCAGCACGCAACGACGCCTGCGCCGAGGCGATACCGGCGGTACTGGCGCCGACCTGGCGACGGGTCGACTCCAGATCAGCCTTCGCCCGGTCAACAGCGATTTGCAACGGCTGCGGGTCGAGTTCGAAGAGAATGTCGCCAGCGTTCACGTCCTGATTATTACGCACGTTGACGCGGATCACCCGACCGGCGACCTCCGCCGCTACCGGAATCACAAACGCACCGACCCGTGCCTGCTGAGTGTAAGGTGTGTAGCGGTCGGCGAGCAGGTACCAGGCCAGGCTCAGCACGATCAACAGCAGCACCCAGCGGATACCTTTTTTTGCCGGATCGGGTTGGGCAGATACAGGATCCGGGGCGGGCGGCGCGTTGTCAGTCATGGCGGCTTACCTGCGAGGGAAGGGGATACGCCAGTCGGGCGGGCGGCGCGCTGAGCAGATCCCACCAATCGGTACGTTGCTGCATGTGTTGCCGAGTCGGCTCATCGATCGGCGGCGCGTTGCTCAGCCACCCGCCACCGAGGGCTTTGTAGAGGGCTATCAGATTGCTCACCGCATTGCTGCGACTGACCAGATAATTGTCCTGCAACTCCAGCAGCGCCCGTTGCGCGTCCAGTACCCGCTGAAAATCCGAATAGCCTTCACGGTATTGGGTGTTGGCAAGTACCAGCGAACGCCGCGCCGCACCTTCGGCTTCACGCAGAATACGCTCGCGTTCCAGCGCTTTGGTCAAGCCGCTGGCGGCGTCGTCAGCCTCGCGGGCAGCTTGGCGCACTTTGTCGCGATAGGCTTCGATCAGTTGCTGCAAGCGCGCATCCTGCACCCGCACGTTGTTGCGGATACGCCCGTAATCAAAGATGTTCCAGCGTAGGCTCGGGCCACCGATAACGTCGAGGCTGCGCGGCGTGGCGCCGAGGGTATCGCTGGACCAGACAATACTGCCGAGCAAGGTCAGCGACGGATACAGATCGCTCTCGGCGACGCCGACCAGCGCCGATTGCGCAGCGACATTCATTTCCGCCGCACGCACGTCCGGACGGCGCAGCAGCAGGTTGGCCGGGATGTCCTGCAACACTGCACGATCCGTCAGCGGGATCAGTCCGGTTTGTTCGGCCAGCAGCGCCGCGCCACCGGGTGGCTGGCCAACCAGCACTGCCAGGGCGTTGCGGGTGCGCAGCAGTTGATCTTCGAACGCCGGGATACTGCTCAGCGTGCCGAGGTATTGGGTTTTCGCCTGTTGCAGATCCAGTTCGGCCGTCTGGCCGCTGCTGAAGAGTTGTTGAGTGATCTCGAAATTGC
This sequence comes from Pseudomonas sp. 1L-B-1-E-C1, assembly GCF_057291835.1. Taxonomy (NCBI): domain Bacteria; kingdom Pseudomonadati; phylum Pseudomonadota; class Gammaproteobacteria; order Pseudomonadales; family Pseudomonadaceae; genus Pseudomonas; species Pseudomonas sp. 1L-B-1-E-C1. The sequence continues at coordinate 119,272 of NZ_JBXAWN010000013.1, read as the reverse complement.
GTTTTTGCTGAACGGCGTTCTCCCGGGCGACGCGCAGCCGCGCTTCGGTGGTGCGCAAAGCGAAATAGGTATCAGCGACTTGCGCGCGCAGAAGCACCAGGGCGTCTTCATAGTTGGCCTGTGCGGCGAAGTAGCTCGCATCCGACGATTCGATGGCGCGGCTGAATCGGCCCCAGAAATCCAGTTCCCAACCAACGTCGAACGCCGCGCTGTGTTGCCAGAAGTGCAGATCCTGCGGGTTGCTGCCGCCGGACTGATGGCGGTCAACATACAGACCGTCGGCGCCGAGCTGCTGCAGTTGCGGGTAGCGAGCACTCTCGGCAATGCCCAGTTGCGCGCGGGCTTCGAGTACTCGCAGGCCGGCGATTTTCAGGCTGCTGTTGTGCGCATCGGCCTCGCTGATCAGGCGGTCGAGCACAGGATCGGCGAAAATCTGCCACCACTGGCGCAAATCAGGCTGGGCGGCGCGCTTACTGGCCTGTTCCAGCGCGGAACTGTTCCACTGTCGGCTCCACGCCTCAGCGGGGGGCTGGAAATCCGGCCCCAGGCGTACGCACCCGCCAACGCTCAGGGCGCCAAGCAACAACAGGTGACCGGGCCGCGTCAGCAGGGCGGTTGTTGGAGGCATTGCGTCATGTCCCTGACCCGCGAATATCAGTGGAGCATAGACTGCGAATGGCGAGTTGTTCGTGCGGATCTGCTGCTACGCTTTTCAGGCGTCTGCACCCCACCCCAACAGGTATAAAACCATGGAAAACGTCAAGGATCAGCTAACGCCGCCCCCCGCTTCCAACTGGCGCTTCAAGGTTGGCCTGGCAATCATCTGCGTGATGCTTGGCTCGTGGCTGATGGTGCCGCTGGCTGCCGCCTTCGACGTACCCGGCTCGAAGATAGCGGCATTGACCGGGGTTCTGTTCATCAGCAACAAAGTGTTGCTACTGGTGGTCATTGCGGTCATGGGCAAGGCCGGGTTTGCCGAGCTCAAACGTAAGATCGGCGGTTATATCTCGGGGATGATTCCAACGCCGGTCGACGAAGTTGGTCCGACCCGGCACCGGATCGGCGTGGTGATGTTTTGCCTGCCGTTGCTCAGCTCGTTTCTGGAACCGTATTTCGATAACTTCTGGCCCGGATTACGCCCCAATCTGTGGCAGATGCAATTGCTCGGGGATTTGATGTTTGTCGGCAGCTTCTTTGTACTGGGCGGCAACTTCTGGGACAAGGCTCATGCGCTGTTTGTGCGCAAGGCGCGGGTGGTTTCGACCTGATGCCCGATGCGCACGGCGCGTCAGGCGTGACCCAAAGCAATCGCGAACGAGACGACAATCATGCAGGCGAATGCGAAATTGAGATTCATGGGCTGTTCATCCTGAGCTTTTAAGAATGGGGCCATTGTGAACAGGCGCAGCGCAAAGAAAAAATTCGCCTTGTCGATTCCAATGATCGAAAGCATTGATAGCCGCTGCGTTTGTATTTGCCCGAGACTTTCGCTAGTGTCGCGGAAACCTGCAATTACAAGCACAAACAGGCATAACCATGCGCGAGCACTCCATCGCTGAACTGCCGTCTCTGCGTCGGCAGAAAATCCTCTTGCTTCTCGAACGTGACGGCAAGGTCATGGCCTCGGAGCTGAGTCAGCATTTCGCGGTTTCCGAAGACACCATCCGCCGCGACCTCGCCGAGCTGGACAGCGCCGGGCTGGTGCAACGCGTGCATGGCGGGGCGTTGCCGCGACCCAAGGATTCCGGCAAGGATTATTTCACCCGGCTCGATGAAACCGACGAGATCAAAGTGCGCCTGGCGCAATTGGCGGCCCAGCACATCGAGGACGGGCAGATTGTGCTGTTCGATTCCGGCTCGACCACGTTGCAGGTTGCGCGCGCATTACCTGCCGACATCCGCATCACCGCCGTGACCGCGTCACCGCTGACGGCGATTGCCTTGTCCGAATACAAGGGCGTCAAAGTGATTCTGGCGGGCGGTGAATTGAATCCGCATTCGATGTCGGCGAGCGGTCAGGAAGCGCTGCGATTGCTCGCGGGAATCAAGGCCGATCTGGCGATTACCGGGGTATGTGCAATTCATCCCGAGGTCGGGATTACCTCGCTGCATTTCGATGAGGTGCCGGTAAAACAGGCGATGCTCAACAGCGCGACGCGGGTGATCGCTGTGACCACGGCGGACAAGCTGGGGGCGGTGGAGCCGTTTGTGGTGGCGCCGTGTACGCGCCTGCACAGGCTGATTACCGAACGGCATTTGGGGTCGGGGAGTGTCGAGGACTATCGGCGATTGGGGATTGTGGTGGAGCAGCTGCCGGATTGAATTTTTTGTTGGGTTTGAGGGCCTCATCGCGAGCAGGCTCACTCCTACAGGGGACCTGCAGTGAATAAATGACTTTGTAGGAGCTGCCGAAGGCTGCGATCTTTTGATTTTGATTTTTAACAGCAGGATCAAAAGATCGCAGCCTTCGGCAGCTCCTACAGGTAATGGATTAGCGCAACCGCTCGAGCATCTGGTAATACCACATCCCCGCCGCCAGCAACGGGTTGCCGAGCAGGTCGCCCATCGGCACGCGGATGTGCTGGCACGCGGCGAAGGTATCGAACTGTTCCATTTGCCCGGTGATCGCCCGGCTCATGATCTCGCCCATGATGTGCGTGGTGGCGATGCCGTGTCCCGAGTAGCCCTGGCAATACCAGACGTTGTCGGAAAGCTTGCCCAGTTGCGGGATGCGATTGATGACGATGCCCATGGCGCAGCTCCACTGGTAATCGATCGGCACGCCTTTGAGCGCTGGAAATGTGCGCTCGATGCACGGGCGCAGTTCGGCGGCAATGTCTCGTGAGTCCTTGCCGCTGTAATTCGCGCCACCACCAAACAGCAACCTGCCGTCGGCGGTGAGCCGGTAGTAATCGAGGACGAAGCGGCAGTCGTACACGGCAAGGTCTTCGGGGTTGATCTGTTTCGCCAGATCACCCAGCGGCGCGGTGGTGACGATGCCGCCCATGGCCGGGAAAATCTTGCCCTTGAGCTGGCCCGGTTCGAGCTTGTGATAGACGTCACCGGCGAGCATCACCTGATTGGCGTCGATCTGACCGTGAGCGGTGCGCACGCCGGGTGTGTCGCCGTGAATGATCTCCAGCACTTCACTGTTCTCGAAGATCAGCGCGCCCAGACTCTGCGCCGCCCGCGCTTCGCCGATGCACAGGTTGAGCGGGTGCAGGTGCATGTTGCGGGTGTTCTTGATCGCCCCGTGGTAGAGCTCGCTTTGCAGCAGGTCGCGAACCTGGCTGCGGTCGAGCAGGCTCACTTCATCGCCCAGACCTCGGCGCACGGCTTCGTCGTAGTCCTTGCGCAGATCGTTCATGTGGCTCGGCTTGTACGCCGCGTGCAGATGGCCGTGTTTGAGGTCGCACTGGATCGCATATCTGTCGACGCGCTGGCGGATGATTTCATGACCGCGCCAGCGCAAATGCCAGATGAAATCGTCGACGTCATCGCCAAGACTGGCGCGCATCTGTTTGCGCATCGCACCGTCGCCGGAGAGGCTGCCGGTGACTTGCCCGCCGTTGCGTCCGGTCGCGCCCCAGCCGATCTTGTGGCTTTCGACGATCGCGACTTTCAGGCCTTTTTCTGCCAGTTCGACAGCGGTGGCGACACCGGTGAAACCGCCGCCGATGATCACCACATCGACCTTGTGCCGGCCTTGCAGGGTGGGGTAATCGGTGTCGTGGTTGAGGGTGGCGGTGTAGTAGGAATTGCAGCGAATGGTCATGGCAGCGTCCACATAAAATGGGAGTCGGAATGCAATCCTCTGTGGGAGCGAGCTTGCTCGCGAAAGCGGTGTGTCAGTCACCCAAAATGTTGAATGTGACGACGCCTTCGCGAGCAAGCTCGCTCCCACAGGTTCGGTGTCGGATCGTTAAGCCTCGGTCAGGTACCACCGCCAATCCTGCTCACCCACTTCAGCCATGAACTGCCGATACTCGGCACGCTTCACCGCCAGATACACCCCAAGGAATTCCTGCCCCAACGCCTCCCGTGCCCACGCGGAATTTTCCAGCGCCTGCAACGACGTCAGCCAATCGGTCGGCAGCAGTTCTTTCGCCTGGGCATAACCATTGCCCTCGACCGGTGCCCCCGGATCCAGCTCTTCACGGATGCCGCGATGAATGCCGGCAAGAATCGCCGCCGCTGCCAGATAGGGGTTGGCGTCGGCGCCGCAGATGCGGTGTTCGATGTGTCGCGTAGGGGCCGGGCCGCCGGGTACGCGCAGGCTGACCGTGCGGTTGTCGACGCCCCAGGTCGGCGCCAGTGGCGCGTAGCTGTTGGCCTGGAAACGCCGGTAAGAGTTGGCGTTGGGGCAGAACAGCAGCAGCGAATCGAGCAGGGAGGCGAGCATGCCGCCAATCGCCGTGCGCAACAGTGGCGTGCCGGCTGGGTCTTCAGAGGCGAACAGATTACGCCCCTCGGCATCGGCGAGGCTGACGTGCATGTGCATGCCGGTGCCGGCCAGATCATCGAACGGTTTGGCCATGAACGTCGCCTGCATGCCGTGTTTGTGCGCCACGCCTTTGACCAGACGTTTGTAGCGCACCGCCTGATCCATCGCCTCCAGCGCATCGCCGTGTTCAAGGGTGATTTCCACTTGCCCCGGGGCGTACTCGGAGATCGCCGTGCGCGCCGGAATGCCATGCAGTTTGCAGGCACTGTAGAGATCGGCGAGAAACGGCTCGATCTGCTCCAGCTCGCGCAAACCGTAGACTTGCGTGTGTCGCGGTCGCCCGCCGTCGGCGTCCAGCGCCGGTTGCGGGCGGCCGTTGTGATCGCGTTTGGCGTCGAGCAGATAGAACTCCAGCTCGCAGGCCATGATCGGGTGATAACCCTCGGCCTTGAGCCCGTCGATCACCTTGATCAGCAAGTGCCGAGGATCAGCGATGCTCGCCGGCAGGCCTTCGGTCGGGTGCATGCTGACCTGCACCGCCGCAGTCGGAATCTGCCGCCATGGCAGGCGTACCAGACTGCCTTGCAGCGGATAGGCGCGGCAGTCGATATCGCCGACGTCCCAGACCAGCCCGGAGTTCTCGACGTCCTCTCCCTGCACGGTCAAACCGAGAATCGTGCTCGGCAGCGGCCGGCCGCTTTCGTACACGGCGAGCAGTTCCTCGCGATGCAACAGCTTGCCGCGCGGCACGCCGTTGGCGTCGAGGATGAACAACTCGATCATGTCGATATCGGGGTTCTGTTCGAGGAACAGGCGTGCGTCTTCGATGGCTGCGAATTTCATGGCAAATCACTCACGATGGCGCCGCACAGGCGCGCAGATTCGGCCGGACACCACGCGACAAAAAGGCGTAGGGGTCCCGGCAGGGATATCAGGAAAATCGGGAAATTGACTGACGCGGGTTTCAGCTCACGCGATCAGGCAGGACTGGCGATATCCGGCGGGCGTGCGGAGTGACGCAGCTTGGAGCGGCGCAGGGCCATGGGCAGATTGACGATGCGATTCATACGCGGCCCCGGTTGTAGTGGGCGCGTACGGCAGAGACGTGCAACCTTTGCGGTTGTTGTGGTGACGTGCTCATAACGCGTGTTTCCGTTGGCGGAAAGCGTCGGCGGCAGGGCGGGCCCGGCGACCGGTGTGCCCGGATAGTAAGGGGGAATTCGCGCGCGTGTAAACGCAAAATTTGCCGGTGTCGCTTGGTGCGTTTGGTCTGATTGACCGAGTTGCCTTTTTCGCGAGCAGGCTCGCTCCCACATTGGAATGCATTTCAACTGTGGGAGCGAGCCTGCTCGCGAATGTCCGCACCTCGGTCCAGAGTGAACACGCCGGGCCCGCCGCTGTGCCTTTCAGCGCAGCACGTAGTCGTCCGGCTCCGGCGCGGGGGGCAATGGCGAGACACCCAGTTCGTGCAGCACATCGCGCTCCAGGGTGCGCACCAGCGCGTCGGTTGGCAGATCGTTTTCATCGCGGCCGAACGGGTCTTCGAGCTCGTCGGCAATCGCGTCGAAGCCGAAGAAGGTGTAGCTGACAATCGCCGTGAACAGCGGCGTCAACCAACCCAGCGATTGCGCCATGGCGAAGGGCAGCAGCAGGCAGAACAGGTAAATGGTGCGGTGCAGCAGCAGGGTGTAAGGGAAGGGCAGCGGCGTGTTCTTGATCCGGTCGCACACGGCTTGGGCCTGGGACAGGCAGGTCAGGTGATTGGCCAGCAATTGATAGCGCCATGGCGACAGCACACCGGCCGTTTCCAGCTCGGAACACTGGTGCCCGACCTGGTGCAGGATCTGCCCGCAGTGGTCCGGCGCAGCCTCGTCGATCGGCGGGCTGACCCAGTCGGCACTGGCCTGCGCCTCACTTTCTCCACGCAGCCGTGCGTTCAGTGCATGGGCGAATCCGCACAGGTTGCGCAACAGTTGTTCACGCAGGCTGGCGTCGTCGATGCCTTGGGTTTCGCGCATCACCGCGCGCACCCGCAACAGCACCTCGCCCCAGGCCTTGCGGCCCTCGTACCAGCGGTCGTAGCAGGCGTTGTTGCGAAAACTGAGGAATATCGACAGCGACAGGCCGAGCAGGGTGAACGGTGTCGCGTTGATCTCGGCGAAGTAGCGCGGCACAAGGATTTCAACCAGCACAATCGCTGCCGCCAGCAGTGTCAGCATCAAGGTGCGCACGGCAATGCGTTTGGCGATCGAACCTCTGAGGGTGAACAGCACGGCGAACTGATTGGGTCTCGGTCTGACGATCATTTCGCGGTCCCTGTTGTGCGGCGAATCAGCCGCCGGTCATGTTCATGAAACGCACCACTTGCACGTCGTCGTTGACTTCGAAGTTGTGTCGATAGGGCTTGAGTTTCATTGCCTCGATGATCGCGTTTTCCAGACGTTCCGGGTGGCCCGGATGGGCACGCAACACCGCTTTGAGGTCCATTGAATGCTCGTTGCCCAGACACAGCAGCAAGCGACCTTCGACGGTCAGGCGCACGCGGTTGCAGGTGCCGCAGAAGTTGTGGCTGTGCGGTGAAATGAAACCCAGGCGAATGTTCGGCGCCTCGGCCACGCGCCAGTAACGCGACGGCCCTTGCGTCGATTCGGTGGAGTCGATCAGGGTAAAGCGTTCGGCGATGCGGTCGCGCACTTGCGCGCTGGAATAGAAGGATTCGGCGCGGCTGTGTTCGGCGATCGCGCCCAGCGGCATTTCTTCGATGAAGGAAATATCCAGATCGCGGTCGATGGCGAAACTGACTAGATCGTTGATCTCGTGATCGTTGCGGCCCTGCATCACCACGCAATTGAGCTTGGTACGGGTGAAACCAGCGGCACGGGCCGCGTCGATGCCGTCGATGACCTGCGCCAGATCGCCGGTGCGCGTCAGCTCTTTGAAGCGCTGCGGATCGAGGCTATCGAGGCTGATGTTGAGACGCTTGACCCCGGCGTCGAACAGCGGCCTGGCCAGTCGGCCCAGTTGCGAGCCGTTCGTGGTCAGGCATAGTTCACGCAGGCCGGGCAGGGCGGCAATCTGCTCGCAGAGTTGCACGACGCCGGGGCGGATCAGCGGCTCGCCGCCAGTGAGGCGGATCTTGCGCGTGCCGAGGGCGACGAAACTTTGCGCCACCTGGAACAGCTCTTCGAGGGTGAGGATCTGCTGACGCGGCAGGAACTGCATGTCCTCGGCCATGCAGTAGACGCAACGAAAATCGCAGCGGTCGGTGACCGACAGGCGCAGATAATCCACGCGGCGGTTGTGACCATCGATCAATTCACGCTGTGTCATGGGCTCGCCTCGTGGATGTGGAGCGCCGTTATCGGGCGCAGACCGCGCAGGGTAGGCTGCGCTCGCCATGCCGTCCAATCACTCTGGCTGACCGAGTGATTGACGGCGTCGATGATGCCTTACGGTGCGCCGAACATCGCCGTCCAGTAAATGCCGGCGTTGCTTTTCGGATCGGTTGCGTACGCGGCGCCCAGTTCCTGGTATTGCGGGTTCATCAGGTTGGCGCAATGACCGGGGCTGGCGAGCCAGCCGTCGACAACCTTGCCGACGGTGTCCTGCCCGGCGGCAATGTTTTCACCGACCAGTTGCCCGCTGTAGCCGGACAGCTCGGCACGGTCACCGGGCGTGCGGCCGTCGCGGTCCTTGTGGTCGAGATAATTGTTGTTGGCCATGTCGCGGCTGTGATCCTGGGCAACGCTGCCCAGGGTGGCGTTCCAGGCCAGCGGTGCTGCCGCCGCGAAGGACTGGCCGCCGCACTGGCGCGCCTGGCTGCGCGCGGTATTGAGTTGCGCCAGCAGCTTTTGCCCTTCGCTTTGCGCATCGCCGAGTTTCGCCGTCAGCAACGGCCGCGCGAGGACGATGCGCCAGTCGCGATCGACGCGGCTGACGCCGATATCGACAAACTGCGGATCGAGCACCACCTGGCAGAAGCTTTCCTTGATCGCCTGCATCGCCGCTGCTGCATCGCGCGGGCCGTTGAGGGTGATCGCCTGCACGTTGACCATCGGGTAGTGGGCGCTGGTCATGGCCTGCTGCAGATCGACCGCGCCACTGGCCGGCAGGCGCAGGCGCGGGTCGGCGGACAGCGGTGGCAACTCGTTTGACGCCTGCGTGCCGCAACGCTGTGGCTGGCTGCGATAGCTGTTGATCGACTCAATCAATTGCAGTTCATCGGCGGCCAGCGCCGAGGTGGCGAATACCACGCCCAGCGACAGTGCGGCACAACGCAAAACAGACGGCATGAAGCGCATGGAAATCTCCCTTGAGCTGAATGCGCCCATGATGCGCGAAAGGCCCCCGATGGGTGAATGTCTTTTTCTTTTCGGTGGATTTTTTTCTGCGCTGGTGCGCCCGCACATTTGCTCGCTACACTTTGCGAAGACCCCGCAAACCGGGCGTCTCACCGACGTAACATCTTGCCCCGGGCGGGCGCTGACGGAAGAAACGATATGGGATTGAGAGGCTTGGCGGGCGGTTTGTTGTGTATCGTTTTTGCCGGTGCAGCATGGGCCGGCGCTCAGGCGCCGATCGAGGCCAAGGCGGAACAGAAAGCCGAGGTGCTGGAAGAGAAAGCGGCGGATAAGGTCAGCGCCGCGCCGGCGCCGAAATCCGAAGCCATCACCCCCACCGAAGCGCAGGCCGTAGACCCGGCCGGTGCCGCGCCACTGGACGATCCGCTGACTTGTCTGGCGCGCAGCATTTATTGGGAAGCCAAAGGCAAGGACACCCCGGAAATGGAGGCCGTCGCCAGCGTGGTGATGAATCGCCTCGGCCACGACGGCTTTCCCGACACGGTGTGCGCGGTGGTGAAGCAAGGTTCGGAAAGCGGCAACTGCCAGTTTTCCTGGTGGTGCGATGGCAAGCCCGATCAGGTCAAGGAGGACGCCGAATACGCGTTGGCCAAGGAAATCGCCGGCAAGGCGTTGAATCGCCAGCTCAAGGACCGCACCCGCGGCGCCCTGTATTTTCACGACCGCGGCGTACACCCGAGCTGGGCCAAGGCCTATCGCAACACGGCGCGGACCGGCAGGTTCCTGTTCTACAAACCCGCCGGCGGCGACGCGCGTTAACTGGCGTGGGTGTTGAGAATGCTCGCCACCTGCTGCGGCTGGCAGTTCAGGTACGGTGACTTTTGCAGCCAGCGCTGATCCGGGTACCAGGAAAACATGAACTGGCCGTTCTTCAGGCGATCGATCACCTGTTTGGCGATCTGCGGCCGCACGGCGGGGCAACCCTGACTGCGGCCGATGCGGCCCTGACGCTTGCTCCACAACGGGTTCACGTAACTGGCGGCATGAATCACGATCGCGCGATCGCGGGCCAGATCATTGAAGCCGGGCTCGAGGCCGTCCATGCGCAGCGAATAACCGTGGGTGCCTTCGTAGCTTTCCTGAGTGCGGAACAGGCCGAGACTGGACTGATAACTGCCTTCGCGGTTGGAAAACTGCGTGGCGAAGTTTTCCCCGGAATTCGAACCATGGGCAACCAGGTCGCGCAGCACCAGCTTCTGTTTGCTCAGGTCAAAGATCCACAGTCGACGTTCGGTGGACGGTTGCGAATAGTCGATGATCGCCAAATGGCGCGAGGGCTTTGCGCCGTTGTTGACCGCGCACTGCATGGCGTTCAATGCGCCTTTGAGCGCTTGGGGATTGAGTTCCGGCGCGGCGTGGGCGAGGCTGTTGTAGAGAACCGGCGATGGCTTGCCGGCGGCAAATACTGGGCTGGTCACGGCGACGAGGGTCGCGGTGCTCAACAGAAGTCGGCGCAAAAACGTCAACATTTTATAAAGTGTCCTCAACTTGCTACATAAACGGCACTTTGGCTCCTGACTCCCAGTCAATACCCGCAGGCTCCGAGGCTGGAGCCTGACTGTTCAGCGCACCTGATGTAAGGTTGGCCGTCATCTGGACGGCCATGGATTGGAGTAAAGCAGTTGTTCAAAAAGTACGCATGCTACTTGAGCATTTGTTTGCTCGCTGCGCCGTTTGTCGCTTGCGCCGATGAGCCGCTGCCCCCGCTGGAAACCCTGCCGACGCCTGAAACGCAACTGCCGGTAGAGCCGCGCAGCCCGTTGCAGGCCGTGTTGATCAGCCTGGCGCAGTCGTGCCCGACGATTGCTCCGCGCCTCAACGGCCCGGCGCTGCGTCAATTGCAGGCCTTCTATGAGCAGCAGGACTGGATGCCGGTGTGGGCGGGCGAGTCTGCACGATTGCCGGCATTGCGCGCGCAATTGCAGCTGTTGGCGGATGATGGGTTGAATCCGAATCGCTACGCCGTGACCACAACACCGCCGCAGGATGGCGAGTTGTGCGCCGACATCGACATCAGCCGCAACTACCTGCAGGCCTTGCAGGATCTGCATTACGGCCGTCTGTTGCAATCGCATTTCGAGCCGCTGTGGCGTGTCGACGGCCCGCCGACCGATCGTCAGGCGCAATTGCTCAGCATTGCCGTGCCGGGCATGAACGATATTGCTGCGGCGTTCGACCTGGCGCGTCCGCATCTGCCGCAATATCAAAGTCTGCGTCAGCTGTATGCCGCGCAACGCTTGCAGGCCTTGCCGCAATGGCAACCGGTGGGCAATGGTCCGCTGCTGCGCCCGGCGATGGAAGACCCGCGCGTGCCGGAACTGGCGCAGCGTCTGTACAGCGAAGGCTATCTGGCCCACGCGCTGGTGACGCCGGACAATGCCTACGATGACGTCCTGGTGGAGGCGGTGAAGCATTTTCAGGCCAGTCACTCGTTGCAAGCTGACGGCGTGGTCGGACCGGGCACCATTGCCGAGCTGAACATCAGCCCACTGACCCGGCGCGATCAGCTGCGCGTCAATCTCGAACGTTTCCGCTGGATGGCCCAGGACATGGAGCCCAGTGGGCTGGTGGTCAATGTCGCGGCCGCTGAGCTGACGCTGTATCAGGGCGGTCAATCGGTCTGGCAGACTCGCACCCAGGTCGGCCGCGCGGAACGTCAGACACCGCTGCTCAAGTCCCGCGTCACTCGACTGACGCTGAACCCGACCTGGACCGTGCCGCCGACCATCTGGAAAGAAGACAAACTGCCGGAAATCCGCAAGGACCAGACCTTCCTCAGCCGCCAGAACCTGCAAGTCCTCGACGCCAACGGCCAGCCCCTGGCGGCAGCGGACATCGACTGGGACAATCCCGGCAACATCCTCCTGCGCCAGGACGCCGGGCCGCGCAATCCGCTGGGGCAAATGGTCATTCGTTTCCCCAACCCGTTTTCGGTGTACCTGCACGACACGCCGAGCAAGGCGCTGTTTGAAAAAGGCCCACGGGCGTTCAGCTCCGGTTGCGTGCGTGTCGAGCATCCGCTGCAACTGCGCGATCTGCTGCTGTCACCGGCAGAAAAGACCCGCACCGATACTTTGCTGGCAACCGGTACCACTCATGAATTTCGCTTGTCGGCACCGGTGCCGATCCTGATGACCTACTGGACGGCGCAAGTCGACAGCAGCGGCCACGTGCGTTACGCCCCGGATATCTACAGCCGCGACAGCGCATTGCTGGCGGGGCTGGATCGGGCGCATTGAGTCAGAACACCTCGGTCAGTCCCCTCTCCCTCGGGAGAGGGCTAGGGTGAGGGGCCGATTTCAAGCCGAACCCATTACTCAAAATCTCACCGCCCCAGCTTCTCCACTAACCAAGGCAAAAGCGCCTCACACGACCCTTCAATCTTCAAATCGAGCAAATCATCCGCCCGGGTCTTGCCCAGATTGATCGCCATCAACGGCTTGCCACGCTCGGCAATCACCCGGCACAAACGAAACGCCGAATACGCCATCAACGATGACCCCACCACCAGCAACCCCGCCGCATTCTCGGCAGCGGCCATGGCCCGCGCCGCCGTCGCCTGCGCCACGTTCTCGCCGAAAAACACCACATCCGGTTTCATCCGCTCACCCGCGCAATGCGGGCACTGCGGCACCTGGAAGCGCGCTTCGAAGGCAGGGTCGAGCAAGGTATCGCCATCCGGCGCCTGCACCGCATCAACGCCACTCAGATAGGGATTCTGTGCCTCCATCTGGCGCTGGATCTCGTCGCGCTCGCTGCGTTGCCCGCAATCCAGGCACAGCACCCGATGCAGACTGCCATGCAGCTCGATCACATCGTGGCTGCCGGCCTGATCGTGCAAGGTGTCGACGTTCTGCGTGATCAAGTCACTGATCCGGCCACGCTGCTGCAACGTCGCCAGCGCCTCATGCGCTGCATTCGGCCGGGCCTGACGCACGCGCGGCCAGCCGAGCATGGCCCGCGCCCAATAGCGACGGCGTGATTGCGGGGCAGAAAGGAATTCCTGATACATCATCGGTTGCCGCCCGCGACGTACGCCGTCGCTGTCGCGGTAGTCCGGAATTCCCGATGGCGTGCTGATGCCGGCGCCGGTCAGGACGAGAAACTTATCCTCGGCCATCGCCTGCAACAGCGTATCGAGGTGTTCGCGGATCGGACTATCGAGCATGCTCAGCACTCCAGAATGGGCAGTGCTCGCAGGTTAGCACGCGATCCGCGCGGGTTACTTGCGCGCCTCCAGTATCAGGTTGAACGGTGTCTGCGTGGCGCGACGGAACTGCTTGAACCCGGCCTCGGTGAAGACTTTGCGCAGGCGCAGTTCACCGGCCTGTGCACCGAGTCCGAGGCCGACTTCCTGTGACAGCGAATTGGGTGTGCAGATAAACGTCGAAGCGGCGTAGAACAGACGGCCGACGGCGTTGAGATTATCGTCCAGTTTGTCGTTGGCGAACGGTTCGACCAACAACACCGTGCCGTCGTCTTTCAGTGACGCATAAGCGTGGCGGGCGGCGCCGACCGGGTCGCCCATGTCGTGCAGGCAGTCGAAAAAGCAGATCAGGTCGTAGTCGCCGCCGGGATAGTTTTTTGCCGTGCCCTCGAAAAATCTGGCGCGGTTGCCCACGCCACCTTCTTCGGCGCGTTGCGTGGCGACGGTGACGGAGGGCGCGTGGAAGTCGAAGCCGACAAACTGCGACCTGGGAAACGCCTGGGCCATGATCACCGTCGAGGCGCCGTGGCCGCAGCCGATGTCGGCAACCTTGGCGCCGCGCTCCAGTTTGGCTACCACGCCGTCCAGCGCCGGCAGCCATTCGGCTATCAGGTGACCTTTGTAGCCGGGGCGGAAAAAACGTTCGGTGCCGCTGAACATGCACGGATGGTGATCGCCCCAGGACAGCGCGCCATTGCCGCGCATGGCCTTGACCAGTTTGTCCTTGTCATGGAAAAACGATGCGACCACGCCGAGTCCGCCGGCGACATACACCGGCGAATCCTCCACGGCCAGCGCCAAGGCCTGTTCTTCCGGCAAGCGAAACTGACCGTCAAGGTGCTCCATGTAGCCGGACGCGGCGTGGGCGCTGAGCCATTCGCGCACCAGGCGCGGATTGCAGGTGGTTTTTGCTGCAAGGGCTTCGGGGCTGATCGGTTGGCTGTCGGCCATCGCCCGGTACAGACCGAGTTCTTCGCCGACGATGACATTGGCCAGCATCGCCGCGCCGCCCATGTCGTTGACCAGTTTGCCCATGAATTCGTTGAGCTTCGCCTCATTCATCACGTGTGCTCCTGAAACAGGATCACCGTCCGGCGGCGTTGAATGTCGAGGCAGGCGCCACCGGGCGGTGGTCACGGATAGGGGCAGGGCACAGCAGAAGTCCTGCGGCCCCCTCGACTGGGTAATGAATGAGTCTAGTCGGTGTTTTTCTCAGCGTGGCAGCGGCAACCTCAGTTCCGCGCACAACCCGCCGCCTTCACGATTGCTCAACATCAGCGAGCCACCCAGCGCCAGCGCCAATTGCTGGGCGATCGCCAGCCCGAGCCCGGTGCCGCCGGTGTCGCGGTTGCGCGAATTTTCTACGCGGTAGAACGGTTCCAGCACCTGCGCCAGTTCGGCCTCGGCGATGCCCGGGCCGCGATCGAGGACTTTCACCGACAGGCTGTTGCCCTGCGCTTCGACCTGCAGCTGCGCGGCACCGGCGAATTTCAGGGCGTTGTCGGTCAGGTTCACCAGGACCCGGCGCAGCGCTTGCGGACGGGTTTCGATCACCGCCTTGCTCTTGCCGCCGAGCTGCACGTCCTTGCCCATGTCCTGATAGTCGAAGACCAGGCTGTCGAGGAACGAGTCAAGATCGGTGCGCCGACTCTCTTCGGTGGCGCCGTGCACGCTGCGGGCATACGCCACACCTTCGCGCACCAGATGTTCGATCTCGCCGAGGTCGCTGCTCAGTTTGTCTTTCTCCACCGAGTCGTCCATGAACTCTGCGCGCAATTTCATCCGCGTGATCGGCGTTTGCAGGTCGTGGGAAATCGCCGCGAGCAATTGCATGCGTTCTTTCAGGTAGGCGGCGATGCGCGTTTGCATGGCGTTGAACGCCCGCGCGGCGTGGACGACTTCGGTCGGCCCTTGCTCGTCGAGCTTGATCGGATGCGCGTTGGGGTCGAGGGTTTCCACCGCATTGGCGAGGCGGGTGAGGGGCCGAATGGCAATGCGCACGGCCAGCCAGGTGCAGAGGATCAGCAGCGCCAGTTGGCCCAGCAGCACCACCGGCAACCACGGTGACAGTGGCACCATCGCCGGACGGATGTCGATGGTCACCGGGCTACCGTCGCTCAGGCGCAGATGGCCCTGGAAATGTCGTCTCGGACCGCCGGGAACCTCGGTAAACACTAATGGATAAGTGTCGCCGATGGCCGCAGTAATCGAGGCGATGGCGACGGACTCTTCCGCCGAGGTCACCGGCATGCCCGGTTCGCCCTCATTGAGCAGGTAGCCGTAATTGCGCCGGGCCAGGCGCGGTAACCAGGCCTCGCGCTCGGCGGCGGGCAGGCGATCGAGGATCGCCATCGAGGTCGAGACGTCGGTTTCGAGGTTACCGAGCATGGTGGTTTTGGCACTTTGATAACGCTCGTAATACTGCGCGCCGAACGACAGGCCCTGCGCGAGGATCAGCCCGATCAGGAAAATCAGCGACAGGCGCGAGGCCAGGGTGCGCGGCCATTGCAGCTTGAGTTTCATGCCGACGCCCCGAGCAGTTCGACCGGCAGCGAAAACACATAACCTTCGCTGCGCACGGTCTTGATGTAGGCCGGCTCGCGGGCATCATCCAGCAGGCGTTGGCGCAAGCGGCTGACCAGCAGATCGATGGAGCGGTCGAACAGATCGGCCTCGCGGCCCTGGGTCAGATTGAGCAGCTGATCGCGGCTGAGCACCCGTTGCGGATGGTCGAGAAACACCCGCAGCAAGCGGTATTCGGCGCCGCTGAGGGCGACCATGGTGCCGTCGCTGTCGAGCAGATGCCGGGCCGAGGTGTCCAGTTGCCAACGACCGAAGGCCAGCAGGCGTCCGGCTTCGGTGACCACCAGGTTCGGCGGCAACATGCGGGTGCGGCGCAACACCGCGTTGATCCGCGCCAGCAACTCACGTGCGGCGAAGGGTTTGCTCAGGTAATCGTCGGCGCCCATTTCCAGACCGATGATGCGGTCGGTCTCATCGTTGCGCGCGGTGAGCATCAGCACCGGCGTCGCCTTGTGTTTGCCCACACGCAATTCGCGGCACAGCTGCAGGCCATCGTCGCCAGGCATCATGATGTCGAGCACGATCAGGTCGACCGTATTGGCATCCAGGAAGCTGCGCATCTGCCGGCCATCGGCGACCACTGTCGTGCGCAGGCCGTTTTTCTTCAGGTAGTTGCCTACCAGTTCACGGATCTCGCGGTCGTCGTCGACGATGAGAATGTGATCGACATGTTCCATCGGTTCAAGCCTCTGTCAAAGGGGGAATGCCGTGCAGTCTATAGCGCCGTTGACCGCACGCCTGCCTGCCTTTGTATTGCAGTGTATCTGCCCTGACGGCGGATACACGCCGACGCAAAAACGCGATTTTCTGCGGGTTTTGTATCGCTGTGTATCTACACAAGGCGTGGATACACAACGAGTGATTCTCGTCCTTTCCTGACACAGACGCGATACCTCGGGGGCCTCAAATAGGCTCCATCGAGGCACGCACAGATCGCCTCGGCTCAAACCCACTGAAGCCTTGAGGACTACACCATGAACAACAAATCCGTATTCGCCGCCTGCCTGTTCGCCGCTCTGAACATCTGCACCCTGTCGGCCCACGCCGAAGCTGACGTCAGCCGGCAAACCTACACCTACGGCACCCATCTGGATATCCAGAAAGTACTGTCGATGACTGAAGACACTTCAGTGACCTGCGGCATCACCGAGGCGCGCATGACCTACCTCGATTCCGCTGGCAAAACCCGCGAGCTGGATTACAGCAAATTCGCTGACGGCTGCAACAACCAGAACTGAACCATCCCTACTTTTTCTGCAAGGAGTTTTGCCATGAACAACGTCTCGCGCTTTCTGACCGCAGCAGCCTTCGCTTTCACCGGTGCCGCCGCCCACGCCAACAGTGCCGTGGAGCAGAGCAGTTGCGCCAGCAGCACCTGCTTCCAGCTGAGCACAGTGGCGAAGGAGGGCAGCGATGCACTGATCGCCGCTGACGGCTCCAGCCGCACGCCGCAAGGCCAGACGCTTGCCGCTGATGGTTCCAGCCGCACGCCGCAGGGCCAGACGCTTGCCGCTGATGGTTCCAGCCGTACGCCGCAGGGCCAGATGGTTGCCGCTGATGGTTCCAGCCGTACGCCGCAAGGCCAACTGATCGCAGAAAACGGTGCCAGTCGCACGCCACAAGGGCAGTTGCTGGACGGCCAGAACGCATGAGCCACGGCGTTAATAAAGCAGGTTAGCGAGGGCGCGTTTCCCTCGCTGCCTGGTTGCGTGCCCAGCCCCCCCACATTCAAGGTGACCCCGTCATGTACCTCATCGCATTTCTCGGCGGTCTGCTGACCGTCCTCAGTCCGTGCATCCTGCCGGTGGTGCCGTTTCTGTTCGCTGGCGCCAACCGTACACGTTCCTCGATCCTGCTCACCCTCGCCGGCATGGCGCTGACCTTTGCGCTGATCTCCAGCCTTGCCGTGGTCAGCAGCGAGTGGGTGATTCAGGCCAGCAACACCGGCCGCCACGTTGCCTTGTTCGTCATGGCGCTGTTCGCCCTGTCGCTGATCTCGGCCCGCGTCGGTGACTGGCTGACCAAGCCCTTCGTCGCCCTGGGCAATCGTCTTGATCCGGACACCCGTAAACGAGCCGGACCGATGGGCTCGATCATGCTCGGTGTCGCCACCGGCCTTTTGTGGGCGCCGTGTGCCGGGCCGATCCTTGGAGTGATTCTCACCGGCGCGATGCTGCAAGGTGCCAATGCGCAGACCAGTCTGTTGCTGCTGGCTTACGGCGCTGGCAGTGCGTTGTCGCTGGGCACGTTGATCTTCGCCGGGCGCGGTCTGGTCAATCGGCTGAAACCATCGATCCCGTTCAGTGGCTGGTTGCGCCGTGGTGCCGGAGTTGCGGTGCTCGCTACCGTCGCGGTGATAGCAACGGGCGTCGACAAGACTTTGCTTGCCAGCACCTCTTCGGAAGGCGTGGCCAGCGTCGAGAAAAACGTCCTGGAGAACGTGCCGAAAGTGGTCGACTACTTTGTCAGCAAGGTCCGCGCCGATTCGATGACGGACCAGGCTCAAGGCACAATGCCGTCGCTGTCGGGCGCTGTGCAGTGGCTCAACTCACCGGAACTGAACGCCGAATCCCTGCGCGGCAAAGTGGTGCTGGTGGACTTCTGGACCTACGATTGCATCAACTGCCAGCACACCCTGCCGTACGTCAAGGACTGGGCGCAGAAATACGAGAAGGACGGCCTGGTGGTGATCGGCGTGCATACGCCGGAGTATGGCTACGAGCGCATCATCGACAACGTCAGGGATCAGGTGAAAAAACTCGGCATCACCTACCCGGTAGCGATCGACAACGACTATGCGATCTGGCGCAACTTCGACAACCAATACTGGCCGGCGCATTACCTGATCGATGCCAAGGGGCAGGTGCGTTACAGCCACTTCGGTGAAGGTCGCTATGCGGAGCAGGAGCAGATGATCAAGCAGTTGCTGGAGGAGGCGAAAGCACCTGCAGCCTGATCAAACAAACAATGGCTCACAGGTCGCGGACCATGAGCCATTGTTGTTTTTCCCACGCTTGGAAACGCTCCAATAGCTGCCAACCGCGTTTGCCGTAGTAGTCGTGTTTGTCTTGCGTGTGCAAGTACAAACGCGATACCCCACGCTGCTTTGCTGCGTCGCAAATCCCTTCAATCAGTTGCTCAGCCAGGCCTTGCCCGCGCGCCTCAGGGTCGACGAATACACAGGCAAGCCATGGGCCGAGATCGGCGCGATCGGCCAAGTCGTTGCGAGCGAGTGCAGCACCACCGAGCAGTCGTTCACCGTCCATGGCAATCAGGCACGACCATTCGCCGTTGCTTTGGCCTTCGGCAAATTCGCGCTGCCATTGAGCCAGGGGCTGGTCGGCGTACTCGTAGTGGAATTGTTGGTGAATCCACGCCGCGTAGCGATCGCTGTGTTGCATGTGCGCGGCGAGCCAGTCGAGGTGCAGTGACATCGGTCGAGTCCTTTGCGTAGGCGAGCCCGCATCAGAAACCAATCCCGCGACGCTGGCAATGCGCAAGGTGTATCAGGGGCTTGACAGATTCCCGCCGCTCATCGGCAAAGTGCCCGGTTTACGGGGTTGCCGGACGATTGACAGGGACGCCGGGCAGCCTCGGCGCGATAGTGAGCAAGCACGGTCCGCGTCGCAGCCTGTGCATTCTCTCTGCCACGGAGCTCGCTGTCATGAGTACCCCGATTGATCTCACTGCCCTGAAGGAACGTCAGAAAGTCGCTTGGACCAGTGGCGACTACGCCGTGATCGGCACCACATTGCAAATCGTCGGCGAAAGCCTCGCCGAGGCCTGCGATCTGCGCTGTGATGAACAGGTGTTGGATGTCGCTGCTGGCAACGGCAATGCAACCCTGGCAGCGGCGCGGCGCGGGTGTGTAGTGACCTCGACCGATTACGTGGCGGCGCTGCTGGAGCGTGGTCAGGATCGCGCCCGGGCCGAGCATCTGGAGGTGATTTTTCAGGTGGCCGATGCCGAGGCGCTGCCGTTTCCCGATGAAAGCTACGACGCCGTGTTGTCGACGTTCGGCGTGATGTTCGCGCCCGATCAGGTCACCGCCGCTGCCGAGCTGGGCCGGGTCTGTCGTCGCGGCGGGCGGATCGGTATGGCGAACTGGACGCCGGAAGGCTTCGTCGGGCAGATGTTCAAGATCCTCGGTCAGCATCTGCCACCGCCTGCGGTTGCACAGCCTCCCTCGAATTGGGGCTCGGATGCATGGCTGCACAAGCAGTTCGATGATCGCGATTTTGTCGTACGCGTGACGCGCAACCACTTCAACTTCCGCTACCGCTCGGCGGCGCACTTCATTGACATCTTTCGGCACTGGTACGGGCCGGTGCACAAGGCTTTTGCGGTGTTGTCGCCGGAGGCTGGGCAGGCGCTGGAGGATGATCTGATGGAGTTGCTCAATCGCTCGAATCGGGCGGGGGACGAGTCGCTGGTGGTGCCGAGTGAATATCTGGAAGTGGTGATTACCAAACGTTAGTCCGCATCGGATCTCCTGATCGATGAAGAATCTCTGTGGGAGCGAGCCTGCTCGCGAAAGCGGTGTGCCAGACAACGTTTATATTGATGGAACCACCGCATTCGCGAGCAGGCTCACTCCTACAGGGGGAGGTGTTTATTTCAATGGCCGCGATCAAACCACTCCAGCGCCGTGCGCCAGATGCAGATCCCCAGGAAGTAAGCCGACATCAGCAACCACAGACCCATCACCATCGGGTTGACCACCGGGTGATTGAGCACCAGCGACAAACTGCACAGCAGCCAGATCGCGGTGACGGCAATGTTGATCGGCATGAAGCGGCGCACGCGGAACGGGTGCAGGAACTTCATCCGCGTCACCGTCAGCAGCGCCAGACCTATCACTGTCAGGAAGGTGATCCACGGCCCCGGGCCAATGATGTACAGACACAACGCAACCACGTTCCATGCCGCCGGGAAACCGACAAAATAGTTGTCCTTGCTCTTCATGTTGACGTTGCAGAAGCAGAACAGCGAGGACACCAGAATCACCGACACCGTCAGCAACAAGGTGTAATCGGGGAGGGGAATGTAGCGGTAGATAAACAGTGCCGGGATGAACACATAAGTCAGGTAGTCGATCACCAGATCAAGAATCGAGCCGTCGAAACTCGGCAACACCGATTGCACATTGACCTTGCGCGCCAGTGCGCCATCGAGGCCGTCGACGATCAGCGCTACGCCCAGCCACATCAGGCAATGGATCGGCTGGTTTTCCAGCAGGGCGAGGGTGGCAAGGAAGGCGGTGACCACGCCGGTCGCGGTAAAACCATGGGCGCCCCATGCTTTCAGCCTGGCGATGTGTACGGTGGATATCACGGGGGCGTTCTCCAGAAAGTGAAGCAAGCCGGGTATCGCCCACCGTCAGGAAGGGCGTCGGCAAACCGGGTCGGGTTGCAGCTATCGACCGGTTTGGCCGGGATAAGGTTCACCACCCTTGAATCTTAGCTGGCTGGCGGAAAATTTCTCGGGTGGCGATTTATCGATTAACGGGCGTCAGCCAAACGGTGCTGGCGCTATGGCCGCGTCGGTCTATCGTTGCCTGACGCAATCGGGCCGGGGCCTTGAGGATGACGACATGAACACCAGCGATTTGCTCGAACAACTGCTGCGAGGCCAGGCCTCGGCGGGACAACAACGTGGTGCTGCGGCCGGCGATGGCCTGGGCGGATTGCTTGGCGGCCTGTTGGGCGGTGGAGGGCAGACCCGCGCAGGTGCTGGCGCGGCTTCCGGCGGACTCGGCGGCTTGGGTGGGTTACTGGGAGGCTTGCTCGGTGGTGGCGGCTTGGGAAGTGCCTTGGGTGGCGGCAACCGAAGTCGTTCCGGCGGCACCCATTACGCGGCCCTCGCTTCGCTGGGCATGATGGCCTACCAGGCGTATCAAGCCTGGCAACGCAGCCAGGCTAGCAAGGCGCCGCCAGACCTGCCACAAACCGCCGACCTGCTCGCCGGCCCGCAAATCGAAACCCACAGCCACGCGGTACTGCGCGCCTTGATCGCCGCTGCCAAGGCCGACGGACGTATCGACGACGCAGAGAAGCACCTGATCGGCAGCGAAATCGGCAAACACACCGCGGATCCGCAGTTGCAGCAATGGCTCGACGCCGAAGTCGCCAAACCGCTGGATCCCGGTGAAGTAGCAGAGTCCGCGGGTGGCGATCCGGCCGTAGCCGCCGAAATGTACCTGGCCAGCGCGATGCTGGTGGACGATCAACAGGACGCCGAACGCAGCTATCTCGATGAGCTGGCCGCAGCCTTACAGATTGATCCGGATCTGCAGGTCCATCTGGAACAGCAGGCCAAAGGACAAGCCTGACGCAACATCAAAAGATCGCAGCCTTCGGCAGCTCCTACATTTGAAATACGGTGCAACCGTAGGAGCTGCCGAAGGCTGCGATCTTTTGATCTTCAGAGCCAGAAAGGGTAATCCCCCAGGCGCGCCACGCGACCGGCTCGTATGGTGGCCCTGCCTGCACCGAGTGCGGCGTTTTCAAAAATAAAAGATCGCAGCCTTCGGCAGCTCCTACATTTGAAATACGGTGCAACCGTAGGAGCTGCCGAAGGCTGCGATCTTTTGATCTTCAAAGCCAAATGACGGCCACACAGGGTAATCCCCCAAGCGCTACCAGACCGGCTCGCATGGTGCGGCGTTTTCGAAGATAAGAGATCGCAGCCTTCGGCAGCTCCTACATTTGGAATACGGTGCAACTGTAGGAGCTGCCGAAGGCTGCGATCTTTTGATCTTCAAAGCCAAATGACGGCCACACAGGGTAATCCCCCAAGCGCCACCAGACCGGCTCGCATGGTGCGGCGTTTTCGAAGATAAGAGATCGCAGCCTTCGGCAGCTCCTACATTTGGAATACGGTGTAACTGTAGGAGCTGCCGAAGGCTGCGATCTTTTGATCTTCAGAGCCAGATTGCGTCCCACAGCGGGTACTCCCCCAGGCGCGCCACCAGACCGGCTCGCACAGGATTCTTGACGACGTAGAGCGCAGCGGCTTTGAGATCTTCATCCCGCCTCAAGGCGCGGTCGTAATACCCTCGCTGCCATAATTGTCCCTGGCGGCCATGTCTTCGGTTGTATGCCTGGCAACTTCGCGATTTAACGCGACACATCAAATCTGCAAGCGAGCCCTCATTAAGCTCAACGAGCCAATGCAGGTGGTCTGGCATTACGACCCAAGCCAGAGAGGTGGCTAACCCGGCTTCACTGCACCGTCTCAACTCGGTTACCACCAATCTACCGTCGTGCCAGTTGGCAAAAACACGCTCACGTTGATTAACCACGGCTGTAAGCAGATAAATCCTTCCGGTTTCAGAGTACCGACCCTTTCTCAGACGACAGGCTTTTGCAGCAGCAGGCATTCCATAGCCTCCCTTTCAAGATCCAGAAAAAACCTTAGCGTCCGTACCCTGTTTAGCCAGCCCAGGCAATTACTGGATGTGTCGTTACAAGCCCCGGCCGCTCCATCCGTCCGGGGCTTTTTTACGTCGATTGAATTTTTCCGCCGCCGTGTCGCTCTTCTGCATACCAGAACCCGTTTGCCATCGGTGTGCTCATGAACAGGAACCTCGACGATTACAACCGCATGCGTGATTTTTCCGCGACTTCGGAACCGGCTGCGGTCAAGCGCCCGGGGCGCAAGTCTGCCAAGGATCATGCTTTGCAGTTCTGCATCCAGAAGCACGACGCTTCGCACCTGCATTACGACTTTCGCCTGGAACTCGATGGCGCGCTGAAGAGCTGGGCGGTGCCGAAGGGGCCGTCGCTCGATCCCAAGGTCAAGCGCCTGGCGATTCATGTCGAGGATCATCCGCTCGATTACGCGACGTTCGAAGGCAGCATTCCCGAGGGGCATTACGGCGCTGGCGATGTGATCGTCTGGGATCGCGGCGTGTGGATTCCGCTGGAGGATCCGCACAAGGCCTACGCGAAGGGCCGGCTCAAGTTCGAGTTGCAAGGCGAGAAGCTCGGCGGCGTGTGGAATCTGGTGCGCACGCACATGCCGGGCAAGAAAGAACAATGGTTTCTGATCAAGCATCAGGACAATGCCGCACGCCCGCAGGATGATTTCGATGTGCTGGTCGCCGAGCCCGACAGCGTGCTCAGCGAACGCACAATTGTCGGCAAACCCACGCTGGCCGCGGAACAGGCGAAACCGGTCAAGAAGGCTCCGGCCAAGTCGCGCAAACAGGCCTCGGGCCAGCTCACCGGCGCTCGCAAGGCCAAACTGCCGGCGCTGATCAAACCGGAACTGGCGACGCTGGTCGATAGCGCACCCGAAGGGCAGTGGAGCTATGAGATCAAATTCGACGGTTACCGAATCATGGCGCGGATTGATCATGACGAGGTGCAGCTGTTCACCCGCAACGGCCACGACTGGACGCACAAATTGCCTCAGCAGGCCAAGGCGCTGGCGGCGCTGGGCCTTGAATCGGGTTGGCTCGATGGCGAGATGGTGGTGGCCAACGAGCAGGGCGTGCCGGATTTTCAGGCGCTGCAGAATGCCTTCGATGCCGGGCGTAGCGGCAACATTGTTTATTACCTGTTCGACTTGCCGTTTCTCAACGGTGTCGACCTGCGTGATGTGCCGGTCGAAGAGCGCCGCGCGGCGCTGAGCACCATCCTCGGCGCACAGAAAGATTCTTCACCGCTGCGCTTCTCCGAAGCTTTCGAAGAAACCCCGGATGCGTTGCTCAACAGCGCCTGCCAGATGCAAATGGAAGGCCTGATCGGCAAGCGTCTTGGCTCGCCTTATGTGTCTCGGCGCAGCGGCGACTGGATCAAGCTCAAGTGCAAGCACCGGCAGGAATTCGTCATCGTTGGCTACACAGATCCCAAAGGTGCGCGCAGTGCTTTCGGCGCGTTGCTGCTGGGCCTGCACGACCGTGACAGCGGCGAGTTGCGCTATGCCGGCAAGGTCGGCACCGGATTCAATGAAACCACGTTGAAAAGCATCCTTGCCCAGCTCAAGCCGTTACAGACCAAGAGCGCGGCGGTGGTCAATCCGCCGAGTGGTTTCGAGGCCAAGGGCGTGCACTGGCTGAAGCCGAAACTGCTGGCGGAAGTGGCGTTCGCGGAAATGACCAAGGACGGCTCGGTGCGCCATGCCGTGTTCCACGGTCTGCGTGATGACAAACCGGCCAAGGACATTACAGAGGAGCGAGCGAAGCCTGTGAAAGCTGCCAAATCCGAAAAATCCGAGAAGACCGAAAAAACCAAACCCGCCGCGAAGAAACCGGCGAAGAAAACTGCTGCCAGCAAAGCCGAAACCGCGCCGTCGCAAGCGGGACTGGCCGGCGGCAAGGTGCGCATCACTCACCCTGATCGGGTGATCGACGCGGTCAGCGGCACGACCAAAATGCAGCTGGCGCAGTATTACGCCAGCGTTGCCGAATACATCCTGCCGCAACTCAAGGATCGCCCGGTCGCGCTGGTGCGTGCGCCGGACGGTATCGCCGGTGAACTGTTCTTTCAGAAGAACGCCGATCGGCTGGCCATTCCCGGCATCACCGCACTGGACAAAGATGTCACCGGCCAGCCAGTGATGATGATCAACAACCCTGAAGCGCTGGTCGGCGCGGTGCAGATGAGCACCGTGGAGCTACACACCTGGAACGCCACGACGGTGGATCTGGACAAGCCCGATCGCTTCGTCCTCGACCTCGACCCGGATCCGGCGCTGCCATGGAAGAGCATGGTCGAAGCCACCGCGCTGACCCTCACCGTGCTCGATGAGCTGGGGCTCAAGGCCTTCCTGAAAACCAGCGGCGGCAAGGGTATCCACCTGGTCGTGCCATTGACACGCAAACATGGCTGGGACGAAGTGAAGGACTTCAGTCACGCCATCGTCAGCCACATGGCTAACCTGCTGCCCGATCGAATTTCAGCAGTGTCGGGGCCGAAAAACCGGGTCGGACGGATCTTCATCGATTACCTGCGCAACGGTCTCGGCGCAACCACCATTTGTGCCTATGCCGCGCGGGCCCGTGAAGGCATGCCGGTATCGGTGCCGGTGTATCGCGAGGAGGTCGCCGAGCTCAAGGGCGGCAATCAGTGGAACATTCACAATGTTCACGAGCGTCTGGCAGAGGTTGGTGACGAACCGTGGGCAGACATGAAGAAAACCCGTCAGACCATCACTGCCGAAATGCGCAAACGGGTCGGCATGAAAAAGTGATCAGGTGTCGCGCAGCAAGTCGTGGGCGTTGAGCAGTTCGAAGGCGATTTGCGGGTGATTTTCCAGGCCTTTGCGAATCGCCGCAGGGATCGCCGCACGGGTCTTGCGGCACAGCCCCGGCAGATCGTCGATCTGAATGGCAATGCCGCGCATGGTGCGTACTTCGTTGAAACCGGGCGCGACGTCGACGCGAATGCCCAACTGCTCATACATGCGCTGTTGCAAGCGTTTGAGATCGTCGAGGTCTTTGAGTTGTTCCAGACGCGCCAGGAGGATTTTCTCCTCGGCACGAGTCAGGCGCAGAATGCGCAAATCGGCGCCGGGCGTTTCCAGCAAAGGATCGCGCCCGCAGATGCAGGCGCCGGGTGGGCAGGGTGAGCGCAAGGGCACGGTCGTCGTCATGGCCTCCATCATAGAGGCCGTCGGACATATTTGCCTATGCGCACTCAGCGGCCGTCCATCGGCCGCTGCTTCCCTCGTGACTACTGCTGCACGCCTTCGTATTGCACCAGAATGGCATTGGCCAGGTCTTCATCGCTGGCGTTCAAGCCAGGGTTGGCCTGACGCACCTGTTGCAGTACCGACTCAAGATAAACCCCACGAATGGCCCCGCCGCTGGCGACAAAGGCAGACACGTCGTCACGGGCCGGAATCACCATTTTGTCATCCTTGAAGGTCGAGTACAGCGACGCGGAGACACCTGCCGACGTGGCGACGTCACCCGCGTCAACGCGGGCCAGCGCCGAACCGACCGGCAGGCAAAGCATTAAAGAAGAAATCAGGACTAACTTGCGCATGACGTGTTCCTCCACAAGCGCGAAGCAAAAAGGGAAGGGACTACATAGCTTCAGAGATAATCGGCGCGCCGGAGTTCCGTGAGCGGAAAAAAGCCTTGGGTCAGGGCATTATCCCGCTCAGTCGGATCAGATCACCCCGCAGGCCATGCGGTCGCCGCCACCGCCCAGTGGCTTGGGCATGTCGGAATGGTTATCGCCGCCGGCGTGAATCATCAGGGCGTGGCCCTTGATCTCGGAGATTTTCTTCAGCCGCGGCGCCAGCACCGGATAGTTGGCGACACCGTCAGTCGTCACATATACCGCTGGCAGATCACCCAGATGCCCGTCCGCGTACGGGCCAAGATGCTTGCCGGTTTTCGCCGGATCGAAGTGCCCGCCAGCGGCCAGTGCCGCGCCTTTGACGCCATCTTTGGTGCCCGCTTCGCAACTGCCGTTTTCATGGACATGGAAGCCGTGAATGCCGGCCGGCAATGATTTCAGCTCAGGGGTAAACAGCAGACCGTAAGGCGTTTCGCTGACCGTGACCGAACCGATCGCCTGCGGCGCACCGTCGGCGCTGACCAGATTGATCGCGACTTTCTCCGTTGCCGCCTGTGCGGTGCCGATTGCCAGGGTGCCGAGCAGGCCAAACCACAGTGCGCGTTTCATAAGCGTTTCCTTCAGCTGCATGAATGTTCGAAGCGATGGATTCATAGCCCGCCAGGGTTAACCGGCGATGAAGACGTAATCCATCGGCGCTGCAAAGTCTGACTGGGCCTGCGCTTGAAAAGTTTTGCCGGATTCAAGTCGCCACTGACATCAGCCGATACGCTCTGTGTCGGCAGTTCTATCCAGATAGGCTTAACTGAAATCCGACAAGCGCAATCCAGCGTGCCCACGGGAGATTCCACGGTGTCGATCAAACTGCGTTTGGTGTTGCTGATTGCGACCAGTCTGCTGACGGCGCTGATCGTGAGTCTGGTCAGTTACGTCGGCAATTTGCGGATGGCCACGGCGGTCAGCGATAACACGGTGAGCATGAGCGCGCTGCGCAATCACATGGAAGCCGACATGATGCACGACGCCCTGCGCGCCGATGTCTATTCGGCGATGCTGGTGGGTTTGGGCAAAAGCACCGGCACCGCCGCTGAAGTGCGCGATTCGCTGGCCGAGCATGCCGGGCATTTTCGCGAGGTGCTGGATGACAACCTGAAACTGCCGATCAATCCGACATTGCGCACGGCGCTGGAGCAGATCAAGCCGAGCCTCGATACCTACATCAAGTCTGGCGAGCGGATTGTCGCTGTGGCGCTGGACAACCCGGACGCCGCCCAGCAGCAGCTTGGTACTTTCAATAGCGCCTTCACTCAGCTCGAAGAGCAGATGGGCGCGCTCAGCGAACTGATCGAAAACAACACCCTGCACACCAGCGAAGGCACCGAAGCGGCCATCCGCCACGCCAATCTTGCGCTGGGAGTGGTGTTGGTCGTCAGTCTGTTGCTGCTGCTGATTCAGGGGCGCTGGGTGATCCTGAGTATCATGGGGCCGCTCAAATCCGCCAGCCACATCGCCGAAAGCATCGCCCATGGCAATCTCAGCGAACCGATTGTCGAGCCCAGCGGCAAAGACGAAGCCAGTGCCTTGATCCGCACGCTGGCGACCATGCAGCGCGATCTGCGCAATATGATCGACGTGGTGCGGCGCAACGCCCACGGCGTCAGCGGCATGAGCGAGCAGCTCAGCCACGGCTGCCATCAGGTCGCCGACAGCAGCCAGCAACAAAGCGTCGCCGCCGGGACCATGGCCGCCGCCGCCAGCCAGATGACCGCCAGCATCGAAGAAATCACCCGCCACGCCGAACGCGCCCTGAGCATGGCCAATCAGGCCGAAAACCTGGCCAAGGAGGGCGGGGGAGTGATTCACCAGGTTGTCAGCGACATGGACGGCATCGCCCGCTCGGCGCAGCAGTCGGCGCAGGTGATCCGCACACTGGATCAGGAGTCCGAGGCGATCTTCAATATCATTCAAGTGATCAAGAGCATCGCCGACCAGACCAATTTGCTGGCCCTCAACGCCGCGATCGAGGCGGCGCGCGCGGGTGAACAGGGCCGAGGATTCGCCGTGGTCGCGGATGAAGTGCGCAGTCTGGCGGCACGCACCAGCGCCTCGACCCAGGAGATCGCCGCGATGGTCGCTCGCATTCAGAACAGCACGCGCGAGGCGGTCAGCAGCATGGAGGCGGGTGTGGCGCAGGTCGACAAGGGCATGGCGGTGACGGCGGAAGTCGAGCGAGCGATTCGGGAAATCCTTGATGCCACGCTGAGCACCACACAACTGGTCAACGACATCACTCGCACGATTGGCGAACAGAGTATGGCCAGTAACGAAATCGCCCATCAGGTGGAGATGATTGCCGAAATGAGCGAGGGCAATAGCCGGGTGATCGGGCAGACCGCGACGACCACGGACGAGTTGTCGAATCTGGCCGGGCAGTTGGCGCGGTCGGTGGATCGGTTTCGGTTGTGATATTCAGATGAGGGTTTTTGGTTGTCTGGACTGGCGCTATCGCGAGCAGGCTCACTCCCACAAAGGACTCGACACCGCCGAACCCTGTGGGAGCGAGCTTGCTCGCGAAGAGGCCAGCTCGGGCAACACTGAATCAGGCCAATGTGCCCTCAATCAAAATTTGAACGCCTGCCGTCCCACCAACAACCACTTCCCGCCTTGCTTCTGCCAGATCTGGAAATTCTCGATTTCGGTTGGAATCACCTCGGTCCCTTTCAACGCCTGTGCGGAGAAGTGGTGGCGCACCAGCGCGGTATCGCCGGACAGGGTGATGGTCTGCTTTTGCATCTCGAGGGTCTTGAATGCACTGCGGCCGGTTTCGATGTCGGCGATGAATTCCTGCTTGTTCTGAATCTTGCCACTGGAGTGGCCGTAGGTCAGGTTCGGCGCAGTAAGCGCGTTCAGTTCGGCGATGTCTTTGTGCAGCATCGCTTGGGTCAGGTGGTCGACTGCCTGGGCAACTTCCTTTTCCGCCGGGGCAGTGGCGGCCATGGCATATGCGCTGAAGGCGCAGAGAAAACCGATCAGGAGGCGGGACTTGGTCATGTTGTTTCCTTATTGTTATCGGGTTGGAAGGACTGAAGAGAATTCATCAGTCATCGTACAACGTAGCAGAATATTTTCTTGATGGATAACGAGCCGTAAGGATTGATTCAGCGCATTGCGATAATGGGCCCGCGAAAGTGTGTGTGAGATGCGTAATTGACATCATGTTTCGCACCCGACGGCCGATAAGTTCATCAGTGAAAGAACTCTTGGGTCGGGAACAGACGCGCGGGTTTGCCTGACGTGATATTCTCCGCGCCAATTTGCTTTGACCTAATTCGGTTGGTCTGCCTTTGAGGCGGGCCGACGGGATCCCTGTCGCTCAAGCAGCTGAAGCCAATAACGATAAGAAGTCAGTTCAGAAGGGACATTAACTGAGGTCGATGCCACATATCGGCCTTGTGTGCCCACCCGTCAATATTGAAGTGTGCCGGATTGCGCGACGCCAGCCTGAGCGTCAACAAAGCGCAACGCAGACTGATAACAACGACGGGCGGAAGGCGTTTTATCATAGGTGCAACAGATGTTTAAGAAAGTGAACACAGCCTTGCTGGGGCTGGCTTTGGCGATGGGGATGTCGTCTGCCAATGCTGCCGAAGCGAAGAAAGTTGACGTCCTGCTGATCGGCGGCGGCATCATGAGCACCACCCTGGGTGTGTGGATCAATGAGCTGGAACCGAGCTGGTCGATGGAGATGGTCGAGCGCCTCGACGGCGTCGCCCTGGAAAGCTCCAACGGCTGGAACAACGCCGGTACCGGTCACTCGGCCCTTGCCGAGCTGAACTACACCCCGGAAGACGACAAGGGCAACGTAACGATCCCGAAAGCCGTCGAGATCAACGAAGCGTTCCAGGTGTCGCGTCAGTTCTGGGCGTGGCAGGTTCAGCAGGGAGTGCTGAAGAACCCTCGCTCGTTCATCAACACCACGCCGCACATGAGCTTCGTGTGGGGCGATGACAACATCAAGTTCCTGAAAAAACGCTACGAGGCTCTGCAGGCGAGCCCGCTGTTCGCCGGCATGCAGTACTCCGAAGATCCGGCGGTGATCAAGAAGTGGGTGCCGCTGATGATGGAAGGGCGTGACCCGAACCAGAAAATCGCGGCCACCTGGAGCCCGCTGGGTACGGACATGAACTTCGGCGAAATCACCCGCCAGTTCGCCGCTCACCTGCAGACCAAGCCTAACTTCGATCTGAAACTGTCGAGCGAAGTCGAAGACATCACCAAGAACGCCGATGGCACCTGGCGTGTCAGCTACAAAAACCTGAAAGACGGCAGCAAAACCGAAACCGACGCCAAGTTCGTGTTCATCGGTGCTGGCGGCGGTGCCTTGCACCTGCTGCAGAAGTCGGGCATTCCTGAAGCCAAGGAATACGCAGGCTTCCCGGTTGGCGGCTCGTTCCTGGTGACCGAGAATCCGACTATTGCCGAGCAGCATCTGGCCAAGGCCTACGGCAAGGCTTCGGTTGGCGCGCCACCGATGTCGGTTCCGCACCTGGACACCCGTGTTCTGGACGGCAAGCGCGTCATTCTGTTTGGCCCGTTCGCGACCTTCAGCACCAAGTTCCTCAAGGAAGGTTCGTACTTCGACCTGCTGACCAGCACCACCACCCACAACATCTGGCCAATGACCAAGGTCGGCATCAAGGAATACCCGCTGGTCGAGTACCTTGCCGGTCAACTGATGCTGTCGGATGAAGATCGTCTGAACGCGCTGAAGGAATACTTCCCGAACGCCAAGGCCGAAGACTGGCGCCTGTGGCAAGCCGGCCAGCGCGTGCAAATCATCAAGCGTGATGAAGCCGCTGGTGGCGTGCTGAAACTGGGCACCGAGATCGTTGCTTCGCAAGACGGCTCGATCGCCGGCCTGCTGGGCGCATCGCCAGGCGCATCGACTGCTGCACCGATCATGCTGAGCGTGCTGCAGAAAGTCTTCAAAGACAAAGTCGCAACCCCTGAGTGGCAGACCAAGCTGCACCAGATCGTGCCGAGCTACGGCACCCAGCTGAACAGCGATCCGGCCAAAGTGGCTGCCGAGTGGGCTTACACCGCGAAGATCCTCGAACTGCCGACGCCTCCAGTGATCGGTCAGGTAGCTGCTCCAGCGGCACCTGCGGCTGATAAAGCCGTAGCGCCGAAGGAAAATGCTGCACGTGACATGGCTCTGTAACCGGGGCCCTGACACACGAAACCCACTGAACCGGCGACGGTCAGTGGGTTTTTTTATACGCCGAACCTGTAGGAGCTGACGAGTGCAACGAGGCTGCGATCTTTTGACTTTGACTTTGACGTTTGAAGATCAAGATCAAAAGATCGCAGCCTCGTTGCACTCGTCAGCTCCTACGGTCCGGTGGGGATTCAGGCTTTTGCGGATGCGAGATAGGCACCGAGGCGCCGGCCCATTTCCTCGCCCAGGGCCTGCAATCCGCTCAGCGGCCGCACCATCACTTCAAACTCGACGATCTTGCCGCTGGCGTCGAAGCGGATCATGTCGATGCCTTTCAGCTCCTTGGTACCGACCTTGGCGCTGAATTCAAGAATCACATTCAGGCCATCCGCCGTCGCCAACTCGCGGTGATAAGCGAAATCTTCAAACACCTCGAACACTGTGTTGAGGATCATCGCCACCACGGGCGCGCCGGGGTAGGGCGTGTGGGCCATCGGCGAGCGGAACACGGCTTGGGCATCGAGCAATTCGGGCAGGGCTTCGAGATTGCCGCTGCGGATCATCTCGTGCCAGCGCTTGAGGGATTCGGCAACATTGGGCTGCAAGGTGAGGTCGGGCATGGTCACTCCGGTTTTTATTGTGGTTGGCGGCAATCACTGTAGATCAACCCGGCGCAGAGTGGATCGTCAAGTTTCAAGCTGAATACCGGTCCATGCCCGAAGCGGATCAGATGCGCATCTGCTCCGTATTTTTCTGTTTCATCTGCCTCTGTATTGAGTACAGCCACAGCCTCAGAATGCCCGGGCAGTGCGGACATTCACCCCCCGACCTCATCCCGAAGCGTCCGGTGCACCGCACACTCAGCATCAAGGAGCGCAACATGTACAAGATGGCAATTTTCCTCGGCGGCTTTCTGACCTTGACCATCCTGATCGGCGTACTGGCGACGATCTCTCCAGTGTGATCCGCGCGCATTTTTTCGAACTCCGCCGTTCTCCTGCTTTCAGTTGCAGAACAGGGCCCAAGCGCCCGTCACTGAATGTCCGAGGAGCGAAAAAATGCGTAATACAACCTTGCAGGGACGTTGGGTTCCCGTCGGTTTGATGGTCGCCGCGCTGACCGGTTGTGCGATGAGCAACACCGAGTCACCGGTGCAGACACCGGGCCAGGCCAAAGCCTCCGACACTGAAATGCTCGAAGTCGGCGCGCAATGGTTGCAGGACAAACCGCCGATCCGCGCGTTGAACATGTACCTCGATGGCTTCCATTTCTACAGCGGCCATCCCGGCGCACAGATGGAAGCGCATCACTACTGCTCGGCGCTCAACGAGGAAGTGTTCCAGTGCGTGATCTACGACGGCAACACCGCTGAAGCCAAGCTGATGGGTGTGGAATACATCATCAGTCAGCGCCTGTTCACGCAATTGCCGGCGAAGGAAAAAGCCTTGTGGCACAGCCACGCGCACGAAGTCACTTCTGGCCAGTTGGTCGCACCGGGCATTCCGCAAGTGGCGGAAACCCGTCTGATGGAAAAGCTCGCCAACACCTACGGCAAGACCTGGCACACCTGGCACACCGATCAGGACAAGCAACTGCCACTGGGCGTGCCGCAGTTGATGATGGGCTTTACGGCTGACGGTCAGGCGGATGCGCAAATGGTCCGTCAGCGCGATCAGCGTCTGGGCATTGACAGCGCCGATAAGAAAAAGGCCCGCGCTGAGATCAAACCGGCGCCTGTCGCATCAGGGGCGGATGCGTGGCAAAAGGGTCATGCCGTGCAACTCAACGACCCGACCGGGCATCAGCATGTCAGGCCGCGCCCGGCCACCTCTGGCGATGAAAATGCCCGGAGCGGCAGTCAGCCTTAGCTTTGGACATTAGCTGGAAATGGTGATGTCTGTACCGGCGTCATCGCGAGCAGGCTCACTCCTACATTTGAAATGCATTCCCTCTGTAGGAGCGAGCCTGCTCGCGAAGGCGTCTCCATGATCGCTACACCTTTCAGCGATTCAACACATCCCCCATCCACCGCAAATACTCCCCTCGCTCGGAAATCGAGTTATGCCCCGAGTCCGGCACCACCTTCAGCGTCGCCACCCCCGCAGGAAAGTTCTCGAACAACCGCTGCGTACTGCTGCGTCCAATCACCTCGTCATCACTCGCTGCCAACAGCAATGTCGGCACGCGAATGTGCGCGGCGTACTTGCCCGATTCGAAACGATCCTTGAGCAGCCACTTCACCGGCACCCACGGGTATTGCCGTTCGGCGATTTCCTCAAGGCTGTTGAACGGCGT
Organism: Pseudomonas sp. 1L-B-1-E-C1; assembly: GCF_057291835.1. Classification (NCBI taxonomy): domain Bacteria; kingdom Pseudomonadati; phylum Pseudomonadota; class Gammaproteobacteria; order Pseudomonadales; family Pseudomonadaceae; genus Pseudomonas; species Pseudomonas sp. 1L-B-1-E-C1. Next base: position 85,131 of record NZ_JBXAWN010000013.1, on the reverse strand, counting down.
TACCAGGATCAGGTTCTGCACCGGCCGCTGACTGGCCAGGCGCGCCGCCACCCCCGAGCCAAGGCTGCGCCCGATCACTGCAATCTGCGGATGACTGGCGTAGACCTGATCGAACAACGCCAGCGCATCTTCGGCAATCGCCGCTTCCGATGGCGAGCCAGTACTGCCACCAAAGCCCCGGTAGTGCAGGAAATACAGCGCGTAGTCCGGGAACGCCTCGGTGAACTCCGGCAGATTGCGCGAGACGTCCTCGGCATTGCCGCCGAAATAGATCAGCGCCCGCGTCCCGCTGCGCTCTCTGGTAGTCACCCAGACTTCGGCGTCCGGCATCGACAGTTTCAACCGCGAATCCGCCGCAACCACGGCCGCAGGCTGGGGAAACCAGATCAGCGAACGCTGAAACACGAACAGCGCGGCGCACAGCACCAAGTACACGGCAACGATGAAAACGACGAGTGACATCAGGGTTCGGGACATTCGGCTACTTTTAACGGGGTGGGAGGTTGGCTGTGGCAGTGTAGTTCAGCGACTGCGCCTGACAGCCGGCGCACACACCATGCAACAGATCCGCGCAGCAGGAGGACCCGCATGCGCCACACTGAGGGTTACTCTCGTCGCCGCTTGCTCGCCCTGGCTGCCCAGGCTGCGGCGCTGTTCACGATTGATCGGGCGTTGGCCAGCGGCATATCGCCGACCGTCACTGCGCCGCTCACGGCAGGAGACCAGACCATGCAGACCCGCGCCATCCCTTCCAGCTCCGAGGCACTGCCCATGGTCGGATTGGGCACCTATCGCGGTTTCGACGTCGGCCCGGGCGATCCGGTTTACCGGCAATTGCCCGCCGTACTCGAAGCGCTGTTCAGGAAGGGCGGCACACTGATCGACAGCTCACCGATGTACGGCCGCGCCGAGCAGACCACCGGTGAATTGCTGTCGATCCACGAACCGCGCTCGCCGGCCTTTCTCGCCACCAAGGTGTGGACGCGCGGACGCAAGGAGGGTATCGCGCAGATGGAGCAGTCGTTCAGTCTGCTGCAAACCGAGCGCATCGACCTGATGCAGATTCACAATCTGCTCGACTGGCAAACCCACTTGCCGACCCTGCGCGAATGGCAGGAGCAGGGGCGGATTCGCTACATTGGCATCACCCATTACACCTCGTCGGCCTATGACGAAGTCGAAGCAGTGCTGAAGGCCGAGAAGCTGGATTTTCTGCAGATCAACTACGCCCTCGACGACCGAGGCGTGGAAAAGCGCATCCTGCCGCTGTGCCGCGAGCGCGGGGTCGCGGTGATCTGTAACCGGCCATTTGGCGGCGGCGATTTGCTCGCCCGGCTCAAGGGCAAGCCGTTGCCGGCGTGGGTCTCGGACGTGCAGGTGAACAGCTGGCCGCAACTGGCGCTGAAGTTTCTCCTGGCGCATCCGGCAGTGACCTGTGTGATTCCGGGGACCAGCAATCCGCGCTACATGGCTGACAATGCCGGAGCCGGTTTTGGGCCGATGCTCACCGATGCGCAGCGACATCAGCTTATTGCGTTGCTGGGCTGATCAGTCCTTAAACTTCGCAAAGCCCTTCCGGTTAATTGCAAATTGTTCTAAAAAACTGTCAAACCTGACAGTTGGCTGAGCTGTGCCCGAGGCCAATCATGCAGTTCCAGCCAAACGGCAGAACCGTCATGAACTTGAAACACCAGAGATTTCTTGGTTTGGCAGGCGTCTGCCTGATATTGACGTCCCTCGAGGTAATCGGCGAAACCGCAGAGTACGTGTGCATGGGCAGCCAGCGAGGCCAAATCGCAATCGTGCGGGCAAATTCTTTATTGGAGGCGAACCAGATAGCCAAGGCAGCGTGGGGGGGCTGCCGGCTGCTATAAAAAGTGACTTAACTGCGATAGCGCAACGCCTCCAGCAACAACGCAAACGCCGGCGCTGCCTGGCGTCGGCTCGGGTAGTACAGGTGATAACCGGAAAACGCCGGGCACCAGTCTCCCAGCACCTGGACCAAGCGACCGTCCGCCAGAAACGGCGCAACCACGTTTTCCGGGATGTAGCTCAGACCGAAACCGTCCAGCGCGGCGTCGAGCAATGGGTACACGCCATTCAGCGTGACCTGGCCGGAGACGCGCACTTTCAGGCTTTCGCCATCCTTTTCGAACTCCCATGAATACAGCCCGCCATTGGTTGGCAGACGCAGGTTGTTGCAGGCGTGGTCGGTCAGGTCGCGCGGGGTTTGTAACGCAGCGCGACGGGCGAAGTAGGCGGGCGAGCCGACCACGGCCATGCGCATGTCCGGGCCGATGCGGGTGGCGATCATGCCCTGTGCGACGTCTTCGCCGAGGCGCACGCCGGCATCGAAGCCCTGACCGGCGATGTCGACGAAGCCATAGTCACAGCAAACCTCGACGGACACATCAGGATACTGCGGCAGTAAATCCTGCAACACCGGACGCAGGATCCAGTTCAGCGAGTGGTCGGTGGCGCTGATGCGGATCTTTCCCGCCGGGGTCTCGCGCAGGTTGCTCAGGGCGGCCAGTTCCACCTCGATTTCCTCGAAGCGCGGGCCGATGGTCTGCAGCAGGTGTTCGCCGGCTTCGGTCGGCGAAACGCTGCGCGTGGTGCGGGTCAGCAGACGCAGGCCGAGTCGCGCCTCGAGACTGCGAATGGTGTGGCTGAGCGCCGATTGCGACACGCCGAGTTTGGCCGCGGCCTTGGTGAAACTGCGTTCACGGGCAACGGCGAGAAAGGCGAGCAGGTCGGTGGCGTTTTCCCGAAGCATTGATGATTGTCCTGCATAAGTTTTTTCGGATTCTAGACGATTATTTAAAGAGTGCAGATCGCTACAGTGGCTGCATTATTCATCCGGAGGAACCGCCATGAACCCGATCGCTGCTTCTGCGCTGACGCTCTCGCTGCTGGCCGGCGAGGTGCAGGCTACCGAAACCCCGCGTGTCACGGTCACGCCGAATGGCTCGCAACCGTCTGCCAAGGGACCGGCTGACTGGTTTACCGGCACGGTGCGGGTGGATGCGCCGTTCAAAGGTACCGACGAGGCGCGGGTCAGTGGCGCGACCGTAACGTTTGAGCCTGGCGCGCGAACGGCGTGGCATACCCATCCGCTGGGGCAGACATTGATCGTCACCTCGGGGGCAGGCTTCGTGCAGGAGTGGGGGCAGCCAGTGCGGGAAATCCGGCCGGGCGATACCGTGTGGATTGCCCCGGGTGCCAAGCACTGGCATGGAGCGGCGCCGACGACGGCGATGAGTCATATTGCGATCGCGGAAGCGCTGGATGGCAAGGTGGTGGACTGGATGGAACAGGTCAGTGATGAGCAATATCCACGCTAAGCGAGGCACCCTGTAGGAGCTGTCGAGTGCAACGAGGCTGCGATCTCTTGATCTTGCTCTGGAGATCAAAAGATCGCAGCCTGCGGCAGCTCCTACAGGGGTGTTTTTAGGTCGACGCTTCTTCAGATCATCTCCGGCAACGAATCAAGAATCTTGTCCAGCGTAATCGGGTACTCCCGCACCCTCGCGCCGGTGGCGTTGTAGATCGCATTCGCCACTGCCGCGCTCACACCGCAGATGCCCAGTTCACCAACACCCTTGGCCTTCATCGGCGAAGAAATCGGGTCGGTTTCCTCGAGGAAGATCACTTCCTGATGCGGAATGTCGGCGTGCACCGGCACCTCGTATCCGGCGAGGTCATGGTTGACGAAAAAGCCCAGGCGCTTGTCCACCGACAGCTCTTCCATCAATGCCGCGCCGACGCCCATGGTCATCGCGCCGATGACCTGACTGCGCGCCGAGGTCGGGTTGAGAATCCGCCCCGCCGCGCAAACCGCAAGCATGCGCAGCACGCGCACTTCGCCAGTGGCGGCATCGACGGCGACCTCGACGAAGTGCGCGCCGAAGGTCGATTGCTGATACTTCTCGGCCAGATCACCGAATTCGATACTGTCCTCGCCAACCAGCGCGCCGCCCTCAGCGGCATTGCGCAACGGCAGGCTCTTGTTGCCGACGCGCACCTGACCATCGGCAAACTCGGCCTGATCCGCCGCCAGCCCCAGCTTCTGCGCCACCGCTTCGCGCAGTTTCACGCACGCAGCGTAGACCCCGGCGGTCGAGCAGTTGCCGCCGAACTGGCCGCCGGAGCCAGCCGAGACCGGGAAGTCCGAATCGCCCAGACGCACCACCACATCATTCAGGCCGACGCCCATCATCTCGGCGGCTGTCTGCGCGATGATCGTGTAGCTGCCGGTGCCGATGTCGGTCATGTCGGTTTCGACTACGACCTTGCCGTCACGCTCCAGGCGCACGCGAGCGCCGGACTTGACCAGCAGGTTGTTGCGAAACGCCGCCGCCACGCCCATGCCGATCAGCCAACGTCCTTCGCGGCGAGTGCCCGGTTGCGCCTTGCGCTGATCCCAGCCGAATTTTTCCGCGCCGATCTGCAGGCATTTGACCAGTTGACGCTGAGAAAACGGCCGCTCGGTCTTCACCGGATCGACCTGAGTGTCGTTAGCGATGCGGAACAGCACCGGGTCCATCTTCAGCTGTTCGGCCATTTCGTCCATGGCGATTTCCAGCACCATCAGACCCGGCGCTTCACCCGGCGCGCGCATCGCATTGCCTTCGGGCAGGTCGAGCGGGGCGAGGCGCATGCTGACGCGGCGGTTTTCTGCGGCGTACAACAACTGACTTGGCTGCGCGGCCAGTTCGACCTTGCCGTCGGCGAGGTTGCCCGACCAGCCTTCATGCGCAATGGCGGTGAGCTTGCCATCGGCCGTGGCGCCCATGCGGATGCGCTGGATAGTCGCCGGGCGGTGGGTGGTGTTGTTGGCCATTTGCGGGCGGGCGAGGGCGACTTTCACCGGCCGCCCAGCCATGCGTGCGCCGAGAGCGGCGAGGATCACGTCGGCGCGGATGAACAGCTTGCCGCCGAAACCGCCACCAATGTAGGGCGAGACCAGGCGGACTTTTTCTTTCGGCAGACCGAGGGTTTTCGCAATGTCGCCGACACTCCAGGCGACCATCTGGTTCGACGTCCACACGGTCAGTTGATCGCCTTTCCAAGCGGCCAGCGTCGCGTGCGGTTCCATCATCGCGTGGGACTGGTCCGGCGTGGTGTAGGTCTGATCGAACTGCACCGGGGCAGCGGCGAAGGCCTTGTCGAAGTCGCCGTGATTGACGTCCGGCAGCTCGTCTTTCGGCTCGACGCCGAGGTCTTTGACGCTGGCCAGGTCGAACTTGCCTTCGGTGGTTTCGTAGTCGACCTTGACCAGTTGCGCCGCGGCGCGGGCCTGTTCAAAGGTTTCGGCAACCACCAGCGCAACGGCTTGCTGGTAATGCTGCACTTCGGGGCCGGCGAGCAGATGCGCGGCGTTGTAATCGCCCTTGTCGAGCTTGCCGGCATTCTCCGCAGTGACAATCGCCAGCACGCCCGGCGCGGCTTTCGCCTCGTCTAGACGAATAGCTTTGATCCGCCCTTTGGCGATCGCCGAGTCGACCATGAAGCCGTAGGCCTGATTGGCCGCCGCTTCATGTTGTTCGTAGGCGTAAGTGGCCTGGCCGCTGGTTTTCAGCGGGCCTTCGACGCGCTCGGTGGGCTGGCCGACGACTTTCAGGCGGTCGATTGGATTGGTGGTGGCGGGCGTGTCGAATTTCATGCGGTTTCCCTCGCTTGCGCCAACACCGAGGCCAGCGTGCGCTCGACCAGTGTCAGTTTGAATTGGTTGTCATCGGTGGGCGTCGCGCCTTCAAGCAGGCGTTGGCTGACTGCTTTGGCTCCCTTGGGCAGCAACGCTTCAGCGGCTTCGACCCGCCACGGTTTCGGCGCAATGCCGCCGACGGCCACGCGGCCGGTACCGTCCTTTTGCAGGATCAGACCGACCGAGACCAGGGCAAACGCGTAAGACGAGCGATCCCGCACTTTGTGATAAATGTGCGTGCCACCGACCGGCGCCGGCAGGGTCACGGCGGTGATGAACTCACCGGGTGTCAGGCTGGTTTCGATGTTCGGCGTATTGCCGGGCAATTGATGGAGATCGGCCATGGGAATGCTGCGGGTGCTGCCGTCGGGCTTCACCGTTTCGATCTGCGCATCGAGGGCGCGCATGGCGATGGCCATGTCGCTCGGGTGTGTGGCGATGCAGGCGTCGCTGACGCCGATGATCCCCAGTTGCCGGGTGACGCCGCCGATCGCCGCGCAACCGCTGCCCGGATTGCGTTTGTTGCAAGCCTGGTGGGTGTCGTAAAAGTACGGACAGCGGGTGCGTTGCAGCAGGTTGCCGGCGGTGGTTGCCATGTTGCGCAACTGCCCCGAAGCGCCGGCGAGCAGGGCGCGGGAGAGCAGGGCATAGTCCTTGCGCACCCGGGCGTCGGCCGCCAGATCGGTGTTGCGCACCAGGGCGCCGATACGCAGTCCGCCCTCAGGCGTAGCTTCAATCTGATCCAGACCGAGGTGGTTGATGTCGATCAGGTGCACGGGGGTTTCGATGTCGAGCTTCATCAGGTCGAGCAGGTTGGTGCCGCCGGCGATGAACTTGGCGCCTTCGACCTGCGCAGCCTGGGAAGCGGCTGCCGCAGGCGAGTCGGCGCGGCTGTAGTTGAAGGCTCTCATGCCGGCACCTCCGCGACTTCAGTGATGGCTTCAATGATGTTCGAGTACGCGCCGCAGCGGCAGATATTGCCGCTCATGCGTTCCTGCAGTTCGGCGGCGATCAGCTTCGGCGGCTCGGTCAGGCTCGGGCTGACGTGGCTGGGAATACCGTCGCGGATTTCCTTGAGCACGGCGACCGCCGAGCAGATCTGCCCGGGCGTGCAATAGCCGCACTGATAACCGTCGTGCTTGATGAACGCGGCCTGCATCGGGTGGAGCTTGTCCGGCATGCCAAGGCCTTCGATGGTGGTGACTTCGCTGCCTTCGTGCATCACCGCCAGGGTCAGGCAGGAGTTGATCCGCCGACCGTCGACGATCACCGTGCAGGCGCCGCACTGGCCGTGGTCGCAGCCTTTCTTGGTGCCGGTCAGGTGCAGGTGTTCGCGCAGGGCGTCGAGCAGGGTGGTGCGGGTGTCGACATCGAGGGTTTGTGGTTTACCGTTGACTTGCAGGGTGATTTTGCTCATGGCCGGTTGCTCCAGACTGGCCGCGTAGGCCTTGAGGCTGATAAAGGGGGGCATGGCGAACGCCGTCGCGGTTACGGCGCCGAGGATCATGAAATTGCGTCGGGAAATCGGCATGGTTCGATTCCTTTTCTCTCATCGGGCGGCAGGATTGCAAAAGGCCCAAAAGGGCGCGCCGGCATGCATGCCAGTCTCGTAAAAGGAGTGACCGCCGGAGAGGGGAAAAGGTTTTGTCGGATTTTCGCTAAAGAGTTATGTGCTGAGCTCATCAATCTGCAGATCACACCAAACCCCTGTAGGAGTGAGCCTGCTCGCGATTACGGTGTGTCAGTCAAATCAGTATCAACTGACAGACCGCTATCGCGAGCAGGCGAAGGCCTACAGTGGAATTGTCTTTCTTCAGTTATGGCCCACCTACAACCATCGAGGTAAACGGTGCGACATACGCCTGCAATGTCACGAGTCCGCCGACGAGGATCGCCAGCACGATCGAATGGAAGAACACGTAACGCAGAATCTCGCCCTCATGCCCATACCAACGGGTCGCGGTGGAGGCAACGACGATTGACTGCGCGTCGACCATTTTGCCCATTACCCCGCCGGAACTGTTCGCCGCGGCCATCAGCACCGGGCTGATGCCCAGTTGTTCCGAAGTCACCCGCTGCAAGCCGCCAAACAGCACGTTCGAAGCGGTGTCCGAGCCGGTCAGCGCCACCCCCAGCCAGCCGAGCAGCGTGCCGAACATCGGGTAGAAAATCCCCGTCGCCGCGAACGCCAGGCCCATGGTCGCATCCAGTCCCGAATAGCGGGTGAGGAAGCCCAGCGCGAGCATCGCCGCAATCGTGATCAGGGAAAACCGCACCACCCAAAGCGTGCGCAGGTATTGCTTGATCAGTTGCGGGATCGAATAGCCCATCAGCAAGCCGCCGACAATCGCCGCCAGCAGAATCCCGCTGCCGGTTGCGGTCAGCCAAGTGAACTTGTACACCGCTTCCTCGGCTTTCGGCGCCGCAACCACGGGTGGGACTTTTTCTATTTGCAGATGCAGGCTGGTGAAAGTCACTGCCGGGGCGAAAATCGGATTGGCCTCACGCACCGGTTTGCCTTGCGGGTCGAGCTTGGCCGATTGCGTAACCGGATCGATCACCGGGCGCGTGTCGAACATGTTCTTGAAGCCCTGCGTGCCCCAGGCAAACACGAATATCGTGAGAATGATCCACGGCATCCATGCGCGCATTACTGCCGGGCGCGCCTGGTCGCTGAAGGCGGCGCTGGCGGTGACTGTTTCTTCGTCGACCTTGGAGTTGTCGACGCGACCGGACAGCGCTGCCGAAGTGTGGATGGTGGCCGGTTTCCACACCTTGAGAAACAGCGTCAGACAGGCCATGGAAATCAGCGCGGCGATCACGTCCACCAGCATCGGTCCGTGATAGTTCGAGACGAGAAATTGCGGGATGGCGAAACTCACCCCGGCCACCAGAATCGCCGGCCACACCTCGAGCATCTTGCGCCATCCGGCAAAGGCCCAGATCAACCAGAACGGCACCAGCACCGAGAAGAACGGCAACTGCCGCCCGACCATCATCGACAGCTCCATCTCATCCAGCCCGGTGACTTTGGCCAGGGTGATGATCGGCGTGCCCAGAGCGCCAAATGCCACGGGTGCGGTGTTGGCGATGAGTGCCAGTCCGGATGCGGCCAGCGGCGAAAAGCCCAGTCCAATCAGAATCGCCCCGGTCACCGCTACCGGCGTGCCGAAGCCCGCCGCACCTTCGAAGAACGCACCGAAGCAGAAGGCGATCAGCAGCAGTTGCAAACGGCGGTCGTCGGTGATGCGTGCGAGGGAATCCTGCAGCACTTTGAACGAGCCGTTTTCGGTGGTCAGGCGATGCAGAAAGATGATGTTGAGAACGATCCAGCCGATCGGCAGCAAGCCATTCGCCGCGCCGAACAGTGCTGCCGAACCGGCCATGCCCGCTGGCATGTCGAAGGCGAAGATCGAGATCAGCAGGGCGGACGCGAGCGCCAGCAAGGCTGCCAGATGCGCCTTGACGTGAAAGAACGCCAGCGCCGCGAGCATCACCACCACCGGCACCGCGGCCATCAGCGTGGAGAGCACCGGATTGCCGAACGGGTCGTAGATTTGCTGCCAGACCATGGTTCACCTCTGCTTGTTGTTATTGAGGGTGCAGATCCATTGCATGGGGGTTGGTTGCAAGCAGTATAGGTGGCATTACGCCGCTGTTCGGGCGTGACGAACGGGCCGACCAACGGTCCATAGTGGCCACTGAATCAACGTGCTTTTGCCCGGTCGTATCTGCGGCTGCGCGCACTGCCTCTCGAAGAGTCAGCAGCGTGGCGATTTCATCGTCAAGACCTTGGGTTTTAGGGAAGTGTTGAATGAAGCAAGCGACAACGATGCTGCTCACTGTGACCGCCGCCGTATTGCTCAGCGGCTGTATTGCGGATTTTGATGATGACCACCGGCATGGCCGGCATTACGACCGCGATCATGGCCGCTATTACGACCATGACCGGCGCTGGGACGACCGCGATGACGACCGCCGCGATGGCCGTCGTTATTACCGTGATCGCGATGATGACTGATTAATGAGAAGAGGGCGTTCCCGCACAGGAACGCCCTCTGTGCATCAGCCCTCAGTTGAAAAAACGAGCGTTCGCCTGGACGCGGGATCGCGCAGGCACCGGGGCCTCGTGATCGAGCAAATGGGTGGCGAGTATGTCGCTCAGAAAGCGGAACTGATCGTTGAGGCCGACCACTTCATTGCTGAAGTGATTGCTGGCGGCGGGCATCAGCAGATCGTCGAAATCTTCGTTGAACACCAGCGTCTGCGCCTTGCGCGGCACGACGTGCTGTTGGTAATAGTTGCTGCCGAACACCGGGAAACTCACGGAGAGGGTGACTTGGGTATGCATCATGATGTGAACGCCTCGTTGTGTGTCGGATGAGTCAATCGTGCCTTTCATCCTGGGAGGGCGGAAGGCAATCGTGGCGATGGTGGATATCGATGGTGGTGATGGTTGAGATTTGCGGTGCTGCTGATGGCCTCTTCGCGAGCAGGCTCGCTCCCACATTTGAAATGTGTTGCACCTGTGGGAGCGAGCCTGCTCGCGAAGAGGCCGGAACCTCCAGCATCGGAATCGACTGACCTGCCTATACTCAAACCTGCACCTCCCCAAGCCAAAGGACGCCACCACCGTGAACCCGCGCGCGCTGGTCGTTGCCGCACTGTTTCTGCTGGCCGGCTGCGCCACCTCGGCCCGGGCACCGGTGAGTGCGCCGCGAGCCGTGGTGGTATCGGCGCAAACCTGGCAGCAGATCGATCGCGAAATCCTTGGCGCCTCGCAGCAGGCAACCGAGCAGGTCAAGCTGTTCGCCCGTGGCTCGATGGAACATTGGCGCACGCGGGTCTATCAGCAAACTGAAGAAAATTTCATCCCGTGGTTCAGCAGCTACTGGACCCAGGAATGGCTTTCGATGAAGGTCAGTTGGTACACGATCAGCGCTGGCGGCGAGCAGGATGCCTCGGCGAAACGGCTGGCGGCGTATCTGCTTGAGCAATATCAGGAAAAAGTCCTCGCTCCGGTCGCCGTGGAGATCGATCCGGATGCGATTCTGGCTCAGGCCACGGCGTTCTATGCGCAGTTGATGGCGCAGCAGATGCCGCTCATCGCCCAGCGCCACGGTGTGCCCATCGCGCAGCTCAATGGTCGCTTGCAGAAGATCCCGGCCATCGCGCTTGGCCCGCCGCCGGCTCGGGATGCGTCGCTGTTCAAGGTCATCAGCACCGAACCGCTGAACACCCTCCCGGCGTACGCCGCGCTGATCGACAAGATCCACACCGATGGCGGCGCCAGGGGCATTTCTTCCACCGACGCCGCCATGGCCCCCGTGGCCAAACGTGCCAGCCAGCGCATCGAGGCGGAAATGGCTCCGCGCGGCGCCGCCAGTGCGGTGGCAGCAGCGGCGGGGAAACTGGCCGGGGCGATGATTTCAGTCGGCGTGGCCGGCATTCGCGCGATCATCCAGGCCAACGACCGCCCCGACAGCGAAGCGCTGATCCGCAGCAGTCTGGGCAACACCTTCGACAAGGCCTGGATGAAGCTGCTGCAGAACCCGACCACCGGGGTGATGGCGGGCACACTGCATATCGCCGGACAGGTCGAGGGCAATCTGGTGATGAATGAATGACGGTATCGACAGAAGACAACGGCCGGCAAGGGTTTCATGCGATTTTCAAGGCGTGGCACGATCCCGAGTCGTCGCGGTCGTACTCTTCACCTAGCCGCATCACAGTGTGGAGATCCAATGAGCCAGGAAGTCCTGACCACCGAAACCAACCGTCGCCAGTTGCAGCAGATCATCGCCGGGCTGTCGGACGGGGTGATTCTGCTGGAGCTCGACAAAAGCATTCTCTGGGCGAATGAAGCGGCGCTGACCATGCATGGCGTCAGCACCATCGGTGACCTGGGCACCAACGCTGACGAGTACGCCAAACGCTTCATCCTGCGCTATCGCAATAACCATGTGTTGTCGCCCGAGAACTACCCGATCAGCCGCGTGGCGCGTTGCGAGGCGTTCAGTGACGTGCTGATCGAGATCTCGCCCGTGGACGACCCGGAGCGTGTCTGGGTGCACAGTGTGCGCAGCATGGTGCTGACCGACCGCGTCGGACAGCCCGAGTCACTGGTGCTGATCATGAGCGACGTGACCGACTGGGCTAACGCCGAGCAGCGTTTCGAAAAGACCTTCAACGCCAACCCTGCCCCGGCGGTGATCTGCCGCCTGAGCGATTTGCGCTATATCAAGGTCAATCCGGGTTTTCTGGAAATGACCGGCTACACCCGCGATCAGGTGATCGGCACCTCGGCATACGAAATCGATATCTTCGAGCAGGCCGATAAACGCGATCTGGCTATCCAGCGCTTGCGCGATGTCGCGACCATTCCGCAGATGCAGGCGGAACTGCGCCTGCCTGACGGCGGCAGCAAACAGGTGATCGTTGCCGGCCAGCCGCTGCTGCTCAATGACGAGAGTTGCATGCTGTTTTCCTTTGTCGACATGGAGCCCAGGCGTCGGGTCGAAGTCGCATTGCGCCAAAGTGAGGAGCGCTTCGCCAAGGCTTTTCGCCTGACACCCGTGCCGATTCTGATCTGTACCGCTGACAGGCAGGAGGTCATCGACGTCAACCAGGCATTTCTGGACACGCTGGCCTACGACAGCGATGAAGTGATCGGTAAAACCGTGACGCAGTTGAGTTTCATCCACGATGACGGCGCGCGCGCGCGGTTGTTGTCCGCGCTGGCCAAGAATGGTCGGGTGGATCGCGTGGACGTGCCGGTGCGCAAGAAGGATGAGGAGTTGCTGGAATGCGCGGTTTCCGCCGACACCGTGAATATTCACGATGTTTCCTGCTATTTGCTGGTGTTGATGGACATGACCGAGCGCAAGCGGACCGAGCTGGAATTGGTCGCGGCTATCGAAGAGGTGATGAAGGATGCTTCGTGGTTCAGCCGCACCTTGATCGAAAAGCTGGCCAACGTGAAGAAGATCAACTCGCCGCAATTGCCCAGCGCCTCGTTCACTGATCTGACGGCCCGCGAGCGGGACGTGCTGGGGTTGATCTGCGAAGGTCTGGCGGACAAGGAGATTGCCGCACGGTTGAAGCTCGCGCCCAATACCGTGCGCAATCACGTGGCCACGGTCTATTCCAAACTGGATGTGCACAGCCGCAGCGAGGCGATTGTCTGGGCCAGGGAGCGTGGCTTGTTCTCTGGAGAATGGGGCACAAAGGGGCAGCGCTGAGGGTGCAAATGCACTAGTTACAAGGGTGCAAATTCATGTATTGGCCGGGGGCGCGTGTTCTTAGGCTGGTGGGGTGCGGTGTGAGCCATTTGCGGCTTGCGATCGCGCCCCTTTGAAACAGCCATAGGAACGATGTCCATGATGAATCTTGCGCAGTTGCGCGCTCGGCTCGAGCACAGTTTTGCGCCGCTGGCTTGTGATTGTTCGGTGGATGGTGATCATTCGCTGACGGTCAGGTTGTATCACCCGGATTCGGGGCAGGTGGATCTGGTGATCAGTGGCCTGGATCAGGCTTCGCTGCGTACGCCTGAGGCGGTTGACGCTTTGGTGGATGAGTTGCGGTATGAGCTTGAGAGCAATTCCTTGCGGTCTTCGCGGGATCCGGATTTGGCTTAGCGCGCTTTGGTCTTGGCGGCCTTTGGGCCGACCATGCTCTTGGGGGTTTGGGTGTATATCCGTTTTTTTGGGTGTTGCTGATTACGGTTTCGCCCTTACGGCGAGGCACTTTTTCCAGACGCCGAAAAAGTACCCAAAAAGGCTTCGCCCTGACGTTCGGCCCGCTCGCTGAGGCTCGGGGTCCCTTCGCTCCGGGATCGATCCTGGCGCAGCGGCTCCGGTTTGCTTCGCTGCACCTCCTTCCGCTGTGTACGACTACGTCGTACGGTCGCTGCGCTCCCACGCCCGGATCAATCCCTCCGCTCAGCCTGCCGACGGGCTCCGAGATCAAAAGCAGAACTCGAGCTAACGCTCATCGTGTGTAGGAGCTGCCGAAGGCTCGGGGCGCGATCGGACGATCTTTTGCTTTTGCTTTTGATTTTCTGTGGGAGCGAGCCTGCTCGCGAAGGCGGCCTGACAGCCGACCTGATTTCTCCAGATGTACACCGCCCCCTTGTAGGAGTGAGCCTGCTCGCGATGAGGCTCTCGCTGATTACGATAATCTCAATCCAGACTCTTCTGGAAAATCCGCGCAAAACCGACAGCCCAAACCACTCAATCATCCCAATCCACTGGCGCTAACAAGGCGCTCAGCTATAAAGAATGAGTGGTCAGGTCTTCCGCGGCCGGTCGGGTTGCGGAAGTTTGTCTCTCTTTACCGCGGGTCGTCCTATGAATAATCCTGGGAAACGCGTATTGCCGTTGGCTGTTCTTGCAGTGTTGGTGGCGGGTTGTGCCAGTCCACCACCCCCTGCGCCTGTCGCGCCGCCGCCACCGCCGGAGCGCCGCTGCGAGGTGTTGGAGAATACTGAGGTTGTTGGGGACATGTACGTGGACGGGCAGGTGACGCGCCAGATCACGACTACCCGTTGCATCACACAATAAGACTGTGGGAGCGAGCCTGCTCGCGAAGGCGGGGTATCAGTCGAAACACAGCTGACTGACACGACGCTTTCGCGAGCAGGCTCGCTCCCACACGGGCTAGCAATTTGCCTGGGAAATCAGGACAGGAATCCGCCATCCACGTTCAGCGCCACACCAGTGGTGTAACTCGACGCGTCGCTGGCCAGGTACAACACCGCGCCAGCCATTTCGCTTGGATCGGCCACGCGCTTGAGTGGGATCTGTGTCAGCGCCTGCTTCAAAATTGCATCGTTCTTCACCAGCGCTGAGGCGAATTTGGTGTCGGTCAGGCCCGGCAGGAGAGCATTGCAGCGGATGCCGAATTGCGCGCATTCCTTGGCAAAGACTTTGGTCATGTTGATGACCGCCGCTTTGGTCACCGAATAAATGCCCTGGAAAATCCCCGGTGAGATGCCGTTGATCGAGGCGACGTTGATGATGCTGCCGCCACCGTTTTCGCGCATCAGCTTGCCGGCTTCCACCGACATAAAGAAATAGCCGCGAATGTTGACGTCGACGGTCTTCTGGAACGCACCCAGATCGGTGTCGAGCACGTTGCAGAATTGCGGGTTGGTCGCGGCGTTGTTGACCAGGATGTCGAGCCGGCCGAATTGTTCCTTGATGCCGGCGAAGACCTGGCTGATCTGTTCCATTTCACCGATGTGGCAGGCCACTGCGGTGGCTGTGCCGCCAGCGGCAGTGATCGCGTCGGCGACGTGCTGGCAGCCTTCGAGCTTGCGGCTCGAGACGATCACGTGGGCGCCTTGCTGGGCCAGCAGTTTGGCGATGGCTTCGCCGATGCCGCGGCTGGCGCCGGATACGAAAGCGATTTTGCCATCGAGGTCGAACAACTGAGTCTTGGACATGGGATTCCCTTGTGAAAAGTCTTGTTATCGGCCCGGATCAGAGGCTGGATTTCTGAATGACCTGCAGGCTCATCTGCTCCAGCAGTTTGTTCATGTAAATGAACTGCGCGAAGCGTTTGTCCTGGGTCTGTCCGTGGTAGAAGCGGTAATAGATCTGCTGCACGATGCCGGCCAGGCGGAACAGGCCGTAGGTGTAGTAGAAATCGAAATTGTCGATGCGGATGCCCGAGCGCTCGGCGTAGTAATCGACGAATTCGCGGCGGGTCAGCATGCCCGGTGCGTGGCTCGGCTGGCGGCGCATCAGTTGTACCGGTGCCGGGTCACCGGCTTCGATCCAGTAGGCGAGGGTGTTGCCCAGATCCATCAGCGGGTCGCCGAGGGTGGTCAGTTCCCAGTCGAGCACGCCGATGATCTGCATCGGGTTATCCGGATCGAGGATGACGTTGTCGAAACGGTAGTCGTTGTGGACGATGCTCGACGTCGGGTGGTCGGCCGGCATCTTGTCGTTGAGCCACGCTTTCACTGCTTCCCAGTGCGGCGCGTCCGGGGTCAGGGCTTTTTCGTAACGCTCGCTCCAGCCTTTGATTTGCCGCGCGACGTAGCCTTCGGGCTTGCCCAGATCGCCGAGGCCGCAGGCGTTGTAATCGACCCGATGCAGCTCGACGAACCGGTCGATGAAGCTTTTGCACAGCGCTTCGGTTTTCGCCGAATCCAGACCCAGCTCCGGTGGCAGTTCGGCGCGCAGGATGATGCCCTTGACCCGTTCCATCACATAGAACTCGGCGCCGATGACGGTTTCGTCGGTGCAGTGCACGTACGCTTTCGGGCAATACGGGAAGCCGTCGCGCAGCTGATTGAGAATGCGGAATTCACGGCCCATGTCGTGGGCGGATTTGGCCTTGTGGCCGAACGGCGGGCGGCGCAGAACGAATTCCTGCTCCGGGTATTCCAGCAGGTAGGTCAGGTTCGACGCGCCGCCAGGAAACTGGCTGATCTGCGGAGTGCCGGTGAGGCCGGGAATGTGCGCCTTGAGGTACGGATCGATCAGGCTGGCATCGAGTTCTTCGCCCGCGCGGATCCGGGTGGACTGGTCAGTAAGCGCCATGCTTATCCCTTCTGCTTATTTTGGAGGCCAGACATCATTGGCTAATCTAATGGCGCGCTCGGGTGCTCACAAGCGCGGGTCGGTCTTATAGGTTAGCGTGTTGCCGGATAATCAACTTTGAGAATGGGGCGAGGAGCGGCGCGGACCGCGGATCCCGCGCGCCTTAATGCACGCGCTGGTTAGTCAGTTTCGGTGGCAGCGCGACGGGAGTCAGCACTGGTTGTCCGGAGAAAAACGCCATCAGATTCTGACCCACCAGTTCCACGGTGCCTTGTGTGGCCTCGGGAGAAAGCCCGGCGACATGCGGCGTCAGCACAACGTTGCCGAGGTTCTTCAGCGTCTCGGGCACCTCGGGTTCATGATCGAACACGTCCAGCGCGGCACCGGCGATGCGTCGTTGTTCCAGTGCGGTGATCAGATCAGCCGTCGCGACAACGCTGGCCCGCGCAATGTTGACAATAAAACCCTTGGGTCCGAGCGCATCGAGCACCGCTCGCGTTACCAGATGCTGGGTGCCGATGCCGCCGGGCGTGGCAACCACCAGAAAGTCCGAAGCCCGGGCCAGATCGGTCGGTGTCGAACAGAACGCGTAGGACACGTCGCTGCGTATCTGGCGATTGTGATAACTGATCTGCATATCGAAGCCCAGCTCGGCGCGCTTGGCGATGGCCATGCCCACAGCGCCCAGCCCGAGGATGCCCAGACGCTTGCCCGCCAGCGAAGGGCGCATGATTTTCGGCCATTCACCGCGGCGCACGGCTGCATCACAGCGCGGGATGTCGCGCACCAGTGCCAGCAGCAGCGCCATCGCATGATCGGCGACCGACGAAGCGTTGACCCCGGCACCATTGGTGACGGTGATCCCTCGGTCACTGGCCGCTTGCAGGTCGACCTGTTCATAACCGGCACCGATCACCGTAATGATTTTCAGGGCGGGCAGGGCGCTGATCTCGTCGGCAGTCAGGCCCAGCGGGCCGCGAGTGAGCACGGCATCGATGCGACTGCCATGGGTGGCGATGGCTTGCGCGCGTTCGGCTGGCGTTGGTGCAAGGATCAGGTGGAATCCCTGATGTTCAAGAATCGGCAGATAGTCATTGATCGTTTCAACCAGTACCAGAACGGTTGCGGGCATTGCGCGGCTCCTGTGATTGGCGGCGGGTGGGTCGCGAAAGTCGGCTCAGAGTGCTGAATGCGCAGCGGCTTGGCAATCGTTGCATTCGCGCAGTCGTGCTTTGATTCTGGACGGGTTCGCGGAACAAGCAAGCACGCAGGCATGGCGCACTGCCAATCAGCTGACATATTGCGCGACGCCGTTGCCGAACGACCAGTTCTCCTTTTTCACCTCCACCAGATTGATGAACACATCCTCCAGGCGAATGCCCAATTGCGCATGCAGGTTTTCGGCGATGGTTTTGAACAGCAATTGTTTCTTTTCCACGCTGCGCCCTTCGCTGATGGTGATCTGGATGAACATCACGCCGTCGCTGCGCTGAATGCCTAGGTATTGCGGGTCATATACGAAGTGCTGGCCATCGTGCTCGTTGAGGATCTGGAAATTGTCGTGCTCGGGCACATCGATGCAGGTGCGCAGGGCGGCGTAGATCTGTTCGCCGATGCGCCTGGCGAAAGTGGGATCCGGATTTTGCTGGATGTCGACGCGGACCAGTGGCATGTGGGGGCTCCCAGGATTATGGCTTCTCTCACGCTAGATCAAAGGCAGAATTCTGGCAGGTAGTTGGTCTGGAATATTGCGGATTACTCGTATGAGGAGGCTTACGTGACTCGCGGATTTTGCCTACGGGGATGGCAGATGCGTCTGCTGGTCAGCGTGAATGGAAAAGTTTGATGATAAGGGCATGACGAGAGCCGTTGATGTGCATACAAGTGCTGGCCCCAGACCGCCAGCAGCCAAGGAGGGCAAATGTTTCATAACGATCGCGAAAATCTGGAACTCGACAGGCTCGAAAATGAATCACGGAAACTCGTGGCCGAATGGAAAAAGCTCCAGGCTGAGGAGAAGAAGCTATCAAGGGAGACGAGCCTTTATCCAATTGCGGTGTTTGGCGGAGTGTTGACTGCGATCACCGCAGTCGCAGGCGTTTTCTTCAAGTTTTGAGTATTCATGCTTGAGATTACTCAGGCGCATTATCCAAGGGATAAATCTGTATGAGCACATATGACCGCAAGGCACGACTGGAACGAATTGAACGGGAGTTTGCAGAATACGAGGAAAAGGTGCGCCAGAAAGATAAAAGGGAGAATGGCAAGCTCTGGTTGCTCTTCTGTTTCGGGCTGTACTGCATTTTATTGGGATTTATGCTCGGCATATCGCTCTGAGCGCGTTCGATGAAGCATGGCTTGATCGCAAAAACATATCCGTATGCGGCATCTTACATACCCGTTTGCGACCTTGTTTTTCCCATAAACGACTACCCATCAATCTGCTCCGCACAACCATTCCTCAGCTAAGTCTTTGCTTGCGTTGATTTATCACGGAGAATCGCGCCCCTGTTTCGGCCGGAGCATGTCTGTCGGTTTTTTCCGACGCGTCCCGACCGAGTGGCAAGTGACCGGAATGCGGAGATCCGACCGGATGAATGATCAGGCCAATAGCCTCGAAAAGCGTTTCGACGCAGCAGCACCTGCTGAACTTTCGAGCTGGAATCGCCAGGACACCACCTGGATGCTGGGACTGTTTGGGACGGCCATTGGCGCCGGCACCCTGTTTTTGCCGATCAACGCAGGGCTGGGTGGCTTCTGGCCGCTGGTGATCCTCGCGCTTTTGGCATTCCCGATGACGTTTTATGCACACCGTGGCCTGACCCGTTTCGTGCTGTCCGGTCGCGAAGGCGCCGATATCACCGAAGTGGTCGAGCAGCATTTCGGCATCAAGGCCGGCGCGTTGATTACGCTGCTGTACTTCTTCGCCATCTTCCCGATCCTGCTGATCTACAGCGTCGGCCTGACCAATACGGTCAGCAGTTTCCTCGAACATCAACTGCACATTACGCCGCCACCGCGCGCGCTGCTGTCGTTCGCGCTGATACTCGGCCTGCTGGCTGTGGTGCGTTGCGGTGAACAGGTCATCGTCAAGGCCATGAGCCTGATGGTCTATCCGTTCATCGTCGCGCTGCTGTTCCTCGCTGTGTACCTGATTCCGCACTGGAACGGCGGCATCCTCGCCACCGCCGCGCAAGTGCCGGCGCCATCAGCGCTGCTGCATACGTTGTGGCTGGCGATTCCGGTGATGGTGTTCTCGTTCAACCATTCGCCGATCATTTCGGCGTTCGCAGTTGATCAGAAGCGCCGTTACGGTGTGCACGCGCAAGAGCGCAGCTCGCAGATCCTTTCGCGCGCTCATGCACTGATGGTCATCATGGTGCTGTTCTTCGTATTCAGTTGCGTGTTGACCCTGTCGCCGGAGCAATTGGCTGAGGCGAAAGACCAGAACCTGTCGATCCTTTCTTATCTGGCCAACCACTTCAGCAATCCGACCATCGCTTTCGCAGCGCCGTTGATTGCGTTCGTGGCGATCTCCAAGTCCTTCCTCGGTCATTACATCGGTGCCAGCGAAGGTCTCAAGGGTTTGATCGTCAAGAGCGGTAAACGCCCGGGCGCCAAGGCGCTGGATCGCATCGTGGCGGCGTTGATGCTGGTGATCTGCTGGATCGTTGCGACGCTCAATCCGAGCATTCTCGGCATGATCGAAACCATCGGTGGCCCGGTGATCGCGGCGATTCTGTTCCTGATGCCGATGTATGCGATTCGCAAGGTGCCGGCGATGGCGCGTTATCGCGGTCAGGCGTCGAACGTGTTCGTTACGGCGGTCGGGCTGGTGGCGATTTCGGCGCTGGTTTACAAGCTGGCTGTCTGACCGGTCTGTGCGATTGCGAGCCTGCCATCGCGAGCAGGCTCGCTCCCACAAGGTTTTGCGTGATGCTTGCCTGGCAGGCATAAAAAAACGCCGCTCATCTTTCGATGGGCGGCGTTTTTTATTGCCTTGCAGCGTTAGGCTTGAACGACCGGGATGTTGGCGTTCGCAGCCGCTTCACGGAACTCGGCGATCTGGTCGAAGGACAGGTAGCGGTAGACATCGGCCGCCATGCTGTCGATCTTGCCAGCGTATTCCATGTACTCCTCGACGGTCGGCAGGCGACCCAGGATCGAAGCAACGGCAGCCAGCTCGGCCGAGGCCAGGTAGACGTTCGCGCCGTCGCCCAGACGGTTCGGGAAGTTACGGGTCGAAGTCGA
Organism: Pseudomonas sp. 1L-B-1-E-C1; assembly: GCF_057291835.1. Lineage (NCBI taxonomy): Bacteria > Pseudomonadati > Pseudomonadota > Gammaproteobacteria > Pseudomonadales > Pseudomonadaceae > Pseudomonas > Pseudomonas sp. 1L-B-1-E-C1. Next base: position 64,623 of record NZ_JBXAWN010000013.1, on the reverse strand, counting down.
CACGACGGTGCTGTTCGGCTCAACGCGTGCCTGGTTACCCATGCACAGCGAGCAGCCTGGCATTTCCATACGTGCGCCAGCCTTGCCGTAGATGCCGTAGTAGCCCTCTTCGGTCAGTTGGTGAGCGTCCATCTTGGTCGGCGGCGACAGCCACAGACGGGTTGGCAGCTGACCCTTGACCTGATCCAGCAGTTTACCGGCGGCGCGGAAGTGACCGATGTTGGTCATGCACGAACCGATGAACACTTCGTCGATCTTCTCGCCAGCAACGCTGGACAGCAGACGGGCGTCGTCCGGATCGTTCGGCGCGCAGAGCACAGGCTCGTTGATCTCGGCCAGATCGATTTCGATGACTTCGGCGTATTCGGCGTCGGCATCGGCTTCCATCAGCTCAGGATTGGCGATCCAGGCTTCCATCGCTTGAGCACGACGTTCCAGGGTACGCGCATCGCCGTAGCCTTCGCCGATCATCCAGCGCAGCAGGGTGATGTTGGACTGCAGGTACTCGGTGATCGATTCTTTCGACAGCTTGATGGTGCAACCGGCAGCCGAACGTTCGGCCGAGGCGTCGGACAGTTCGAACGCCTGCTCCAGGGTCAGACCTTCCAGGCCTTCGATTTCCAGGATGCGGCCGGAGAAGGCGTTTTTCTTGCCTTTCTTCTCGACGGTCAGCAGGCCGTTCTGGATAGCGAAGTACGGAATGGCATGAACCAGGTCACGCAGGGTGATGCCAGGTTTCATCTTGCCTTTGAAACGCACCAGGATCGATTCCGGCATGTCCAGCGGCATGACGCCGGTGGCTGCGGCGAACGCGACCAGACCGGAACCGGCCGGGAACGAGATGCCCATCGGGAAACGGGTGTGCGAGTCACCACCGGTACCAACGGTGTCCGGCAGCAGCATGCGGTTCAGCCACGAGTGGATGATACCGTCGCCCGGACGCAGGGAAACGCCGCCGCGGGTCATGATGAAGTCAGGCAGGGTGTGGTGGGTGGTCACGTCGATCGGCTTTGGATAAGCCGCGGTGTGGCAGAACGACTGCATCACCAGATCAGCGGAGAAGCCCAGGCACGCCAGGTCTTTCAGTTCGTCACGGGTCATGGGACCTGTGGTGTCCTGAGAACCCACGGTGGTCATCTTCGGTTCGCAGTAGGTACCAGGACGCACGCCCTGGCCTTCTGCCAGACCGCAAGCCTTGCCGACCATTTTCTGCGCCAGGGTGAAGCCCTTGGTGCTTTCAGCCGGAGCTTCCGGCTTCTTGAACAGGTCGAACGGTGGCAGACCCAGCTCGGCGCGAGCCTTCTCGGTCAGGCCACGGCCGATGATCAGCGGAATACGACCGCCGGCACGGACTTCGTCCAGCAGCACCGGGGTTTTCATTTCGAAGGTGGTGATGACTTCGTCGGTACCGTGCTTGCAGACCTTGCCAGCGTGCGGGTACAGGTCGATGACGTCGCCCATGTTCATGTTCGACACGTCGAACTCGATCGGCAGGGCGCCGGCATCTTCCATGGTGTTGTAGAAGATCGGAGCGATCTTGCTGCCGAAGCAGAAACCGCCAGCGCGCTTGTTCGGCACGTACGGGATGTCGTCGCCGAAGAACCACAGCACCGAGTTAGTGGCCGATTTACGCGAGGAACCGGTACCGACCACGTCACCGACGTAGGCGATCGGGAAACCCTGGCCGCGCATTTCTTCAATCTGCTTCATCGGGCCGGTCTTGCCTTGCTCGTCCGGAACGATGCCGTCACGGGCCATTTTCAGCATGGCCAGGGCGTGCAGCGGGATGTCCGGACGCGACCAGGCGTCTGGCGCCGGCGACAGGTCGTCGGTGTTGGTTTCGCCGGTAACCTTGAATACGCGCAGGCTGATCTTGTCGGCCAGCACCGGGCGCTTCTTGAACCACTCGCCGTCAGCCCAGGATTGCAGCACGGCCTTGGCGTGAACGTTACCGTTCTTGGCTTTTTCCGCGACGTCGTGGAAAGCATCGAACATCAGCAGGGTGTGCTTGAGTTCTTCGGCGGCGACTGGGGCCAGCTCGGCGTCGTCCAGCAGCTCGACCAGGGTGACGATGTTATAGCCGCCCTGCATGGTGCCGAGCAGTTCGACAGCGCGTTTCTTGTCCAGCAGAGGGGAGGAGGCTTCGCCCTTGGCCAGGGCGGACAGGAAACCGGCCTTGACGTAGGCGGCTTCGTCCACTCCAGGCGGTACGCGATTGGTGATCAGGTCAACGAGGAAAGCTTCTTCGCCAGCCGGAGGGTTCTTCAGCAGCTCGATCAGGCCTGCTGTTTGTTCGGCGTTAAGCGGCTGGGGAACGATACCCAGGGCTGCACGCTCTTCGATATGTTTGCGGTAGGCTTCAAGCACAGTTATTACCCTCATCAGTGGTCCCAAATGGGTGTCCGGGACGCTCATCCCGAAATTGCCGTACTCATGCTCCTCACGACGTTGTGGGTCGTTTGGCCAGAATTACCGGCAATTCCTTACAGAAGCTGCTTTCAAAGTTTTACGCCTGCAGAACGGGGAGCTGATGAGGGTTGGCGTTGGGCTTTTCCCCGCTGGAAAAACCCTTCGCCAACACCGCTCTGAAGGAACGACTGTGCTCGTGACGCTTTGAAAACAGCTTCTAACGGACATTGGCGCCTTAAAAGGCTGGCTGATTCTACGGCAAAAAAAATTTAAAGGTAAGTCGCGTGCTATTGGACTTTCGTGGCAATCAGCCGGGCCGCGGCCAACCTGCAACGCTGGCGAGACCCTGCTGTTTGAGGGGTGATCAATGCCCGACAAAGGGCTAACATGCCGGCCTGTTCCGCGTTTCAGTGTTTTGCCCACTTATGCCCAATCAGACCATCAAGACTCCCTGCGTCGGCCTCTGCTCCACCGTTTACGGTGACCTGGTGTGCCGTGGCTGCAAGCGTTTCCACCACGAAGTGATCCATTGGAATGGGTACAACGAGGAGGAAAAGCGCGCGGTGTGGCTGCGGCTGGAGCAATTGCTGTCGCAAGTGATGGCGAGCAAGGTCGAGATTTTCGACCCGGCGCGTCTGCGCGAACAGCTGGAACAGCGCAAGATCCGCTTCGTCCCGCATCAGTCGGAATATTGCTGGGCCTATCAGCTGATTGCCCGGGGCGCGCGGGTAATCATCAATCTTGAGGCGTACGGGATGGTATTGCTGCCGGAGTTTCGCGACTGGAACCTGCCGGAACTGCGTGATGCCATTGATCGGGAGTTCTTCCTGCTGTCGGAAGCGCATTATCAGCGCTATATCGCCCCCGGCTTCCTCAAAGACGCCTTTGGCGCCTGAACAGCAAAAGATCGCAGCCTTCGGCAGCTCCTACATGGGAATGCGTTCTACCTGTAGGAGCTGCCGAAGGCTGCGATCTTTTGCTTTCAGTGTTTCACCGTCAACTCCACCAGATGATCCTCAACCTCCTGCGGCTTGAGTACCAACACATCGCTTTCCAGCGTATCCAGCACTGCTTCAGCGGTATTGCCGATCAACGCGCCTGACAAGCCACTGCGCGCCACCGTGCCAATCACCGTTACCGCCGCCTGCAGCTTGTGCGCCATGAACGGGATCAGCACATCTGCCGGGCCTTCCTCGACGTGCAGGTGCTCGTCATCGACATCGAACTCCGCCTGGAACGCCCGGCATTGCTCGCGGTATTTGGCTTCTATGGTGGATTTGAGCTGAAACGTCGGGTCTGCCGCCGAGAGCATCGGCGACGGGTGCGCGGTGATCACATGCAAATGCGCCTTGGCCAGACTGGCGATGTCGTAGCCGTGATCAATGATGGTGCTGTGCAGATGCCGATGCTCACCATCGGCATTGCCGACGTCGACGGCGGCGAGAATCACTTTGTCTTTCCACGAGCCGGCGGTTTTCACCAGCAGCACGGGGGTAGGGCAGTGGCGCAGGAGTTTCCAGTCGGCCGGGGTCAGCAGGGCCTTTTTCAGCGAGCTGTCGGGAAAGTGCTGTTTGATCACCAGGCCGCAACCCTCGGCCTGCTGCACATCGATGATGGTTTCATGCAGGCTCTCGTTCCATGCCTGTTCGGTGGTCACGCTGTAGCCTTCGGCGAGCAACGCAGCCTTGAGCACACTGAGCAGGCCGGCGTGGTCATGCTTCTTGTCGCACACCAATAGATGCAGGTGGGCCTGGGTGACACCGGCGATCAGCTTGGCGCGCTTGAGCGCCAGGCTTTCTGCATGTTCAGGTTCGATGACCACCAGAATGCTGCGAATGGCTTGCATGAGCGGAGTCTCCAGCAAAGAAAAGGCACGGCGTTGCACAACTATAGTTGCTGTCCGAACGTCTGCGACTTGATGCATATCAACAGCCGCCGCTGGTGGTCTGCGGGCAGGCCGGTATAATCGGCGCCCTTCGCTCGAACACCTTTTACCGTGAGCCCCATGATCCTTCCCGAAATCCACGAATTCCTTGGCTGCCGCACGCCCGACGCCTGGGTCCAGGCGGCACTGGCCGATCAGGAAACCCTGCTGATCGACCACAAGAACTGCGAGTTCAAGGCCGCCAGCACTGCGCTGAGCCTGATTGCCAAGTACCACGCCCACGTCGACCTGATCAACATGATGTCGCGTCTGGCCCGGGAAGAACTGGTGCACCACGAGCAAGTCATGCGCATCATGAAGCGGCGCAAGATCGAGCTGCGTCAGCTGCACGCCGGCCGCTACGCCTCGGGCCTGCGCAAAGTGGTGCGCAGCCACGAGCCGGTAAAACTGGTCGATACACTGGTGGTCGGTGCGTTCATCGAAGCACGTAGTTGCGAACGCTTCGAAGCGCTGGTGCCGCATCTGGACGAAGAGCTGGGCAAGTTCTATTTCGGTCTGCTGAAAAGCGAGGCGCGGCATTTTCAGGGTTATCTGAAACTGGCCTATCAGTATGGTGATGCCAAGGATGTCGCGCAGGTGATCGAGCGCGTCCGTGCAGCCGAACAAGAGTTGATCGAGTCGCCGGACGAGGAATTCCGCTTCCACAGCGGTGTGCCGGTCGCCGCATGATTGGGTAGGAGCTGCCGCAGGCTGCGATCTTTTGATCTTGTTTTTACAAATCGAAAATCAAAATCAAAAGATCGCAGCCTTCGGCAGCTCCTACAGAGGTCCGCAATCCAATCGGGCATCATCGTCTGATTGTTAAAAACTCTTAAGAGTATGAAACATCACCGAAAACCGGCCCGCGTGGCCGGTTTTTGCTGTCTGGCGTCATCGCTTGATCGACGATTGCCCGCATAATGCGGCCCTCCACGTTTGGCTTGGCAACGGTCGTTATGGATAACCTGGGTTTTGGCAAAGTCCTGCTGGTTGAAGACGATGAGCGTCTGGCCGCACTGATCGCACACTTTCTTGAACAACACGGCTACGAGGTGCGCACGGTGCATCGCGGCGATCTGGCCGTGGCTGCGTTTCTCGAATTCAAGCCGAAGGTGGTGGTGCTCGACCTGATGTTGCCGGGGCAGAGCGGTTTGCAGGTGTGCCGGGAAATTCGTAGCGTGTCAGACACGCCGATCGTGATCCTCACTGCCAAGGAAGACGATCTCGATCATATTCTCGGTCTGGAATCCGGCGCTGACGATTACCTGATCAAACCGATCAAGCCGCCGGTATTGCTCGCGCGGCTGCGCGCGTTGCAACGGCGGCAGACGCCGGAGACCAGCGTGGTCAGTTTTCTTGAATTCGGGCGATTGAGCATCGACCGCAGTTGCCGTGAAGTGCGCCTGGCCGGTGAGATGGTCGAGCTGACCACCATGGAGTTCGAATTGCTCTGGTTGCTCGCCAGCGCGGCGGGCAAGATTCTCTCGCGCGATGACATTCTCAACCGCATGCGCGGCATCGCTTTCGACGGGCTCAACCGCAGCGTCGACGTCTACATCAGCAAATTGCGCAACAAACTCAAGGACAATCCCCGCGAGCCGGTGTGTATCAAGACCGTGTGGGGCAAGGGCTATCTGTTCAATCCGTTCGCGTGGGAGTTGTAGATGCTGCGCTTGTTCCTCGGCCTGTTTCTGGTAATGACGGTGGGGCTGGTGCTGGCCTTGCAGACCGTCGAACACACCTTCAACGCGCTGCTCGACAGCCAGATGCAGGACTACAACCGTGAAGCCGTGCGCGGCCAGGCGTGGTCGCTGGTGGATCATCTGCAAGGCCGCCTGGGTGCGGAGCGTGAACAGAAACTTGATTCGTTGCGCGCCCATTACGGTCTGTCGCTGAGTCTGGTCGAGGCCGATCAACTGGCCCTGACAGCCCAGGAAAAAGCCGAACTGGCGCGGAATCTGTTGGTGATCCGTGATGATTACACGCAATTCATCAGCAACATCGATGGCGGCTCGCAGCTGCTCAGCATCAAGCTGCCGCCGGAGCCGAGCCTGATGCCGTTCTACATCACCGCGGCGTACATGATGCTTGCAGTGTTGATCGGCATCGTGCTGTTTTTCTGGGTGCGCCCGCACTGGCGCGATCTGGAAAAGCTGCGGCTGGCCGCCGAGCGTTTCGGCGACAACGATCTGTCCGTGCGCATCCAGTTGTCGCGGCGCTCGAACATCCGCGATCTGGCCGAGCACTTCAATCTGATGGCGGCGCGCATCGAGGGGCTGATCGCCAATCAGCGCGAACTGACCAATGCCGTGTCCCACGAATTGCGCACACCGATCGCGCGGCTGTCGTTCGAACTCGATCAGCTCAAACAGCAACCGGACGCGAGCCAGAATCGCGAGCTGATCGCCGACATGTATGCCGACCTCGGTGAGCTGGAGGAAATGGTCTCGGAGCTGCTGACCTACGCCAGCCTGGAACACGGCGCGACGGTGATCAAACGGGAGAATGTTCACGCGGCCGACTGGCTCGACAGCGTTGTCGGCAGTGTGGCGCTGGAGGCCGAAGCGGCGGGGGTGCAGTTGTCGATCGGCGATTGCCGGGTCGACACCGTGAGCATCGAACCGCGCTTCATGGCGCGGGCCGTGATCAATCTGCTGCGCAACGCCATTCGCTACGCCGAGCAGCGCGTTGAGGTGTCGCTGCTGCGTAACGGCGATGATTATGAAGTGCGGGTCAGCGATGACGGGCCGGGCGTGCCGCTGGATGGACGGGCGAAAATCTTCGAACCGTTCTCGCGACTGGATGCCAGTCGTGATCGGCGTACGGGTGGATTTGGCTTGGGCCTTGCCTTGGTGCGGCGGGTGTCGCAGTCCCATGGCGGGCAGGTTGAGGTGGGTGACTCGGCGTGGGGTGGGGCGTTGTTCAGGATGACCTGGGCGCATCTGGATTAAGGTACTGATCATACCGGCCCCTTCGCGAGCAAGCTCGCTCCCACATTTGAAATGTGATCCCCTGTGGGAGCGAGCTTGCTCGCGAAGGGGCCGGGAGAGTCAATATCTATGCGGGCTGACCCACCTTCATCGCGAGCAGGCTCACTCCTACAGGGGGACGGTGTTCAGCGGGTCACACCGAGCCGCTCATGCCACTGGGCAATGGACTCTTCGGGATACTCATCGAACTGCTGATCCTTAGCCTTGACCTCGACCTCAACCCATGGCGCTTTCGAACCAAGCATCAGGTGCGTGTGTTCCGGCGGCACCGGCAGCGGCGTATCGATCGCCGAGGCGAATGGATGAATCAGCTCCGGCCACTCCGGGCTGAACAGCCACAGGCCGCTGCCGCACAGTGAGCAGAAGTGGCGTTCGGCGCTACTGCGATGGGCGCGCTTATCGCCGTCGGCTTTCATTTTTGCGTGGTAGATGCTGATGTTTTTGCGCCCGCGAACCTTGAGAGTGGTCGCGTCGCCGCCGAGGTTGATCGCATAACCGCCGCCGCCCTGGGTCTTGCGGCAGATCGAGCAATAGCAGCGTTGATAAGGGTAGGGGTGGGCGCTGTCGAGGCTGAACGTGACTTCGCCGCAATGGCAGGAGCCTTCGAGGTGCATGGTGCTCTCCTGTGTCTGAATGGTCCGGTTCAGCCTAGAACACTTTGCGTAGCGCTTGCCGGTGTGATGCGACCGGCGGGCGCAGCGTCTAGCCCCAGTGTCCCCGCGATCCCATGGGGCGAGACTTTCGGAACCCGGCATGCAAGCGCTGTTGAACGAGATCCTTGACGCGGTCCGGCCCCTGATCGGGCAGGGCAAGGTCGCTGACTATATTCCCGCCCTCGGCACGGTGCCGGCCAACCAATTGGGCATCGCCGTGTACGGCAACGATGGTGAAATGCATTGCGCCGGCGACGCCGAAACGCCGTTCTCGGTGCAGAGCATTTCCAAGGTGTTCAGCCTGGTCCAGGCCATCGATCACTCCGGCGAAGCAATCTGGGAACGGCTCGGCCACGAGCCGTCCGGCCAGCCCTTCAATTCGCTGGTGCAACTGGAATTCGAGCGCGGCCGCCCGCGCAATCCGTTCATCAATGCCGGGGCGCTGGTGATCTGCGACATCAACCAGTCGCGCTTCGCCGCGCCGACGCTGTCGATGCGTGACTTCGTCCGGCGGCTGTCCGGCAATCCGCAGATCATGATCGACGGCAAGGTCGCCGACTCCGAATACCAGCACCGCGCGCGCAATGCGGCGATGGCCTATCTGATGCAGTCGTTCGGCAATTTTCACAACGACGTCGAAGCGGTGTTACGCAGCTATTTCAGCCACTGCGCGCTGCGGATGAATTGCATCGATCTGGCCCGGGCGTTCTGCTTTCTGGCCAATGACGGTTTCTGCAAACACAGCGGCGAGCAGATCCTCACGCGCCGCCAGACCCAGCAGGTCAACTCGATCATGGCCACCAGCGGTCTGTATGACGAGGCGGGTAACTTCGCCTATCGCGTCGGTCTGCCGGGCAAGAGCGGGGTGGGCGGCGGGATCGTCGCGGTGGTGCCGGGGCAATTTACGGTATGCGTGTGGTCGCCGGAATTGAATGCGGCCGGCAATTCGCTGGCGGGGATGGCGGCGCTGGAGTTGCTGAGCTCAAGGATTGGCTGGTCCGTCTTCTGAACACACACCACGATTTCCATTGTGGGAGCGAGCCTGCTCGCGAAGAGGCCGGTACATCCAGCATCGATGTCGTCTGACCGGACGCTTTCGCGAGCAGGCTCGCTCCCACAGGGTGCAGTGTTGCTTTGCAGGATCGTGTTCTATACATTTTCCGGCCGCCCTCTGCATGGTGAATCCGTTTCATGTCTCTTGCGCTCGAACGTCTGGTTGCTGGCACGCCGATCCCTTTCGCTGGTAACCGCGTCACCGTGGTCAGCCCCGAACTGGCCGCGCGGTTTCAGCCCGGTGACCATTTGCTGGTCGAGCAGGTCAGTGGCGAGTTGTTGCTGATCCCCGTGGCCGATCAACAGGCTGCTTCGGTGGCAATCGAGCGTGCGGCTGCGGCATTCACCGCGTTGTCGGCCGTGTCCGATGAAGCCATCAGCCAGTTCTTCGACCTGTTTGCCCAACGCCTGGAAAATCCTCAGTGCTGGACGCAGATCGAAGCCGCCAACCGCGCTGACATCGAACGTGCCAAGGGGCGCGGTCGCTCGACCACTCGCTTGCTCGCCGATGAACGCATGCGCCGCGACATGATTGCCGGCTTGCGGGCGTGGCGTGATGCGCCACCGACGCGCGGCAAAGTAATCAGCAGCGTCGAACATGACGGCTGGAAGGTCGAGCAGGTGGTCTCGCCGCTGGGCATCGTCGCGTTTGTCTTCGAAGGCCGGCCCAACGTATTTGCCGACGCCGCCGGCGTGTTGCGCACCGGCAATACCGCTGTGCTGCGCATCGGCAGCGACGCATTGGGCACCGCGCAAGCCATCGTCACTCACGCGCTGAATCCAGCACTGGCCGAAGCCGGTTTGCCGGTGGGTGCGGTGTCGTTGGTCGAAAGCGTTAATCACGCCGCCGGTTGGGCGATGTTCGCCGATCGGCGTCTGTCGCTGGCGGTGGCGCGCGGTTCGGGCCGTGCGGTCAGTCAGTTGGGCAGCATTGCCCAGCAGGCCGGCACCGCCGTCAGCCTGCACGGCACCGGTGGCGCGTGGCTGATTGCCGATCATGATGCCGACGCCACGCGCTTCGCGGCGGTGGTGCGCAACTCGCTGGACCGCAAGGTCTGCAATACCCTGAACGTCTGCCTGATTCAGCGTGAGCGCGCCGCTGAACTGGTGCCGCTGTTCCTCCATGCCTTGAAAGACGCCGGTATTGCGCGCGGCCAGGGCTGCAAATTGCACATCGTCGAAGGCAGTGAAAGTTGCCTGCCAAGCGAATGGCAGAACGCAACGGTCGAGGTGTATCGCGCCGAGGGTTACCGGACCGAGGCGCTGGCCGAATCCTTGCCCGAGGCGGATCTGGGTCGTGAGTGGGAATGGGAAGAAACCCCGGAAGTCAGCCTGATGATCGTCGACGATCTGGATCAGGCGATTGCGCTGTTCAACCGCTACAGCCCGCAGTTCACCGTGTCGCTGATCAGTGAGGATGCGGCGGTTCAGGAGCGCTTCTACAACGCGGTGAATGCGCCGTTTGTAGGCAACGGCATCACTCGATGGGTCGATGGCCAGTACGCGTTGAACAAGCCGGAACTGGGCCTCTCGAACTGGGAGAGCGGGCGCCTGTTTGCACGCAGTGCAATTCTTTCCGGCGATGGCGTGTTTACTGTGCGCAGCCGGATGACTCAGGTTGATCTCACGGTGAAACGCTGACTTGAAACCCGACCACACCGTGTAGGAGCCGCCGAAGGCTGCGATCTTTTGATCTGATCGCTCCCACGCAGAGCGTGGGAGCGATCACCGGCCGGGGCGTCAGGCTGCGTTGGAAGTCTTAGCGCTGATCGCGCAAGTCGTTGGTTGCTCGGCCAGCGGCACAAAAGTGCGGCGATCCGACGACAACGCGTCGATCGAACCGCTCTCGATGTCGTACACCCAGCCATGCAGATTCAGTCGGCCTTGCTCCTGGGCCAGGCGCACGCTTGGATGAGTCTGAATATTTGCCAGTTGCGCAATCACGTTCTCGCGCACCATTGAGCTCAACTTCGCCGCATCGCTGCCATGCGAGCGCGCTTCGTTCATCACCTTCGCCGATTCCGCATGTTGCAGCCAACCGCTGACGGCGGGCAGGTGATCCATGCATTTGCACTGAGCAATCGCCGTCATTGCGCCGCAATCGGAGTGGCCGCAAATCACGATATCGCTCACACCCAGCACCGCCACCGCATACTCCACCGTCGCCGAGACGCCGCCTGGATGCGGGCTGTAGGAGGGCACGATGTTGCCGGCGTTGCGGATCACGAACAGCTCGCCGGGCTCTTGCTGGGTCAGCAGCTCCGGCACCACACGGCTGTCGGAACAGGTGATGAACAGCGTGCCGGGTTGTTGCGTGGTCGCCAGGTGTTTGAACAGTTCGCTGCGTTGCGGGAAAGCTTCGTTCTGGAATTTCAGGAAGCCGTCGATCAGGGCTTTCATGGCGTGTCCTCTTGGCAGAAATCGGATGGCCCGCACGCGAGGTGCGGGCCGGGCGCGTCAGAACGGACGCAGCGGCAGGAACTTGCCGTCGAGGGTGACCACGGCGCGGGAGCCGCCTTCCGGGTCTTCGACTTTCTTGATGTCCAGTTTGAAGTTGATCGCGCTGATGATGCCGTCGCCGAATTGCTCATGCACCAGCGCCTTGAGCGTGGTGCCGTAGATCTGGATCATCTCGTAAAAACGGTAGATGGTCGGGTCGGTGGGCACGCCGCTGAGGCTGCCACGCAGAGGAATGATCTGCAGAGCGGCAATGTCATCAGCGGTCAGTTCGAGCTTGTCACCCACCACTTGGGCAGCGCTTTGCGGCAGCGGATGCTGACCGAGGAGGGCCGCGGTGACGTAGGCCAGGCTGAGGCCGGTGTCGTCGGCGAGATCCTGCCACGACAGATCTTTTTTCGCCTTGGCGTCGAGAACGCGAGTAGTCAGGGCCAGGCTGTTGTCGTTGTAGGCGTGGGACTGTTGCATGGTGTCACTCCTTTCAAGGGGTTGGCTTGCTGTGTGGGAGCAATCTTGCGCCGGCCCATCCATAGCGTCCAAGACCCATATACAATGCTGCGCATAAGCCCTGCCTATAGATGGTGTGCCCATGCTGTTGCGACATTTGCGTTATCTGCTGGCAGTAGCCGATCACGGTGGTTTCACCCGCGCCGCCGAAGCGCTGCATGTCTCGCAGCCGACGCTGTCGCAGCAGATACGCCAGTTGGAAGAGACCCTCGGGGTGAGTCTGTTCGATCGCACCTCGCGCACAGTGAAGCCGACGGATGCCGGTGCGGCCTACATCGAATGCGCGCGGCGCGTGATGGTGGAGCTGGAGGCTGGGCAGCGCGCGTTGCACGATGTGAAGGATTTGTCCCGGGGCACCCTGCGCCTGGCGATGACGCCGACGTTCATGGCGTATCTGGTCGGGCCGTTGGTGCGTGATTACCGGGCACGGTTTCCCGGAATTCATCTGGAAATCTTCGAACTGTCGATGGATGACATCGAGGCCGGCCTCGCCGATGACTCGTTGGATGTCGCGATCGCGTTTACGCCGGTGCGCAATGCCGAGATTGAATGCCTACCGGCGTTTACCGAAACGCTGGGGATCATGGTCGGGCCTGGGCATCTGTTGTATGAAAGCCGATCGGTGCTGACGCCGACGGAAGTCGCTTCACTGGATTTCGCCCTGCTGGCGCCGGGCTTCATAACGCGGTTATCGGTGGATGAGTATTTTCGTGAGCACGGGATTACGCCGCAGGTGCGGATTGAAGTGAATTCGGTGAGTACGTTGCTGGAAGTGGTGCGGCATGCGCCGCTGGCGACAATGCTGCCCGAGGCGATTGCCAGCGAAGACCGCGCATTGCGCCGCTTGCGTGTCGAAGGGGAGGCGCCACAGCGGGGCGCGGCGTTGTTGCGGCGCAGGAATAATTACCACAGTGCGGCGGCGCTGGCGTTTGTGGAATTGGTGCTCGGCATGAAAAGCCCCTCACCCTAACCTCTCCCAGAGGGAGAGGGGACTGACCGAGGTGTTGGGCGAGATACGACGCCTTGAACGAGCTTCGTTGACTCATAGTCACCACGGTCATTCAAGTTGTCGGTTGACCTGAGACAACTCGGTCGGCTCCCTCTCCCTCGGGAGAGGGCTGGGGTGAGGGGCGACGGGGGCACTCACGCCGCTTAACTCAAACGAATAAAAAAGGGCCTGCTCCCAATTGGAAGCAGGCCCTTCAGTTAAATAATCTACAACTCAATAAAACCGATCAATCACCCGAACTTCATTCTTGTTCTGCATCGAGTCCCACGCCTGTTTCAGCGTCTGCAGCACATTGCCAATGAAGTCCTTGTCGGCTGCAGCCTTCTTGCCGACATAACCATGGCCGCGGCGGTACATCTTCAGGCGGGCCAGCAGGTTCTGGTGGTTGCGGTCGAATTCTTCTTCGCCAGCGTGGGGCGACAGGCAGTCGATGTGCACCTGGCCCGATTTGCTGATCCAGAGAATATGGCTGTCGTGGCTGTCTTTCTGCGCCGCAAACATACGAGCCAGTTCTTCGATGGTGGGTTGATTGTTCAGATTCATTGTTATGCCCCTTGACCAGTCTGGTGATCTTTCAAAGTTGATTCGCTAATACAGGTAGCCCATCGGTTAGTTGATCCCTGGCACCGAAACCAGGACGTCAGCGCTCGCCCGTGTGAAGTACGGGGTCGTGCATCTGTTGCATGTAGTCGTGTTGAATAACTGCTACGCAATAGCGTCACAACGAGGAGAAGCAGCGAAAACCGGGAGGCTCCTTGACGACATATCCAGTGTCGGCCACAAGCATCTTGAGAATTTTCGCCAGCGCTTCTCGTCCTTGTACTGGACGTTCAGGCCAGGTCAGCTTCTTCAATCTGCCTTGTGGGCAGCGTGTATCCGGAAAAAACAACTCGGCGGTCAGACGAGTTTGCTCAAGCGTGTTACCAGTGTTCCCGATCGGGGAACGTCTTCATCATGCAAAAGCAAAACGATGCCGTCAACGCTTTTGTAGTGATTATTTTCAAGCGCTACATATTGTCGGACAAAGCCGTTTTGGCATGAGAAAAGATCCGCTTCAGCAACGCAGAGAAGGGAACCGCGAGGGATTTAGCGAGTCGCCGGACGCGCTGTGCGTTTGCGCGTAACGGCGGTTTTGCTGGCCGTCGACTTGCGTTTTTTCTTCCACGGCGCAGCGGCTTTGCCGGCGGGAGGCGGGCCGCTGATGGTCAGGCTGAGGGCAGAGCAGCGGCTGACTTGCTTGCTCATCCACGCAGCCTGTTTGGTGACGAATTCTTCCAGGCTCATCTCACCGCTTTGCACCATGTCGAGCGCCTGCTCCCAGATCGCTGTGGTGCCGGGGTCGGCGATTGCGCGTGGCACGGCATCGATCAAGCTGAAAGCGGCAGGCGTCGCCGCCAGTGCCTTGCCGTTCTTCACCAGATATCCGCGATCAAGCAAGCCTTGGATGATCGACGCGCGGGTGGCTTCGGTGCCGATGCCGGTGGTGTCCTTGAGTTTCTGTTTGAGCAGCGGATCCTCGACCAGTTTGGCAACGTTCTTCATCGCTTTGATCAGATCACCTTCGGTGTAGGGTTTGGGCGGTTGCGTCCACAGATCCTTGAGATTTACCCGCGACACCGCGCATTCGACGCCCTGGCTCAGGGCCGGCAAGGTTTGCGGCGCGGGCGCTTCGCGGCCCTTGGCCGGGGCAAGGGCTTCGGGCAATGCGCGCTTCCAGCCCGCCTCGATGATCTGCTTGCCCACCGCGCGCAAGGCCTGCCCGTTGCAATCGAAATCGGCCTGGGTGCGATCGTATTCGTGATTGGGCAGAAACTGCGCCAGGTAACGCGCGCGAATCAGCGTGTAGACCGCGCGATGCTTGCCGGTCAGGCGTTCGAGGTTCTTTGCGGCGATGGTGGGGATGATGCCGTGGTGAGCGCTGACCTTGGCGTCATTCCACGCCCGCGAGCGCCGTTGCGGTTCGAGATAACCCTGCAAAGCGTCGAGGCTCGGATCGGCTTGACGCAACGCTGTGAGGATCGATGGCGCCTCACTGTGTTGGCTCAAGGGCAGAAAGCCGCAATCACTGCGCGGGTAGGTGATGACTTTGTGGGTTTCGTAGAGCGCCTGGGCAATATCGAGAGTTTCCTGCGCGCCGAGCCCGAGCTTCTTCGAGCAGACTTCCTGCAAGGTGCCGAGATCGAAGGGCAGCGGCGCCACTTCGCGCATGCGCTCGGTTTTCAGCTTGATCACTCGGGCGCTGGCAGCACTGCTGAGCGCCGCTGCCGCTTGCTGCGCCAACGCCTGATTCAGACAGCGATCCTGATCATCACAAGCGTCCGCCGGTGCGCGCCATTGGGCGGTAAACGCCGTGCCGTCGTGCAGCAGCTCCACGTCGATTGCCCAGAACGGCACGGGGACGAAATCGGAGATGCTGCGGTCGCGGTCGACCACCAATCGCAGTGTCGGCGTCTGTACTCGACCTACCGGCAACACGCCCTGATAACCGGATTGACGGCCCAGCAAGGTGAACAGTCGACTCATGTTCATGCCGATCAACCAGTCCGCCCGCGACCGTCCCAGCGCCGAGTGATACAGGCTGAACGTTTCGGCTCCCGGCTTCAGCGCTGCCAGCGCCTTGCGAATCGACGCCTCGTCCAGCGCCGACAGCCACAAGCGGCGGATCGGCCCGCGATAGCGGCAGTGCTCGACCAGTTCCCGGGCGATCATCTCGCCCTCACGGTCGGCGTCAGTGGCGATGATCAGTTCGCTGGCTTCGCCGAGCAGGCGTTTTACCGCTTTGTACTGGCTGGCGGTGCGCGGCTTGACGGTCATTTTCCACTTGTCCGGAATGATCGGCAGATCAGCCAGCACCCAGCGTTTGTAGCGCGCGTCGTAGGCGTCCGGCGGCGCAGTTTCGAGCAAATGGCCGATGCACCAGGTCACTGTGACGTCCGTCCCCAGCCAGCAGCCGTCGCCGCGGCGCCTGGCGCCGAGCACGGCCGCAATGTCTTTGGCCTGGGACGGTTTTTCACAGAGGTACAGCCGCATGTCTGCCATCGCTGGTTGGTGTGTGGAGTGGGCACAGGATGGCCGGAGTTTGCGGCGGGGGCAACTTTTATCTGTATGGATATACAGATAAAGCGTTGCTGAAGGTTTGTACCGTTCGGCTGCACGGCCAGCCGGGCCTGGGCCCATCAGCTATACCTGAACCGGTCTCTTCGCTGTGTTCAGGAGACCCTCATGAAAAGCCCCAGTCCCGTAATCAGCCTCGAACAACTGGCGGGCTGCCTGCTGGTGAAATTCCACGGCATCCAGGTCGCCGCGTCCTCCCACGCGCTGATCCTCCAGGAGGCCAACTACCCGCCGGTCTACTACATTCCCCGCGAAGACATCGATGAAAAGTATTTTGCTCGTACCGACCACACCAGCTATTGCCCGTACAAGGGCGACGCCAACTATTTCAGTCTGCAAGTGCCGGGACATGAGGGCGCGAACGCGGTGTGGACGTACGAAAATCCAAAGGTTTCAGTCGCATCGATCCGCGACTACGTGGCGTTTTATCCGGATCAAGTGAAATTCGAGGTGATCAAAGCGGACGCCTGAAGCAAAAAATGGCGAGAGAATCGCTTCCCTCGCCATCGCTGTCAGCGCGTTTATCAGTTCTTGTCGAGATCGATATTCTTGGTCTCACGCAAGCAGACCATTCCCACCACCAGACTCACACCGGTGATCAGCACCGGATACCACAGCCCATAGAAAATGTCCCCGGTGTACACCACCAGCGCAAAGGACACGGTCGGCAGGAACCCACCAAACCAGCCATTGCCGATGTGATAGGGCAGCGACATTGAGGTGTAGCGAATGCGTGTCGGGAACAGTTCGACCATCAACGCGGCCAGCGGGCCGTAGCACATGGCCGAGATGATGATCAGCGCCACGATCAGGGCGACGATCATCGGTTTGTTGATCTGCTGCATATCGGCCTGTTGCGGATAACCGGCGAGGGTGATTGCGCCGCGCAGTGCCGCCTCATCGAAACCGTCCAGTTTCACGTCGCCGACACTCACTTGCACGGCGCTACCGGCAGGCGCAGCGACGCTGGTGTAGGGCAGGCCTTGTTTGACCAGGAAGGTTTTGACCTTGTCGCACGGGCTGTCGAATTTGGCCTTGCCCACTGGATCGAACTGGAAGGTGCACGTGGCCGGATCAGCGAGGACGGTGATCGGTGCCTGACGGCTGGCCTGGTCGATCGCCGGGTTGGCGTAATGGGCCAGGGATTTGAAGATCGGGAAGTACAGCGCGGTGGCCAGCAACAGGCCGAGCATCAGCACCGGTTTGCGTCCGACCTTGTCCGACAGCCAGCCGAAAAAGATGAAGAACGGCGCGCCGATCACCACGCTGATGATCAATAGACTGTTGGCCACCGCCGGGTCCATTTTCAGGAACTGGGTGAGGAAAAACAGCACGTAGAACTGCGCGGCGTAGAAGGTCACCGCTTGCCCGGCGTTGATACTGAACAGCGCGATCAGCACGACTTTGAGGTTCTCCCATTTGCCGAAGGATTCGCGGATCGGCGCCTTTGAGGTTTTGCCTTCTTCCTTCATCTTCAGGTAGGCCGGCGACTCGTGCAGGCTCAGGCGAATCCAGGTGGAAATGCCCAGCAGCACGATCGACAGCAGGAACGGAATCCGCCAGCCCCAGACCTCAAACTGATCGCCGGTGAAATAGCGGCAACCGAGCACCACCAGCAGCGACAGCAACAGGCCGAGGGTCGCGGTCGATTGAATCCAACTGGTGTGGAAACCGCGTTTGCCGATCGGCGCGTGTTCGGCCACGTAGGTGGCCGCACCGCCGTATTCGCCGCCGAGGGCCAGGCCCTGAAGCATGCGCAGCACCACCAGAATGATCGGTGCGGCGATGCCGATGCTGGCGTAGGTCGGCAGCAGGCCCACGCAGAACGTTGCCACGCCCATCAGAATGATCGTCGCCAGAAAGGTGTATTTGCGCCCGATCATGTCGCCCAGGCGGCCGAACACCAGTGCGCCGAACGGCCGCACGATGAAGCCGGCGGCGAACGCCATCAGGGCGAAGATGAACGCCGTGGTGTCGTTGACCCCGGCGAAAAACTGCTTGCTGATCACCGCCGCGAGTGCGCCGTAAAGGAAGAAGTCATACCACTCGAACACTGTCCCGAGTGATGAAGCGAAGATGACTTTCTGCGTTGCGTTGCTGGTCTCGGCGCTGCCCGCAGCGTCTAGCGGCTGAGCGTGGTCTGACATATCGGTATCCCTCACAGTGATTGTTTTTGTTGTTCCACTGGTGTTGCGTGTCCGGGTGATGCGCGATGCCTTGAATGGGATGCAAATCCCTGTGGGAGCGAGCTTGCTCGCGAAGGCGCCCTGTCAGTCAACGCCTATGTTGAATGATCTACCGCTTTCGCGAGCAAGCTCGCTCCCACAGGTACGGTGTTTACAGCACTACGTTTGAGGATGAGTTGTGCCGCCTTCTCGGCAATCATCAGCGTAGGCGAACAAGTGTTGCCTGAGGTAATTCTCGGCATGATCGACGCGTCGGCAACGCGCAACCCCGGCACGCCGTGCACGCGCAGTTGCGCATCGACCACCGCGTCACCGTCGTTGCCCATGCGGCAAGTGCCGACCGGATGGAAAATCGTCGTGCCGATTTTCGCCGCCGCTTCGTGCAGTTGTTCTTCGCTTTGCAGGTCGGCGCCGGGCAGGTATTCCACCGGTTTGAACGCTTGCAGGGCAGGGGCGCTGACGATGCGTCGGGTCAGGCGAATCGCATCGGCGGCGACACGCAGGTCTTGCGGATGGCTGAGGTAATTGGGCTGAATCAGCGGCGCCACTTGCGGATCGGCCGAGCGAATCTCGATGCGCCCCCGGCTCTGCGGGCGCAGGTCGCACACCGACGCGGTGAACGCCGGGAAGCTGTGCAGCGGTTCACCAAAACGCTCCAGCGATAACGGCTGCACGTGATATTGCAGGTTCGCCGAGGTTTGCTCGGGACCGGATCGCGCAAACGCGCCCAACTGACTCGGCGCCATCGACAGCGGGCCGCTGCGGTCGTACAGATAACGCAGGCCCATGCCCATCTTGCCCCACACGCTGCCGGCGATCTGGTTCAGGGTGCGGGCGTTTTCCAGCTTGTAGATCAGGCGCAGTTGCAGGTGATCCTGCAGGTTGCCGCCAACCCCCGGCAGCTCATGAATTACGCCGATGCCCAAACGATCGAGCAGCGGCTGCGGACCGATCCCGGAACGCTGCAAGATGCTCGGCGAGCCGACCGACCCGGCGCACAGAACAATTTCCTTGCGCGCCTTGAACTGCTTGATCTGGCCTTCATGCCGCGCGCTGACTTTTGCCGCGCGGCCGTTTTCCAGCAAGACACGATCAACCTCGACGCCGGTCAACACGGTCAGGTTCGCCCGGCCTCGCAGCGGTCTCAAAAACGCTTTTGCCGCGTTCCAGCGCACCCCGGCTTTCTGGTTGACCTGAAAGTAGCCGCAGCCTTCGTTGTCGCCCTGGTTGAAGTCGTCGATGCTGGCGATGCCGCTTTGCTCGGCAGCGCTGCGAAAAGCATCGAGAATCGGCCACGACAGGCGCTGTTGCTCGACCCGCCATTCGCCCTGATCGCCGTGAAATTCAGCGCCGCCGGCGAAGTGGTTTTCGCTCTGTTTGAACAGCGGCAGCACATCTTTCCAGGCCCAGCCCGGATTGCCCGCCGCCGCCCAACCATCGTAATCGGCAGCCTGACCGCGCATGTAGATCATGCCGTTGATCGACGAACAACCGCCCAGCACCTTGCCGCGCGGATAACTCAGCGCACGGCCATTGAGACCCGGTTGTTCTTCGGTTTTGAAGCACCAATCGGTGCGCGGATTACCGATGCAGAACAGGTAACCCACAGGAATGTGAATCCAGGCGTAGTTGTCGCGCCCGCCGGCTTCGAGCAGCAACACCCGTTGATGAGGATCTGTTGAGAGCCGGTTCGCCAGCAAGCATCCGGCGGGGCCGGCGCCGACCACGATGTAGTCGAATTCATCCAGGGACGTGTACATGCCCTGACCTCACTTTTTGTTTTTATTGTCGGACACTCTAGTTGTTAGCTTTCGTTAAAAGAATGTTAGTTTTTGCGCAGCCGCTGTGCGTTTTCAAACAGCGTTTAGCGACGATAGCCGACAAGGACCCGCCATGTTCGACTGGAACGACCTGCGCTTTTTTCTCGAACTGCAACGTAGCGGCCGCTTGCTCACCGCCGCGCGCCGGCTCAACACCACCCACGCCACCGTGGCACGGCATATCGAATCGATCGAGAAAAGCCTCGGTACCGCACTGTTCGTTCAGCATGCCCAAGGCTATGAAATGACCCCGGCGGGGGAGGCGCTGCTCAAACACGCCGAAGCGATGGAAAACGTCGCGCTGCTGGCGCAGGAAGAAATCACCCAGTCCACGGCGCCGCTGGGCAAGATCCGCGTCGGCGTCACCGAAGGCCTCGGCATCAAGTTTCTCGCCAGTCGCATGATCGGTCTGTTCGAACGCTATCCCGGTCTGGAAGTGGAATTGGTCGCGGTACCGCGCTTTGTCAGCATCCTCAACCGCGAAGCGGAAATCAGCATTCACCTCGAACGACCCTCCGCTGACATGCTGGTCACGCGCAAGCTCACTGACTATCGACTCGCGCTGTACGCCAGCCAAAGCTACCTCGACAAAGCGCCGCCACTGCAAAGCCGCGAAGATTTGGGTCGACATGCGTGGATCGGCTATGTCGATGATCTGTTATTCAGTCAGGAACTGATGTTCCTCAACAGCTTCTGCCGCAGCCCGCGCGTGGTGTTTCACAGCACCAGCGTCATCGCCCAGCAGGAAGCGGCGCGCTCGGGATTGGGCATCGCTGTGCTGCCGTGTTACATGGCCGCCTCCGACCCTGAACTGGTGGCGCTGCTGCCGGATGAAAACATCGAACGCAGCTACTGGATCAGCACGCGGCGGGAGTTGCACAAATCGGTGCGGCTGCGGGTGGTCTGGGATTATGTAGTGGGATTATGTGAGGCGGAGCAGGGGTTGTTGCTCAACCTTTGAGATCAAAAGATCGCAGCCTTCGGCAGCTCCTACACCGATTCCTGTAGGAGCTGCCGAAGGCTGCGATCTTTTGATCTTGTTTGACCGAATATATGGATATCCGTATATTCGGTTTCCCGCATATGGCGAACCGATCACCATGATCACCCCCACCGAAGTCTTCAAAAGCCTCGCTGACGAGACCCGCGTCCGTGCCATTCTTCTCATCGCCGAGCAAGGTGAACTCTGCGTCTGCGAGCTGATGTGTGCGCTCGGCGACAGCCAGCCGAAAATCAGCCGTCATCTCGCGCAACTGCGCAGTAATGGTTTGCTGCTCGACCGCCGTCAGGGCCAGTGGGTTTATTACCGGCTGAACCCGGAGCTGCCGGCATGGATCGGCGAAATCCTCCAGGTGACCGCGAAGGCCAATGCCGATTGGCTCGAGGACAACGCCGCGCGCCTGCAACATATGGATGGCCGCCCCGTGCGGGAACGCGTTTGTTGCTGAACTTTCATTTTTTACGGAGCGCATCGATGCGAGTCCTGTTCATGTGCACGGCCAACAGCTGCCGCAGCATTCTTTCCGAAGCCATGTTCAATCACTTGGCGACCGGCAGCTTCACAGCGGTGAGTGCCGGCAGTTTTCCCAAAGGCCAGGTGCTGCCACGCAGCCTGACGACTTTGCAAAAGTACGGTATCGCCACCGACGGGTTGCACAGCAAAGGCAACGACGCTTTCGAAAACGATCCACCGGATATTGTCATCACCGTCTGCGACAAAGCCGCCGGGGAAACCTGCCCGGTATATTTCGGCCCGGCATTGAAAGCGCACTGGGGACTGGAAGATCCGTCCGAAGTGCAGGGCGACGAAGCTGCAATCGACGCGGCATTCCAGGCCACTCTGATGCGCATCGGCGAACGCTGTCAGGCCTTCCTCGATCTGCCGTTTCACTCGCTCAGTCGCGAACAACTGAAGGCCGAACTCGACCGTATCGGTACGCTTTAAGGAGGCCCCATGTCAGACCATCTGCCCAACCTCGACGCAACCTTGTTCGACGCGGACAAGCCATCGTTAATGGGCGAATACAAGCCGCGCATCCTCTTGCTCTACGGCTCGACCCGTGAACGCTCCTTCAGCCGCTTGCTGGTCGAGGAGGCCGCACGCCTGCTCGAACATTTCGGCGCCGAAACCCGCGTCTTCAATCCGTCCGGTCTGCCACTGCCCGATGACGTCCCGCTTGACCACCCGAAGGTCCAGGAACTGCGCGAGCTGGTGCTGTGGTCAGAAGGCCAGGTCTGGTGCTCGCCGGAACGCCACGGCGCCATGTCCGCCGTTTTCAAAGCGCAGATCGACTGGATCCCCCTCGAACTCGGTGCTGTCCGCCCGACCCAAGGCAAAACCCTCGCGGTGATGCAAGTCTGCGGCGGCTCGCAATCGTTCAACGTGGTCAACCAGTTGCGCGTGTTGGGTCGCTGGATGCGTATGTTCACTATCCCCAACCAGTCCTCCGTACCCAAGGCATACATGGAATTCGACGAAGCGGGGCGGATGAAACCCTCGCCGTTCTACGACCGCGTGGTGGATGTGATGGAGGAATTGGTGAAATTCACCGTGCTGCTGCGAGGGCAGCAGGCGCATCTGGTCGATCGCTATTCCGAGCGCAAGGAAAGTGCTGAACAGTTGATGGCGCGGGTGAATCAGCGGTCGATCTGAGTAGCGCTTTCGCAACATGACAAGGCCGGCTGCAAATGCTGGCCGATTCACCTAGGATACCGGCGCATCACCGTGTGACGGGCAAGCTCAAGGATGTGTGTTGGCATGAAATTCAAGGAATGGGTGGATTTGACGGCGCTGTACAAACGCAGCCGCAGACAGCCAAACAAATTGCTGTTCACGTGGAAGAATGCACGCCGGTTATGGCCGATGTGGGCGGTCGCCGTGTCAACATTTCCCTTGGTTGTCATGGCCGGTTTCGGGATCAAGTACCCGATACTCGTTCCGATCTCGTATGTTTTTCTTGGATTGTGGACGGGCGGACTGTTCTTGACTCGACTCCACGCCCTTCGCACGGTTTATCCACTTCAGTTCGCTGAACATGCCATTGACCAGCAACCTTGGAGCGAACAAGAAAACATTCTTTGCTATGCGTTCTTTTTGCAGATTGTAAAGGATGAAGGCTACAGGGCAGCCAAACTCCGGGAACTGTCGGCATATTCCGACCTGACGGTCGCGCCGGCCAAACCTGCTCTTTCGCAAAATCTGGGCTTCCTTTCACTCTTGGGTTTGATGATGGGACTGTCCGCTGAGCTGATCAAAACCACGGCATTTTTTTTAGGGCCAAAGGGCGCGCTCGTCCTTATACCTATCGTCGGTACATTGTTCATCTACTGGCTGGTTTGGGACGGCATTCAAAGTACTCGTGATCAAAGACTGCGGATAAAACGCTATGTTGACCTGGCCGCTTATGATCTGGAGGAAGCGGTTCAGGATGTTCCAGAGTTGAATCCGGTGAAGACTTCGCCGGTTTTGTCGATGAGCCAGCAAACGGAGCCTGCAGCATGAACGAAGACAAAAAAGTGAAAGGCCCAGCCTCGTGCTTTCTATCGCGCTGAGCACGGCGCCTCAAATGATTAATCAACATAGCGAACAAGAATGGACACTCTGAAAGACCGACCGCGAGCAAAAGAAGTGCATGCGGCATGGCAGTCACTTGTTGACCAGATGCTCAGCGCACAGGCGGTACACCGGATCGAACATCTGGTTTCCAGACATCACGCTGTCACCGTACCGCCGAATGCCGGAGTTTACGCTTTCTGGTGGGTGGGATGCCGTGAGCAACTGATGAGCGCAAATCGGCATATTATTTTGAAGGGCCCCGGAGGTTCTGATGTCGATGTGCTTTACCACGATTGGTGGCCGGCAGACGCACCGTACCCGTGTTTGTATGTAGGCAAGGGGACCAATTTAAAACGTCGGCTGAGAGAGCACCTTTTACCCGGCACCGCTGGCCGCGCGCACCCACCGTTAACCCGAAACAATAAGGCCAAGCCTCGAACAACCTCCTGCCAATTGCGATTTGGCATCGAGCATGTATTCCCTACGGAAGCTGCACCCCTGACGTTGATAAATGACAATGTCGGGTTTTCCTGGTGCGATGACTTTCCAGATAACGCAGTGGCTGAACGTTTCTTCGCCGAAGACAGACTTGTGGGGCATCTTAGGCCTTGGTTCAACATCGATTCGGAGCGCTGATGTGCGACGAGGGGCTGGATTGCTAATTCGTGCTCGAGCCCGGTTTTGCCACATTTCAAAGGTTTTGATCATGTCAGATATGCCACCGCGCCTGATCTACAGACGCCCACAACCAGCAGACCTGCCCACCGTTTTCGCTATTTTCGGCGACCCGAAAACCAACCAGTTCAACCCCGCTGGTCCAATGACCGACATCGCCCAGGCCGAGGCCCTGCTTGATCGCTGGCTGCAACACTGGACAACCCACGGCTACGGATGGTGGGCAATCAGCAGCACCCAGGCCCCCGAAAACATCCTCGGATTCGCCGGCATCGCTGCCCATGACTATTTGGGCAAACTGGTTATCAACCTCGGCTACCGCTTCGCCGTCGAAGGCTGGGGCCACGGTTACGCAACAGAAGCCGCCCAAACCGCGCTGACCCACGCGTTCCACTACCTCGGTTTACCTGAAGTATTCGGGCTGGTCAGACCCGACCATGTCGCCTCGATTCGCGTTCTGGAAAAGATCGGCATGCACCGCTTCGGCGATCTCGACGACGTCCCGGGCAAAGCCCCGAGCCTCGTATTCCGTGTCCAAAGACAAGACGCCTAACCCAAAGCCAGACGCAAAACCTGTAGGAGTGAGCCTGCTCGCGATGACGCCAGCCCAGCCACCACCGTTCCCAGGCCAGCACATTCCCCTGTCGGAGCGGGCTTGCCCGCGAAGGCGCCCGCCCAGTCAGCCCTCATGCGCAGTACACCTTCGGGGGGCCGGGTCCCAGTTACAGGTCTACCCACCCGCGTAAGGCCGCCACCTTCGTTGGTGGCGAATGTGCTCGGCGAAATCGCCAGCTAACACCCACTTCGACGAGGGGAAAGCCTCGTCGAACCCCGTGGGCACACCTTGGCTGGCACACGGCCACAGCTTGCGTCTCCCAGTCTCGGCTGTCACCCTTCGGGCCGTTCTCAAGGATCAGAACCAGGAATCACGGATGAGTGGCTACGTACCCAACCCCCCGAAAAATTATCGTTACGAAGAAGCCAAACCCGTCGATATTCATGCCGAGCGTTGGGCGGAATATGAGAAGTACGGGAAAGAACCTGCGCGCGAGCCTGAGAAAATCGGGATTGCGTTGAGGATTGGGGTTTTCTTTGATGGCACGGGCAACAACGCGAATAACTCTGCTGCGGGGTTGTTGTGTGGTGCTCAGCATCCGATTGCGCCTGAGGATATTCCCGCCAGCTGCCAGCCTTACATGAGTGACCCGGACAGTAGTTACGGCAACGATGTCAGCAACGTGAAAAAGCTTAGTGATCTGTACTTCGCACCGCAGCAGGCGGAGGGCGATGTTCGTCAAAAGCAAGCGTTTCGTATGGTCTACGTCGAGGGGATCGGAACTCGATCTGGAGAAGAGGACAGCACGTTCGGTGCAGGTAGCGGTCGTGGAGAAACAGGCGTTGCTGGTCGAGTTCAGCTTTCATTTACAGATATCAAACTACGTATCAAAGACGTTCTGGATAGCCATCCCGATAGCGAAATTACCTCACTGACGTTTGACACGTTTGGCTTTAGCCGTGGGGCTGCTGCTGCTCGACACTTCGCGAACCAAATCGTACGGGGAAAACAGGGGCCGCTAGGTGATGTTCTGCGCAGCAACTCCCGAGCACTCAGCCGAACCTTCGTTGAAGAGTATAACGGCAGTATCAGGATGGGGTTCATTGGACTTTTCGACACTGTGCCGTCAGTTGCAGGCTGGTCAAACTTGGGCAATGTGAAAAGTCCCATCGCGACGGGCATCAAGTTGTACCTTGATCGACGTTTTTTTACAGATGTGATTCAACTCTCTGCCCGCGACGAGTGCCGAGCGAACTTCGCCTTGAGTCGCGTCAAAGCAGACCATTTGGAGATCACCTTGCCAGGTGCTCACTCCGACATCGGCGGTGGCTACCTCGATGAGGTTCAGGAGTGCGTACTTGTTAGTCCCATGCAGACGCTCGAGGTCTCGCAATTTACCGATGTCTCAACCACCTCGATCTACCAAGACGCAATGGCTATAAAAGACCAGTGGCTGGCGCGGGGTTGGCCTGCAGAGATGTTAGAAGTCGTTACCCCAGATGCATTGCTTCTGCCAATCGATAGACAGGATCGACTAAGCCCTCGCAAGAAACGTGTTTACGCAGCGCTACAACTCAAGCGACCAGTGAGTGGCATGCTGTCCAGGGTATATCTGCGAGTGATGCTCCAGCTCGCAAAAGATAAAGGCGTGAAGTTCAACGACATTCCAGACACCCCGGAATTGGCAGTGCCCGCGGAGCTTCGTGCGCTATGTGATCGATTCCTCGCAGGTGACTACAGCACCACGCCGCAAGAGGAAAAACTACTGATGCTTAAATACATTCATGCGTCCGCAAACTGGAACCATCCTCTTGGGCGAAGGGATGGCAGCGGTCTTCGCGCGGTTTACATCAATGCACCTACGGCCGACTCGATTCGCGTGCAGCATCCCCATGTACCTGACTGGACACTTTGGTAATGAAAATATTAATAGCCTTGCTATGCGCGCTGGTCATTGCCGGTTGCCAGTCTGCTGATCCACTCTCAGCCAAAAATGACCCGAAGTCCGAATGGTGGGAGCTGGCGTTCATTGAGCCGGCTTATATGAAAGTCTGGGTGGAGAACAGTTCGGTTCAAGACATTCACGGCAGGATTTTTTACAAAACCGGCGGCGGCACCGCTGCGGGGGGAGAGCCTGAAGATGGAACTGAGTCCGCCCGAGGTTGGACAGGTGGGGTGGGCGGCAGTGGAAGGAGAGTGGTGGGAGCAGATTTGCCAGTTCGCATCTGGGTCCGTTGGCAATCGATCGTCGAACAGAAAACCTGGCAAGCATGGGTAGATATTCCAGAGGAGGCCCGGCAGTTGATGGTGACGTCCGTTAATCAACGATGCCCAAAGACCCCGGACCAAGAGGCAAGATTCATGGCCTCGGTCTATCTGGGCCTGGCTCCAGGCGGTGCGGTACAAGTCTGGGTCAGAGACTCATGCCACCATCCTGTCAAAGTCGCCAGAGCGCAGGCAGAGATAGAACCGCTAGGGCCTAGTCAAGGCAAGAACCAAGGGCGCTACGCATATCCCGTAAGTGAAAAGTCCAAACGGTACATCGAGAAATTCGGCATCCCATACGGCAGTTGGTAACCCCTGAAGCCGTGAGTCTTCCATTGTGCTGCCGCGCTCAATATCGAAGCACGGCTGCCAATGCGCTGATCCGCTACCGATTCTTCAGGTGAATAAATAGCTCAATGCTCAAATCAAAACCTCAAACCCGGCACTACCCAACACCTCTCCATTAACCATCACCTGAACCCCATGCCGTCCGGCAAAATGCTTGCGCGTCGTAAAATCCTTGATCACCTGATTCCGCCGCACCACCTCAGCCCCGAACCCCACTAATTCCAACGTCTTCAACTTGAAAACCTTCCTCGAAACCCCGCCATTCGCCTTCACATAGTCAATCGCGTAATCAATCACCAGCCGCTGCTCATGCGCCACCGTGGACTTCACCGTAAACGACAAAGTAATAGCCTCACCCAACCTCACCACCGCCGGCTCAACCTTCACGTCCAACAACTCAACCTCAGCCTTCGCGCCCGCGCCAATCACCGTCAACGCCCGCAAATCCCCCTGTTTGATCAAACTCCGCAACGCATGCCTGGCAATCCAGGCCGTGTGCCTGTTCTCCAACGACCAACCTTCAATCGTGTCCAACACCCACTCCGGATGCACCTTGGTCACGTCATTCAAATGATTCGCCACAGACTTGCGCACGTACAAACTCTCGTCTGCCTTCAACCGATCCAGTATCCCGGCGGCCAAGTGAGGATCCGCCTGCACCGCTTCCAACCGAAACGACCAGGGCAGGCGAGGGCGGCTGCCTTCGCTGGCTAATCTTCTTACGTGGTGGTTTTCGTCGCGAGTCCAGTCATGCATCCGTTCCAGCGAGCGTTCAAGGTCGGCGCGCAGAAAGTGGCGGATGGCAAACTCGGATGAGCCGAAGGTGGTGAAGTACTTCAGCGCGTCCATTGAGGTGTCGAACGCGTGGGCGCCGTAGCTTGCCACGTAGTGCGGCAGGCACATGCTGACGAAGCCGCTGTTCAGACGAGGGGCAAGTTCACGTAATACCTCGAGCGTATCTTCATAATTCAGCGGCAGCACGGCATGCAGGCTTTCGGCGACTCGTGCCATGCGTTGCATCACCGACAACTCCGCCAGCCCATGGTTGGCATGCTTGAGAAAAGCCTTGCCCTTGAACGCCGGATACACCGTGCTCATTTCGTCAGCAATGTGCTGCAGGCGCTCGGCGTTGAAGATTTCCTTTAACGCCGGGGCGGCGCTGTTGGTGGTGCTCATGGTCAGTTCATCGGTGTGCTGATGAAGGCGTCGGTGCCTTCTGCGTACGCGGTGTATTCGGCAATTCTTGGATAGCGCGCGGCGTCAATCTGATCGGGCACGACGAGGCCGGTGAAGCTCCAGGCAACGGCCAGGCTGATGCCATCCTGGGCGAGCGAGCCGTCGACGGGTAATTCACGAAGCTCGAGTTCTTTTTCCAGAGCGGTAAACGCGGCGGCGAGTTGGCCTTCAACGCGTTCAACCCAAGGTTGATATTGAATGTCGGCCGGGCGCAAGTTGCGTTCGTAATAAAGCTGCACGGCTTTTTCGCAGGCCGCGAGGCTGAGGCCGATAAGGCGCAGGGCCTGTGCGCGTTGCGGAAATTCTGTCGGCAGCAGGCTTTTGCCGCAGGCGCTTTCGAGATAGTCGAGGATGAGGGTCGAGTCCATCAGAACCACGCCGTCGTCGAGGATCAGCGTTGGCGCCTTGACCACCGGGTTGATCTGCTGGAATTGCTCGAAATGGCGGAAAACCGAGACTGACTCATGTTCGAGGTCGATCCCCAGGCATTTGGCGGAGATCGCTACGCGGCGTACGTAAGGGGAGTCGAGCATGCCGATCAGTTTCATGACGCGTTCCTTCAAGTCGAACCGGTGGGAACGCATAACCTAGCCGAGCCTGAGGCAATTGTCAGTCGTCGAATCCGGGCTGCTCGTGAATCTCATCGACGTTCAGTCCCAACCGATACGCCACCGCCACAAATAGCGCCTGACATAAACATAGCGTTGCACTCAGCGAACGAAAGGCCAGCGCGCTGCCTTCATCGACCAGCAACACGCTGTCGCCGAGTCTCGCCAGCGGTGAGAGAGGGCTGTCGGTGATGATCAGGGCGTTGGCGTTTTGCTGCCGGGCGAAACGCAGACAATGCTGGGTTTCCCTGGCGTAGGGCACGAAGCTGATTGCGAGCTGATAGTTTTGCAGGGGCGTGGCTTTGTGCGTCCAGGCCTGGCGGAACAGCGCCTGCATTTCGCTGAAGCCGCTGAAATCGAAGCGCTGCGAGAAACGCACGATGGCGGACGGATGCACCTCGCACTCACGAGCGATGTCGCTGATGCGGTCGACCATGATTGGTTCGCTCTGCTGGCTGATGTAACTGGCAATACGCTTGAGCTGGCGCGGCAGGTCGTCGTATTCCCCGGTAATCGTTTGCAGCAGGTGCTCGGCAGTGATCGGAGGGCTGGCTAGTGGATGCTCGTCGGTAGCCGGCAGAGCGTGGCGAGGCATATGGCATCCTTGAGGCAGGTTGATCACGCGGTGGGCCGGATAATAGAAGGCCTGCGCGACCTTTGCCGGGCTGAAACGGTGCAACTTGCGAGAATAATTTTTGCTGGCGATGGGGTTCTGGTTAGCCGTTTGTCTTCTATATACAGCCGCTCGACTGAATTTCTTGCTATAAACGCACTCCGATGGCCCTGTAAAGCCTGTGTCAGAGCAGTTTCCAGGTCCTGTCGGACAAATTCCCTGTATTTACAGTTGCTGAGGTCTTGATCGGGCCTTAGACTGCCGCCCCTCGTAAATTGAGTGCCGGGTGGCGTTTGCAATAAAACGATGCCTTTTCGACGGCCCGACACGGTTCGCCGAAACGCTCCCTTATTCGCCTTAATGCACGTTTTTTTATAGAGATATCAATGACAAAGGACAAGTTGCTGGCCATGCCGGCAGATGACTACATGAATGCAGAGCAACACGCTTTCTTCGCTGAGCTGTTGCAGAACATGAAAGTCGAAACCCACGAGCGCATTGAGCAAAATCGTATCGCCATCGAAAGCCTGGACACCCCGGCCGACCCGGCGGACGCGGCTTCGGTTGAAGAAGAGCGCACCTGGCTGGTCAACGCGATCGATCGCGATCAGCGCATGCTGCCGCAACTGGAACAAGCCCTTGAGCGCATCAAGGACGACAGCTTTGGCTGGTGCGACGACAGCGGCGAGGCCATTGGCCTGAAGCGCCTGCTGATCAGCCCGACCACCAAGTACTGCATCGAAGCTCAAGAACGTCACGAGCAGATCGACAAGCACCAGCGTCAGGCCTGATTCCGTGGCCGCCCCCTGAACGGGGGGCGCCTGCAAAAGATCGCACCCTTCGGCAGCTCCAACAAGAGCTGCGGCAGGCTGCGATCTTTGCTTTTGCTCGTCTGCACTTTTCCCAAGCGGTTCCATTGACCTGCCACAGACCCCACGACTAACGGACCATGGATAATGGCGTTGTAGTGGCGTTTAATGCGGGTACAACAATGAGAACAAACGTGGGGTGATGAAGATGACGAGAGATGGATCTCTGGTTGCGGCGCTGCCTGCACCAGTGCTTTTGCCGAAACACCGCTGGATCGCGCCGACCCTGCAAAGCATCGCCCTGATGCTGTTGCTGGCCGGCATGGCCCTGACCGACTGGTCGCTGTACCTCGGCATGCCGCTGGCGGTGCTGATTGTCTGGCTACCGCGCCTGCGGTCGCGCAACGCTCCTGCCGCTGTTGCGGTCGATAGTGCGAGCGCATTGTCCGCACTGACCCGCGATCTTTCCTACACCACCAGTCACAACGCACTATCTGCAGCCGGCGTCGCGTTTTCGGTGAAAGCGCTCGCAAGCAAACTTGAATCACAACTCGACGCGGCGGCACAGATCGTCAGCAACGCCGAAGTGATGATCGCCACCGAACAGGCTACTTCACAGCTCAGCCGGGAGGCGCTCGATGCCGCCAGCGAAGCGCATCACAGCAGCGCGGCAGGGCGCAGTGAATTGCTCGACTCGATTTCACGTATGCAGCAACTCAGTCAACGCGCCAATACCAGTCGCGAGCTGATTGAGGCCTTGAGTGTGCGCAGCGACGACATTCAGCGCGTGACGCTGGTGATCCAGTCGATTGCCAGCCAGACCAATTTGCTGGCCTTGAATGCAGCGATTGAAGCTGCGCGGGCCGGCGAGCATGGTCGCGGTTTCGCCGTGGTCGCCGATGAAGTGCGTGGATTGGCCGCGCGCACGGCGGCGGCAACGGGCGAGGTTGGTCAGATGGTCGCTGACATTCAGCAGCGTACGGCCCAGGTGGTGGGGCAGATTCGCGAGTTGTCGAGCGACCTGCAGACCGGCGTCGAACAGGTCGAGCACACCGGCCAGCATCTGGACAACATCGCGCGCCTGGCCGCTGGCGTAGAAACCCAGGTCAGCGAGATCGCCCGTGGGGCGCAAACCAATCGTGAACAGCTTGATGCCTTGTTTACTGCGATCGAGCAAATGCGCAGCGACCTGGCGATCAGCGATCAACAGACCCGCCGTCTCGCCGATGCGGCGGTGCAAATGGAGGGACAGGCGGAAACCATCAGCGAGCGGCTGGCCGAAGTCGGTCTGGATGACTACCACCAGCGTATCTACGACCTGGCCCGCGAAGGTGCAAGCCAGATCGCGGCGCGCTTCGAAGCGGATGTCGAGCAGGGCCGGATCAGTATCGAAGACTTGTTCGATCGCACCTACCAGCCGATTCCCGGTACCGAGCCAGCCAAGTATCAGACCCGCTTTGATCGCTATACCGATCAAGTGTTGCCGACGATTCAAGAGCCGCTGTTGTTGCGTCACGAGGGGCTGGTATTCGCGATTGCCTGCACGCAGCAGGGTTATGTGCCGACGCATAATCAGGCATTCAGTCAGCCGTTGACCGGTGACGTGCAGGTCGACACGGTAAACAATCGCACCAAACGCAAATTTGCCGACCGCACTGGCATCCGCTGTGGCAGCCATCAGCAACCGGTGCTATTGCAGACTTACACCCGCGACACGGGCGAGCTTATGCATGACTTATCGGTGCCGATCATGATCAGGGGCCGGCATTGGGGCGGATTGCGTCTGGGTTACAAACCGGAGAATCCGCGTTGAGATTGTTACTGTTGACGCAATGAATCTGTGCACGGCGGTTGCTGTTTCCTCTGGATGGAAAGCTTTAACCTGACGACTTAGTTAGGTAGCTAATCATTTCGGAGGGCACATGCAGTGCAGGGTGGATGTGGCAGTGATGATCGGCAGCGGGGTGCCGGCCGGTTTACGTGCAATGGGGCGTAGCGTGTGCTGGGTTGTCTTGCTCAATGGTGAGCGTCGCGGTACGGCCTTCGCCAGTCGCGACGAGGCTGAAGAGTGCAAGGCTGCCTGGCTCGAACAATTGAACATCGAGCCTGGCGACAGCCTGCACTGATCGCCCTTATTTACCGCGATGCAGGCGTACGTTCAGCTCATCGACAATTACCGCTTCTTCACCGTCAGCACGCAGCCACTCTTTGAGTAATTGCGCCTGTTGAGGCGACCAGAAACCGGCATCGATCAGTTTGGTGTCCGAGTCCAGCGGGTGAGCCTCGACAAAATCATTGATCGACGCTTCATCGGACGGCAAGCCCAGCTGGTCGAAAAGGGTGGTCAGGTTAAGCTCGGTTGGCAGTTCCATCATCTACTCCTTGGTGGGCGCCGGTATGGCTTGTTTGTTCACTCCTCTTATCTGAGGCAGTCGTCGGCGCGGAGTTCGATTTTTGATTCAAGCGAGCGGGCGAGGGCGCACGCCTCGTTGTGATTACCGCGGAAACCTCTGACGCGTCCCGTGGATATCTCCTTGATGTGAAAGAAGGCGATGCCCGCTGGCACCACTTGAAAATGCGGGGTTTGGCGATTGTTAGAAGATGTCGGAAGGTGACTGAGGTCGGCAACCTGCACCGTCAGAGGTGTGCTGATTCCTGCGTCAGCCGACGTGGCGAAATGAGTCAAAGTGCACATATGAAGTCCTTTTCATCAGTCGGCCGGGATTTAGCGGCCGTTGCGGGTAGTCGTAATAAGCATCGCTGCTCTAGAATCGCCAGTACCTGTTGACGACCGGCCTTATCTAAAGCAATTTTTCGCCAGCGATATGTCGGAAAAGTGCTTTTTTTCGTGAGAAATTTCCCTGAAGTTCGTAGTCAGATTTGCTCCAGTCACGCTTGAAGCCTTTTCCTTCAACGTTTGGCGATTTCAGAGCGGGTTTCACTAATGACAATCCAGTAGTCTACGAACCTCGCGATTCACGAGCGCTTTGCTCGCTTCGGGTTTTTGAGTGATTTGGCAGTTTCCATCGGCTTGGCCGTTTCTTTGCCGTGCGCGTTTTTCGGTGCATGGTTTTTCAAATGTGGGGATGTTTCTTTGGCAGTCAGTAACCTCGATATGCATGCTTTGTTCGTGCTGGGTGATTTGCGCGCAAAGCTGGTCAAGCAATTTCAATCACGTTTTGTTTACATCACCGAGCAAAACGCCGAAGGCATTTACGTCGCTGAAATCGACACCGAAAGCGCATTGGTGGTCGATGACAAACCCGGACTCAAGCTCAAGGTAGGCGACC
Organism: Pseudomonas sp. 1L-B-1-E-C1; assembly: GCF_057291835.1. Taxonomy (NCBI): domain Bacteria; kingdom Pseudomonadati; phylum Pseudomonadota; class Gammaproteobacteria; order Pseudomonadales; family Pseudomonadaceae; genus Pseudomonas; species Pseudomonas sp. 1L-B-1-E-C1. The sequence goes on along the minus strand of NZ_JBXAWN010000013.1, from coordinate 30,545 downwards.
ATTTCATAGCGTCGGTTTTGCCCAGCCGTGAAGGCGGCAAGATGGACATTCGTTTTCGTGAAATCAAAATGACGGTTTACGGTTTGGGCGACTACGCCTTCGTGAGCACGGCAGAAGGTCATGCGATTTTGTTCAAGGAAGGCCATAGCGTCGTTACGGTATTCGCCGCCAATGAGCAACTGCAGGAAGGCCTGACCAAAACCTTGAAAGCCGTCACTGCCAAGGCCGCCAAATGGCGCAAGGGCGAACTGGTGACCTTCAAGGCCAGCGAGTGAGCCGCGCGGACTTCCACTCGCAGAATTGCGGCAGCGCGCGCGAAGAGGCGCAGCGATTGTTTGTCCGAAAAGCCGAACTGCAAGGCGCCTGGCTCGGTTGGGTGGCGTCGCAGATCTATGCATTGCAACCGGCGGCTTACGCCAGCATGGTCAGACGTGAGCTGCAAAGCTTGCAGGAAAAGTCTGAAAGATAGCCTCGTGTGTGACAGCCCCCGGAAAAAGCAGGAACCTCGGCTAAAGTCAGTGGACTGAGTCATTCAGAGGCTTGCATTTCTGTCAGGCCAACTGCCATTGCTGTGAACAGCACGAGGTGCGATGCATGAACGGATTTCGACGGTTACTGGCCGCCAGCGTGGCCACCTTTGGTTTGCTGACGTCAGCGCAATCTCTGCAGGCGGCACAAGCGCCGGTCCACTTTGCCGACCTGAACTGGGAAAGCGGCAGCCTGATCACCGAGGTGTTGCGGGTTATCGTCGAGAAAGGCTACGGCTTGCCGACCGATACCTTGCCAGGCACGACCATTACCCTTGAGACCGCGCTGGCCAACAACGACATTCAGGTAATCGGCGAAGAGTGGGCGGGGCGCAGTCCGGTCTGGGTCAAGGCAGAAGCGGAAGGCAAAGTCGTCGGGCTTGGCGATACGGTGAAAGGGGCCACTGAAGGCTGGTGGGTGCCGGAATACGTGATCAAGGGCGACCCGGCCAAGGGCATCAAGCCGCTGGCGCCAGATCTGCGCAGTGTCACGGATCTTAAGAAATACAAGGATGTGTTCAAGGACCCGGAAAGCCCGGGCAAAGGTCGTTTCCTCAACAGCCCGATCGGCTGGACCTCGGAAGTGGTCAATAAGCAGAAGCTCACGGCGTATGGCTTGCAGGACGATTTCACCAACTTCCGCAGCGGCTCGGGTGCCGCGCTGGATGCCGAAATCAGCTCTTCGATTCGTCGCGGTAAACCGGTGTTGTTCTATTACTGGTCGCCGACGCCACTGCTAGGCAAATTCAAACTGGTGCAACTGGAAGAGCCACCGTTCGATGCCGAAGCGTGGAAGACGCTGACCGACGCTGATAATCCCAATCCAAAACCGACCCGCTCGCTGGCATCGAAGCTGTCGATTGGCGTGTCTACGCCATTTCAGAAACAGAATCCGCAAGTTGCCGAGTTCTTCAGCAAGGTTGATTTCCCGATCGAGCCGTTGAACAAAGCGCTGGCGGATATGAGCGATAAACACACCGCGCCTCGTGAGGCGGCGGTGGCGTTCATGAAAGCGCATCCGGATGTGTGGCAAGCGTGGCTGCCCAAGGATGTGGCCGACAAGGTGACGGCTGATCTGAAATAACGGGGTAAACCGACGTACCGCCGACCGGTCGTGCACGCGCAAAAAATCCGACTACGATGGTTTGTTCAAATCCCTTTGAAGGATTTCAACCATGACCTTTGTGTTGGCTCAATGGCTGGTGACGGTCTTCGCGGCAATCGGCTTGATGCATGTGTATTGGGCGCTGGGTGGGCAGTGGGCGGCAGCGGTGGTGGTGCCGCAAGTACCGGTGTCGGGCTTCGTGGCCACAGTGCGCCCGGCCTTCAAACCCTCGGGCTGGCTGACGCTGGCAGTGGCGGCTGCGCTGCTGGTGATTGCGGTGCTGGTTTGCATGCGGGTCGGCTGGGGCATGCCGGCAGTGCAGCACAAGGCACTGCAATGGGTCATCAGTGCGATTGCGTTGCTGATGTTTGCCCGGGCTATCGGCGATTCCAATCTGGTCGGTTTTTTCAAGGAAGTGAAGGATTCGCGATTCGCGCGGCTGGATACCTGGGTGTATTCGCCGTTGTGTGCGGTGCTGGGAGCGGGGTTGTTGGCGGTGGCCTGGGTCTGAGCTGATCCGGGATTTGTAACGACCCGACTGGCCTCCTCGCGAGCAGGCTCGCTCCCGAATGGGCACGCATTTCAGAGATGTAGGAGTGAGCCTGCTCGCGATGGCGCCTTTACAGGCGCCACATGATCATCAGTTACCACTTTCAGTCTGACGACTGCTCACCTCGGCTGGCACATCATCTCCAGCCATACGCTTGCGAAACAGCGCCGCCCGCGCCAGCAGCAAGGTCGTCACCGGCACCGTGATGGCTAACAGCACCGGAATCAGCCAGGCATGTACCACGGGCCCGGATTTCAGTGCGGAAAAGCAGATGATCGACGCCAACGCCACACACCACGCTCCGATCGTCGAAGCCAGCGCTGGCGGGTGCATGCGCTGGAAGTAATCCTTCATGCGCAGCAATCCGGTTGCGCCCAGCAGCGTGAATAAGCCGCTGAGCACCAGCAGAATGGCCACTGGAATCTCGACCCACAAAGACAATTCGACATTCATTCGATCACCTCGCCACGCAGCAGGAATTTCGCCAGGGCAAACGAGCCGACGAAGCCGAACAGCGCAATCAGCAGCGCCGCTTCGAAGTAGGTGTCACTGGCGTAACGAATGCCCAGGGTCAGCATCATCAGCATGGCGACGATGTACAGGTAATCCAGCGCCAGTACCCGATCCTGAGCTGACGGGCCTTTGAACAGGCGCACCAGGGTCAACGCCATCGCCAGGCAGTACAGAAACAGCGTCAGCAGAATCGCATTCGACAGCAATGGGCTCATTCGAAAATCTCCATCAACGGTCGCTCGTAAGTGCTTTTGAAGTGCTCGATGAACTGCGCTTCGTCGTCCAGATCCCAGACGTGCAGCAACAGAACGCTGCGATCCAGCGCCAGTTCCGACCATACCGTCCCGGGCACCACGGTGCAGATCATCGCCAGTGCCGCCAGGCCATGAGCATCACGCAGGTCCAGTGGCACTTTGAGGAAGCACGAGCGCGGCGGGCGACGACCGGCGTTGAGTACGCCCCAGGCGACGATCAGATTGGACATGATCACGTCGCGGCCGACCAGAAAGAACAGGCGCACAATGACGATGGGGTTGCGAATGCGCGCGCGTTTCGGCCGTAGTTTGCGCATCATCAGCGGCGCGGCGAACCCCAGCGCGGCGCCGAGCAGCAGGTTGCCCGGGCTGACCGACAGGTTCAGGGTCAGCCACAGGATCCACAGGGCCAGCGATAACCACGGAGCCGGAAACAGTCGATTCATGGCTGCACCTCCAGCATGTCGGCTCTGGCCTGCGGGCTCGGCACGGCACGGGTGCCAAGGACGGCCAGCACGTATTGCTGCGGATTGTTCAGCGCATCGGCCGTGGCCTGGGTGTAGCGCAGCAGCGGTTCAGCCTTGAAAGTCAGGGCGATGCTCAACCCGAGCAGCAGGAAAATCGGCGCACATTCGAGTTTGCGCAGCAATGGCGAAGGACGCTCTTCCGGTGTCCAGAACCGCTGAATGCCCAGGCGCGAGAAGGCCATCAGGGACGCAAGACCAGTCAGAATCAACAGCGCCAACAATCCCCACGCACCGGGAGACAGCGGCGCCTCGGTGCCAAGCCCCAACGGGTTGAGCAATGCGCCGATCAGGCCGAGCTTACCGATAAATCCGGACAGCGGTGGCATGCCGATGATCAACAGCGCACAGGCGATAAAGCTCAAACCGAGAAAGGCCATGGTCCATGGGATGACCTGACCGACTACGGCTTTCTGTTCGTCGTCGAGGTTGATGCCCTTGGGCGGCTGCAGCGATTCCTGCGGACGCGGCAGCAGTTCGCCTTCGTCTTCCAGCGGGATTTCGTTGGCCGAGCGCGAGCGCTCGATCAGTTCGGCCAGCAGGAACAGTGCGCTCAGCGCCAGGGTCGAGCTGACCAGATAGAACAGCGCGGCGCCGATCAGGTTCGGCTGGGCGAAGCCGATCGCCGAGAGCAGGATGCCGGCCGACACCAGAATGCTCAGGCTGGCCATGCGCTCCAGGCGTTGCGCGGCGAGGATCGCCAACCCTGCGCAAGCCATGGTCGCCATGCCGCCGTAGATCAGCCAGTCGCCGCCGAAGAACGCCGAGGCGCCGGCTTGTCCGGAAAACAGCAGAGTCCACAGGCGCAGCAGCGTGTAGACGCCCACTTTGGTCATGATCGCGAACATCGCTGCCACTGGCGCGCTGGCCGAGGAGTAGGCCGGCACGAGCCAGAAGTTCAGCGGCCACATACCGGCCTTGGCCAGAAACGCTACGGCGAGAATGCCGGCACCGGCGTGCAGCAAACCACGATCGGCTTCCGGCACCAGCGGGATCTTCATCGCCAGATCGGCCATGTTCAGCGTGCCGGTCACCCCATAGATCAACGCCGCGCCGATGAGAAACAGCGACGAGGCCAGCAGGTTGATCGAGATGTAATGCAATCCCGACGACACCCGCGCTCGGCCCGAGCCGTGCAGCAACAAGCCGTAGGAGGCGGCGAGCAACACTTCGAAGAACACGAACAGGTTGAACAGATCCGCCGTCAGGAAGGCGCCATACAATCCCATCAACTGGATCTGAAACAATGCGTGGAAACTCGACCCGGCGCCGTCCCAGCGGGCCATGGCGAACAGCAAAGCGCTGACGCCAATGATGCCGGTCAGCACCAGCATCAGTGCCGACAGGCGATCGACTACCAGGACGATCCCGAAGGGTGCCTGCCAGTTCCCAGGCAAGTACACGCCGATAGAGCCAGGAACGCCGGTGGTCTGTGTCCACTGCAGCAGCATCACCGAAATGAACAGGCCGACGAGGCTGGAGAACAGATTGATTTTCGCCTTCAGCGGCCGGTGCTTCTCGCCCAGCAGCAGCATGATCGCGGCGGTCAGCAGCGGCAGCAGGATCGGTGCGGCGATCAAGTGAGTCATTGCCATCATTCTTTGGGCTCCCGGCCGTCCACATGGTCGGTGCCGGTCAAGCCGCGCGAAGCGAGCAATACGACAAGAAACAGCGCGGTCATGGCGAAGCTGATGACGATTGCCGTCAGTACCAGCGCCTGGGGCAGCGGATCGGTGTAGTGCAGCAGATCCTGGGTCACGCCGTCCTTGATCACCGGCTCCTTGCCGATGAACAGGCTGCCCATGCTGAAGATGAACAGGTTGACTGCATACGACAACAGGCACAGGCCCATGACCACCTGAAAGGTTCGCGGCCGCAGGATCAGCCAGACTCCGGACGCGGCGAGAATGCCGATGGCGATTGCGATGACTTCTTCCATCAGACGGCTCCTTTGCTGGCGACGGACTTGGGCAGCGCTGCCGTTTTGTGGCCGCGCACCGATTGGTGGGCGAGGGCGGTGAGAATCAATAGCGTCGAACCGACCACTACGGCGTACACGCCGATGTCGAAGAACAACGCGCTGGCGATATGAATGTCGCCCACCAGCGGCACGCTGGTATGCCAGGTGTGGGTGGTCAGAAACGGATAACCAACCAGCATCGCACCCAGGCCAGTGGCGGTGGCGAACAGCAATCCGGTGCCCATCCAGCGCAGTGGGCGCAGGCTCATCTGCGCCTCGACCCACTGCGTACCGGCAACCATGTATTGCAGGATAAAGGCCACCGACATCACTAGTCCGGCGACAAAACCGCCGCCTGGTTGATTGTGCCCGCGCATGAACAGATAGAACGACACTACCAGCGCGACCGGCAGCAACAGGCGCACCAGTACTGCTGGCACCATCATGAAACCGAGCGCGGTGTCACTGGCTGAACGCGGGTTGACCAGATCGGTGACCACGTCCGGTGCCAGTAGGCGTTGCTGCGCCGGCAATTGCAGGCTTTCTTTCGGCGGGCGGAAGCGGCGCAACAGGGCGAACACGGTGAGCGCCACGGCAACCAGCACGGTAATTTCGCCGAGGGTATCGAAGCCACGGAAATCCACCAGCATCACGTTGACCACGTTGCTGCCGCCGCCCTCGGGCAGGGCGCGGCTGAGGTAGAACGAGGAGATGTGGTTCGGCGTCTGCCGGGTGAGCATGGCGTAGGACAACAGCGCCATACCCGCACCGACAGCGATCGACAGTAGCAAGTCGCGCAAACGACGAATGCGCGCCTTGCGCAGGCTGCTCGGCAGTGGCGAGACCTCTTCGATGCGTCGCGGCAACCAGCGCAGGCCAAGCAGGATCAACACCGTGGTCACCACTTCGACCGCCAGTTGCGTCAGTGCCAGATCGGGCGCCGAGAACCAGACAAAGGTCACGCAGGTCATCAAACCACAGACGCTGACCATGGTCAGGGCGGCGAGACGGTGATACTTGGCTTGCCACGCCGCACCCAGCGCACAGGCAATCGCCAGCAACCACAGAGTCACGAAGACAATCGAACCGGGGATCTTTGGCCGGTCGCCCCAGCTCAGGCTGCTGTGCAACATCGGGATCAGACCGGCGAGCACAGCGGCCGAAACCATCAGGAACAGCTGCATCTGCAAACGCTTGGTACCCAGTCGCCGCTCGACTCGCCGGGCGAGGCGCATCATCACTACCAGACTGCGCTCGAACAATCGCTTGCCATTGAAACGGCCCACCAGCGGCGGGTACTTGAAGCGGCCCAGCTTGAACTGCTTGCGCAGCAGCAGGTACAGGACGATGCCGCCGGACATGGCGATGAGGCTCATAATCATCGGCGCGTTCAAGCCATGCCAGATGGCGAGGCTGTATTCCGGCAACTCACCACCGACGACCGGCAGTGCGGCAGCGGCGAGCAATGGCCCGACGATCTGCGCCGGGAAAATCCCCACCAGCAGGCAGGTGAAGACCAGCAGTTCCACCGGCGCGCGCATCCAGCGCGGCGGTTCGTGCGGAGTGTGCGGCAGATCGGTAGCGGTGGGCCCGAAAAACACATCGACAGTAAAACGCAGGGAGTAGGCAACGCTGAACATGCCGGCGATGGTCGCGACGATCGGCAGACTGGTTTCGACCCACGCCGTGGCGTTGATGAACACGGTTTCGGCGAAGAACATTTCCTTCGACAGGAACCCATTGAGCAGTGGCACCCCGGCCATCGACGCACTGGCGACCATGGCCAGCGTCGCCGTGTACGGGATCAGTTTGATCAGACCGCTGAGTTTGCGGATGTCACGGGTGCCGCTTTCGTGGTCGATGATGCCGGCGGCCATGAACAGCGAGGCTTTGAAGGTAGCGTGATTGAGAATATGAAAAACCGCGGCGACCGCTGCCAATGAACTGTTCAAACCCAAGAGCAAAGTGATCAGGCCGAGATGGCTGATGGTCGAGTAGGCCAGCAAACCTTTGAGATCGTTCTGGAACATCGCGCAGTACGCGCCAAGCAACAGCGTACAGGCGCCGGCACCACTGACGATGTAGAACCATTCTTCACTACCGGACAGCGACGGCCACAAACGCGCAAGAAGGAAAACCCCGGCCTTGACCATGGTCGCCGAGTGCAGATAGGCCGAGACGGGCGTCGGAGCCGCCATTGCATGGGGCAGCCAGAAATGAAACGGGAATTGCGCGCTTTTGCTCAGCGCGCCAATCAGGATGAGTGGCAAAAGAACAGGGTAGAGGGCATGTGCGCGAATCAGATCGCCGGCGGCCAGGACCTTGTCCAGGTCATAGCTGCCGACGACATGGCCGAGGATCATGACCCCCGCCAGCAGGCATAAACCGCCGGCACCGGTGACCATCAGCGCCATATAGGCACCGCGCCGCGCATCGGCGCGGTGATGCCAGTAGCCGATCAGCAGGAACGAGAAAAGGCTGGTCAGCTCCCAGAAAAACACGATCTGAATCAGGTTGCCGGAAATCACCAGGCCAAGCATGGCGCCCATGAACGCCAGAAAAAAAGCGAAAAAACGCGGCACCGGATCGTCAGGCGACATGTAATAACGGGCATATAAAGAGACGAGGCTGCCGATGCCGAGCACCAGCATCGAGAACAGCCAGGCGAAGCCGTCCATGCGCAGAATGAAGTTCAACCCGAGGCTGGGCAACCACATGAATTCTTCGCGAATGACCCCGCCGTGGGCAATTTGCGGGTACAGCATCGCGACCTGAACGGTGCCGATCAAAGCGATCAGCCCCGCCAGCAGGGATTCGGCATTACGCGCGTTGTGCGGCAGCACCGCTGCCAGACAGCTGCCAATGAATGGCAGAAGCAGTAGAACTATCAGGGACATAGGCTTCTAATCTGCGGAAGTTTGTAAAGCATCATACGTGCCAGCTCCCCGATCACCAAACGCGAGGATGTCGCAGAATCCTACAAAGTAGTCTGGAATTTTGTGTTTGGCGTTGTTTCTACGAGAGCAGGTTGCTGCAGATGGCCTCATCGCGAGCAGGCTCACTCCTACAATTTGAAACGAATCCACCCTGTAAGGAGTGAGCCTGCTCGCGATAGCCCTAGGGCAGACGCAGCCTAGCCAAGGGTCTCCCGCTCCAGTTCAGCTTGCGGTTGAACACTCTTTCCCTTGGTCTTCAACTCACTGACAATCACCGCCGCAACGATCAACCCCGCGCCCACCAGCGCAATTGCTGGCAAGCGCTCCCCGGCAATCCGTCCGACAATCCCGGCCCACACCGGTTCACCGGCATAGATCAACGTCGCCCGAGTCGGCGAAACGCTCTTCTGCGCCCAGTTCATCGCCACTTGAATCGCCGCACTCGCCGCGCCCAGGCCCAAAGCCGTGGCCAGCAACAACCAGGAAAAATCCGGTATCGCTTCACCGGTCGGTACCACCAGCAAGAACGACAACATCGCCGTGACCGCCAATTGCACCACTGTCACTCGCCGCACATCGACCTGCCCGGCGAACGTGCTGATCAGGATAATCTCGGCCGCGATTGCAACTGCGCTGATCAGCGTGACAATCTCACCGGGACTGAAATTCAACGCCGCCCCCGAAGGACCCGACAACAGCATCAACCCGGTAAACGCCAGCATGATCCCGATGCTCGGCATCAATCCTGGGCGACGGCCAAGTACCAGCCATTGCAGCAGCGGCACAAACGGCACATACAGCGCGGTAATGAAAGCTGACTGGCTGCTGGGAATACTTTGCAGTCCGACCGTCTGCAAGCCGTAACCGAGCATGATCGCCACGCCGATGAACGATCCTGCCTTCACTTCGAACAAGGTCAATTCACTCAGGTGGCGCCAGGAAAACATAGCAACGATCGCCGCCGCTGCGGCAAAGCGCAGGCCGACGAAAAACATCGGCCCACTGACCGTCATGGCATGCTGCACCAGCAGGAACGTGCCGCCCCAGATCATGGTGATCAGCACCAGCACGCACTCGGCTTTGCTGAAGCGGGAGAAGCGGATTCGGGAAGAAAAATTGTTCGGCGACATCACGACCTTGCACACTGTAAAAAAGAGGCCGCACAATGCCGCCAACGTTGCGCAGTATACTGCCCAACCCCACCGAGTGAGCAATATAGTGCACAAAGATTCGACTCAGCGAGCCTCCGTCCTGCAACACGTCAGCCAGAATGTCCGACGTCTACGCCATGCTGCGGACATGAGCCAGGCCGCGCTGGCGGAAAAATCCGGGGTCAGCCGCCGCATGCTGGTAGCCATCGAGGCGGGCGAAAAGAATGTCAGCCTGACCACGCTTGATCGCGTCGCCGAAGCCCTCGACGTGGCCTTCAGCGATCTGATTCAGGCGCCCGATGCGCGCGACCCGAGCCGGATCAACGAGGTTGCCTGGGCGGGCACGATTCCAGGCAGCAGGGCGGTGCTACTGTCCAAGGCCACCGCGACCCGTGAAGTCGAGCAATGGGAGTGGTGTCTGCAACCGGGCGAAGTCTACCCGTCGCAACCAGACGCCGATGGCTGGAGCGAGCAGATCTACGTATTCGAAGGCTGTTTGACGCTGATGCTCGGCGATCAGCCGCAGCACATCAATAAAGGAGAGTTTTTCATGTTCGCCAGCAATCAGCCGCATTCTTATCGCAACGATGGCGAAGTCGCGGCGTGGTTCGTGCGTAATGTGGTGATCTGAATGGAGCAGCCTGCGGACATCCTGATCATCGGCGGCGGCCTCAGCGGCACCATGCTGGCGGCGCAGTTGTTACGCCTGCCTGGGCAACGAAGGATTCTGATCATCGAGCCGCGTGCTGAACTGGGACGAGGTGAGGCTTACAGTGCGGTCGAGTTGGGCCATACGCTGAACGGCAACGCGGCGCGCATGAGTGTTGATCCAGATAATCCTGATGATTTGACGCAATGGCTGACCGAGCACATTGCTGACGGCGGCTGGCCGGAGTCCGCTGAGCAGGATGTGCCGATTAGCGAGCTGTTCCCGCCTCGCGGCTTGTTCGGCGTCTATGTGCAACAGCGTCTTGCAGAGGCCAAGGCGGTGGGTGTGCGGCAAGGTTCGACGGTTGAACATATCTGTGCTGAGGTCGTCGACCTGCAAATCGAGTCCGGTTCAGTGCAACTCACCTTAAGCGATCGCCAGTATTTGTGGGGTTCCCGCGCCGTCCTGGCCACCGGCATGTTTCCCGCCGCGCGCACGCCGCAGACGCAATCCAGTGGCCTCAACGCCGCCGCGCTCGATCCCTGGGATGTGGAGGCCATGCGCGCACTCGACCCGCAATCGACGGTGCTGATCATCGGCTCCGGCCTGACCATGGTCGATGCCGTGGTGTCGCTGGAACAGGCCGGGCATCGCGGGCCGATCGAGGTGTTTTCACGGCATGGTTTGCTGCCCCATGTTCGTCGGCAACCGCCAGCCTGGGCGGATTTTCTGGCGCAGGATCACAGCATCCGCACGCCCCGCCAGTTGTTGCACGAATTGCGTCGGCACTGTCGCGACGCCGTAGCTCAAGGCGTTGATTGGCAGGCGCCACTCGATACCGTTCGCGCGCATATCGCTCGGTTGTGGAGTCAGGCGACTGACGTGCAGCGTCGACAATTCGTACGCCATGTGCGGCCGTGGTGGGAGAGTCATCACCATCGCTCGCCACCGCTGAGCGCCGAGTTGATCGAGCGACTGCATTACGAAGGACGCTTGCGCATTCATGCCGCGTCGTTCAACGGGCTCGAACCCGGCACGGGCGAGGCTGTGAGCATTCGCATTCGTCCGCGCGGTGAAACCGAAACGCGCGTGGTGAGCGGTGCGGCGCTGATCAACTCGAGCGGCATCGAATATGACTGGCGGCGGGTCGCCCGGCCGTTGCCGCAGCAATTGCTGGCGCGGGGACTGGTGCAACCGGGGCCGTTGGCGTTGGGGATCGCAGCAGTGGACGGCGCTGTGGTCGATGCCGAAGGGCGCGTGAGTTCTCGTTTGTTTGCCATGGGCCCGCCGTTGCGCGGGATGTGGTGGGAGAGTACGGCGGTGACGGATGTGGCAGCGCAGGCTAAAGCGTTGGCAGGGCGGTTGGTGAATAATCTGAGGGATTGATGTGTTCTCTCTGGCTCGCCACTACAGGATATTGAGGTTGTGAAAACAATTTGCGCCACACCGCAGCCCCTGTAGGAGTGAGCCTGCTCGCGATCGCGGTCTATCAGTCAGCTTTTATTGACTGAACCACCGCTATCGCGAGCAGGCTCACTCCTGCATTTGTTATGTGGTGGTCGGAAGAGTTATGCAACCACGCGATAACAAGGCACATACGCCGCGCCACCCGGCAACTTCATCCGGTGCTGGGCGACGAAGGCTTTCAGTAGCGCATCGAGCGGCTGCATGATCGCCGCGTCACCACGGATCTGATAGGGGCCGTGCTCCTCGATCAGACGAATGCCCTTGTCCTTGACGTTGCCAGCGACGATGCCAGAGAACGCCCGGCGCAGGTTGGCCGCCAGTTCGTGGGGTGGCTGGTCGCGGTGCAGTTTCAGGTTGGCCATGTTTTCGTGGGTCGGATCGAACGGACGCTGGAAGCCCTCATCGATCTTCAGCAGCCAGTTGAAGTGGAACGCGTCGTTGCGCTCGCGGCGGAACTGCTTCACCGCTTTCAGGCCCTGAGTCATCTGTCGCGCCACTTCGGCCGGGTCATCGATGATGATCTCGTAATGCTGCTTCGCCGCTTCGCCAAGGGTCGCGATGACGAAGGCATCCAGCTGTTCCAGATACGGTGCAGCGTTCTTCGGCCCGGTGAGGATCACCGGGAATGGCAGACCTTCGTTGCCCGGGTGCATCAGGATGCCGAGCAGGTAGAGGAACTCTTCAGCAGTACCGGCGCCGCCCGGGAAAATAATGATACCGTGGCCCACACGGACGAAGGCTTCCAGACGCTTTTCGATGTCCGGCAGGATCACCAGCTCATTGACGATCGGGTTCGGCGCTTCGGCAGCGATGATGCCCGGCTCGGTCAAACCGAGGTAGCGACCGCCATGAATGCGCTGTTTGGCATGGGCGATGGTGGCGCCCTTCATCGGGCCTTTCATTACGCCCGGGCCGCAACCGGTGCAGATGTCGAGGCTGCGCAGGCCCAGTTCGTGGCCGACTTTCTTGGTGTATTTGTATTCTTCGGTGTTGATCGAGTGGCCGCCCCAGCACACCACGATTTTCGGCTCGACGCCTGGGCGCAGGGTGCGCGCGTTGCGCAGCAGGTGGAACACGTAGTCACTGATGCCCTGGGAATTGCTCAGGTCGATGCGCTGGCTGTCGAGTTCGTTTTCGGTATAGACGATGTCGCGCAAGGCACTGAAGAGCATTTCGCGGGTGCTGGCGATCATCTCGCCATCGACGAACGCGTCGGCCGGAGCGTTCAGCAGCTCCAGGCGCACACCGCGATCCTGTTGGTGAATGCGGATTTCGAAGTCCTTGTAGGCTTCGAGGATGGTCTTGGCATTGTCGACATGCGCGCCGGTGTTGAGGATGGCCAGGGCGCACTGGCGGAAGAGGGTGTAGGTGCTGCCGGATCCGGCTTCGCTCAGTTGCTGGACTTCACGTTGAGAAAGGGTTTCCAGACTGCCTTTCGGGCTGACCGAGGCATTGATTACGTGTCGTTGGGTCATGCAGTGATCCTTAAAACGATGTCATCCACAACGCAGCGGATGGCATCCGAATAGTGTGTATCCATGAATGAAGATGGCACGATCTGCGCTGGACCGCCATGTCCCGTTGGACGCTGAAAAGATGAAAAGGAGCCCCAGCATAGCTAAAACCCGATGCGATGCGATAATGCGCCGGCGAGTTTTTTCCGTTGCGCCTTTTGTCAATCAGGGAAGTCATTTCGATGTTCGAGATTCAGCCGATGGACCCCGCTACCTTTCGCCAGCAGACCCGCCGCAGCACAGTCATTATCGCTGTGCTTTTTTTGCTGCTGGCAATGCTGTTTTCGTCCGTCGCGGTGGCAGTGTTCGGTGAGCCCGAGGGGGATAATCTGCGGTTCAATGTTGGCGGCGTGTTCGTGGCGTTTCTGCTGACGGCAGCGCTGTTGCGCGGACGCTTCTGGCATCAGACCTGGATGGCCCCTGCGGTGTATGGCTGGCGCCTCAAGCGCAATCTGATGAGCATCACCAATGTGATGCATCAGGTGACAGCGGCGGTGCAGGATAATGACCCGGCGGCGATGAAGGTGTTGCGCTTCTACCACATGGGATTGCTGCAGATGCACGAGCTGGACGGCAACTCGAGCGATCACGGCCAATTGCGTGACGAAGTCGAACAGCACAAGGCGCGGATGCAGGCGCAGGGCCTTGATCCACACCAGCCACGCTTCGATCCGCAGTGGCTGGAGACATTGAAACCAGACTCGCGTTAAAACGGAATGCGTCTGGCGCGGCGCAGTTTCCACGCGCGCAGCAGTCGCGCGTAGACGATCAGGTTGATCGCCAGTACCACGCTGCCGAGGGCCAATTGAATCTGCGGCGTCAGACCTGCCGGATAGATGATCGGCCAGATGTAGTGCTCGATGAAGCCGCCCGCGTATTCGGTCTGCCCGGCCGCGTGGCGCATCAGGTTTTCCCAGTAAGTCAGCGGACAGGTCAGGTGCAACACCTCGACCGCCACGCCCCAGGCTGCAGCTGGCAAGTGCAGCCACATCAGCCGTGGCCAGCGCAGCACCAACAGCCCGCCGAACAGCACGAACAGGATGAAACACAAGTGAAACAGCACCAGCCCGTCGGCGGCGATTCGGTACAGCATGGCGTCTTCCTGACGTGAAGATGGATGGCGCTATGGTACGCCGCGCGAGACAAAATTCGTTGGTGAATTTGGACCAGGAAAAGTGTTCTACCCTTTGACAATGATCAACTTGTTCTGAGGTGAGATGCACATGGCGAACGAGCAACCGCGTCCCGATGAAGATGAGCCAACGCAGGCCGAGATCGAGCGGCAGAAGAAAAGAGAGGAGAAAACCTGGAAGCACGATGACAGCCGCGAGCTGTCGGAGCGCGATCAGGAGCGTCCTCTGAAGCCTTGAACAACGCATACGAAGAGCCCCGCATCAGCGGGGCTCTTCGCGTTTCAGAGGTCTTCCAGCTGCGTGAAGTCCGGGTAGGTCGCCCGATACCCCAACGTTCGATCGATCCACGCATTGAGCTCATTGACCATCACCGGCGGATGGCCGGGATATCCCTCGAGGGTGCTGCGCAGGGTGCGTTCGATGTCGGGCACGCTGTGCAGGTTTCGGGTCTTGATGTAATGGCCGATAAAACAGTCGAGTTCCAGGCGTTCTGTCTTGGACAGATGGACACACTTCAGGCCGCTGACCTGTTTGATTGCAAAATCGTCGCTCACTTATTTCTCTGCAAGGCTTGAAAGTTGTTGATGGATTCCTGATTTCTTTGACTCTTTGGTCAACTGGTATACCAATCGGAAAGGCGGCGCGCATGCTATCCGCAGCGCGTGAAAATGTATGTATGACAGTCGAAATGTCAGACAGGCGGTTGATTCGCTCAAACGGCTGTTTTATCGAGCTTGTTTCGCCGTTGAAACACTTTTTGTAACGCTGGGGAATCAACGAATCGCATGTTCGGATAACGCGCCCAATCGGCAAATATTTAGTCGTTCCGGTCGGTTGGCGTCGCCAGGCCAATCTGCCTCGACGATGCGTAATACAGTGATTAACTTATGCGAAATTAGAATTTAAAAATTAAAATCAAGAGCGTTATGGTCTATGCAAACCTCATCTGCAGGACTCGCCATGAAGCTTTCTCGTTTCCTACGCCGCGCGCTGACCATTGTCTTGTTGACCTCGCCACTGGCCTACGCCGCGGAGCCTTTAGTCCTGCACGTGGGCGATCAGAACTACTACAACATCCGCGCTTCGATCGAAGCCTCCGGCGTGTTGAAAGACGCACCTTACACAGTCGATTGGAAACACTTCCAGGCTGCCGCGCCGCTCGCCGAAGCGTTGCAAACCGGCTCGCTGGATCTGGGGTTTCTCGGCGATTCCGGTTTCCTTTTCCTTGCTGCCAAACAGGCACCAGTGAAACTGATTGGCGTATCGCGGCAGAATCCGGACACCATCGCGCTACTGGTACCAAAGGATTCGCCGGTGAAAACCATCGCCGACCTGAAAGGCAAGAAAGTCGCTTACTGGCCCGGGGCCTGGAGTCAGCAACTGACCCTGCGCGCATTGGAGCAGGGCGGTCTGCCGGAAAACTACGTCGACTTCGTCAAGTTGATGCCAATCGACGCAGCCGCCGCTTTGCCGCAGGGCAGCATCGACGCCTTTCCGGTGTGGGAACCGTATATCTCGCAACAGATCGTGTTCTCTGGCGCTCGGCCGATTCTGACGGCGAAAAACCTGATGCCAGGCCTCAGTGCCATCGCGGCGTCGACTCCTTCCATCGACAGCAAGCGGGCGGCGATCGCCGATTTTCTCGGGCGTTTGAAACAGGCGAGAGCCTGGGTTGATCACCATACCGACGAGTACGCTGACCTCTGGGCAAAAAAAGCCAACCTCGATCAGCAGGTCTCGCGGCATTGGTTGCGCCAGGCCCACATGAGCGTCGGGCCGGTGGACCAGCAAGCGGCAGCAGATTTACAGAGCACGGCGGACTTCCTGTTCAAAGTCAAAGCACTGCCGGCACCACTGGCCACCGCAGGCATCATCGACACTTCCTTTCAACAAGCCTTGACGCACTGAAAGCCAGCACCGGAACCAAACCCTGTGTACCTTATCCAACCTGCGCTCGCTGATAGCAGCGCAGGATGGATAAAGGCGAGGGAGTTTTGCCATTCGACAACATGACGGCCGTGGCCGGGCTCAGGGCAAAACATGACATCCGGATGCAAACTTCTTTGTGCTGCGCTCATCGCGTTGGGGCTGGCCGGCTGCATCGCCGCGCCGATCGAAATGACCGCGCAAACCGAAACTCGTCTGCAGGCCCAGGCGCCCGTGCGTTTTCTGCTGACGTTCGATGACGGTCCAAGTGCCTCGGGATTATGGAATCCGACGGCTACCGTACTCGACAGCCTCAAAGCCAATCCTGTGCAGGCAAACATCAAAGCAGTGTTTTTCGTGCAGACTCGCGCGCCCAGGGCCGGCGACAGCGAGATTGGCCGCAGTCTGATGCGTCGTGAACACGCAGAGGGACATATTCTCGCGTTTCACACGGCTACTCACTGGCACACCAACCATCGCTTGCTCAGCCCGCAGGAACTGAAGCAATCGCTGACCGACGGCAGCACTGACATCGCTACCATCACCGGTGCACCGCCCAAGCTCTTGCGTCCGCCGTTCTGGAATTATGACAAACGCACATTCGCGGCCTACCGGCAACATGGTCTGCACGTTTTGCTCACGGATTTGAGTGCCAACGACGGCAAGATCTGGGGCTTCAATGCCAGTCCACGACGTCGCGCGAATATGCTGCGTCAGTTGTCCGAAGTGCGCGAACGCATTGCTCTTGGTCAATTGCCGACGGTGGATGGCGTAATCCCGGTGGTGGTCACGTTCCATGATCTCAATCGCTACACCGCGCGGCACACTCGCGAATATTTGCAGATTCTGCTCGATAGCGCGGCGGTAACCGGGGTCAAGCTTTCAGCCAAGCCGTTTTATGACGACCAGGCCGCGCTGGAAAAGGCCGCGCTCGGACGTACCGTTGAGCAGAGTACCCAACCGGTGACTCTACCGGGAATGTGGAATTGGATCTGGGATCACGACGCGCATTGAGTGCTGAGAGTTGCGCTCGGAAATGAGCGTGGGACGTCGAGCGTCGGATGGTTGACGCCTATAAACGCCGTTGGAAGGCTTGCACGATGCGCCGGGTCGCGTCGTTGGTGTCGAGGTTTTTCACGGCATCCAGTGGATACCAGATGCAATCGATGATCTCGTTCTGTGGGCGCACGTCTTCTATATTTGCCACCGAAGCCTCGTAGACGTGGTGCCGCGTGCTGCCGGCTTGCAGGTCCATCAAGTACAGGACTTCATCGGCATTCAGACCGGTTTCTTCTTGTAACTCGCGCACGGCAGCGGCCGCGCGGGTCTCGCCGGCCTCGACCTTGCCACCTGGCAATGACCAGGGATGGCGGGGTTTGCGCACCAGGAGGATATGTCGATCCTGCTCGCAAATGACGGTAGCGCGTACTTTCATGAATGCCCTGTTTATGTCTGTCACAAAAATGTAATTGAACTGCAATATTCGAGCCGTGCCCAGATTTAAAGGTTCCATCCGAGTTGAGAGCTGCTGGAAAGCGCAAAAGTGCCACAGGGTCTGGTGGACTGAGCGAGTCGGGCGCGATATCCGGTCGACATCGGGGCTTGAACCGGGTGTAAGGTGAACGCGTACACCGGAACTACCTTTGCAAGCTGGAGGTGCTCATGAGTATTCCAATGTTGAACAAGCTGCACATGAACGGTTACGACGTACTCAGCGTCAACAACGGGCCATGGCGCGTCTGCACCCAGGGTGACCGGCTGGCGTCATTTACCAGCCGAGAGGAGGCGATGGCCTATGCGGCGGCGCTTCCCGCTTACAAGCATCGCTCCAAGCGGGAACAAGGCCAAAACGTCGGTTGATGCGTTGTAACGAAAGAGCCCCGGTTTCGACCGGGGCTCTTGTTGAAAGGAGGCACTCGTAATCAGTGAACCTTGGTTCGGCTGATGGCTCGGGCTTTTACCTCCCGGGCATAACCCTGCAATCTTTCCTCGTCGCTTTGCAGAATTTCGCAAGAGCGCAACACAGTCCGGGCGTCAGCCTCGTTGCCGGATTTACGCAACTGTTCGGCAATGCGCTTGAGGTCGACGGCCGACCATCGAAGATCCGACGCCACGCTTTGCAAATCCCGTTGAAGTTCGTGTTCGTATTCATTGAGCCGCATGATCACCTCCAGAACATTCTCGGTAGAACAGAGTAGTCGCATTTTTCCGGATGGGGCCAGGTCATCTGACGCCCGGCTGAATGTATGTGAAAAATTGTCCAATCGCCGCTAACAGCGGGGTGCCACGATGGATGTGCGAGCGGTTAAACGGTACATTCACGTTTTTTCATTACAGGTAAACAGCATGCGCGTATGGATCGGCAGTTTGACCCTGGCCCTGTTGACGGGATGCTCGCTACCGGCGTCGTTGGTGCCGGGCGAGCCAAACCTCAGCAAGACCAGTGACAAGCCTCCCAGGGAATATGCCGCGTGTTTGTTACCGTTGTGGCAGAAGGACGTTGCCAGGACGTCGCAGATGTCGATTTCCAACGGCTACCGGATCACCGCGCCGAGCATCATCACCGCAGACGAGATTCTCGATATCGTCAAATACAAGGACGGCAGCAAGGTCTCGCTGTATCAAGGCCCGCCATGGGCCAAGTCCGGATCGCTGCGCCAGTCGGTGCGTGACTGCCTGTAACCAGGCGCCTGTATCGCAAAAAAGGCAGACACCGTGCAAAGGTGTCTGCCTTTTTTTATTGCATGGAGCTCCAGCCAGACGCTTGCAATGGGCTGTGACAGTTGCCCGCGAGGCGCTGCAGGATCCTCGCCTAGGCTTTGAATGTCGGCCCGTGACGGGATCGGCATGACGAAAAGGAGCCTCGGATCATGGATGATCTGGTCAAGGAAATCATTCCGCTGTTGCAGTACCTCATCCCCGGTTTTTTATCGACCTGGATCTTCTATTCACTCACCGTGTTCAAGCGACCGGATACGTTTGGGCAGATCGTGCAGGCGCTGATATTCACGTTTGTGATTCAGGGCGCGGTGCTGGCGCTGGGCAACCTCTATCTGTGGATTGGCTCGAAGGGGTTTTCATTAGGGCGCTGGGATGATCGGGCGCAAACACTCTGGGCATTTGTGTTTTCGCTGATGCTGGGATTGTTTGCCTGTTACCTGGCTACGAATGACAAATTGCATGGCTGGTTACGCCGGCGAAACGTCACGAAACAATCTTCTTACCCGAGTGAATGGTTCTGCGCTTTTGCCCAGTTCGACCGGTTCATAACCCTACATTTACATGACGAGAGGCGCGTGTTTGGCTGGCCGGTCGAGTGGCCGTCCGAATCCAGTTGCGGGCAGTTCGTGATGCAGAATCCACGTTGGGTCAATGAGGATGGCAAGTCGACGCCTTTTGGTGCAGAAATTTTGCTGATAGATTCCGCGCAAGTTAAGTGGGTTGAATTCAGCCCGATATCAGAGGGTTCATCATGACGACCGCAAGAGCGCCGCGACCAATGCCAGAGAAATACGAACGCCTTTTCACAGGGCCTGACGGCAAACCGCTGGAGGAGCCTTTGATCAAAGCACCGAGCGCTCCACCTCCGCTCAAATACCGGTTGCCACGATAATTTTTCAGCCCCAACCCTCCACCACCGCCCGGCGAATCGCCTCCAGCAACATCGCGAACGCCGGGTTGTCATTATTCTCTCGCCAGATCAGATGCAGCTCGCTCTGCACCCCCTCGCCGAGATCGATCTCGCGAAACACCACATTCCGGAACACCACGCTGGTCGCGCAACGTGGTACCAGCGCCAGCCCCATGCCGGCGTTGACCAGCGCCAGAATCGTCAGCGATGAGCCCAGCCATTGCACGTAATCCGGTGCCACCCGAGCTGAGCGCAGCGTGCCGGTCAACAGTTCGTTGAACGGCGGATAGGCTTCATGGGAGTACATCAGGAACGGTTGTTTATCCAGATCCACGACTGACACTTCAGCCGAGTCTGCCAGCCGATGCCCGCTCGGCACTGCCAGCACAAACGGTTCGCGCACCAGGCATTCGGTGGCATAACCCGGTTCCTGCAAGGGCGCCCGGGCGATGCCCAAATCGATACGGCGGGCGCGCAAGGCCTCGTGTTGCTGATAGGTGTTCATCTCTGCCAGGTCGATCTTTACCTGGGGCTGTTTAAGTCGCGCTTCGGCGATCACCTTGGGCAGGAACTCATACACCGCGCTGCCGACGAACGCGATGTTCACCGAGCCGATGTCGCCCTCGGCAAACCGCCGTGCGGTGACCGCCGCTTGCTGCGCGCGCTCCAGCAGATTCTGCGCTTCGACGAAAAATGCCCGGCCTGCCGCCGTCAGCGCAACGCTGCGGGTACTGCGGGTGAACAGCTCAACGCCGAGGTGATGCTCCAGCAACTGAATCTGCCGACTCAGCGGCGGCTGCGTCATGTTCAAGCGTTCGGCAGCGCGGCGAAAGTTGAGTTCGGTGGCGACCGTGGTGAAACAGCGCAGTTGAGTGAGTTCGAACATTGATCTAATCCAGGTATCAATCGAATGCCAGTTTAGATTAGACGGGATCAATGCGTGACGTCCATGATCGGCTTACCGCTTCAAGTCATCCCTAAAAAAACAAGATCGGGAGTCGCCCCTTGAAAACCCTCCAGAGTCCGCCGGACATCACGGTGCTTGCCCGCGCCGCCGCCAAGGTCAAGCGCCACGTGCTGCCGCTGTTCGTGGTGATGTTCATCGTCAATTACATCGACCGGGTCAACATCGGTTTTGTGCGCAGCCATCTGGAGACCGATCTGGGCATCGGCGCAGCGGCGTATGGACTGGGTGCCGGCCTGTTTTTCATCGGTTACGCGTTGTTCGAGGTGCCGTCGAACGTGCTTCTGCAGCGCTACGGCGCACGAGTGTGGCTGACCCGGATCATGTTCACTTGGGGCGCCGCTGCCATGGCCATGGCGTTTGTTCAGGGCGAAACCAGTTTCTACGTGCTGCGCTTTATTCTTGGTGCGGCGGAGGCCGGGTTCTTCCCGGGAATCATTTATTACTTCACCCAGTGGCTGCCAGCGTCCGAGCGCGGCAGAACCATGGCGGTGTTTCTTAGCGGCTCAGCGATTGCCTCGGTGATTTCCGGCCCGGTGTCCGGTGCGCTGTTGCATATCAGCGGCTTGGGCATGCACGGCTGGCAGTGGATGTTTCTGATCGAAGGCGCAGCTTCGGTGGTGTTGTGCGCATTCGTCTGGTTCTGGCTGCAATCGCATCCCCGGCAGGCCAAATGGCTGAGCGAAGAAGAGCGTGCAGCGCTGGTCGCGGCGATCGCCGAGGAGCAGCGGGCACGCGAGGCGGCGCAAGTGGCCAAGCCGTCGATGTTCAAGCTGTTGGCTGACCGGCAGATCGCGCTGTTCTGCTTCATCTATTTCTCCATCGCCCTGACCATTTACGGCGCGACCTTCTGGCTGCCGAGCATGATCAAGAAGATGGGCAATCTCGGCGACTTCCAGGTCGGGCTGCTCAACTCGATCCCGTGGATCATTTCGATTGTCGCCATGTACGGCTTCGCGGCGATGGCCGGCAAGTGGAAATTCCAGCAGGCATGGGTCGCGCTGACTCTGGTGATCGCGGCCATCGGCATGTTCATGTCGACCACCGGCGGGCCGGTGTTTGCCTTCGTCGCCATCTGTTTCGCCGCCATCGGCTTCAAAGCAGCGTCGGCGCTGTTCTGGCCGATCCCGCAAAGCTATCTGGATGCGCGCATCGCCGCTGCGGTCATTGCGTTGATCAACTCCATCGGCAACCTCGGTGGCTTCGTCGCGCCCACCGCGTTCGGCATTCTCGAGCAAACCACCGGCTCCATCGAGGGCGGCCTGTATGGCCTGGCCGCGACCTCGCTGGTCGCTGCCGTGGTGATCTTCTTCGCCCGCACGGCGCCAGGCGCCAAAGGTAAAACCCCGGCAAAGCCAAGTGACGAAGCCGCCGTTGTAGCGCCGGCTCGTCCGGCTGCGAGCCACTGAATCGATTGTTGATCCGTCAGGAGCGTTATCTTGAAAATCACCCGTGTCAGCGTCACCCCGATTGCCTTTCGCGATCCGCCACTGCTCAACGCCAGCGGCATCCATGAACCCTTTGCCCTGCGCTCGATCATCGAGATCGAGAGTGACAACGGCTACATCGGCCTCGGCGAAAGTTACGGCGATGCCCCGGCGCTGGCGATCCAGCAACAATTGCAGAGCCAGTTGATCGGCCTTGATCCGTTCAACCTCAATCAGCTGCGCACGATCGTGCAAGCCACCGTGGCGGCGCATAAACCCGCTAGCATCGCTGGCGCCGAACTGGCGCCCGGTTCCCACGCCAGCAAAGCGGTGAGTAATGCCTACTCGGCATTCGAAGTGGCTTTTCTGGATTTGCAGGCGCACTACCTGAACGTGCCGCTGGTGGACCTGCTCGGCGGGGCTATCCGCGATGAAGTGCCGTTCAGCGCTTACCTGTTTTTCAAATACGCCGAACACATCGACTCGCCCTACAAACCGGACAATTGGGGCGAGGCGCTGAACGAGCAGCAGATCGTCGCGCAGGCAGCGCGGATGATTGAGGCGTACGGGTTCAAGAGCATCAAGCTCAAGGCTGGCACTTTGCCGCCGGAGCATGAGGTGGCGTGCATCAAGGCGCTGAAAAAAGCCTTTCCGGGATTTCCGCTGCGCATCGACCCGAACGGCAACTGGTCGCTGGAGACGGCGATTCGCATGGCCGAACTGCTCGGAGATGATCTGCAGTATTACGAAGACCCGACCCCGGGCCTTGATGGCATGGCCGAACTGCACAAGCGCACCGGTCTGCCATTGGCAACCAATATGGTGGTCACCGATTTCGACGAGTTCCGCCGCAGCGTTGCGCAGAACAGCGTGCAGATCGTCCTTGCCGACCACCATTATTGGGGTGGCCTGCGTGATACGCAGACGCTGGCGAAAATGTGCGACGTGTTCGGCCTCGGCGTGTCGATGCATTCCAACTCGCACCTGGGCATCAGCCTGATGGCCATGGCCCACGTCGCGGCGGCGGTGCCGAATCTGGATTACGCCTGCGACACCCATTACCCGTGGCAGGAGCCGGATGAGGAAGTGATCAAGGGCGGCAAGCTGCCGATTGTCGATGGCTGCGTGAAGATCACCAAGGCGCCCGGGCTGGGGCTGGAACTGGATCATGAGCAACTGGGCAAGCTCCATGATCAGTACCTGACCTGCGGGATCCGCCAGAGGGATGATGTGCGGCAGATGCAGCGGTACAAGGCGGATTGGCGGGCGGTCAAGCCAAGGTTTTGAGATTGTTGCGACTGACCTCTTCGCGAGCAAGCTCGCTCCCACAGGAAAATGCATACCAAGTGTGGGAGCGAGCTTGCTCGCGAATGGCGGCGGTTCGATCCTTCAGAGGGTATGAACCAGCCAATCCCGAAACGCCTTCAGCGAAGGCAGATTTTCGTTGCGCGGCGGATACACCAGGTAATAGCTGCGCCGGCTGGTAATCGGCTCGCCCAGTTGCAGCAACTCACCCTTGGTCAGCTCGTCTTCGACCAGAATTCGCGGCACCAGACCGACGCCGATATTGGCGCGGACCGCTTGAATCAAGTGCGAAGTCATTTCAAAGCTCGGCCCGATCCTCATGCTGCGATGTGGCAGTTGGTGTTGGCTGAACCATTCCGCCCACGCCTGGGCATTGCTGCTGACGTTGAGCAGCAACTGCCCGGCAATGTGCCGCTCGGCCTCGTCGCGTTCAGTGGCCGACAGCTGCGCGCTGGCAATCGCCACCAGTTCTTCGGTGTGCAAGGGCAGGGCGGTCAGGCCTGGCCATTCACCGCCGCCGACACATATGGCGGCGTCGATTTCACTGGTGTCGAAGTCGATGGTTTCGATCCGCGAATGCAAGTGCACGGTCATGCCCGGATGCGCCGTGTAGAAATCCTTCAGCCGGGGCAGCAACCATTTCGAGCCGAAGGTCGGTAACGTCGCCAGTCGCAGACTATGAATGCCCGAACCAAACGCCATCGCTTGCAACGTCGCGCTGCGAATCTGCCCGAGGGCTTCCGTGAGTTCGCGCTGGTACATGCGCCCGACATCCGTCAGCACTACTTGCCGGCCTTCGCGGCTGAACAGGCGCATGCCGAGCATCTTCTCGAGAATCTGTACCTGGCGGCTGACCGCGCTCTGCGTCAGTGACAGCTCATGGGCCGCGCGGGTGTAGCTCTCGTGGCGAGCGGCGGCCTCGAAAGCCAGCAGCAGCGACATGGACGGCGTGAGGGTGCGCGGATTCATTCGTAAAACTCATCAATAACGGGTCGAAATTACGCTTGTTCAAGGGTTCGCCAGCAATGAACATGGGCGCAATCAGATGGCGGAGCCTGACGCAATCATTCGTCGCGTACAAGTGTTCACCGCCACGCAGCCCGATTTGTCCGAGATGACCTGACCGATGATTGCCCAACTGTCGCCCGCCAAAGCCCTGACCGGCGATTACCAACAATTCCTCGCCGCCCTGAAAGACAGCGGCTTTCGCGGGGAAATCAGCGCCGATTACGCCAGCCGCGTGGTGCTCGCGACCGACAACTCGATTTACCAGCGCCTGCCGCAAGCGGCGGTGTTTCCGCGGGATGCCGATGATGTGGCGCGGGTGGCGCGGCTGATTGCCGAACCGGCGTACGAGAACGTGGTGATCACCCCGCGTGGCGGTGGCACCGGCACCAACGGCCAATCGCTGACCGACGGCATCGTCGTCGACCTGTCGCGGCACATGAACCGCATACTGGAAATCAATGTTGAACAGCGCTGGGTGCGCGTTCAGGCCGGGGTGGTCAAGGATCAGCTCAACGCTGCGCTGAAATCTGCCGGGCTGTTTTTTGCTCCGGAACTGTCGACCTCGAACCGCGCCACGGTCGGCGGCATGATCAACACCGACGCCAGCGGCCAGGGCAGTTGCACCTACGGCAAGACCCGCGACCATGTACTGGAACTTGAAATGATCCTGCGCGGCGGCGAGCGTCTGCGCGGTCTGCCGCTGACGGAGGACGAGCTTGAAACGCAGTGCGCCCGCGACGATCGGGTCGGCGAAGTCTATCGCTGCGCGCGGCAGATCATTGATGAGCAGGGCGAGCTGATCAAGGCACGCTTCCCCGATCTCAACCGCTGTCTGACCGGTTATGACCTGGCGCACCTGCGCGAGGCCGATCTGCGCTTCAACCTCAACAGCGTGCTCTGTGGCGCTGAAGGCTCGCTGGGTTTCATTGTCGAAGCGCGACTCAACGTGCTGCCGATTCCCAAACATACGATGCTGGTCAATATCCGCTATGCCGGGTTCATGGATGCACTGCGCGATGCGCGGGCGTTGATGGCGCTCAAGCCGTTGTCGATTGAAACCGTCGATTCGAAAGTCTTGCTGCTGGCGATGCAGGACATCGTCTGGCACGGCGTTGCCGAATATTTTCCCGAAAACCCTGAGCGCCCGACTCTGGGGATCAACCTGGTCGAGTTCTGCGGCGACGACCCCGAAGACTTGCAGCGGCGCGTCGAAGCGTTCCTCGAACACCTGCAAAACGACCGCACGGTGGAGCGCCTCGGGCATACGCTGGCAGTCGGTCAGGCAGCGGTGAGCAAGGTCTACGGCATGCGCAAACGTGCGGTGGGCCTGCTCGGCAACGTCGCCGGTGAAGCCCGCCCGCAGCCCTTCGTCGAGGACACTGCCGTGCCGCCGCAGCACTTGGCCGAATACATCGCCGAGCTGCGCGACCTGCTCGATAGCCATGGTTTGCAGTACGGCATGTTCGGTCATGTCGACGCCGGTGTGTTGCACGTGCGGCCGATTCTCGACATGAAAGACCCGCAGCAAGCGGCGCTGGTGCGGCCGGTGTCCGATGGCGTCGCCGCTTTGACCCAGCGCTACGGCGGCCTGCTCTGGGGCGAGCATGGCAAGGGCCTGCGTTCGGAATACGCGCCGGCATTTTTCGGCGAGTTGTACCCGGCGCTGCAAGCCTTGAAAGCCGCATTCGACCCCTTCAACCAGTTCAACCCGGGCAAGATCGCCACGCCTGCCAACAGCGGTGCGGCGCTGCTGAAGATCGATGAAGTGACTCTGCGTGGCGAACTGGATCGGCAGATCGACGAAAAAGTCTGGCAGAGCTACGGCGCGGCCATGCACTGCAATGGCAACGGCGCCTGCTACAACTTCGATCCCGACGACGCCATGTGCCCGTCGTGGAAAGCCACCCGCGAACGCTCGCAGTCGCCCAAGGGGCGCGCGTCATTGATTCGCGAATGGCTGCGGTTGCAGGGCGAGGCGGGTGTCGACGTGCTCTCGGACGCGATCCGCAAACCGGCGTTTTTCCGCACACTGTGGCAGCGCTGGCGCAATAGCCGCGATCCGTCGGCGGACTTTTCCCATGAAGTGTACGACGCCATGGCCGGTTGCCTGGCCTGCAAATCCTGCGCGGGGCAATGCCCGGTCAAGGTCAACGTGCCGGAATTCCGCTCGCGCTTTCTCGAGCTCTATCACAGCCGTTACCTGCGCCCAGCGCGGGACTATCTGATTGCTTCGCTGGAATACACCATTCCGTACATGGCGCGGATTCCGGCGCTGTACAACGGTGTGATGGGCGCTGGCTGGGTACGTGGCGCACTGGCGCGTGTGGGCGGCATGATCGATGTGCCGTTGCTCAGTCGTTTTGATTTCTACGCGGCGATGCGTCGTTGGCAGGTGCAGCCAGCGACGGTTGCGAGGTTGTCGGCACTGACCCCGGAGCAACGCGAACGCAGCGTGGTCATCGTGCAGGACGCCTTCACCCGCTACTTCGAAGCGCCGCTGTTGGCGGATCTGGTCGAGCTGATTTCGCGTCTGGGTTATCAGGTGTATCTGGCGCCGTTCAGCGCCAACGGCAAACCGCTGCATGTGCAGGGCTTTCTCCCGGCGTTCAATCGGGCGGCGTTCCGCAACGCTGAGCAATTGCAGGCGCTGGCGCAGACTGGCGTGCGGTTGCTGGGGCTGGATCCGGCGATGACGTTGGTGTATCGCCAGGAATACCTGAAAGTGCCGGGCCTGCAGGCATGTCCGCAGGTGGCGCTGGTGCAGGAATGGTTGCTCGAAGTCATGCCGGAGCAGACGCCTCAGGCCCAGGCCAAAGCGTTCCGTCTGCTCGCCCATTGCACGGAGAAAACCAACGCGCCGGCCGCGACCCGGCAGTGGGAACAGGTTTTCGAACGTGCCGGTTTACAGCTGGCGACGCAAGCCACTGGTTGCTGCGGCATGTCCGGCACCTATGGCCACGAGGCACGCAATCGCCAGACGTCGGCGTTGATTTACGAGCAGTCCTGGGCGCGTCAGGTACAGGCGCCGGTGGAGCAGGGCGAGGCGTTGGCGACCGGCTATTCCTGCCGCAGCCAGGTCAAACGCCAGTCGGATCAGGCGTTGCGCCATCCGTTGCAGGTGTTGCTGGAGGCTCTGCGTCGCTGATCGTGTCGCTGGTGTCCTGGTCCCAGATCAGGCGCGGGTCGAAACTCATCGCCGCGAGCATGGTGAACACCACGACCAGGCCGAAGAACAGGATGCCCGGTCGTGGCTCGATATCGCCCAGCGCCTGGAATTTCACCAGTGCCGCTACCAGCGCGACCACCAGCACGTCGAGCATCGACCAGTAACCGATCAGCTCGACGAAGCGGTACAACTTCGAACGCTCCCTGCGCGCCCAGTCGCTGTTGCGCTGGACGGTGATCAGCAGCAGGGTCAGGGCGACGAATTTGATCCCCGGCACTGCGATGCTGGCGATGAAAATGATCAAGGCAATGTCCCACGCCCCGGCTTCCCAGAACTCCAGCACGCCGCTCATGATCGTGCTGTCGGCGCCGTTGCCGAGCATCACCGTGTTCATCACTGGCAGCAGATTGGCGGGAACATAAAAGGCCAGCGCGGCGAGCATGTACGCCCAGGTGCGCGCCAGCGAATTGGTCTTGCGTCGATGCAACGGCGCATCGCAGCGCGGGCACTCGTGTGGCTCGTCGGTCATGTCGCAGGCCAGCCCACAACTGTGGCACAGGCACAGGTTGAGCTCGCTGGCGGTCGGTGGACGCTTCATAAAATGTCCCACAGGTCGCGGATGTCACGGCCGGCAATGCGGATCATCATCAGGCTCAGCACGGCAAGGGCGAACAGGCCGATGCCGGGCAACACGTCAAGCAGGCCGGCGAGTTTGAACACCGCGACCATCGCCCCCAGCAGACACACTTCAAGCATGCTCCACGGGCGCAGGGTTTCCAGCCAGCGCATGCACAGATTGAACCCCGGCGCCCGACGCAGACCGAGGGCAAAACCCAGCACCCAGACCAGCAACACCAACTGAAAGGCCGGGGCGATGATGATCGCAATCGCCGCGACCATGGCGATAAACGTGATCGGGCCTTGGCTCAGCGCCAGCACCGAATCCCACAGGGTTGCGCTGTTTTTCATGCCTTTGAGGCTGATGCTCATCACCGGGTAGAAATTGGCGAACAGCCACAGCATCGCCGCCGTGAACGTCAGCGCCAGGCGTTGCTCGATGGTCAGGCCGTTGAAGCGCTGCAGCACGCTACCGCAGCGCATGCACAGGGTTTTCTGGTGCTTGGCGAGCACGACTTTTTCGTACACGCAATCACAGTGCTCGCAGATGATCAGGTGTTCGGTGTTGACCATTAACAATGCTCGACAATGGGCCGCGACGGTGGGGCGGACCTGTTCACTATAGAAGGCTGAGGCCGATGAGCAACCTGTTTGGATTTTGCTTTTTTGATGTTATAAGGTAACGCAGAATTTGCGGGCGTCGTTGTGGCTGCCCGGTGTTATCCCTTTCGATTGCGAACGTTCCATGACCCCTGTGCTTCCCCGTTCTGCCCCATTGACGACTGGCCGGCTGCTCTCCATTGACGCGCTCAGAGGCCTGGTGATCCTGTTCATGCTGCTCGATCACGTGCGCGAAACCTTCCTGCTGCACCGCCAGGTGTCTGACCCGATGGATATCGCCAGCACCGAGCCGGCACTGTTTTTCAGCCGCACGCTGGCGCACCTTTGTGCGCCGGTATTCGTCTTGCTGACCGGGTTGTCGGCATGGCTGTACGGTGAAAAATATGCCGGCAAAGCCGACGTCAGCGGGTTTCTGTTCAAGCGCGGATTATTTCTGGTGGCGCTGGAATTCACTCTGGTCAACTTCGCCTGGACGTTCCAGTTACCGCCGAGCGTGATCTACCTTCAAGTGATCTGGGCGATCGGCTTGAGCATGATCGCGCTGGCATTGCTGGTCTGGTTGCCGCGCGCGGTGCTGCTGGCGCTGAGCCTGGCGATCATCGCCGGGCACAACTTGCTTGATACGCTGCACTTCCCGGTGGAGTCGGCGCTGCATGTGCCTTGGGCGATTCTGCATGACCGAGGCTGGATCGAAGTCAGCGAAACCCTGCGCCTGCGTACTTCATACCCGCTGCTGCCGTGGATCGGTGTAATTGGCCTGGGCTATGCGCTGGGGCCGTGGTTTGCCCGAGGCATGGATAGGGCGGTGCGTCAGCGTCGTTTGCTGATTGCTGGAGCTGGCGGGTTGCTGGGGTTTATGGCGCTGCGCTTGATCAATGGCTACGGCGAGAAGCCGTGGGCGGTCAGCGATTCGCTGGTGCAGACGCTGATGAGCTTTTTCAACATCACCAAATACCCGCCGTCGCTGCTGTTCATCACGCTGACTGTGAGCACAGGCCTGTTGCTGCTGCTCGCCTTCGAACGCGTGCAGAGTCGCCGCTGGATTGGCTGGCTGACCGTGTTCGGTTCGGCGCCGATGTTTTTCTATCTACTGCATCTGTACGTGTTGAAGGTGCTGTATCTGATTGGCGTGGCGCTGTTCGGCCTGAATCAGGGCAGCTATTTCGGCTTTTCAACGGTGACGGCGGTATGGCTGGCGGCGGTGGTTCTTGCCGTGGTGTTGTTCCCTGCAGTGCGCTGGTTTTCGCAACTGAAAGCACGGCGCCGGGACATCGGCTGGTTGAAATATCTGTAACTTGCACGGACTTGTGGGAGTGAGCTTGCTCGCGAAGAGGTTGTTTCAGTCAACACATTCGGCGACTGACAGAATGCTTCGCGAGCAAGCTCGCTCCCACAATGGAAGGGTGTTACGCCCCACATCACATACGCCGCCGTCCCCCTGTGGGAGTGAGCTTGCTCGCGAAGAGGTTGTGCCAGTCAACACATTCGGCGACTGACAGACTGCTTCGCGAGCAAGCTCGCTCCCACAATGGAAGGGTGTTACGCCCCACATCACATACGCCGCCGTCCCCCTGTGGGAGTGAGCTTGCTCGCGAA
>NZ_JBXAWN010000012.1:0-228424 GCF_057291835.1 Pseudomonas sp. 1L-B-1-E-C1 | reverse complement strand
AGGCGATCGTAGTCGTAGCGGACTTTCATCCCATCGGGCAGGGTTTTGACGAGCAAACGCCCGGCCTTGTCGCGCTCATACCGGGTGAGCAGACTTAGCCCAATATCACCAAACTCGCTCTTCTCGAGCAGATGGCCATTGAGGTCGTAAACGTACGCGGTACGCCGCCCATCAAACCCGGTTTCCTGTCGGATCAATCCGGTCGGCGTGTAATCCAGGCGGTATTTTTCGCCCGACTCGTTTTCGATCTCGGTGAGCAGCAACCGCGCATGGTCATAGCGGTACTGCACGCGGGTGCCGTCGGGGTTGATCCGCCGCGAGACCAGGTGCAGATCGTCGTCATATTCGTAGCGGGTGATACGCCCGAGTTCGTCGCGTTCGGCGGTGATCTGGCCGTAGGCGCCGTAGCTGTAGGCGCGCGTGCTGCCCGTCGGAGAAGTCGTCAGGATCAGTCGGCCGGCGGCGTCCCACTGCTGACGGCTGACGACACCAAATTCATCCTGGGTGGTAATCCGCCGGCCCAGCGCATCGTAGGAAAAGCGCCGCACGCCGCCGTCCGGCAGGGTTTCTTCGATGAGCTGACCGAGCTCGTTCCACACCCAGCGATGGCGGCTGCTGTCCGGATAGCGCAGCGACAGCAATTGCCCGCGCAGGTTGTAGTAGTAATGGGTGACCTGACCGTCAGGATCGACCGCTTCGGTGACCGCGCCTTCGGCGTTGCGCCGATAGATCCACACCGCATCACCGCGGCAACGCTTGTAGAGAAAACCGTTGCGGTACTCGTAGGACGTTGGCGCCTCGTCCGGCGGAATCAGCGCGATCAGCCGCCCGACCTCGTCGTAGCGGTATTCGGTGACCGCGCCCAACGCATCCTGCTCGGCGACCAAGCGGCCCTGTTCGTCATAGGCCTTGAGCTGCTCACCGCCATCGGCCGCAACCTGACGCACCAACCGCGCACGCTCGTCGTGGACGTAGACTTCTTCGGTGCCGTCGACGTAGTGCACGGTCACGCTGGCGTCGTCATCGTTCCAGACGTAACGCGTGTTCATCTGCGAGAACGAGGCCCAATGGCGCACGCAGCGCGCCGCTTTGCCCTCGCGCTGCCACTCCCAGAAGAAGCTGGCGCCGCCGGTCAGCTGGCGCTGGAGGATGACGTGGTGGTCGTCGTAGTCGTAGCGTTCGCTGTCACCGACCGCGTTAGTCGCGACCAACAGGCGTTGGCGGGCATCGAAGCTGTAGGTGGCGAGGTTTTGCTCGGTGGTCCACTCACCCTGAACCAGGACCTGATAATCGAGCGCCACCAGTTGCGTGCGGTCATAACGCAACAGCAGCGAACGGCCGGCGCCGTTGTCCAGACGCTGAATGCGGTCGGAGCGATCGCGTTGCAGGGTCAGACGATTGCCGTAGACATCGCTGATCGCCGTCAGCCGGCCGGCGCGAAAGTGATAGAACCGCGCGGTTTCCCCGGCCAGAGCCAGAATCAGTTCTTCCGGTTCATCGCCGAGAAAGATCGCCGCCCGTGACAGGCTGTTGTGAATCGCCGGGCGGGCGACATTGGGCAGGGGAAAGCGGGTGCGGCGATTCTCGTGGTCGATCCAGATCACGCCATCGCCGTCGAAAGCCAGCCGATGGGCCAGCGTGTGGCTCCAGCCGAAACCCAGGCCGATGTCGATCTCGACGGCGCTGCTGCGATACAAACGGGTGAACTCGAAGGTCAGCACACCGTCGAGCACCGCGTCGGTCAGGGTCAGCAGTTCTTCGCCGGTGACCATCGACACCGGACAGCCGTTTTTGCAAGTGTTGGGCACGCAGTCGGCGGCATCACCGTTGGGGTTTTTCGCCTGGTCGGGGGCGTCGTCGTGATGCTCGTCTTTCTTCAACATGGCGTTGCGCTTGGCGTCCCAGCGCAATTGCATCCGACCCTTTTTCACCCCGGCGGCGATGCCCCGCGCGGCGACGGCCTTGTAGCGTTCGACGTATTCAATGAAGCCGTTGATGATGCCGAACAGCGCCTTGACCAGACGCTTGGCGACGTTGAACAACTGGGCTGCACGGTCGGCCAGACGCAGCGTCAGATAAGCGATCCCCGCCCCCGCCCCGACGAATGTCAAAACGACAGCGATCAGTACATCGATGATCAGTTGCACGATCATCATCGACGCCACTTCAGCAGACTTGCCGGCAATCTCGCTGGGCGGCAGCATGTCCAGCCACAGGCTCGCCGACCGTAGCAGCAAGCACATCGCTGCCTCATCACTGACCAGCAACTGCAGCTTTTCCATAAGATCAGGCGCGGTCTGCGCCAGCTTGATAAGGTCAGCCGCGCCGCTGCCCAGACGCTCGGCAAACTTGCCGGGATCCTGAAGAATTTCCGAGAGCTGACCGAGGCTGTCCCACACCCCTTCGATGGCCGCCCAACTGCCGGCGAGCATGCCGTTACTGGCCGCTGTGGCCACCGACTGTGACCATTGCGGCTTGAAACCCTGCCACTCGCTGCGCAGCCAGCCTTCCAGTTCGCCGGTCAAACCGTCATAGGATTTGAACAGCTCGGCGATTTGATTGGAGGTGACAGCGCTGTGCACCAGAACGCGGTAGAACTTGCCCTCGTCGCCTCTGAACTCGCCCTTGCCCTGCTGATCAAGGGTGATCGGGGTGGTCTCGCCGCTTTCCACGTCAACCACGTAGACGGTGATGTTCCCCAGCGGGATGTCGTAGACCGATTCGAACTTGCTCTCGATCTGCATCAGCCCGCCCTGCGGGCACTGGATGACGCTGGAAGAAAACGCCTCGTCGCTGCTGCTGACCGCCGTGCTGCGATCACCGAAGCGAATGATCCGCTCCATGCCCACCAGCGATGGCAGATCTGCTGCCTCGCTGATCTGGTCCGCCCTGCGACTGAGCCAGTGATCGAGCTGTTTGCGGTAGAGACTGAGCGTTTGCGGAAAGCTGTCGAGTTCCTGCTCGATGCGAGCGATGGCTTCCATCAACACACGCAGGCAGACAAGGTGGGCTGAAAAACGGGCTGGAGCATGAGCGGTCCCTCGCGCAAGAA
Organism: Pseudomonas sp. 1L-B-1-E-C1; assembly: GCF_057291835.1. NCBI lineage: Bacteria > Pseudomonadati > Pseudomonadota > Gammaproteobacteria > Pseudomonadales > Pseudomonadaceae > Pseudomonas > Pseudomonas sp. 1L-B-1-E-C1. The sequence goes on along the minus strand of NZ_JBXAWN010000012.1, from coordinate 225,372 downwards.
ATTAGTCGCGGGAACTGTGCGGGGGATCAAAGAGGAAAGAAGTCAGGCGAGTAGGCAAAGGATGTAGGACTAATCTGCAATCAAGCATCCAGCGAAAAACGCGCGAGCAAAAACGCAAAACGCGGCGTGAGGAAAACCTCACGCCGCGTTTACTTGAAAGACATACCTGGAATTACAGCGTTGAATCACCAGCCTTCAGCTGTTGCAGCTTGAGCTCGGCCAACGGATGCCCGGCCTTAGCGGCCATGCTCCACCAACGAGCGGCTTCAGCGGAATCTGGTGCTTTGCTCGGGGTACCGGCGAGGCTGATCACGCCGACTTGATAGGCCGCTTTACCGTCGCCGGCCAACGCCGCCAGACGCAGTAAACGCACGCCCTCTTCATGCGCGCCCAGCCCCACGCCACGAAAGGTCAGAATGTGCCCGTAAAAGCTTTGCGCGCCGACATCGCCGAGGTTGGCCATGCGCGCGAACTGGCCTTCGAGCCAGTGCCAGCCACGCGGCTGGCGGACGAACCACGACCAATGAAACAGCCTGCGGGCCAGCCAGTATCCGGCCCGCGCCTTGAGGCGCAGAAACACTCAGGCCTCCGCCGATTCCGGGTACTCGTATTCGAAGACGCGCACCACTTCCGACGCATGCCAGGACGCCGCCGCCACGCCATCCGACGGTCCGGAAAAACGCCCCAGACGCTCGACGCATTCAAAAAAACCGGTACGCGGCAAGCGACTGGCTCCCTGACTGATGACCAGCGAACTGCGCAATGGCTGCTCGGCTTTGGCATCCAGTGCGGCCAGATGCTCAAGCGCGGCCGTCAGCGTCTGCATCGCCGGAGTCGGCAATTGCAAACGCTCAAGCAAGGCTCGATAGGTCAGAAGATGGCGCTGACGGCGCGCCTGATCCAGTTCCCCCAGCAATCCGTCCCAATGTTGACGGCTGATGCGTACGCTCACGATTCATCCCTCCACCCTGGCACCGTCAGTTCCCAAGCCAGGCTGCGGCGGATCGCGGCGTCGGGTTGACGCTCACCACTTTCGATCATGGCCAGATAAGACGGGCTGATGCCTACCGTGCGGGCCAGCGCCTCGATGGCGATGCCCTTCCCTTCGCGCAAACTGCGTAGCTGATCCAGACCCGGAAGAACCGGATCTGGCGATGCGGCGAGCGGCACTGCAGGCTGCTGCGCCGGTGTTGCGTTGATCCCTGCTGCTTTCAGTAAAGCCTGATATTGAGCCCACGGCAGAACCGCGTATTCGGGTTCGCCATCGCGTGCAATTATCTGAATATCCATGACTACCCCGTAGGACAACAACACTTAGCGAGTCGGCACTTTTCCCTAGAAGTGTAATCCTAACAGCGGCCAAGGTCGCGGGGGGTATCTATCTACAGGCAGCCTTTCTCAGTCAGGGCTTTTTCGGGCCTTGCAGTTGCAATTGCTCAGGGGTGTCGGGCAGGCGTTCGACCACGGCCAGCTTTTCCGGTTGCTGGCGCTTGCGCCACAGGCGGAAGGCATTGAGCTCGTCATCGAGGGTTTTCATCAGCCAGGCGAGAACGGCGATGTCATCGAGCATGCCGAACATGGGAATGAAATCCGGGATGGCATCGACAGGGCTGAGAAAGTACATCAGGCCAGCGACCACCGAGATCAGCGATTTGGCACTGATCGCGCGGTATTCGCCGCGCCAGTAAGCCAGGCACAGCGACTGCAGCAAGCGCAGATCATCCTTCAACTTCCCGAGGCGATTGCCTTGCGCAGCGCCTTTGCTGGCCACGGCAAACAACAGAGTAGGCAGGCGTCCACGGGCCAGCAGGCGTCCGGCCAGGGGCAGGAATCGAGCGAAATTCCACGGAGCTTTCATCTATTCTTCCCATTGAAATGTTATCCACACAAATTGTGGATAACCTTGTGAACAGAGCTGCATTTCAACGCTGAAAGCCCCGTCTCATAAGGGCTGCGCTCAGATCGGGCATTTTTTACTCACATAAAAAAGCCCAATATTTCATTGACTTGGCGGCTCGGGGCGGCTAGCGCGAACAGCCTCAAAGCTATGACTGTGTTGAATGGCGTCAGTTCGCTCTGTTTACCTTTGCCAGCTTTCAGATGCAACAACGCCCCGCATAAGCGAGGCGTTGCTGTTGATACCGTTGCGTGTTACTTGGCAGCGGCGTCTTCTTTGGCTGGATCCTTGATGGCCAGCAGTTCCAGGTCGAAGACCAGAACTGAATTGGCCGGGATCGCCGGGCTTGGCGACTGAGCGCCGTAAGCCAAATCGCTAGGGATGTACAGTTTGTACTTCTCGCCAACGTGCATCAGTTGCAGACCTTCTACCCAACCCGGGATCACGCCACTGACTGGCAGATCGATCGGGCTGCCGCGCTCGACGGAGCTGTCGAACACAGTGCCGTTGGTCAGCTTGCCGGTGTAGTGAACAGTCACTACGTCGGTCGGCTTAGGCTGTGGGCCATCGGCTTTCTTCACTACTTCGTACTGCAGGCCGGAAGCGGTGGTGGTTACGCCTGCCTTCTTGCCGTTTTCTTCGAGGAATTTCTTGCCGGCAGCTGCCGACTCTTCGCTCATCTTGGCCATACGCTCTTCAGCACGCTTCTGCAGCGCGGCGAAGGCTTCGACCAGTTCTTCATCTTTCAGCTTCTGTTCTTTCTTGCCAACGGCATCTTCGATGCCCTGGGCTACCGCTTTGGAGTCCAGATCATCCATGCCTTCCTGGGCAAGGCTTTTGCCCATGTTCAGGCCGATGCCGTAGGAAGCTTTTTGCGCCGGGGTTTTCAGCTCTACGCTGGTCTGCGAGTCACAACCCGCAAGTACCAGGCTAACCAGGGCTACCGCCGCCGCCAACCGATGCTGTTTCATGCTATTTCCTTGTTCATGCGCCGAATGGGCAATCGAGTAAAGCCGCGAGCTTATCAGGCCGCCACGACCAATGGCTACCGGCATGAGAGCAGGAATCTTCTGATAAGTTCAGGGATTAAAACGCATTTGGGCGATGGCTGGATGAAGCTTCTGTCATCCACGGATGACAAGGGTCGTCGGCGCTTGCCACAGCCTCTGGCGTAATGGCCACTTGCCCAGCAGTCGCTGCTCAGGCATAACAGCGCAACAATTCGACAAGGATGTTTAACTTGCGCCTCTTATTCCGCGTTCTCAGTCTGGTGATCGTGCTGGCGGTAATCGCCGTTGCAGTGATTGTCTATTACGTCGCCAATCCGAAATTGCCCTTCTACACCTCGCCGCAACAGGTACGTTACCTGGACCAGTGGAGCGAAGAACAACGGCAGACCTACTACTTCACACCGCAAGGTACGCAAGTCAAAGGCCTGCGTTACGAGTGGTTCCAGGCACTGGAATTGCCCTTCTCCGAACAGCGCTTCGCCTCCCCCGAGTACCTCGCCCGCTTGGGTTTCCTGGTCGACCCGCAGCAGAAAGCGAGCGCCAGCAACCCGGGCAACCTGCCCGTCGGTTTCGCCCGGCACCAGAATCCCGGCAACGCTTCCGAACACTTTCTGGACATCACCTGCGCCGCTTGCCATACCGGCGAATTGCGCTTCAACGGTCAGGCCGTGCGCATCGATGGCGGCACCGCGCAACATGTGTTGCCTTCCAGCGTTCCTACATTGCGCGGCGGCAGTTTCGGACAGGCCCTGGTCGCAAGTCTGGCCTCAACCTACTACAACCCGTGGAAATTCGAACGCTTCGCCCGTCAAGTGCTCGGTGAAGATTACGACGCGCGTCACGAGCAATTGCGCAAAGACTTCAAAACCTCGCTCAACACTTTCCTCAAAGTGGCCTGGAACGACACCCATCGCGGCCTCTACCCGACCGAGGAAGGCCCGGGGCGCACCGACGCGTTCGGACGGATTGCCAACGCAACCTTCGGCGATGCCATTTCCCCTGCCAACTACCGCGTGGCCGATGCGCCGGTGGATTACCCGCAACTGTGGGACATATGGACGTTCGATTGGGTGCAGTGGAACGGCTCGGCCCAGCAGCCGATGGCACGCAATATCGGCGAGGCGCTCGGCGTGGGTGCCACGCTGAATTTCTTCGATGGCAACGGTCAGCCGCTGCAGGGCGCTGAGCGCTACCCCTCCAGCGTGCGCGTGCGCGATCTGCACGCCATCGAACAAACCTTGCAACAACTGAAGCCGCCCACCTGGCCGGAAGATCTGTTCGGTGCGGTCGACAAGCCGTTGGCCGCCAAGGGCCGTGCGCTGTTCGCCGAAAACTGCGCCGGCTGCCACGTGCCGCGCCAATCCCAAGAAGGCGAACGCTGGGTGCAGCACTTGCACATGATTGCGGTGAATGTCATCGGCACGGATCCGAACGCGGCCAATAACATTGCCAGTCATCGTTTCGACCTGAGCGCACTGCAATGGGATGTCAAAGAACTGGAAAAGATGGACGTCAAGCTGCACCCCGAACCCAAAGAGCCGCTCGATCCGAGCCAACTATCGGTAGCCAAAGGCCTGGCTTACGTCACCGCGTTCGTGGAGAACCGTGCCTATCACGAAGCGCAGATCACCCCGGAAGAAAAACCGCGTATGGACGGTTTCGGCCTGCCGATCGGCGTGCGCGAAAAAGTCGCTTACAAGGCACGACCGCTGGCCGGGGTATGGGCGACTGCGCCGTTTCTGCACAACGGTTCGGTGCCGAGCATTTATCAGTTGCTGTCACCGCAGGATGAGCGCGTAACCATCTTCTATAAAGGCACGGTCGAATACGACCCGCGCCATCTCGGCTACCGCACCGAGCCTTTCACCAACGGTTTTCTGTTCGACACGCGCATCAGCGGCAATCACAACAGCGGCCACGAATTCCGCGCAGGCGCACGCGGTAACGGGGTGATCGGCCGATTCCTGCAACCCGAAGAACGCTGGGCGTTGCTCGAATACCTGAAAGTTCTGGGCGGACCATTCGAGGCGCAGTTGCCATGATCATGCCGACATTCAAAAAAGAACTGCCGCCATTGACGCGCTTCTGGCTGTGGCTGGGACGTTTGCTCGGCAGGACGCTGCTGATGCTGCTGGTCATCGCCCTGCTCGGCTGGGCCATCGCCACCGCGTGGTTCGCCTGGCAGCACCGCGGGCCGGTGTCGGCCCAGGAACAGATTCCCGCAGGCGAAGCGGCGATGACGCAGGACATCATTCAAACCGCAGTGCGCATCGTCGACCAACACCGCGAAAGTACCCGCTATCTGCGTGACGCCCACGCCAAGGCGCATGGCTGCGTGAAGGCGCAAGTGCAGGTGTTACCGCAACTGGAGCAATCGCTGCGACAAGGTGTGTTCAGCGAGCCGGGCAGGACCTGGCAGGCGCTGATCCGGTTGTCCAACGGCAATGCCTATCCACAATTCGACAGTATTCGCGACGCTCGAGGCATGGCGATCAAGCTTCTCGACGTGCCGGGCAAGCAATTGCTCAGCGATAAGAGTGACCGGCATGAACAGGATTTCGTGATGTTCAGCCATCCGAACTTCTTTGTCAGCGATGTCGCAGAGTACCGTCAGAATGTCGCGGCGCAGGCTGACGGCAAGAAGGTCATGGCGTTTTTTCCGACATGGGATCCGCGCTCCTGGCAGGTCCGTCATCTCTTTATTGCGCTGGCTACCCTGTCACCGCCGCCGGACAGTCCGACCACGACCACCTATTTTTCGGTATCGCCCTACAAGTTCGGCGTGGCCAATGCGAAGTTCCGCGTCACGCCGGATCCGGACAATTGCCCGGCGTATGCGCTGCCCAAACAGAATCACGACCTGCCGAACTTCCTGCGCAGTGCACTGAACCAGCAGTTGTCGACGGATCGGGTGCCTGCGTGTTTCGTCCTGCAGATCCAGCGCCAGGACGCGCACAAGTACATGCCGATCGAAGACACCAGCATTGAGTGGCATGAAGAGGATGCACCGTTCGAAACGGTGGCGCGGATCACTTTGCCCGCGCAGGACTTCGATACACCGGCGCTGAATCTGCAATGTGACAACCTGTCGTTCAATCCGTGGTTCGGCATCGAAGCGCATCGGCCGATTGGCGGGATCAATCGCCTGCGCAAGGCAGTGTACGAGGCAGTGAGCGATTATCGACATGCACGCAATGCGGCGCAGTAGCGCGACGATTGTATAAATCGCAGACAGCAAAAAGCCCGCACTAGGCGGGCTTCTCGTGGTGTCTGGCGTTCAGTTCCAGATACCGAATATGGCGCAGCGGACGGGACTCGAACCCGCGACCCCCGGCGTGACAGGCCGGTATTCTAACCGACTGAACTACCGCTGCGCGAAACGCTTGAAACGAATGGTGGGTGATGACGGGATCGAACCGCCGACATTCTGCTTGTAAGGCAGACGCTCTCCCAGCTGAGCTAATCACCCTTCGCTTCGTTACGGGGCGCATTATGCCACAGGTTTTCGTAAAGTGTTGATTTAATTGAATATTTTTCAAAAAAATCTGAAAACCGGTGAAACGACACATCCCGCGGGTACAACCTTGAGACAGAAAAAAACCCGCCTCAGCGGGTTTTTCCTTGGTGACCTGGCGTTCAGTGTTCCAGGTTACCGAATATGGCGCAGCGGACGGGACTCGAACCCGCGACCCCCGGCGTGACAGGCCGGTATTCTAACCGACTGAACTACCGCTGCGCTAAACACTTGAAACGAATGGTGGGTGATGACGGGATCGAACCGCCGACATTCTGCTTGTAAGGCAGACGCTCTCCCAGCTGAGCTAATCACCCTTCGCTTCGGTGTGGCGCGCATTCTACGGAGCACCCCAACCTCTGGCAAGCACTTTTTTAAATAATTTTCCGAGGCCTTCCAAAGGCTTAGAGAAGGGTTGGCCTATGCCCCGGCGAAGACAATAATGCCCCCCTTTGTATAAAGGAGTGACTCACCCCATGTGGTTCAAGAACCTGCTGATCTATCGCCTGACCCAAGACCTGCCTGTCGATGCCGAGGCGCTGGAGACTGCACTGGCGACCAAACTGGCGCGGCCGTGTGCAAGCCAGGAGCTGACCACTTACGGTTTCGTCGCGCCATTCGGCAAGGGCGAAGATGCGCCGCTGGTGCACGTCAGCGGGGATTTCCTGCTGATCGCCGCGCGTAAAGAAGAACGCATCCTGCCCGGCAGTGTCGTGCGTGACGCGGTCAAGGAAAAGGTCGAAGAGATCGAAGCCGAGCAAATGCGCAAGGTCTACAAGAAGGAACGCGATCAGATCAAGGATGAAATCATCCAGGCATTCCTGCCGCGCGCGTTCATTCGTCGTTCGTCGACCTTCGCTGCCATCGCGCCGAAACAGGGCCTGATCCTGGTCAACTCGGCCAGCCCGAAACGCGCCGAAGACCTGCTGTCGACCCTGCGCGAAGTGATCGGCACCCTGCCCGTCCGTCCATTGACCGTTAAAATGGCGCCAACAGCGGTGATGACCGAGTGGGTCACCACGCAGAAAGCCGCCGACGATTTCTATGTGCTGGACGAGTGCGAACTGCGCGACACCCATGAAGACGGCGGCATCGTCCGTTGCAAGCGTCAGGACCTGACCAGCGAAGAAATCCAGCTGCACCTGAGCACCGGCAAAGTCGTCACTCAGCTGTCGCTGGCCTGGCAGGACAAACTGTCGTTCATGCTCGACGACAAGATGACAGTCAAGCGCCTGAAATTCGAAGATCTGTTGCAGGATCAGGCGGAACAGGACGGTGGTGACGAAGCCCTGGGCCAACTGGATGCCAGCTTCACCCTGATGATGCTGACCTTCGGCGACTTCCTGCCGGCGCTGGTTGAAGCGTTGGGTGGGGAAGAGATGCCGCAGGGGATCTGACCCGTTATTCGTGTGAAAGCTTAAAAGATCGCAGCCTTCGGCAGCTCCTACATGAGACGAGTTTTCCTGTAGGAGCTGCCGAAGGCTGCGATCTTTTTGTTGGCGACGTATGCTTAGCTTCCTAACGCTTTCACATAACAAGGATCAAGCCATGCGCGCACTGGCTGCACTCAGCCGCTTTGTCGGCAATACCTTCGCTTACTGGGTTCTGATATTCGCCGTCGTGGCGTTCCTGCAACCGGCGTGGTTCATCGGCCTGAAAAGCGCGATCGTACCGCTGCTGGGTCTGGTGATGTTCGGCATGGGCCTGACCCTCAAACTCGAAGACTTCGCCGCCGTCGCTCGGCATCCGTGGCGGGTGGCGCTGGGCGTGGTTGCGCATTTCGTGATCATGCCGGGTGTGGCGTGGTTGCTCTGCCAGGTTTTTCACCTGCCGCCGGAAATCGCCGTCGGCGTGATTCTGGTCGGCTGCTGCCCGAGCGGCACCTCGTCGAACGTGATGACCTGGCTGGCGCGCGGTGATCTGGCGCTTTCCGTGGCGATCGCCGCGGTCACTACCCTGCTTGCCCCGTTGCTGACCCCGGCGCTGATCTGGTTGCTCGCCTCGGCGTGGTTGCCGGTATCGTTCATGGAGCTGTTCTGGTCGATTCTGCAAGTGGTGCTGCTGCCAATCATTCTCGGCGTGGTCGCGCAGCGTCTGCTCGGCGACAAGGTACGGCATGCGGTGGATGTGTTGCCGTTGGTGTCGGTGGTCAGCATCGTGATTATCGTCACCGCCGTCGTGGCGGCGAGTCAGGCGAAAATCGCCGAGTCCGGTCTGCTGATCATGGCGGTGGTAATGCTGCACAACAGCTTCGGCTATCTGCTTGGCTACTTCACCGGACGCCTGTTCTGCTTGCCTTTGGCTCAGCGCAAGTCGCTGGCACTGGAAGTTGGTATGCAGAACTCGGGACTGGGTGCGGCGCTGGCCAGTGCGCATTTCTCGCCGCTGGCGGCGGTGCCGAGCGCGCTGTTCAGCGTCTGGCACAACATTTCCGGGGCGCTGCTGTCGACGTACTTCCGGCGCATGAGCGAAAAGGAAGACCGCGACAATCTCGCGCAACGGGCGGTCGACTGAGCCGAAAACTTGATCCCCGGGTTAATGCTCGTCACTATATTGCGCAACGCGGGGACGACCCTGCGGCTCGTTCGAGTCATTAATCTGGGGACGACCCCGTCAATCGATGGAGGTCCTGCATGTCCTGGATCATTCTGTTTTGCGCCGGCCTGTTCGAAGTCGGCTGGGCCGTCGGGCTGAAATACACCGACGGTTTCACCCGCCCGCTCCCCACCGCCCTGACCGTTGCCGCCATGGCTATCAGTCTGGGTTTGCTGGGCCTGGCGATGAAGGAATTGCCGTTGGGCACGGCTTATGCGATCTGGACTGGCGTCGGTGCGGTGGGTACGGTGATTGCCGGGATCATTCTGTTCGGCGAATCGATGGCGCTGATCAGGCTGGCCAGTGTGGCGTTGATCGTCACGGGTTTGATAGGCCTTAAAGTGAGCGCTTAAGCCACTACCGTCTTCGCGAGCAGGCTCGCTCCCACACTCAACCGCATTCCGTCATTGGAACACGGTCACCTGTGGGAGCGAGCCTGCTCGCGAAGGGGCCTTTTGATGCACCGACTATCTAACGGATCCGCGCAACTCCCCCACCAACCCTTGCAACTTCGCCGGCTCCGCCCCTTCGGTAATCGCCGGTCCTGCCACCAGCGTCACCCGCGACCACAGCCGATGGAACAAGCCCTTGTTCGGATCGCGACTGAAGAAACTCCCCCACAACCCCTGCAACGCCAGCGGAATCACTGGCACCGGTGTCTCTTCGAGAATCCGCGTCACACCACCGCGAAACTCGTTGATCTCGCCGTTGGCGGTCAATTTGCCTTCCGGGAAGATGCACACCAGTTCGCCGTCCTTCAGATATTGAGCAATGCGCGTGAAGGCTTTTTCGTAGATCTGGATATCTTCCTGGCGTCCGGCGATAGGAATCGCGCCCGCCGTGCGAAAGATAAAATTCAGCACCGGCAAGTTGTAGATCTTGTAGTACATGACAAAGCGAATCGGCCTACGCACTGCCCCGCCGATCAGCAAGGCGTCAACGAATGACACGTGATTGCACACCAGTAGCGCCGCGCCCTCGTCCGGGATCGCTTCGAGGTTGCGATGCTCGACGCGGTACATGGAATGGCTGAGCAGCCAGATCATGAAGCGCATGCTGAATTCAGGGACGATCTTGAAGATGTAGGCGTTGACGCCAATGTTCAGCAGCGACACCACCAGGAACAGTTGCGGAATCGACAACTTGGCAACACTCAACAAAACGATCGAAACAATCGCCGACACCACCATAAACAGCGCGTTGAGAATGTTGTTGGCGGCAATCACCCGCGCCCGCTCGTTCTCAGCCGTGCGCGACTGGATCAGCGCGTACAGCGGCACGATATAGAAGCCGCCGAAAATGCCCAGGCCAAGGATGTCGATCAACACCGCCCAAGTGTGCACAAAACCCAACACGGCAATCCAGCTATGGCCGTTGACGCTGTCCGGGATTCCCCCGGAATGCCACCACAGCAACAGGCCGAACACGGTCAGGCCGAACGAGCCGAACGGCACCAGACCGATCTCGACTTTGCGCCCCGAGAGCTTTTCGCAGAGCATCGAACCCAGCGCAATCCCTACCGAGAACACCGTCAGAATCAGCGTGACCACGGTTTCGTCGCCGTGCATCCATTCCTTGGCATAGGCCGGGATCTGCGTCAGGTAGATCGCCCCGACGAACCAGAACCACGAGTTGCCGACAATCGAGCGCGACACCGCTGGCGTCTGGCCCAGGCCGAGTTTCAGCGTCGCCCAGGACTGGCTGAAGATGTTCCAGTTCAGGCGCATTTCCGGCGACGATGCTGCCGCACGCGGAATGCTGCGGCTGGCCAGGTAACCCAGCACGGCAATGCCGACGATCGCTGCGGAAACCACTGGCGCGTAGTGCTCGGACGACATCATGATCCCGGCGCCAATGGTCCCGGCGAGAATTGCCAGAAACGTGCCCATTTCCACCAGACCGTTGCCGCCGACCAGTTCATCATCGCGCAAGGCCTGCGGCAGGATCGAATACTTCACCGGGCCGAACAATGCCGAATGCGTGCCCATGGCGAACAGCGCGACCAGCATCAGTGACAGATGATCGAAGAGAAAGCCGATCGATCCTACGGCCATGATGGCGATTTCCGCGAGTTTGATCAGACGGATCAGCGCGTCCTTGGCGAATTTTTCCCCGAACTGCCCGGCCAGTGCCGAGAACAGGAAAAACGGCAGGATAAACAGCAGCGCGCAAAGGTTGACCCAAATCGAGCGGTCACCCTCGATGGTCAGCCGATAGAGGATGGCGAGGATCAACGACTGTTTAAATACGTTGTCGTTAAACGCGCCGAGCGACTGGGTAATAAAGAAGGGCAAAAAGCGCCGGGTGCGCAACAGGTTGAACTGTGAGGGGTGACTCATCTTCCGTGTTTCCTGATGTTGGGTAGTGAGGCCTGGGTGTTTGCTATTGGAATCCCCCACCGCGATCCAGGCCACACCTTACCTAAACTTTTCAGTTTATTTCTTCAAACCTGCGATACACGGCGAGACAAACAGCTCGCCACGCCACGCGCCCTGCACGGTGCGCTTGCCGACGATCAGCCACATCGCCGCCAACAAAATCACCAGCGCCGTACCGAACACGCTGAAAAACGTCAGGCTGAGGATGCTCGCCAGTTTCAGCGTCGCCAGGGAATACACGCCCAGCGGAAAGGTGAAGCCCCACCAGCCGAGGTTGAACGGAATGCCGTCACGCAGATAACGCAAGGTGATCAGCAGCGCCATCAACATCCACCACAGACCAAAACCCCACAACGTCACTCCCGCCACCAGGCCCAGACCCGAGGCGATTTCGCCGACACCGGGCAGACCATTCGCGGCAAAAATCGCTGGAGCCTCACCGCCCAGCAGCAACATGCCCAACGCACCGGTGCCGATCGGCCCGAGGGCCAGCCAGCTCGACGCGGCCATGTTTTCGTGGGGCAGTTTGTGCAAGGCCATGCGCAACAACAGGATGGTCAGGATGCTGAACGCCACCGGCAGGGAAAAAGCCCAGAGCACATAGCTGGTGGTCAGTACGATGAGTTGCGCATGAGCGTCGGTCAGATGCGGGGCGAGCAAGCCGCCGCTGGCCGCTGCCACTTCCGCCGCCACGACCGGCAGCAACCACACCGCAGTCATCTGATCGATGCTGTGTTCCTGACGGGTAAACATCATGTACGGAATCAAAACACCGCAGGTCAGCGACATCGCGACATCGATCCACCACAACACTTCAACCAGTTGAATGACACCGTCGCCCCAGCGCGGCAGGCCGAACAACAGAAAGCCGTTGATGATCGTCGCCAGGCCCATGGGAATGGTGCCGAAAAACATCGACACGGTTGAATGGCCGAAAATCCGCCGCGCCTCGTCAAAGAACAAAATCCACCGCGCAGCGTAGGCAGCGGTAAACAGCGCAAACAACACAATATTGAACAGCCAGAGCCCCTCGGCCACAGCGCGCAATCCGGGAATGGCCAGTGGTAATTGCGCCAGCGCCAATGCCAGCACTCCGGTACCCATGGTGGCGGCGAACCAGTTAGGCGTGAATTGACGGATCACTTCGCGCGGATGCTGAAGCTGGCTGAACGGCTTGTAACCGGGGGTGACGCTGTTTGGGCAAATCATCATGAACTCCTGTCCTCTGGTGAGGTTGAGCCCATGGTAGATCCGAATCGAATATCGATATAACGGGTAATATCTCTAACTGTTATCTGTTTTGCAGATAAACAGCTAAACGCTGCCTTCGGCTTCCACCACCAGAATCCGCGCCACACCTTGCGGATGGGCGACATGCTCGGTGCCGACCGAGGCGTAGAAAATGTCGCCCACTTCCAATAGAACGTGTCGCTCTTCGCCGCTTTCGCGAAAGTGCATCTGCACCTGACCATCGAGCACCACGAACACTTCTTCTCCGTCATTGACGTGCCACTTGTACGGCTGATCGGTCCAGTGCAGGCGCGTGGTTATGCCGTTCATGTTGGCGATGTCCAGCGCACCCCAGGCGCGTTCGGCGGTAAACGATTTACTGCGGATAATCTTCATGAGTCGATCCGTGAGAGAAGTTCGCCAAGGCTAACCGAAACAGAGGCTTTCAAGGAGCGCGGCAGACTTTGCGCGCCTGTGGACGCAGACTGAGCAGCAGCGCAGCCATGGCCAGCACGATCAACACAACGCCGTAACCATCAGTAGTCGCCAGGAGCCCGAAACTGCGAGCCAGATGCCCGGCAAGCAGCGCCGGCAGACAGAACGCCAGATAACTGAGCACGTAATACGCCGACATCAACCCGGCTCGCTCGTGAGGCAAGGCCAGCGGCACCAGACTGCGCACCGCACCCAAAAAGCCCGAACCGAAACCGCAACCGGCGACCAGCGTGCCGAAGAAGAACAGCGACAGACTGGCGCCATGCACCCCGAGCAGGATCAGGACCAGCCCGACCGGCAGCAAGCTCGCGCCCAGCCGCAGTGCCTGAGCGGCCGGACGATTGCGCATCGTGAAGATCATCAACGCACCGGTCACGGTGAGCGCCGCGACCGTCGCACCGCCGATCAGATTGGAGGTAGAGCCAGTGGCCGTGCGCACCAATGACGGTGCCAGCGAGGCATAAAAACCTCCGAGCGCCCAGGTTGCGGTGTTAAGTGGCAGCACTCGCCACAACGTTGAACGCGCTTGCGCCGGCACATGCAAAGTCGGCCGCAACGACGCCCACGCCCCGCTCTGTCGCGAGACACTTTCCGGCAAGCGCCAGACATACACGCCCTGCAACACGAACAACGCCAACAGCAACCCGTAAGTCAGTTGCAACGGTGCCGGTGCGAACTCTGCCAGCAAGCCACAGCCCAAACCGCCCAAGGCCATCCCAAGCAACGGCGCGACACTGTTGATCAGCGGCCCCTGCTGGCGATCGGTATCGAGCAGTGTTGCACTCAATACGGCAGTGGCCATGCCGGTGGCGAAACCTTGCAGCACCCGTGCGCTGATCAACCACGACACGCTGTCGGCATAAATGAACAGCAGCATCGCCAGCGCGTTGAGCAGCACAGCGGTGAAGATCACTGGCTTACGCCCCAGATGGTCGGATAACGAACCGACCGTCAGTAACGCCGCCAGCAGACTCAACGCATAAACGGCGAAAATCAGCGTCAGCATCGCCGCTGAGAAGTGCAGCTGGTCCTGATACAAGCGATACAACGGCGTCGGCGCGGTGGAAGCGGCGAGAAAACTGAGTAAGGTGATCGCGAGAAACCACAGGCTGGATCGATGGGACGCAAGGCTGGTCATAGGCACACTCCGCAAAAGCTAACTTTTTGCTTTTGCGGAGTGTGCTACCGCTTCGCGCTTAAAGCAAATTCTTTGTGTTAAGGTCTGCGCCATGGCTATTAAAGAAGGTTTACGCCCCGGTGGCCGCAGTGCCCGGGTGCAAGAGTCGATTCATTCGGCGGTCAATGCGCTGCTGCAAGAGCAGGAACGTTCCACCGTGACCGTCCCGCAAATTGCCGCTCGCGCGGGCGTTACGCCGTCGACAATCTATCGACGCTGGGGTGATCTGGCGGCGTTGCTGGCGGACGTCGCCCTCGCCCGCATGCGCCCGGACAGCGAGCCGGCGAACACTGGCAGCCTGCGTGGCGATATTCGTGCGTGGGCCGAGCAGTACCTCGACGAGATGAGTTCGGAGGTCGGGCGCAACATGATGCGTGACGTGCAGGCGAGCGCGACGCCGGGGTATTGCGTGGCGATCATCGCTGCGCAGTTGCAGACCATTGTCGATCGCTATGCGCATGAGAAAACGCCGAGTGTCGATCGCTTGATCAATCTGGTGGTGGCGCCGGTGGTGTTCCGGATTCTGTTTTCGGCGGCGGCGCTGGAGGTTGATGAGTTGCACCGCCTGATCGATATTGCGCTGCGTCTGGACTGACGCAAGCATTGATGTAGGAGCTGACGAGTGCAACGAGGCTGCGATCTTTTGATCTTCAATATCAGGATCAAAAGATCGCAGCGTGCCGCAGCTCCTACACGATTGCGCGCTAGGCAGGATCAACGCACAAACGCAATGATCCATCCCTGCGACACCCCGCCACGCCACGACCTTGGTCGACACTGACTAACCGCCGCGCGCATGCGAGACTGTTCGCCCGGGCAGGCGTGCCGGGGAGTCTTTTGTCGGGAGTGCTGCATGTCGTTGTCCACCGGGCTGATCGCCGTCGTTGCCCTGGCCTACATGGCCATCATGTTCGCCATCGCCTTCTACGGCGACCGTCGCAGCACGCCGTTGCCGCCGCGAGTGCGTGCCTGGGTGTACAGCCTGTCGCTGGCGGTTTACTGCACCAGTTGGACCTTCTTCGGCGCGGTCGGCCAGGCGGCGGAACAACTGTGGTCGTTCCTGCCGATCTACCTCGGGCCGATCCTGCTGCTGGTGGGCGCGCCGTGGGTCCTGCAGAAAATGGTGATGATCAGCAAACAGGAGAACATCACCTCCATCGCCGACTTCATCGCCGCGCGCTACGGCAAATCGCAATCGCTGGCGGTGGTCGTAGCGCTGATCTGCCTGGTTGGCGTCTTGCCCTATATTGCCCTTCAGCTCAAAGGCATCGTTCTCGGCGTGAACCTGTTGATCGGTGCCGGCGCCGATGCCATGGGCACCCGCGCTCAGGACACGGCGCTGATCGTGTCGCTGGTGCTGGCGTTGTTCACCATCGTTTTCGGCACGCGCAACCTTGATGCCACCGAACACCACCGCGGCATGGTCTTGGCAATTGCCTTCGAATCACTGGTCAAGCTGTTCGCTTTTCTTGCTGTCGGCGCTTTCGTTACTTACGGCCTGTATGACGGTTTTGACGACCTGTTCAATCAGGCGATGCTCGCCCCGCGCCTTGAGGCGTACTGGAAGGAAACCATCAACTGGCCGTCGATGGTGGTACAGACCGGCGTCGCGATGATGGCGATCATCTGCCTGCCGCGGCAATTTCACGTCACCGTGGTAGAGAACATCGACCCGCAGGATCTGCGTCTGGCGAAATGGGTGTTCCCGGCCTATCTGGCGTTGGCCGCGCTGTTTGTAGTCCCGATCGCCCTCGCCGGTCAGATGATGCTGCCCAGCCACGTGCTGCCCGACTCGTTCGTGATCAGCCTGCCCCTGGCCCAGGCCCATCCGGCGCTGGCGATGCTGGCGTTTATCGGTGGTGCATCGGCAGCGACCGGCATGGTGATTGTCGCCAGTGTCGCGCTGTCGACCATGGTTTCCAACGACATGCTGTTGCCGTGGCTCTTGCGCCGCAACAACGCCGAGCGCCCGTTCGAAGTGTTCCGCCAGTGGATGCTCTCGGTGCGCCGGGTCAGCATCGTGGTGATTCTGCTGCTGGCCTACGTCAGCTATCGCTTGCTTGGCTCGACCGCGAGCCTGGCGACCATCGGCCAGATCGCCTTCGCCGCAGTGACGCAACTGGCGCCGGCCATGCTCGGCGCGCTGTACTGGAAACAGGCCAACCGCCGGGGCGTGTTCGCCGGTCTCGCCACCGGCACGTTTCTATGGTTTTACACGCTGGTGCTGCCGATTGCCGCGCACAGTCTCGGCTGGTCACTGGCGAGTTTCCCCGGCTTGGCGTGGCTGCACAGCAATCCCCTGAACCTGCCGATCACGCCGTTGACCCAAGGCGTGGTGCTGTCGCTGGCGGGTAACTTCACTCTGTTCGCCTGGGTGTCGGTGCTGTCGCGCACGCGAGTTTCCGAACACTGGCAGGCCGGGCGTTTCATCGGCCAGGAAATCAGCGCGCGGCCCAATGGTCGATCGATGCTCGCGGTGCAGATCGACGATCTGCTGCAACTGGCGGCACGTTTTGTCGGCGAAGAACGCGCGCGGCAGAGCTTCATTCGTTTCGCCTACCGCCAGGGCAAGGGCTTTAACCCCAACCAGAACGCCGACAGCGAATGGATCGCACATACCGAACGCCTGCTGGCCGGTGTCCTTGGCGCATCGTCGACGCGTGCTGTAGTAAAAGCCGCCATCGAAGGTCGGGAAATGCAGCTGGAGGACGTAGTCCGGATCGCTGACGAAGCCTCGGAAGTGCTGCAGTTCAATCGCGCGCTGTTGCAAGGCGCGATCGAGAACATCACGCAAGGCATCAGCGTGGTCGACCAATCGCTGAAACTGGTGGCGTGGAACCGGCGTTATCTGGAGCTGTTCAACTACCCCGACGGTTTGATCAGCGTCGGCCGGCCGATTGCCGACATCATTCGCTACAACGCCGAGCGCGGCTTGTGTGGCCCCGGCGAAGCGGAAGTACACGTTGCGCGCCGCTTGCACTGGATGCGTCAAGGCCGCGCGCACACCTCCGAACGGCTGTTCCCCAATGGCCGGGTGATCGAGCTGATCGGCAACCCGATGCCCGGCGGCGGTTTCGTCATGAGTTTCACTGACATTACTGCGTTTCGCGAGGCCGAACAGGCGCTGACCGAGGCCAACGAAGGCCTCGAACAACGGGTCAGCGAGCGCACCCAGGAACTCTCGCAACTCAACGTTGCACTCACCGAAGCCAAGGGCACCGCCGAGGCGGCGAACCAGTCGAAAACCCGCTTTCTTGCTGCCGTCAGCCATGACTTGATGCAGCCGCTGAACGCCGCAAGGCTGTTCTCCGCTGCCCTCTCCCATCAAAACGAAGGCTTGAGCGCCGAGGCGCAACAACTGGTGCAACACCTCGACAGCTCGCTACGTTCAGCCGAAGACCTGATCAGCGATCTGCTGGACATCTCGCGCCTGGAAAACGGCAAGATCAACCCGGATCGCAAGGCCTTCGCCCTCAACGAACTGTTCGACATCCTCGGCGCGGAGTTCAAAGCGCTGGCGCAAGAGCAAAAGCTCACGTTCCGCGTGCGCGGCAGTCAGTTGCGCATCGACAGCGACATCAAACTGCTGCGGCGAATCTTGCAGAACTTCCTCACCAACGCTTTCCGCTACGCCAAAGGCCCGGTGCTGCTGGGCGTGCGTCGGCGCGGTGGCGAGTTATGTCTGGAAGTCTGGGATCGCGGCCCGGGGATTCCGGAGGACAAGCAGCAGGTGATCTTCGAAGAATTCAAGCGCCTAGATAGCCACCAGACTCGAGCCGAAAAAGGCCTGGGCCTGGGTCTGGCGATCGCTGACGGCTTGTGCCGCGTGCTCGGGCATACCTTGCGCGTTCGTTCCTGGCCGGGGCGCGGCAGTGTATTCAGCGTGACGGTACCGCTGGCGCGCACGCAAACACCTGCGGCGAGCGCCTCGGTCGAACCGAACAGCAAAATGCTCCGCGGCGCGCAGGTGCTGTGCATCGATAACGAAGACAGCATCCTGATCGGCATGAACAGCCTGTTGAGCCGCTGGGGCTGCCAAGTGTGGACGGCGCGCAATCGCGAAGAATGCGCAGCGATATTGAATGAAGGCGTGCGGCCGCAACTGGCGCTGGTCGACTATCACCTCGACCACGGCGATACCGGCACAGAGCTGATGGCGTGGTTGCGCACGCGACTGGGGGAGCCGGTGCCCGGCGTGGTGATCAGTGCGGATGGACGCCCGGAAACCGTGGCCCAAGTGCACGCGGCAGGGCTGGATTACCTGGCCAAACCGGTGAAGCCAGCGGCGTTGCGGGCGTTATTGAGTCGGTATCTGCCGCTGTAGGTGGTGATTTCGCCGACGCCTTCGCGAGCAGGCTCGCTCCCACAGAAAGGCAAAAGCAAAAGCAAAGATCGCAGCCTTCGGCAGCTCCTACAGTTGGATCGCATGAATTCGATGGAAATTGGTTGGCCTTCAGGTCGCCTTCGCGACCAGGCTCACTCCCACAGAAAAGCAAAAAATCAAAAGATCACAGCCTTCGGCAGCTCCTACAGTTGGATCGCGTGAATTCAATGGAAATTGGTTGGCCTTCAGGTCGCCACCGCGAGCAGGCTCGCTTCCGCAGAAAAGCAAAATCAAAAGATCGCAGCCTTCGTCAGCTCCTACACAATGAGCGTTAGCTCGAGCGCTTTTGATCTTGCTTTTGATCCACGGGCGACGTCGGAAGGCTGAGTGGAGGGATTGATCCGGGGGTGGGAGCGCAGCGACCGTCTGGCGCAGCCAGACACAGCGGAAGGAGGTGCAGCGAAGCAAACCGGAGCCGCTGCGCCCGGATCGATCCCGCAGCGAAGGAACCCGAGCCTGCGAGGGCCGAACGCAGGAGCTAGCGTTTTTTGCTTACTTTTTTAGGCGCTTGTAAAAAAGTAAGTCGCCGTCAGGCGAAACCGCCAGCCGCCACGACCGCAGCAACGGATATGCCCCCAATCAGCCAAAAAAACGACGTCTACTCAGGCAACTCAACCAACCCGTCAACATCAGTCATCGCCCGCTCCAGCAAATCCGCCGGCAAGCTCTTGCTCGCCCGCGCACCGAGCAACTTCAATTGCTCACTGCGACTGACCAGATTGCCGCGCCCTTCTGTCAGCTTGTTGCGCGCAGAGCTGTAAGCCTTATCCAGTTGCTGCAAGCGATTGCCAACCTCGTCCAGATCCTGAATAAACAACACGAACTTGTCATATAGCCAACCCGCGCGCTCGGCGATTTCCCGGGCGTTCTGGCTCTGCCGTTCCTGCTTCCACAGACTGTCGATCACCCGCAGCGTGGCCAGCAACGTGGTCGGACTGACAATCACGATATTGCGGTCAAAGGCTTCCTGGAACAGCGACGGCTCAGCCTGTAACGCAGCAGAAAACGCCGCCTCGATCGGTACGAACAGCAAAACGAAATCGAGGCTGTGCAAGCCTTCCAGGCGCTTGTAGTCCTTGCCAGCCAGTCCTTTGACATGATTGCGCAGCGACAACACATGCTGCTTGATCGCGATCTGCCCCAACGTGTCGTCATCAGCCGCAACATATTGTTGATAGGCGGTGAGGCTGACTTTCGAGTCGACCACCACTTGCTTGTCACCCGGCAGATAAATGATCACATCGGGCTGGAAGCGCTCGCCGTCCGGGCCTTTGAGATTGACCTGGGTCTGGTACTCACGGCCCTTCTCCAGCCCTGCGTGCTCAAGAACCCGCTCAAGGATCAGTTCGCCCCAGTTGCCCTGGGTCTTCTGGCCCTTGAGCGCGCGGGTCAAATTGGTCGCTTCGTCGCTCAAACGCAGATTCAGCGCCTGCAGACGCTCCAGTTCCTTGGCCAGCGAGAAACGCTCGCGGGCTTCGGCCTGATAACTTTCTTCGACGCGTTTTTCGAAGGACTGGATGCGTTCTTTCAACGGATCGAGCAACTGCCCGAGCCGCTGCTGGCTGGTTTCAGCGAAGCGCTGCTCACGCTCATCGAAAATCTTGCCGGCCAGCTCGGCGAATTGCGCACGCAGTTCGTCCCGCGAGCCTTGCAGATCGTTGAGGCGTTGTTGATGGCTTTCCTGTTGCTCGCGCAGTTCGGCACTCAGCGAGGCGGCGTGGGCGTCGAGGCGGCGCAACTCGGCATCTTTGTTGGCGCGTTCGAGATTCCAGGCATGGGAGGCGTCGCGGGCGTCATCGCGCTCGATCTGCAGCAGCTCGACTTCACGGCGCAGGGCGGCAAGGTCGGCCTGCTTGGCGGCGTTGGCCTGGCCAAGATCGGCGATTTCGTCGCGGCTGGCTTCAAGCTGAGCATTGAGTCCGTCCTGAGCCAGTTGCGCCATGGCCAGGCGCTCTTCGAGCAACGCCAGATCAGCCTGGGCGTTGCTGGCCCGGCGTTGCAGTTGCCAGGCCAGCGCCAGCAGCGGCACGCCTGCTGCCGCCAGACCAAGCAATATGCTGGTCAAGTCCATAGCCATAGCGACTCCTGCCAATCCGATAAAGCCTGAAGGTTAACCAAGGTGTCAGGGCTTGGACAGCTCAGTCTTCGATGAGACCGAGTTCCTGCTGCGCGCGACGGTCGCCTGCGCGGGCGGCCTGACGCAGCAGCTCCTGACCGATACGCCGGTCGCGCGCGTTGCCGCATTCACGGCAGATCAGTTGGCCGAGACGGCTTTGCGCGGCGACCACACCTTCACGGGCCGGTTGCTTGAGCAGACGGCCGGCGAGATGCTTGGCGCCTGGGCTATCGCTCAGGCGCGGCGCATCGAGCAGCCATTCAGCGACTCGCACGGAGAAGCGCTTGGGCGGGGTAACAGGAGTCGGGTTTGGGCTAACGGAGTCTGATACTGAGCGAAACTTCATAAAGCACTGCGGGACAGATCGGAAGGCGCGCCACTTTACTCTCTTTTTCTTACAGGTAAAGCCGAAAAAAACCCGGCACGCCCGTCCTAGAGCAAGCGCTAGGGACAATCCACAGAAGCTGTGGATAAGTCAGTGGACAACCGCTTTACGATCCTCGCAAAGCCTTATGGAATGGGCCTCGCAGTCAAACTGACGATTTTTTCACCAACAAAAAAAGGCGATATTTTTCATTGACTTAAACTTTTGATACAGGCAGCGGCTGGAGTCAGGATCGATATGACAGTTGCGTTACGCTCCGTGCAACTAATGTGCACAAGTACCTCTGAGACGGTTATATGCGTGCGCTTTGTCGGGTCGTTTTGTGCGACGGAAAAGGCCAAAAGTATTTGCGAGAAAGCCCGCGCGCCGACGGATGGTCAGGCGCGGCCATGTCCCTTCAGGCTTTTTTTCATTGCGGGGTTTGCTTCGTCTCGACGGATCCGTTACTATCCGCGGCGTTAGTACCAAGCTGAAAGTCAATTCCGGTCGAACATCTCCCACGGTCAATCTTCCAACAGGAAGAAATATCCGAAAAAAGCGGGACCGACCCCTCGATGGTTTCCAGGTAAATCTTGCGACGACGCTGCCTTTGAATGAAAGCAAAGGGCGTTGCGAAGAACACTTACTCTGACCGAACCAACCTGCAAATTGATCAGGATCTTCACCCCGGGCCCAGAACCTTTGCCCTCGCTGTGATGCCTGTCCTCCTAAGTACCTACCTGCCAGCCCAAGCGCGCTCATTTATCAGCGCTTCAAACTGGCTGCTTTGTTCCAGTCGGGTTCTTCGTTCGATCAATGGTGATCAACGTTACTGGAACGTTTTAACGTTGCACGGTTCTTATCCGTGTCATTTGTAGGAACACCTAATAACTATGTCTACTCAAATCCAGACTCAGGATGCCATTCGCACCCTAACCAACGCTTTTGCTCCAATGAACTGCCTGATCATGGCCGCTCGCAAAGGCTGCTTCAGCTTCACCGTGGTCAATGAACACGGCATCGCTCGTCACAGCGAGCGTTTGTACCCCGATCAATACTCCAGCGCCGAACCGCTGCAGGCCGTGATCGAACGCACGCGTCAGGCACTGGTTGCCTGAAGGCCGACCAGGCTGCAAAAGCAAAGCCCTGCTGAAAAGCGGGGCTTTTTATTGCCTGATAATTCACTGTTAGCGCTGCGCTGCTAAGCATGTTCCGATCTAACGCTCGGCGAGCGTTGACGGAAATATTTTAAAAACAGGCCTTTACGCGCTGAATATGACACTACACTTCAACTCAAGCGGCGTGACCCGCTTACGGCGAGCCTGATTCGATCCACTGCTGCCAAAGCCCCTTCAGGACTCGCCCTCAACAACAAGAACCGAGGGTGTTATGGGTATCGCTGCCAGCGAACTGTGCCGCTATGTGATCCGTCCCACATTGATCTATCTGGGACGCCACTGCGCAACTGCCGAATCCCTGCTGCTGGGTATCGCCGCCAGCCAGTCCGCCCTCGGTTCTGCCCTGCATGACCGCCGTGGCCACGGCCTCTACCGGATCGCCGAGCATCGGCATCAGGCGCTGTGGGACGATTATCTGGCACTCGATCCGGAGCGCGCCAGCCTGGTGCGCGGCCTCGCCAGCCAGCATGCATTTCTCAGCGGCCCGCACCTGGAACTGACCGTCAACCTGCGTTACGCCACTGCCATCGCCTGGCTGCTGGTAGAAGAACAGAACCCCACCCTCCCCGCTCCGACCGATCTGCTCGGCATGGCGCGCATCTGGCGCCAGACCTTTCAACCGCAAGGTCGTCTGCGTGACTTCACCTATGCCTGGCAAACCTGTGTTTCACCGCTGAATCAGGTCGCTTGCTGACCGTGCGGTTCCACAAGTTCTCGCAACAGGCCGCCATTCTGGTTGGATTGTCCTACAAAACCGCTCTAAATCAAGGCATACGGGCTATAGCGCTGGAACGAAAATGTTGGTAATTTTCGCC
Organism: Pseudomonas sp. 1L-B-1-E-C1; assembly: GCF_057291835.1. Classification (NCBI taxonomy): domain Bacteria; kingdom Pseudomonadati; phylum Pseudomonadota; class Gammaproteobacteria; order Pseudomonadales; family Pseudomonadaceae; genus Pseudomonas; species Pseudomonas sp. 1L-B-1-E-C1. The sequence continues at coordinate 202,219 of NZ_JBXAWN010000012.1, read as the reverse complement.
CCGGTGATCACCAGGAGTTCTAATAATGAAAAAAGTCATGCTCAAAACCACCCTTAGCCTCGCCGTTACCCTTGCCTCCACGCAGATCTTCGCGGCAGGTTTTGCCCTCAACGAACAAAGCATCAGTGGGATGGGGACTGGTTTTGCCGGGCGATCTTCTTCTGCCGACGACGCAAGCACTGTTTATGGCAACCCGGCCGGCATGGCGCGCATCAAGCGCGAACAAGTCACCGGCGGTGTCGCCGTTGTCGACGCACACACCGATATCAGCAACGCCAGCTCCAGCCCGAACGGCGGCAGCAACAAAGGCGACATGGTGCCCTTCACCGCAGTACCTATGGGCTTCTATGTAAAACCGATCGATGATCACTGGGCATTCGGCCTCGGTGTGTATGTGCCGTTCGGTCTGATCACGGATTATGAAAACGGCTTTGCCGGCCGTTACTTCGGCAGCAAGTCCGAAGTGCAAGTCATCACTTTCCAGCCAACCGTCAGCTACGCCTTCAACGACAAGGTGTCGATCGGTTTCGGCCCGACCATCAACCGCATCGACGGCTCGCTGGAATCCAACCTCTCGATCACCCAGGCGCTGCCGGACGGCAAGGTCAAGATCAAGGGTGACGACACCGCGCTGGGCTACAACGTCGGCTTGCTGGTCCAGGCCACCGACACCACCCGCCTGGGCCTGACCTATCACTCCAAGGTCGATTACAAGCTTGAAGGCGACACCAAGGTCAACTATGGCGCGCTGGCCGCTGTAGGTCTGGGCGCCAACCAGAAATACGACGCTTCGCTGAAGATCACCACGCCGGAATCCGTGGACTTCTCGGTCACACAGGCGATCAACGATCGCTGGAACGTCTACGCCGGTACCACCTGGACCCGCTGGAGCCAGCTGGACAAGATCACCGTGAAGAACTCCGGCGTGCAGCCTCTGCTGGCCGGCCAGTTCGGTTCGATCAACGAAGACCAGAACTGGCATGACTCCTGGGCCTACGCGGTGGGCACCTCGTACCAGTTGAACAAGGAATGGGTACTGCGTACCGGTCTGACCTTCGACCAGTCGCCAACCAATAACGAAGACCGCTCGCCACGCATCCCGACTGGCGACCGCACCATTTTCAGTATCGGTGCCGGCTGGAGCCCGACCGACGACCTGACCATCGACGTCGCGTACTCGTACCTGAAAGAAGAGTCGGTCAAGATCCGCAACGAAAACGCGCGTGGCCAGAGCTACGATGCCAAGTATGAAAACTCGGCAAACGGCTTCGGTGTCGGCGCGACTTACCGCTTCTGATGCACCGTGGCGAGGCTAACCCCTCGCCCACGAAAAAGCCCCGCTTTGTTTACAGAGGCGGGGCTTTTTCATGCCTGAAAATTTGTACAATCCGTAGGAGCTGACGAGTGCAACGAGGCTGCGATCTTTTGATCTTGAATTCGAGGATCAAAAGATCGCAGCCTCGTTGCACTCGTCAGCTCCTACAGGATCATCACAAGGCTTCAGGGCTTCAGGGCTTCAGGGCTTCAGCGGCTTGGAGGCAATCGCCTTTTCGACCGCGGCGATAAACTCGGGATCATCCGGTTTGGTCAGACTGGAAAAACTCGCTACGACCTTGCCCTGCCGATCGACCACGTACTTGTAGAAATTCCACTTCGGCGCATTGCTCTGCGCCGCCAGCACCTGGAATAGATGCGTGGCTTCGTCGCCGCGAACTGTCTGCGGTTCGGTCATGTTGAAGGTCACGCCATAGTTGGCGTAGCAGACCTTGGCAGTTTCGGCGCTGTCCTTGGACTCCTGCTTGAAGTCATTCGACGGCACGCCAAGCATCTCCAGCCCTTGCGCCTTGTAACGCTTGTTGAGCGCCTCAAGACCTTCGAACTGCGGCGCGAAACCGCAGAAGCTGGCGGTATTGACCACCACCAGCGGCTTGTCGGCGTACTGCTTGCACAGATCGATGGATTCCTTGGCGCGCAGCTTGGGCAGCGAGCCTTGCAGCAGCTCAGGACAATCGGCGGCCTGGGCCATGCCAGTCAACGCCATCAGCAACGCGGGAACAGCACACCAGCGCATCCACATCTCGAACTTCCTTGGGCAGTCATCAGGTTTCGACGTTACTCGCCACGCTGCCATCTAGCAAATGCTCATGCCCAACTGCATCAGCGCCAGCCCGCCGCGCTGCCAGCCCCACCACACCAGTGCCAACAGCGCAGCAGCCAGTGCGGCGATGGCGAATCGCGTGCAGATTCGGCTCATGCCGCGCTCGCAGCGGCTTGCAGGCGTGCCACCGGCCGCTCGCGCACCGGCCAGTTCAGCGCCGCCGCCAACAGGCTCAAGAGAATCGCCACTTGCCAGATCAAGTCATAACTCCCGGTTCGGTCGTACACCACCCCGCCCAGCCAGCCGCCAAGGAACGAGCCGAGCTGATGGAACAGAAAGACGATGCCTCCGAGCATGGACAAATTGCGCACGCCGAACAAGGTCGCCACCGTACCGTTAGTCAACGGCACCGTCGACAGCCACAGAAAGCCCATAGCCATGCCGAACAGATAGGCCGATGTGGTCGTCACCGGCAGCCACAGGAACAGCACGATGACCACCGCGCGCAGCAGATACAGCGCAGTCAACAGACGCGGCTTGGACATGCGTCCACCGAGCCAGCCGGCAGTGTAAGTGCCGAAAATATTGAACAGTCCTATCAACGCCAGCACCGTTGTGCCGACCGTCGCTGGCAGGTGCTGATCGACCAGATACGCCGGCAGGTGCACGCCGATGAATACCACCTGAAAGCCGCAAACAAAAAAACCGAACGCCAGCAGCCAAAACCCGGAGTGCGAACAGGCTTCACGCAGCGCTTCAGAAAGGGTTTGTTCATGACCGAGTACCGGCAATGGCTTGTCCTTGAGCATGCTCACCAGCGGCACGATCATCGCCACCAGCAGGCCCAGCACCAACAGCGCGGCCGACCAGCCAAGCCAGCCAATCAACCCGAGGGTGCCCGGCAACATGGCAAACTGGCCGAACGAACCGGCAGCGCTGGCAATGCCCATGCCCATGCTGCGTTTGTCGGCCGGTACGGCGCGACCGACCACGCCGAGGATCACCGAGAACGAGGTGCCGGACAAACCGATACCGATCAACAGACCGGCGCTCAGCGACAGGGTCACCGGCGAATCGGACAAGCCCATGCATACCAGACCCAACGCGTAGAGCACACCGCCGACCAGCACCACTTTCGCCGCACCGAAGCGGTCGGCCAGCGCGCCGGTGAACGGTTGCGCCAGGCCCCAGATCAGGTTCTGCAGGGCGATGGCGAAAGCAAATACCTCGCGCCCCCAGCCGAACTGCGCGCTCATCGGCGACAGGAACAGACCGAACCCGTGGCGCACGCCCAAGGACAACGCCAGGATCAGCGCACTCCCCAGCAACACCCAACCGCACGTACGCCACATCGTTGTCATTGTTATTCTCCAGTCGCGGGTATATACCCGCTTGAGCTCGAAGAAACGGCCGTCAGGCCAGTTCGTCGAGCAATTTGAGCAAGGTTTCGCGCTTCTCGGCACCGAGGCGCTCGATCAGCCGCTGTTGCGCCGCTTCCCACGCTGGCAACGCGGCCGTCAGTCGCTGCACGCCAATCTCGGTGAGGCGCACGATGCGGTTGCGCATGTCCTCGCCTTCGGCCAGCGTCACCAGACCCTCGCCCTCAAGCACACGCAAATTGCGCCCGAGGGTGCTGCGATCCAGGCCCATGGCTTCGGCCAGTTCGGAAATGCTCGGTTGCTCCAGCCGCTGCAGATTGCACAGCAGAGAATACTGGGCAACGTTGATCCCGAAGCCGTCGAGAGCGCCGTCGTAATGCCTGCTGACGCCACGCGCGGCGCGACGCAGGTTGGTGCACAAACACTGAGAAGGAAGCATGATGCGTGTATATACCCGCGAGTGTGTTAAATCAAGTTACAGTTGAGTTGATTCTGAACATCATTGTTGCCGGTGAGGCCGCCTTCGCGAGCAGGCTCGCTCCCACAGGGGATAGCATTCCGAAGGTGGGAGCGAGCCTGCTCGCGAAGGGGCCGGCATTATCAACGCAAATCCTTCAGACCAAAGCGAGGCCAACCAACACCGCCATCTCCAGCAATTCCAGCATCGCCCCTGCCGTATCCCCGGTGGTCCCACCCAACCGCCGCATCATCAACCGCCGCAGCCAGACAAACCCAACCAACGAAATCGACACCGCGCCGAAACCGGCGATCAACACGCCGCCCAGCGCACTCAGCCCCAGCACCCACCACCCCGCCTTACGTGGCAGATGATCAGCCAGCGCCTGGCCCAATCCACCCGCACGCACATACGGCGTGGTCAGAAACAACCCCAGCAACGCCGCCCGCCCCAGCACCGGTACGATGATCAGCGCCATGCCCTGCCCTTGCTCGATCAACGCGAGCAGCGCGGCGAATTTGAGCAACAACACCAGCACCAGCGTGACCACCGCGATCGGCCCGCTGCGCGGATCTTTCATGATCGTCAGCGTGCGCTCGCGATCGCCGAAACCGCCGAGCCAGGCATCGGCGCTGTCGGCCAGGCCATCGAGATGCAGCGCGCCGCTGAGCAACACCCACACGGTCAACAGCAGCGCCGCATGCAATAACATCGGAGCGCCGGCCAACAGCATATTCGACGCATAAAGGATCAGCCCGAACAACAACCCCACCAGCGGATAGAACAGCAGCGACCGCCCGAGTTGTTCCGGTTCGGGCATGCCCGCCAGGCGAATCGGCAGGCTGCTGAGAAACTGCAAAGCGATCCACAGCGGCAGCATCTTAGTGACCTTCCTTGAGCGCGCCGTCAGCCGCGACAGTCAGCGCAAACAACGCGCCATGTCCAACTTCGACGTTGAGTAGTTGTTCACGCGGCAGTCCCCGCGCCTGCGCGAGCAACAAACGCATCACGCCGCCGTGGCTGACCAGCAGAATCCGCTCACCGGCGTAGGCCGCATGCAGCCGCTCAACCGCGGCCAGCACTCGCGCGGAAAACTCGCTGACCGGCTCACCGTGCGGCGGCGTGAAGCCATAGGGATCGGCCCAGAACAGCCCCAACGCTTCGGCATCCGTCGCCATCAACGCCTTCGCGCTCTGCCCTTCCCATGCGCCGAAATGCAATTCCTGCAGATCCTTGTCGAGATGCACCGACAGCTCCAGCCGCTCGCCCAGTTCGGCGGCAAACCGCGCGCAACGCTGCAATGGCGAGCTGACAATGCGATCCCAAGGCCCGCCTTCGACCACCGCCGCACGCATCTGCGTCCAGCCGTTTTCGGTCAGTGCGTCGTCGAGGCTGCCGCGCAAGCCACCGCCCAGTTCCGTTTCGCCGTGGCGCAGCAGGTCCAGGCGCAGGCTCATGCCGGGCGATCCGCCACGGCCGCTTCGGCGAACGTCGCCATTTGCCCGTGCAGGTCACAGGCCAGGCGCAACAATGGCACCGCCAACGCCGCGCCGCTGCCCTCGCCCAGGCGCAGGCCGAGTTCCAGCAACGGCTCGGCGCTCAGGGTTTCCAGCACATGGCGATGGCCCGGCTCGGCGCCGCGATGGCCGAACAACAGCCACTCGCGACAGGCCGGATTCAAGCGCACCGCGACCAGCGCCGCGACCGTGCAGATAAAACCGTCGACCAGCACCGCGATGCCTTCCTGCGCGCAGGCCAGATAGGCGCCGACCAACGCGGCAATCTCGAAGCCGCCGAGATTGAACAGCGTCTGCAAGGCATCGCCACGCTGCGCGGCATGCAGCGCCAGCGCACGTTCGATAACTTGCGCCTTGTGGCTGACGCCAGCGGCATTCAGTCCGGTGCCGGGACCGGTCAGGTGCGCCACCGGGCAATCGAGCAAGGCACAGGCCAGCGCACTGGCCGCCGTGGTGTTGCCGATGCCCATCTCGCCGCCGATGAACAACTGGGTGCCGGCGGCTTTCGCGCGCAAGACGCTGTCGCGACCGGCCTGCAAGGCCGATTCGCCCTGAGCCTGAGTCATTGCCACGCCCTGAACGAAGTTCGCCGTGCCCGGGCCAATGTTCAGATGGCGCACGCCGGACAGATTCAGCGCCGGATTCACCGTGCCCAGATCAACCACTTCCAGTTGCGCGCCGAGCTGACGCGCCAGAACGCTGATCGCCGCGCCGCCGCTGACGAAATTCAGCAGCATCTGTCCGGTGACTTCCTGCGGATAAGCCGAAACACCCTCCGCCACCACACCGTGATCGCCGGCGAAAATGGCGATCCAGATTTGATCGAGCGTCGGCTTGAGCTGACCTTGCAGACCAGCCAGTTGCACGGCCACCGATTCAAGGCGCCCCAGCGAACCGGCCGGCTTGGTCAATTGCTGCTGGCGCTCGGTCGCTTGCGCAACGATGCCGGCATTCACGGCTTGGCACGGGTTCAGCCACCAGGTCGGGTTCATAAGGCAGGTCCTTTCAAAGTCAGGGGCAGGCCGGCAACGGTCAGCACCACTCGCTGACAACGCTCGGCCAGAGCTTGATGCAGCCAACCGGCTTCATCGACGTAGCGGCGAGTCAATTCGCCCAGCGGCACGACACCCATTCCGGTCTCGTTGCTGACAAAAATGATTTCACCCGGCAGCACGGCCAGGCAGTCAAGCAGGGCTTCACGCTCAGCGGCGAGACGTTCGGCGTCGTCGAGCATCAGCAGATTGGTCAGCCACAGGGTCAGGCAATCGACCAGCAGGCAGCGCTCGGCGCCAGCGGATTCGCGCAGCACGCGGGCCAGTTCCAGCGGTTCTTCGATCAACGCCCATTCGGCCGGACGACGCGCGCGGTGATGGGCGACGCGTTGGTTCATTTCGCCGTCGAGCGGCTGGCTGGTGGCAATGTAGGTCACGGCGAGATGGCTGTCGCTGGCGAGTTTTTCTGCCAGACGACTCTTGCCGGAGCGGGCGCCGCCGAGGATCAGTTGGAGCATGAGAACATCCTGAAAATTATGTATTGAGGCGACCGGCGCTATCGCGAGCAGGCTCACTCCCACAGGGGAACGCATTTCAAATGTAGGAGTGAGCCTGCTCGCGATAGCGCCAGCCTGGCTGGCTCAAATCCCACAGAGCTGACGCAACAGCCCGGTATCCAGATGCTTTTCCACCAGATCCGCCAGCCGCTCGATATCGCGCTCGCGCAAGCCGTGGTAATCGACCTCTTGCACATCACTCAACCCGGCCCAGCGCAACAACGCCGCGCTCGCCTCGGGGGATTCGAACAAGCCATGCAGATAAGTGCCGAACACCTGGCCATCTGCACTTTGCGCACCATCACAACGTCCGTCGTCCAGATGCACCGCCGGGTTTTCCAGCGCCGGCCCGGTGGTCACGCCAGCATGGATTTCATAACCACTGACTGCGGCGTTTTCCAGCGCCAGCCGCCCGCGCACGTTGCGCAGTTGCTTCTCGGCTTCGAGCTGCGTTTCGAACGCCAGCAGACCCAGACCGGCGCTGGAGCCGGCAGCGCCTTCCAGCCCGAGCGGGTCGTGCACCTGCTCACCGAGCATCTGCAGACCGCCGCAAATCCCCAGCACCTTGCCGCCGTAGCGCAGATGCCGATTGATCGCCGTTTCCCAACCGTTGGCGCGCAGATAAGCCAGATCACTGCGCACGCTTTTCGAGCCCGGCAGGATGATCAGGTCGGCGGCCGGAATCGCCTGCCCCGGGCCGACGAATTGCAGATCGACCTGCGGGTGCAGACGCAGCGGGTCGAAATCGGTGTGATTGCTGATGCGTGGCAGTACCGGCACCACTACCCTCAAGACCTGCTCGGCCTTGTCGGTCTGGCGTTGGTCGATGCCGTCCTCGGCCTCGAGGTGCAGGTCCATCACGTAGGGCAACACGCCAACCACCGGTTTGCCGGTGCGCTGTTCGAGCCAGTCGAGGCCCGGTTGCAACAAGGCGATATCGCCGCGAAAGCGATTGATGATGAAACCTTTGACCCGTGCCTGTTCGCTCGGCGACAGCAATTCCAGGGTGCCGACCAGATGCGCAAACACGCCACCGCGATTGATGTCGGCGATCAGCAAAACCGGGCAATCCACCGCTTCGGCAAAGCCCATGTTGGCAATGTCGCCGGCGCGCAGATTGATCTCAGCCGGCGAACCGGCGCCTTCGACCATCACCAGCGGATACGCCGCGCTGAGCCGCGCATGGGAAGCGAGCACCGCTTGCATCGCGATGGCTTTGTAATCGTGATAGGCAACGGCGTTCATCGTCGTCACGGCGCGGCCATGAATGATCACCTGTGCGCCGGTGTCGCTGTTGGGCTTGAGCAGCACCGGGTTCATGTCGGTGTGCGGTTCGAGACCAGCGGCTTGCGCCTGCACCGCCTGCGCCCGGCCGATCTCGCCGCCGTCAGCGGTCACCGCGCTGTTGAGCGCCATGTTCTGCGGCTTGAACGGCACCACCGCCACACCCTGGCGCGTGGCCCAGCGGCATAACGCCGTCACCAAAGTGCTTTTGCCGGCATCGGAAGTGGTGCCTTGCACCATCAGAGTGGTCATGGGGTTTCCTTGGCGAAAGCTTGCAAAGCCTGTTCGAGGCGCAGTTCTTGCACGGCATCGGCAGGCAGGCCGAAGCGCACACTGCTGTTGTGCGTGAAGAGGCGCAGGAGGATGCCGCGTCGGGCTAGGAATTCGTGCAGCGCTTCGGCGCGCTCGGTGATCAGCCACTGAAACAGCGCGCAGCCGCCCTGCGGTGCAAAACCGCAACGGGTCAACAGCGCTGCCAGCCGTTCACTCGCTTCGTCACTGCGAATCCGCTGCCGGGTATGGCCCTCGGTGTCTTGCAGGCACGCCGTACCAAGCACCCGCGTCGGCCCGCTCACCGCCCACGGCCCGACCTGTTCGGCGAGCAGTTTGAGCAACTTGCGTTCGGCCAGAACGAAACCGAGGCGCACCCCCGCCAGGCCGAAAAACTTGCCGAACGAACGCAACACCACCAGCCCGACCTGATGCGCATACGGCGCGAGGCTCAGTTGCGGTGTGTTGTCGATGAACGCTTCGTCGACCACCAGCCAGCCGCCGCGTTGCGCCAGCCGCGCATGCCAGTCGAGCAGGCGCGCCGGGGTCAGGCTCAGGCCGGTCGGGTTGTTCGGGTTGACCACCACCAGCACATCGAGGCTGTCGAGAAAGAACTCGACCTCCTGCTCAAGCACTTCACGGACGATGTAACCGCTGCGCCGCCACGCCTCGGAATGTTCGGCATAGCACGGCGACAACACGCCGACCTTGCCGGCCCGGCGCAAACGCGGCAGCAGCTGGATGGCCATTTGCGAACCAGCCACCGGCAACACCTGCGCGGCGCCGTAGTAATCGCAGGCGGCCTGTTCCAGACCGTCGTCAGTTTCCGGAAGGCGCGCCCAAGCGCGCAGCGGAATTTCCGGAATCGGGAACGGCCACGGCGCGAGGCCGCTGGACAAGTCCAGCCAGTCAGCCTCGGCAATCCCGTAATCGAGTGCCGCCTTGCGCAGCCGGCCACCGTGCTCAAGCATAAAATTCCGCCCCCAGGCAAAGCATCAGCAGCCACAACCATACGCCGCGCTGGACCAATTGCCAGCCACGGTCGATGGAATCGGCATCGGCCGGCGCGCCCTCGCCCAGTTGCGGGCGCTCATGCAGTTCGCCGTGATAGATCGCCGGGCCACCCAACTCGACGCCCAGCGCACCGGCACCTGCCGCCATCACCGGGCCGGCGTTGGGGCTGTCCCACTGCGGCGCCTGGGTGCGCCAGCACTTGAGCGCGAGCCGGGTTTTGCCGAGCAGCGCGTAGGTCAATGCCACCAGACGCGCAGGAATGTAGTTCAACACGTCGTCGATTTTCGCCGCGGCCCAGCCGAAACGTTCGAAGCGTTCGTTGCGATAACCCCACATCGCATCGAGGGTATTGCTCAAGCGATACAGAACGACGCCCGGTGCGCCGGCGACGACAAACCAGAACAGCGCAGCGAACACCGCATCGCTGCCGTTTTCCAGCACCGACTCAGTGGCCGCACGGGCTACGGCAGTGCTGTCGAGCTCATCGGTCTGGCGGCTGACCAGATAGCCGACGCGCTTGCGTGCCTCGTCCAGATCATCGGCGCGTAACGCAGCCGCGACCGGCGCGACATGCTCGCCGAGGCTGCGCATGCCGAGGGCGCAATACAACGCGAGAATCTCGACGATCCAGCCCACGTAGGGCGCCCAGGAAAATGCCGTGGCGAGCAAGGTCAGCGGCAGCACCGCGAGCACCCAAGCGGTCACACCATGGCTGCGCCAGCCACGACCGCCGGCGTTGAAGCGTTGCTCGATGCGCCCGGCAAAATTGCCGAATGCCACCAGCGGATGCCAGCGTTTCGGTTCACCGAGCAGCGCATCCAGCGCTACCGCGGCGACACTCAGCAACGCCACACTCATTGACTCACTCCCCAATAATTTTCATACAGCAACTCGGTCAGCGGCAGCGCTTGCGCCCAGCCTTCGAGCACCAGCATCGGCGCCGGATAGAATTCCTTGACCGGCCCCAGACACAGCACCGCCAGCGGCTTGGCACCGGCCGGCAACTTGAGTAAGTCCGCCAGGGCCTGCGGCTCGAACAGCGAGACCCAGCCCATGCCCAGGCCTTCGGCACGGGACGCCAGCCACAGATTCTGGATCGCGCAGGACAACGAGGCCATGTCCATTTCCGGCAACGTGCGCCGACCGAAGATGTGTTTTTCGCGATCGTCCATCAGCGCCGCTACCAGCACTTCGGCGCAATCGTTGATGCCTTCGACCTTGAGCTGCATGAACTCATCGCTGCGCTCGCCGAGAGCTTCGGCGGTGCGGATGCGTTCTTCTTCCACCAGATCGCGGATCTGCCCGCGCAAAGCGCGATCGCTGATGCGGATGAAGCGCCAGGGCTGCATCAGGCCGACACTTGGCGCTTGATGGGCGGCTTCCAACAAACGTCGCAGCAGCTGCGGCTCGACGCTGCCACCGGTGAAGTGGCGCATGTCGCGGCGTTCGGCGATGGCTTTGTAGACCGCAGCGCGTTCGGCTTCGGAGAATGTGTTGTCGGTCATGGCCCTTTCGCGAGCAAGCTCGCTCCCACAGGGTTCAGGTGATCCATTGCAGGAGTGAGCCTGCTCGCGATAGCGGTTTCAAAGTTCGGCGCAAACAGCGCAGCGACAGCCACCGGATTCGACGGAAAATAAAAGTGCACATAAGAAGCCGTCATCCGCCCCTCACGATAAACCGCCTCGGCGCCACGCCCGCCATTCGGGCTCAAGCCCCGGGCAATCGGCGCCAGCTCAGTGGTGGTCAGCGAATGATGATAGGTATGCCCACGCAAAGACCCTTCCGGCAATTCAACCGCCTGCAACGCCAGCGCCGCGAGACGCTTCTGCATCACCGCATCGCCCTTGAGCAACCCGACCAATTCCGCGCGGCTGCCTTCGACATCAGTCAGCGAATCGAGCAGATAAAGCATCCCGCCACATTCAGCGAGCAACGGCTTGCCCGCCGCATGGTGCGCGCGGATCGCTGCAAGCATTGAGGTGTTTTGCGCCAGCGCGACGTGGTGCAACTCCGGATAACCGCCCGGCAGATACAGGCTGTCTGCAGCGGGCAATTGCGTGTCGCGGATCGGCGAGAAGAACTGCAGCTCGGCACCCATCGCCCGCAGCAGATCGAGGCTGGCGCCATAGGTGAAGGCGAAGGCTTCGTCGCGGGCGACGGCGATGCGCACACCCTTTAATAGAGGCTCGGCAGCGATAGCGTCAGGCGCGGCGAATTCCACGGCCGGTGGCAGCGCGACTTCGCAGCTGCTGGCCAGTGCATCGGCGGCCGCATCGAGACGCAGATCCAGATCATTCAATTCGCTGGCCTGGACCAGACCGAGGTGGCGGCTCGGCAATTCGATGCCGGTCTCGCGGGACAGTGCGCCGTACCAGCGCAAACCTTCGGTGAGGCTGCCTTCGAGCAATTGCGCATGGCGCAAGGTGCCGACGCGATTGGCCAGCACGCCGGCGAACGGCAAGTCCGGCTGATACTTCGCCAGGCCCAGCGCCAAAGCGCCGAAGGTCTGCGCCATGGCAGTGCCGTCGATCACGCCGAGCACCGGCACGCCGAAGTGGCGCGCCAGGTCAGCGCTGGATGGCGTGCCGTCGAACAGGCCCATCACGCCTTCGATCAGAATCAGATCAGCCTCGGCGGCGGCTTCCCACAACAGCCGGCGACTTTCCTGCTCGCCGACCATCCACATGTCCAGTTGATACACCGGCGCACCGCTGGCGCGCTCGAGAATCATCGGGTCGAGAAAGTCCGGGCCGCATTTGAACACGCGCACCTTGCGCCCCTGATTGCGATGCAAACGGGCGAGCGCAGCGGTGACGGTGGTCTTGCCCTGGCCGGAGGCCGGCGCGGCGATGAGCACCGCCGGGCAGTGACGTGGTTGCTTCAAAGTTCGACGCCTTTCTGCGCTTTGATCCCGGCCTGGAAAGCGTGCTTGAGCATGCCCATTTCGGTAACCGTGTCGCCCATCTCGATCATTTCCGGCTTGGCGCCGCGACCGGTGACGACCACATGTTGCATCGGCGGGCGCGCCTGCAAATCGCTGAGCACCTGATCGAGATCGAGGTAGCCGTGCTTGAGGGCGATGTTCAACTCGTCGAGCACCACCAGTCCGATCGCCGGGTCACGCAACAATTCGCGGGAGACTTCCCAGGCCGCGGTCGCAGCCGCGATGTCGCGCTGGCGATCCTGGGTTTCCCAGGTGAAGCCTTCACCCATGACGTGGAAACGCACCTGCTCGGGGAAGCGGCGGAAGAACAATTCCTCGCCGGTGCTGTTGCGGCCCTTGATGAACTGCACCACACCGCACTGCATGCCGTGGCCCATGGCACGGGCGAGCATGCCGAACGCCGAACTGCTCTTGCCTTTGCCGTTGCCGGTCAGCACCAGCACCAGGCCGCACTCGTCGGGCGAATTGGCGATGCGTTCGTCGATCACGGCTTTCTTGCGCTGCATGCGCGCCAGATGGCGTTCGTCGTGCTCGGGGGAATCAGTCATGGGGGAGCTCTCCGTTGAGGCTGGATAACGGCGGGCAGGCACAAGAATAGACGGCAAAAAGCCTGGCATCGCCCACCGTGATGCCGCTGAGATGGATCAGGCCGGTCTCCGGGCTCATGAGCGGCATCTGCCGGACTGCGCGCCTTCCCGCTTCTTTCGAGGCAGTGGCTCAAGGCGCAGTCTTCACTCATTTACCGTTGCGGGGGCAGCGCCGGGATCGTCGTGGCTTCGCTTGAAGACCACCCTCACCGGCTTCCCTGTTTCACTCTGTCGACACTGGGTCACAGAGCACCTGAAACAAGCGGCGAAGGTTAGAGGGTTGGGGATGGAGCGTCAATTAAACAGGCGTCTCGAGCGCGAATAAGTGCCGCTGATTAATTGTCCAGCGGCAACCTTGTGCCAAACTGTGACAAGTGATATCAAAGAGCCATGTTTTCTCGAAACATCTACAACAACAATAAGGATGACGACGATGCAAGGCATGATCATCAGCAACCCGCGCCTGGAATTCCTGCGCCCGGTGCTGGAACGCTGGTTTGACTGTATCGATCGCTACAACAGCGTGCGCGGCGACAACGACACGCCCTACTGGCACGACGAAAAAGCCAATCTCGGCCTGCTCTCGGCAGCGGCGTGGATGGCTGAAATGGTGACGTTGAGCGACACGGCTACACGCAAACAGAACGAAGAAGGCGAGCGTAATGCCCGCGCCGACCTGCTGATTGCCGGTAGCGAAGACCGCGCGTTCATTCAGGCCACGCAACGCTGGCCACGGGTCAACAACCTCAACCTGAGCCAGGCCTTGCTCGACATCACCCTTGATGCCAAGCGCATCAGCTACGCCAGCGATCTCAAGCTCGGCTGCCTGTTCATTGCCCCGCAAAAAACCCAGCACAGCGCCAGTCCCGAAGAGCTGCAGGATATGGTCGACGACCTGCAAAAAGAGCACACCTGCGCCGTGGCCTGGTATTTCCCCTATGCCTATCGCAAGTTTCGCAGCGAAGCGGGCAACTATCATCCGGGCATCGCCGTGCTGTTCAAAGAAGCCCGCGGCTGAGCAGTTGAACCATCGGGGCTGCGCCCTCCTCTATGATTAGGAATGCATTCATAGGGAAGATCAGCAATGCGCAAGGCCCAATTCGCTCTCATCATCGCCGTCGCTGGCGGGCTCGCCGCCTGCGGTGAAACCTCCAGCCTGCAAGTCTCTGACGGCACCGGCCCGTCACCGAAACTGCCCGAACCGAACAAGACGCTGATCCCGACAGTGAACATCGCCCCGGCGGTGGGCTGGCCGGACGGCGCGAAGCCGACCGCAGTGGCCGGCACCCAGGTCGCGGCGTTTGCCGAAGGCCTCGATCACCCGCGCTGGCTGTATGTGCTGCCCAACGGTGACGTACTGGTGGCGGAAACCAACGCCCCGCCCAAGCCCGATGACAGCAAAGGCATTCGCGGCTGGGTGATGAAAAAGGTCATGGGCAAGGCCGGCGCTGGCGTGCCGAGCCCGAACCGCATCACCCTGCTGCGTGACGCCGACCACGATGGCGTCGCAGAAACCCGCACGGTGTTTCTGCAGAACCTCAACTCGCCGTTTGGCATGACACTGGTCGGCAACGACTTGTACGTGGCCGACACCGATCGCCTGCTGCGCTTCAACTACGAGCCGGGCGCGACCGAGATCAAGACCCAGCCGATCAAAGTCGTCGACCTGCCGGGTGGCACGTTGAATCACCACTGGACCAAAAACGTCATCGCCAGCAAGGACGGCAACAAGCTCTACGTCACCGTTGGCTCGAACAGTAACGTCGGCGAAAACGGTCTGGATCAGGAAGAAGGCCGCGCGGCTATCTGGGAAGTCGATCGCGCAACCGGCAATCACCGGATCTTCGCATCGGGCATCCGCAACCCCAATGGCCTCGCCTGGGAACCCACCAGCGGCGCACTGTGGACGGCGGTCAACGAGCGTGACGAAATCGGCAGCGATCTGGTGCCGGACTACATCACCTCGGTCAAGGACGGCGGGTTCTATGGCTGGCCGTTCAGCTACTACGGACAACATGTCGATGTGCGGGTCAAACCGCAGAACCTCGATCTGGTGGCCAAGGCCATCGCGCCTGATTACGCCGTTGGCCCGCACACTGCTTCGCTGGGCCTGACCTTCGCCGAAGGCAACAGCCTGCCGGCGCAATTCAAGGAAGGCGCGTTCATTGGCCAGCACGGCTCGTGGAACCGCAAACCGCACAGTGGCTACAAGGTGATTTTCGTGCCGTTCACTGGCGGCAAACCGACCGGGCAACCGGTGGATGTGCTGACCGGCTTCCTCGACAAGGACGAGAACGCATTGGGCCGCCCGGTGGGCGTGGTGATCGACCAGCAAGGTGGCTTGCTGGTGGCGGATGATGTCGGGAACAAAATTTGGCGAGTGTCTTCTGCCAAATAACTTACCGCTCGACACATAACAACTGTGGGAGCGAGCTTGCTCGCGAAAGCGTCGGATCAGTCAATATTGAATTGAATGACACACCGCCTTCGCGAGCAAGCTCGCTCCCACATTGGTCTTTGTGTTGCCTTTACTAAGGGTTATGCGCCAACTGCCCCGGCTGCAACACTCGCTTGGCGCTCAAATAGGCTTTCTGCCAATAAGTCTTCGACAGGCTGTCGAGCTTGACCGTGCCGCCCGTGGCCGGTGCATGCACGAAGCGCCCCTCACCTACGTAAATTCCCGCATGACTGACCTGCGAGCCGCCATTGGTGGCGAAGAAGATCAGGTCGCCGGTCTGCAAGCCTTCCTTGCCAACATTCGGCGCCTGCATGACGATCATTTCGCGGGTCGAGCGTGGCAGCGAAATCCCCGCAGCGTCGCGGTAGACGAAACCGATCAGGCCACTGCAATCGAAACCGGAATCCGGCGTGTTGCCGCCCCAACGGTATGGCGTACCGACCAGGCCTAAGGCACGGAACAGCACATCTTCAGCAACGGGGGAAAAAGCCTGGGAAGGACCGAACACGATCGGCGCGCGAACCACGGGGGCTGGCGGCGGTGTACGGCTGGCGCAGGCGCTGAGCAGCGCGGCGCAAAGGATCAAGGTGAGGCGGGCCGACATCGTCATAAGCAGAACATCCTGATCTGGCTGCGGCTTTCTCTGCCGAATGGACAGAAACAAAACCGCCTGCGTCATCACGCAGGCGGTTTGCCATCAATATAGATTCAGGATTCTAGCGGCTACGCGGCAAACTTCAAGTAAGACTTTAACTTCACCTTGTAAAGTTTAGGTCTACTCCGTTGCCGGACCGTTTTGTCGCCGCGAACGCAGCGACATCGGGCTTACTTGCGAGCGGTGACCACGGTCGGCGCCATGGCGAGTGCACGCTTGGCTTCGATGAAGGTCTTGCTCCAATAGCTGTCACCCAGGCTGTCGATGCGAACACCGCCGCTGCGACGACTGCTGGAGTGGATGAACTGGTTGTCGCCCAGGTAGATCCCGGCGTGACTGACACGACCGCGACGACCATTGGTTGCGAAGAACAGCAGATCACCCGGCTCAAGGTTGCTGCGCGACACCAGCGGCGCGTCAACGTTGATCATTTCGCGAGTGGAGCGAGGCAGGTTCATGCCCGCCTCTTCGCGGAACAGGTAACCAATGAAACCGCTGCAATCGAAGCCGGCTTCAGAAGTACCGCCGAACCGGTAACGGGTACCGATCAGGGACATGCCGCGTTCGAGGATGCTGTCAGCCAGCACAGGCAGCTGATAAGGCTTGCTGCCGTTGAACTGGTTGAGTTCTTTTTCGGTGTCCAGCTCTTCCTGGTAAATAACGGAGGACTGGGCAGTAGCAGAATTCTTGACCTGTTGCGGCGGCTCTTGAACCGGAGAATGAGCAGCACAACCGAATAACAGGGTAACGAGTGCGAGAGGCACGAGGGGTGCGAAGCGCTTTAGCATGGGCACGACCGTGGCTGGTAGTTGTAAAGAAGCCGAGACTATGCCCGCTATCGTCCTCATTTGCAAATTCAATCGAACTTTATGTGACTTCCCGGTTTCGCGTTTACATCTAAGCGCTTAATCCGCCTGGCCGGTGAAGCGACCCTTGGAACAGGGTTTTCTGGCGCCTGAAAGCTGGCAAAAGCCCACTATCACCAGCCCAGGGTTTCCTTGAGAAAGGGAATGGTCAGCTTGCGTTGCGCCTGCAGAGAAGCCTGATCGAGCTGCTCAAGCAGATCAAACAACGCGCTCATGCTGCGCGTGCCTCGAGTGAGAATGAAGTGCCCAACCTCATCGGTCAGGTGCAGACCACGACGCGAGGCGCGCAATTGCAACGCACGCAATTTGTCTTCATCGGAAAGTGGGCGCATCTGGAAGATCAGCGCCAGGGTCAGGCGTGATTTCAGGTCAGCCAGCTTCACTGGCAATTCGCGCGGTGAAGTGGAGGCGGCGATCAGCAGGCGCCGGCCGCTGTCACGCAGACGGTTGAACAGATGAAACATCGCCTCTTCCCAGTCCGCCTTGCCGGCGATCACCTGCAAATCATCCAGGCAGACCAGTTCGTACTGTTCAAGGTTGTCGAGGATTTCCACGCCGCGATCCATCAACTCAGCCAGCGGCAGATATACCGCCGGTTCGCCCATCTGCTCGAAGCGCAGGCACGCGGCCTGCAACAGATGCGTGCGCCCGACGCCGTGCTTGCCCCACAGGTAGATCAGGCTCTCCGTCCACCCGGCGTCGGCTTCGCAGAGACGCTCGACATAGCCGAGTGCAGCGGCATTGGCGCCTGGGTAGTAGTTGATGAAGGTGGCGTCGTCACGCAGACGCACACCTAGGGGCAGCTGAATCGGTTTCATGCTGACTGAACAGTTCTCAAAGGAACCGTTAGTGGCCTCTGTGTAAAGTTGGCGAAGTTTATACCCGTGAGGCTGAGCGCACAATGCGACAGACTCCAAGCAAAATCAAAGGTTTGCGTTGACGCACCGGTTTTGTGAAGGATTCTCTGGCGCCCTCGCGTGCAGGCCACAGGCCAGCCCGGCGAAGCGCCGGGCCGCCCTGCTTCGTTACAGCTCGGGTTCGTCGACGCCGCTGTAGATCCCGGAATCCTTGTACAGAACGTGGACGTGCCGCACCAGCACCATGATCACCGCGGCCACCGGCAGCGCCAGCAGCACGCCGGTGAACCCGAATAATTCGCCACCCGCGAGAATCGCGAAAATCACCGCCACCGGGTGCAGACCGATACGGTCCCCCACCAGCAACGGCGTCAGCACCATGCCTTCCAGCGCCTGACCGACCATGAACACCGCGACAATCCCGACCATCGGGTACAGATCGCCACCGAACTGGAACAACCCGGCGATCAGCGCCGCACCGATGCCAATGACGAAACCCATGTACGGCACAATCGCGGCGAGCCCGGCAATCAGGCCGATCAACAGCCCCAGCTCGAGGCCGACGATCATCAGACCAGCGGCGTAGATTACGCCCAGCGCAACCATCACCAGCAACTGGCCACGCACGAATGCGCCGAGTACCTCGTGGCACTCACCCGCCAGCGCCACCACGCGCTCTTCGCGATCACGCGGCAGCAGGCTGCGGATCTTAGCCATCATCACGTCCCAGTCGCGCAACAGGTAGAAGCTCACCACCGGTATCAGTACCAGATTTGCCAGCCAGCCGATCAGTGCCAAGCTCGAGGCCGTCGCCTGACTCAGCACCACGCCGACGATGTCGGTGGTCTGACCCATGTGCTCGCTGATCGCGGCTTTGACCTTGTCGAATTTCCAGAAACCGTCCGACAAACCCAATTTCGCTTGCGCCCACGGCACAGCGGTGTGCTGCAACCAGTCGAGCATTTGCGGCGCCAGCTCATACAAGCGCAGCAACTGTTTGGCGAGCATCGGCACCAGCACCAGCATCAACGCAGTCACGATCAGGGTGAACAAGGCAAACACGGCGATCACGCCCCAGGTTCGCGACAAACCGAGCCGTTCCAGACGATCCACCAGCGGATCGAACAGATATGCCAGCAACAACGCGACCAGAAACGGCGTGAGGATCGGGTGCAGCAACCATACAAACGCGCAAAGCAGGACTACCCCACCGAGCCAGAACCAACGCCGCGTATCGGCCATTTACCACTCCTGATGCTTCTATATAAGGAAAGACTTACCAGCGAAACCGCAACGACGGTGCCACCGATGCCGGGGTTGGCGCTGCAACCGCAGGCGCACCCTCGACTGCTGGCTGCACAGGTGCCAATGGAGCCGGCGCCTCGGCAGGCAACTCCTGCAGCTTCGCGAGCGACAATTGCGCGCGCAACTGATCGGCGCTGCCATTGACCCGATAGACGATGCGATCGCCCTGTACGCTTTGCAGACGCACACCGAACGGTTCGAGTAACCGCAGCAGCGCCGCGTAATGCTCCAGATTCATGCCCTGCACTTCCAGCGTCTGCTGACCCGATGCGCCGGGCTTGGCGACAAATCGCGGCGCCAGCCGCTCGGCCACCGCCAGCATCACCGCATCGGCAACGGCAGCCTGGTCGGCGCCCTGCACGCTGCCGGCCTCTTTCTGATCACCCAGCCACAAGCGCCATTTGGCCTGCCACTGCCCGCCCTCTTCGCGGGCGTGCACCGCGAGCAGGGCGTCAGCGTTGTAGCGTTCCGAAGCACTGCGCAGGGTCGCGGGATCAGCGCTTTCCAGCGCCGGCGCGGTGGCCACCAGTTGCTCGCTGAGATCAGCCAGCGGCAAACGCAGCGGCAAACCGCGATGTTGCGCGGCTGTGCGCAATGTTGAGGCTGCGGCCTGACCATCACCGACCAGACTTGCACCTTCAGTCGAATCGTTCAGCCACCAGCCGAGGATCGACGGCCGACTGGCGCCCCACACCGGCAACCCGGCCCGGCGCAAGGCCTGCTCGGTGGTTGCCGGATCGAAGTCGACTTTCAGCACTTCCGGGGGGCCGGCATCGAAACCGAACTGGCTGATGATCTGCTGCGGATCCTTGCGAATCGGCGCCAGTCCCGGATTCTGCGCGGCTTTCGGGTCGCCGGTCAGGCGCAGCACCAGGGTATCGAGCGCTGCCTGCGTGGCGCGATCGCGCTCTTCCGCAGCCTGGCCGCTGACCGGCTGACGGACCTGGTACAGGCCTTTGAGGTTTTCGGCATGGCTCGCCAGGCTGACCAGTGTCAGGCAGCCTACAAACAATAATTTACAAAAACGCATGGAAAATTCCCGTCGACAGGAGCGGCTGGAACACGCCGCGTGAACCGTTTGAGCAAGGCTGTGACCCCCAGCTCTCGCAAAACATTCACACGGTGGCGGTAAGTTTTTGCACAGTTCTAACGATAGACGGTTAATCGCCACACCTTATACAGGCAGTCATACGCAGCGATTGCAAAAAATTTCCGCCGATATGGCCCTGCCCGTCGGTGCGAGGATGGCCGCTGCCCCTCAAGCCTGATAAAATCGCGCGCCTTCGCAGACCGGCAACAGCCGGGCCCCTCGAAACTCGCGTGAGGCGATCGCCCATTGAGTTCGATGTTCCCGCTGAACTCGGTCGTTACCCCCTGAATCCCCTCCCCTAAAGGCCTGGATCATGAGCAAGCAACCCTCCCTGAGCTACAAGGACGCCGGTGTAGACATCGACGCCGGTGAAGCATTGGTCGAACGCATCAAGAGCGTCGCCAAGCGCACTGCGCGCCCGGAAGTCATGGGCGGCCTGGGCGGTTTCGGCGCCCTCTGCGAAATCCCGGCCGGCTACAAGCAGCCGGTGCTGGTCTCCGGCACCGACGGCGTCGGCACCAAGCTGCGTCTGGCGCTGAACCTGAACAAGCACGACAGCATCGGCATCGACCTGGTCGCCATGTGCGTCAATGATCTGGTGGTGTGCGGCGCCGAGCCGCTGTTCTTCCTCGACTACTACGCCACCGGCAAACTGAACGTCGACACCGCTGCCCAGGTTGTCACCGGCATCGGCGCTGGCTGCGAACTGTCGGGTTGCTCGCTGGTCGGCGGCGAAACCGCTGAAATGCCAGGCATGTACGAAGGCGAAGACTACGATCTGGCCGGCTTCTGCGTCGGCGTCGTGGAAAAATCGGAAATCATCGACGGCTCGAAAGTCGCCACCGGTGACGCCCTCATCGCCCTGCCATCGTCCGGCCCACACTCCAACGGCTACTCGCTGATCCGCAAGATCATCGAAGTCTCCGGCGCCGACATCGAAAACATCCAGCTCGACGGCAAACCGCTGACCGATCTGCTGATGGCCCCGACCCGCATCTACGTCAAACCGTTGCTCAAGCTGATCAAAGACACCGGCGCCGTCAAAGCCATGGCCCACATCACCGGTGGCGGCCTGCTCGACAACATCCCGCGCGTACTGCCAAAAGGCGCTCAGGCTGTGGTTGACGTGGCCAGCTGGACTCGCCCGGCCGTCTTCGACTGGCTGCAAGAGAAAGGCAACGTTGACGAAACCGAGATGCACCGCGTGCTCAACTGCGGCGTCGGCATGGTCATCTGCGTGGCTCAGGAGCACGTTGAAGTTGCCCTGAACACCCTGCGTGACGCCGGCGAGCAGCCTTGGGTCATCGGTCAGATCGCCGTGGCCGCTGAAGGCGCTGCGCAGGTCGAGCTGAAGAACCTCAAGGCTCACTGATGCCAAAGCCCTGTGATGTCGTGGTGCTGTTGTCCGGCACCGGCAGTAACTTGCAGGCTCTGATCGACAGCACGCGGACCGGCGACAGCCCGGTCCGCATCGCTGCGGTGATTTCCAACCGCGCTGACGCCTACGGCCTGCAACGCGCCCGCGACGCGGGTATCGCCACCCGCTCGCTGGATCACAAGGCATTCGAGGGCCGCGAGGCCTTCGATGCCGCGCTGATCGAACTGATCGACCAATTCAACCCGAAACTCGTGGTACTGGCCGGCTTCATGCGCATTCTCAGCGCTGATTTCGTTCGCCACTATCATGGTCGCCTGCTCAACATCCACCCGTCGCTGCTGCCCAAATACAAAGGGTTACACACTCATCAGCGCGCGCTGGAGGCCGGCGACACGGAACATGGCTGCTCCGTACACTTCGTCACCGAGGAACTCGATGGCGGACCACTGGTCGTACAGGCAGTATTACCGGTAGAGTTGCACGACACGCCGCAGAGTCTGGCGCAACGAGTCCACGTTCAGGAACACCTGATCTATCCGATGGCGGTACGCTGGTTTGCCGAAGGCAGACTGACACTCGGAGACCAGGGTGCTTTACTCGACGGCCAGCTACTCGCCGCCAGCGGCCACTTGATTCGAAACTAGGAGATATTATGCGTCGCGCCCTGCTCTTCGCCTGCGCTCTGCTCGCCCTGCCCTTCGCGCAGGCAGCGGACCTTCAACCGTTCTCCGCCAGCTACACCGCCGACTGGAAGCAGCTGCCCATGAGCGGCACCGCCGAACGCAGCCTGACCAAGGAAGCCAACGGCGTCTGGAAACTCAGCTTCAAGGCCTCGATGATGATCGCCAGCCTGACCGAAGAAAGCACCCTGAAGCTGGACAAGGACACCTTGCTGCCGCAGTCCTACCACTTCGAACGCGGTGGTCTGGGCAAAGCGAAAAAGGCTGATCTGGACTTCGACTGGGCCAATAAACTGGTGACCGGCACCGACCGTGGCGACGCGGTGAAGATCCCGCTGAACCGTGGCATGGTCGACAAGTCGACCTACCAGCTGGCGCTGCAACATGACGTCGCCGCCGGCAAGAAAAGCATGAGCTATCAGGTGGTTGATGATGGCGAGGTCGATACCTACGACTTCCGCGTACTGGGTTCGGAGAAGGTCGACACCAAGGCCGGCCAGATCGACGCGATCAAGGTCGAACGCGTGCGCGACCCGACACAAAGCAAGCGCATCACCGTGCTGTGGTTCGCCAAGGATTGGGATTACCTGCTGGTGCGCCTGCAACAGGTCGAGACTGACGGCAAGGAGTACAACATCATGCTTCAGGACGGCACGGTCAACGGCAAGACTGTCAAAGGCAGCTGACCCATCGTAAGAACAACGAGCCCCGCGAATGCGGGGCTTTTATTTGCCCGCAGCTTTCGCCCCTGTAGGAGCTGACGAGTGAAACGAGGCTGCGATCTTTTGATCTTGATCTTGAAAAGATCGCAGCGTGCCGCAGCCCCTACAGGGATTTCGTCGCCTGCTGATTCAGACAGAAAACCGCGCCACCATCCCGTTCAGATCCACCGCCAGGCGCGACAGATCCTGACTCGCCGCGCTGGTCTGATTGGCCCCCGCCGAGGTCTGCATCGCCAGATCACGAATATTCATCAGATTGCGATCCACCTCGCGCGCCACTGCGGCCTGCTCTTCCGAGGCACTGGCGATCACCAGGTTGCGCTCGTTGATCAAGGTAAACGCCGAAGCGATTTCCTCTAGAGCAGAACCGGCGCTCTTGGCTAATTCCAGGGTCGAACGCGCCCGTGCGTTGCTTTGCTGCATTGAGCTGACAGCCGAATCGGTCCCCTGCTGGATCCCGCCGATCATCTGCTCGATTTCCTGAGTCGACTGCTGAGTGCGATGAGCCAGCGCGCGCACTTCATCGGCAACCACCGCAAAGCCACGCCCGGCATCGCCGGCGCGGGCCGCTTCGATCGCGGCGTTGAGGGCGAGCAGATTGGTCTGTTCGGCAATTGAGCGAATCACATCCAGCACTTTGCTGATGCCATGAACCTTTTGTGCCAACGCCTCGACCTGGGCCGCATTGTTGGTGACGTCACCGGCGAGAAACTCGATCGACGTCACCGTCTGCTGCACCTGCTCGCGCCCTTGCCGGGCGATGCGGTCGGATTCGCGGGATGCTTCGGACGTGGCGACAGCATTGTTCGCCACCTCTTCCACCGCCGCTGTCATCTGGTTGACCGCAGTGGCGGCCTGTTCGATTTCCTGGCTCTGCTGGTGCAGACCGCGAGTGGCATCTTCGGTGACGCTGCTGAGTTCTTCGGCCGCCGAGGCCAGTTGCGTGGACGACTCGGAGATACGCCGGATCGTGTCGCGCAGATTGTGCTGCATGCTTTTCAGCGCTTGCAGCAAGCGCGCCGGTTCGTCTTTGCCTGCGATGTGAATGTCACCGGTCAAATCCCCGCTGGCCACCACTTCAGCCACGCTGAGCGATTGCGACAATGGCACGACGATGCTGCGTGTCAGCAGCAATGCCAGGCCAATGGTGATCAGTGCGGCCATGGCGATCATCACCCCGACCCACACCCGCGATTGACTGAACACCAAGCGTGCAGCCTCGGTGGCCAGGTTGGCATTGTGCTTATTCATCTCGACCAGATCACGCAGAGTCACAGCAATCTCATCGGCCAGTGGACTCATCTGATCATTGAGAATCGCCGAGGCCTCAGCGACCCGATTCTGCGCCGAGAGCTGTAGGACTTGTGCCTGCAGCTCGAGGTATTTGTGCTCGGCAACCTTGAAGCGATCGAACAGCGCGCGCTCTTCAGGCAAGGCGATCAACCGATCATAGCGCTGCTGCGCTTCGCTCAAGCCACTGCGCAGTTCGTTGAGCTTGGCGACGTTCTGCTCCAGTGCCTTGGGGTCACGGTTGAGCAACAGGCGCATGGTCAATGCGCGCAGACGCAGCATGTCCTGACTCATTTCCCCGACCGCCATCACGCTGGGCAGCCAGTTGTTGTCGACTTCATCGGACTGCGCACGCATGTTCGACATTTGCAGCAAGGCGAACGCCCCAAGGGCAAACACCATCAACGCCAGCAGGCCGAAACCCAGACCGGCGCGCGGGGCAATATTGAGACTACGGATATTCATGACTCTGGCTCCTTCCAAAAGCGCTGCATCAGCCTGCAGCGGGTTGCTTTAGAAGGTATCGGCATTGCGCTGAAATTGCGTAAGACAAAAAGGCGATAGGCAGACGAGTGGCTAGTTCGAACCCGTGGCTTTGACGCTTCAGCGCTGATCAGCGAGTTGGCTTGCGTTGCGTGGCAATATCGCCAGGAAGTTATCTCTTGCGACTTTGCGTGCAACCGCCTCCGGCAGCGCATCGAGGAAAGGCTTGTAGCTGTGCATTTCCTTACCGAGCTTGTTGAATCGTCCTACCACGTCAGAGCCAAGCATGAAGCGCTCGGGATATTTCTCAACCAATGCCAACCATTCCGCACGCGGCTTGCCCTGCTCGTCCAGCAGATACGGCGTGAGCATGCTCCACGACAGGTCGATACACAGATTCGGATAGGCCTCTAGCATGCGCGTCAGGGTGGGCAACAAGAACGGCAACTGGGTTTGATGCCGATGAATCTCGGCGCTGGTGCCGGCATGCGCCCAGATGAATCGCGTGTGCGGGTGATTACGCAGCGGCTCTTCGACTTCCTTCAGGTACAGCGGATTTTTCTCACGCTTGGAGGTGATGTTGGAATGCAGCATCACCGGCAGATCATTCTCAGCGGCGAGGTGATAGATCTTGGTCATCGCTTCGTTGTTGGCTCGCGGCGTGTCGCCAGCGGTCAGCGCCGTCAGGTCATCGTGCCGGGTGAACACTTCACCGATGCCCTGCCACAGCCCTGGATAAAGATCGAGCATGCGCTGGATATGCGCGGCGGAATTCTTGTCGTTGGGATTGAAGCCAGACAGGAACGGATGAAAGTACTGGCGTTGCTCTGGCGCGAGTTTTTGCACCGCGTCGGCAATGATCACATCAGTGGCGCTGTACCAATAGGCATCAGCGTCATCACCGGCGTAATACCGCGGGCGCTTGGGTTCGTCTTCATGCCATTTCTTCGCCACGGGAATGCCGGAAATCATTACGTGCTCGATGGAGTTTTCCTTCATGGCAGTAAGCAATTTCTGCATGCCGGCGCTTTCCTGGAAAAAATCCACGTAATGCAGGTGCGCATCGCTGTAGGTGTATTCGCGGGCGCCGGCACTGCCAACGAACAGCAGCAGACAGGCAAGACTCAGACGAGACAAGGACACAAGTAATCTCCGGCAGATGGGCATAGCCTAGACCGCGCCCTGACGACAAGGGTTCATCCCCGCCGAAAAGCGGAACGCGAACCGCTGGGAATGCTCTATAACTGCAAGGTCTGTTTTGATCGAACGATTTTTCCTGCCGCCTGTGAGGTTTCCATGACTGTCACCGTCAATACCGTCTCTGCCGAAGGTTTTCGTCATACCGTCCAGATCGACGACCACGAATTGTTTGCCGACGTACCGAAAACCGCCGGTGGCGAAGGCACCGCGCCGGAGCCGCACGACTATTTCGACGCCGCCCTCGGCGCCTGCAAAGCGCTGACCCTGAAGATGTACGCGAAGAAAAAAGACATCCCGCTGACCGGCGTGGGTGTCGAAGTCAAGCGCGACAACAGCGAAGAGCAGAAAGGCAAATACGCCCTGCATGTCACCCTGACGCTCAAGGGCGTACTGACCGACGCTCAGCGCGAGGAACTGCTGAGAGTCGCGGATCGCTGCCCGATTCACAAGCTGATGACCACCAGCGAAGTCAGCATCGAAACCCACGCGCCACAAGGCTTCGACAGCCAATAATCCTCCCGATGCCAGCGGCGGGTTATGCTTCTGGCATCACCCGCTCAGCCTGGAATGCACCATGGACATGCCACTCCTGATCATCCGCCCGCGCGCCGAAGACGTAGAAGGCCAGCCGATCCTGCGCCCGCTGCCGTCAGCCAAATGCCGCAACGTCGGGCCTTTCGTGTTTTTCGACCACATGCTCGAAACGATTTATCCGACGGGCAAAGGCATGGATATCCGACAGCATCCGCACATCGGTCTGTCGACGCTTACCTATCTGTTTGAAGGACAACTGCAGCACAAGGACAGTCTGGGCTCCGATCAGGTGGTCCGTGCCGGCGATGTCAGCTGGATGACCGCTGGCAGCGCCATCGCCCATGTCGAGCGCACGCCTGCGCCACTGCTCGCCGAAACCTTCACTCTGCACGGCCTGCAAGTCTGGCTGGCCTCGCCCAAGACTCACGAACAGGGCCCGGGCCATTACAGCCATCACCCGGCAGCGACGTTACCGGTCAGCGATAACCTTGGCGTGCAGATTCGGATGATTGCCGGGTCGGGCTTTTGCCTTGAATCGCCGGTGCCGGTGCTTTCTCCTACGCTGTATGCCGAAGTGAAAATGCAGACCGCGACCACATTGCTGATTCCGGCCGAGCATGAAGAACGCGCGGTGTATGTGTTGAGCGGTGATGCGCAGTTGAATGGCGAGGCGGTTGAGCCGCATGCGCTGGTGGTGTTGCCCGCTGGCGAAGAAATGAGTCTGTTTGCTGAAAGCGATGTGCACGCGGTGGTGTTCGGCGGCGCGCCGCTGGACGGGCCGAGGCGGATCAACTGGAATTTCGTCGCCAGCGATCCGGCGGCGATTGATGAAGCACGGCGCAAATGGGCGGCCGGGGATTGGCCGACGGTGCCAGGGGAAGTCGAGCGGATCGAACTACCGGCAAGCCGTTAAAGCAAAAGATCGCAGCCTTCGGCAGCTCCTACACCGGATTCATGTAGGAGCTGCCGAAGGCTGCGATCTTTTGATCTGAGGGCAATCAGCCGTTGAACACTTCATCCAGCAAATCATGCATCGACTTGAACGCGCGCTTGGCGATCTTTTCGTCGTACATCATCTTGCCCGGCACATTGGCGTGTGGATCGGTGAACGAGTGCACCGCACCGCCGTAGCTGAGCAACTGCCAGTCAACCTTCGCCGCGTTCATTTCATCTTCGAACGCCGGCAGTTGCTCCTTCGGCACCAACGGATCGGACGCGCCATGCAGCACCAGCACCGAGCCCTTGATGTTCTGCGCATCCGCCGGGTTCGGCGAATCCAGCGTGCCGTGGAACGACACCGCCGCTTTCACCGGCGCGCCAGTACGGGCCAGGTCCAGCGCGCAGCAACCACCGAAGCAGAAACCGAATACCGCCAGTTTCGACTTATCAACCGCCGCTTCGCCCTGGCTTTGCAATTGCTCGAAGGCCACTTGCAGGCGTTTGCGCAGCAACGCGCGGTCGTCCTTGAGCGGCATCATCGCTGCAAGCGCCTCATCAGCATTTTGCGGACGCACGGTCTGACCGTAGACATCCGCGATCAATACAACATAACCCTTGGCCGCCACCGCTTTGGCGATGTCTTCGGCGCCGGCGCTGACGCCCATCCAGTTCGGCGCCATCAGCAAACCCGGGCGCACGGCCTTATGCTCGGCGTCGAACGCCAGGCGCCCCTCATAGGCTTGACCGTCAATCTGATAGACCACGGAACGTACAGTGACTTGGCTCATTTCTGACTCCTGATTGTGTAGACACCAGAACGAAAAAACCCGCCGAAGCGGGTTTTTCCTACAACGTGATCAAACCGACAGTTCAACCAGCAGCTTGTTCAGACGGCGCACGTAAGCGGCCGGATCCTTCAAGCTGTCGCCCGCCGCCAGGGCGGCCTGGTCGAAGAGGATGTGCGACAGATCGCCAAAACGCTCTTCGCTCTGCTCGCCATCGAGTTTCTCGATCAGCGGGTGGCTCGGGTTGAATTCGAAGATCGGCTTCGAATCCGGGACTTTCTGCCCGCTGGCTTCGAGGATCTGGCGCATTTGCAGGCCCAGATCCTGTTCGCCGATGGCCAGAATCGCCGGCGAATCGGTCAGACGATGGGATACGCGGACTTCAGCCACGGAATCGCCCAGCGCAGTTTTCAGACGCTCGACCAGACCTTCTTTGGACTTGGCGACTTCTTCTGCAGCTTTCTTGTCCTCTTCCGAGTCCAGGTTGCCCAGATCGAGGTCACCACGCGCCACGTCGACAAAGGTCTTGCCGTCGAACTCGCTGAGGTAGCTCATCAGCCACTCGTCGATGCGGTCGGTCAACAGCAGCACTTCGATGCCTTTCTTGCGGAAGACTTCCAGGTGCGGGCTGTTCTTGACCTGCGCGTAGGTTTCGCCGGTGAGGTAGTAGATCTTGTCCTGACCTTCCTTGGCGCGGGCCAGGTAGTCAGCCAGACCGACAATTTGCTCGCCGTCGTCGCCTTGGGTCGATGCGAAACGCAGCAGACCGGCAATTTTCTCTTTGTTGGCGAAGTCTTCCGCCGGGCCTTCTTTCATGACCTGACCGAAGTTCTTCCAGAAGCCTTTGTATTGCTCAGGCTCGTTCTTCGCCAGTTTTTCCAGCATGTCCAACACACGCTTGGTCAGCGCGGTTTTCATCGAATCGATGATCGGGTCTTTCTGCAGGATCTCACGCGACACGTTCAGCGACAGGTCATTGGAATCAACCACGCCCTTGATGAAGCGCAGGTACAGCGGCAGGAACGACTCGGCCTGATCCATTACAAACACACGCTGCACGTACAGCTTCAGGCCCTTCGGCGCTTCACGCTGGTACAGGTCGAACGGCGCGCGGGCCGGAACGTACAGCAGCGAGCTGTACTCGAGCTTGCCTTCGACCTTGTTGTGGCTCCACGACAGCGGATTCTCGAAGTCGTGAGCGATGTGTTTGTAGAACTCCTGGTATTCCTCATCCTTCACTTCAGTGCGCGGACGGGTCCACAGGGCGCTGGCGCGGTTGACGGTTTCCCATTCAACGGCCGGTGCCTCTTCGCCTTCGGTCGGAGTGACTTCCTTCGGCAGCTCGATCGGCAAAGCGATGTGGTCGGAGTACTTCTTGATGATGTTGCGCAGACGCCAGCCATCAGCGAATTCGTCTTCACCGGACTTCAGGTGCAGGACGATGCGGGTGCCGCGCTCTGGCTTGTCGATGGTGGCGACTTCGAACTCGCCCTCGCCTTTCGACGACCAGTGCACGCCTTCGCTGGCGTCGGTGCCGGCGCGACGGCTGTAGACATCAACCTTGTCGGCGACGATGAAGGCCGAGTAGAAGCCCACACCGAACTGGCCGATCAGGTGCGAATCTTTCTTCTGATCGCCGGACAGGTTTTTCATGAAATCGGCGGTGCCGGATTTGGCGATGGTCCCCAGGTGGGTGATCACATCGTCACGGTTCATGCCGATACCGTTGTCTTCGAGAGTGACGGTCTTGGCGTCCTTGTCGAAGCTCACACGGATTTTCAGGTCAGCGCCACCTTCGAGCAACTCAGGCTTGGCCAGGGCTTCGAAGCGCAGCTTGTCGACGGCGTCAGAGGCGTTCGAGATCAATTCGCGAAGGAAAATTTCCTTATTCGAATACAGCGAATGGATCATGAGGTGCAGCAGCTGCTTTACCTCGGTCTGGAAGCCCAGGGTTTCCTTTTGAGTTTCCACACTCATGGTCATCAAACTCCAATCAGATGGCATTGGCCGCGACCCGAATGGTCTGCGGCGGGTTGTCATCTGAGTTGGGGGCGCTGTTCAGGATTTCAAGGGCTCATCGATTTTGAAGTGCGCGCGGGCGGTGGCGATCGGTTCGGCCTCGGTACTCTGCCACGCCGTGACCGCAACGTTGGCCACGCGACGGCCCTGCCGGCAGACCTGGCACCTGGCCCAAGTGTCGCGAAACTGCCCGGCGCGCAGGTAATCGAGGGAAAAATCGATGATTTTCGGCACACCCGGCGTGCCGGTGAAAATCAGCAGATGCAGGGCTGCGGCCAGCTCCATGAAGCCGGCAATCACCCCGCCGTGGATCGCCGGCAATAAAGGGTTACCAATGTTGTCCTTATTCGCCGGTAGCTTGAACAGCAACTCATCGCCCACCCGCGAGCACTCGATGCCGATCAACCCGGCATAAGGGATCAATGCCAGCAGCGGCGCGTAATCGCCCAGCGCGTGGGCCTGTTGCAGCTGCTCCCTGAGGTCGTTGCTCATTGGCGGGCTCCCTTGATCGCGCCGGCGAAGCCTTTGCTGCCCTTGAGGCCAATGCCCATGCGCATGAATGTGCCGACGACGTGGGCGATTGGTTGCTGGGGATCGTCCTGGTAGGCAAAACCACGGGCAAAGATCACGTCGGTGGTGACGCGGTAGCACTGGGCGAAGCCGTACACCGCTTTGTGCGGTTCAGCGGCGTGCATGTAGTCGATGCGCAGATCGAGGGTCGGGCAGACTTCGAACTCTGGCAGCACGCACAGAGTCGACATACCGCAAGCGGTGTCCATCAACGAGGTGATGGCACCGCCATGGATGACTCCGGTTTCGGGATTGCCGACGATTTTTTCGCTGTAGGGCAGGATCACCGTCAGTCCTTCGCTGGAGGCGCTGTGCACTTGCAGACCCAAGACCTGACAGTGGCGCAATGCCGATAAAAAGCGCGTCGCGCGCTCAAAAACGGGGGTTTGGGCCATTTGATAAATACTCGCATTAAGGCCTTGTGCCAGTAGTGAGAAAAACGGCAAAAGTTCCGTGATAAAACAAACTTATATATCTGAAACAAATGAGGAACTTAACCCGTAGCGCCAAGCTCTTAAGGCCAGTAGTTATTTTCCATAAGGAGATACACCCCATGCGTAAGACTTTAGCTATTGCCTTGATGTTGACCGCTTCCCTCGGTCTCGCTGCCTGCGATAAAAAATCCGAGGACAAAGCTCAAGATGCCAACCAACATGCTGAGCAGGCTCAGCAAGACATGAACAAAGCTCAGGATAAAGTGAACGACGCAGCAAAAGAAAACGCCGAAGCTGCCAAAGCTCAGGCTGAATCGAACGCCGCTGCTCAAGAAGAAGCCGCCAAAAAGCAATAAGCTTTCTGGTGTGAAAAGAAAACCCGCCAAGTGCGGGTTTTCTTTTGCCTGCGATTTACCGGTTATAGCAACACGGTTCTAAAAGTCGGACTAATCATCAGCAACAACGAGCAGATGAAGCCAACTAGCCACATCAGGCTGCGTAACTTCGCCAGGTCGGCCAGATAGAACCACAGATAGAAGATTCGCGAGATCACGAAGATGATCGCCAGCGCATCGATCAGCCAGCCTGCGGTTTGCGTGGTGTGGGCCATCAGCACACCGACCGCGAACAGGATAAAGGCTTCGATACTGTTCTGATGGGCCGCCAGGGCCCTGGCACCGAACCCGGTCAACTGCGCCTGTTGCTGGCGCGGCAGATGATTGTCGTAACCGCCCTGCGCTTTCATGGCCTTGGCCACCGGCATACGCGCCACGTAGATCAATAAAGCACTGATAAACACACACCAGAACGGAATACTCATCAAACAGCCTCTTTGTTCGCCTCAGGGACGGGCGCCTCTGTAGGGGTATAGACCATGACATCGAGAACGTCGGAATGAAACTCGCGGCGATACAAAACCACCACGACTCCCGCGCTCATGATCATGAACAGCCACGGGCTGACGAACCACGCGAGCATGCTCATACCGAAGTAGTAAGAACGCAGGCCGAAGTTGAACTGGTTGGCCGCCATCGAGATCACCCGCGCCGCCCGCGAAGCGAACGCCTTGCGTTCCTGCTCGGTCACCTGACGCTCACCAATCATCGGTGCCGAGCCGACCAGAATCGCGGCGAAGTTGTACTGCCGCATGCACCAGCTGAACGTGAAGAACGCGTAGACGAACACCAATGCCAGACACAGCAATTTGATCTCCGACATGCCCTGCGACGCCTGCTGCACCATCGGAATATCCGCCAACAGCGACACCGCACGCTCGGACGCACCAAGCACGGTGAGAATACCGGCGAGGATGATCAGCGTGCTGGAAGCGAAGAACGAGGCGTTGCGCTCCAGATTGCCGATCACGCTAGCGTCGGCAATACGGTTGTCACGCAGCAACATGCGGCGCATCCAGTCTTCGCGGTACAGGTGCAACACGCTGGCCAGACACGCCGTGTCGCGGGCCTTCCAGGTGGCATAACGGGTATAGCCGCCCCAGCAGATGACAAACCAGACGGCGGCGAGCAGGTGGATCAGATTGGCTTGGATGAACGACATGCAATTCCTTGTGAAATGTAAACGCTGTACCTGTAGGAGTGAGCCTGCTCGCGATAGCGGTTTTCAATCAAATACTGACGTGCCTGAAAAACCGCTATCGCGAGCAGGCTCACTCCTACATAAAAGCTAAGCAACCCTTCGACGTTAGCTCAGCAAAAAAGACACTGCCTCACACGCATAAAAAATGCCCCGTATCGATTGATACGGGGCATTTCTGTTTAACCGTGCTCGACCCGCTTGTGGCGGGTCGAATCACGTCAGGCAGTGACTTCGCTGCGCTTGCCCAGCAGGCGATCGCACACCACGGCAACCACCAGGGTCATCACGCACGGCACCAGCCACGCCAGCCCCTGCTCGCTCAGCGGCAAGTGCGACAGCTGTGCCGGCATCCAGTCGGCCAGACCGGCGCCCTTCAAGGCGTCGATGGTGCCGAACAGGAACGACACCAGCATCACTGGGCCAAGAATGCGTGCGTGCTCATGCCAGAAATCCTTGCAGAAGCTCAGCGCGACCAGAACGATGCACGGCGGATAGATCGCGGTGAGCACCGGAATCGAGAAGGCAATGAGCTTGGTCAGACCGAGGTTAGATACCAGCAGCGAGAACGCCGCGAGGATAATCACCAGAGTCTTGTAGGACAGAGGCAGCACACGGCTGAAATATTCAGCGCAGGCACAGGTCAGGCCGACCGCCGTAACCAGACAGGCCAGCGAGATCAGCACCGCGAGGAAACCACTGCCCAGCGAACCGAAAGTGTGTTGCACGTAGGCATGCAGCACAGCCGCGCCGTTGGTGGCACCGACCGCGACTTCATGGCTGCCGGAACCGAGGCGGAACAGACTGACATACACCAGCGCCAGACCGACACCGGCAATCAGGCCAGCAATGATCGCGTAACGGGTGATCAGCGCCGGCGACTCGACGCCACGGGAGCGGATCGCGTTGACGATAACGATGCCGAACACCAGTGCGCCGAGGGTGTCCATGGTCAGGTAACCATTGATGAACCCTTGCGAAAATGGCGCGGCGACGTATTCCGGTGTGCCGTGACCGATATCACCCGCCGGCAAGGCGAACGCGGCGATGCCCAATACTGCCAGCGCAATGATTTTCAGCGGCGCGAGGAAGCGGCCGACGGTATCCAGCAAACGCCCAGGGTAGAGCGAAACAAAGAACACCAGCAGGAAGTACACCGAACTGTAGAGGAACAGCGCCAGCGGGCTCTCGCCGGTCAACGGCGCCAGACCCACCTCGAACGATACGGTCGCGGTACGCGGGGTGGCGAACAGCGGCCCCACCGCCAGATAGCACGCCGCCGCGAGGATACCGCCAGCGATCTTGCCGATCGGGCTGCTCAATGCATCCATGGCACCGCCGACCTTGGCCAGCGCCACCACGGTGATCACCGGCAAACCTACGGCGGTGATCAGAAAGCCCAGCGCCGCCATCCAGACGTGAGGTCCAGCCTGCAAGCCGACGATCGGCGGGAAGATGATGTTACCGGCCCCGACAAACAGGGCAAACGTCATAAAACCAAGTGCCAGGATGTCCTGACCTTTCAAAACTTTCATTAAGGTAATACCACACTACTGAAATCGGAATTTAGAGGGGGATTGCCCTGTTGGATTAGGGAAATGCTGTCGATCCGTATGGGACTGACCCTTAAAGCGCGTGGCTGCCTTGTGGGCGGCGGACGCAAAAATGGCTGCCAGCCTAACGAATTTGGCTGACAAACGCACTGTTAGAGGGCGAACTATCCGATACGCGACGTTTCAGTGTCGCGTTTACATATCTTATTTTCAGAATAAGAGGCACAACGCAAAAGATCGCAGCCTTCGGCAGCTCCTACATTCGGAATGCATTTCTCCTGTAGGAGCTGCCGAAGGCTGCGATCTTTTGATCTTCCAATCAGCAGAAACGACAAAGGCCACCCGAAGGTGGCCTTTGTTGCTGGAGCTAAAAGTCAGCCGAAGCTTACTTCTTCACTTCCCAGCCAGTCAGCTCGGCCAGGGCCTTGCCGATGTCTGCCAGCGAACGCACGGTTTTTACGCCTGCGTCTTGCAGTGCAGCGAATTTCTCGTCTGCAGTGCCTTTGCCGCCAGAGATGATTGCGCCAGCATGGCCCATGCGCTTGCCAGGAGGAGCAGTCACACCAGCGATGTAGGAAACAACCGGCTTGGTCACGTTTGCCTTGATGTAGGCAGCCGCTTCTTCTTCAGCCGAACCGCCGATCTCGCCGATCATTACGATCGCTTCGGTCTGCGGGTCTTCCTGGAACAGCTTCAGGATGTCGATGAAGTTCGAACCCGGGATCGGGTCACCGCCGATACCGACGCAAGTCGACTGACCGAAACCGGCATCAGTGGTCTGCTTCACAGCTTCGTAGGTCAGGGTGCCGGAACGCGAAACGATACCGACCTTGCCTGGCAAGTGAATGTGACCTGGCATGATGCCGATCTTGCATTCGCCTGGGGTGATCACGCCTGGGCAGTTAGGGCCGATCAGGACCACGCCCAGTTCGTCGCACTTGACCTTGGCGTCCAGCATGTCCAGGGTAGGAATGCCTTCGGTGATGCAGACGATCAGCTTGATGCCGCCAAAGGCCGCTTCCAGGATCGAGTCCTTGCAGAAAGGAGCCGGAACGTAGATCACGCTGGCGGTGGCGCCAGTGGCTGCTACAGCTTCTTTCACAGTGTTGAACACAGGCAGGTTCAGGTGAGTGGTACCACCCTTGCCTGGAGTCACGCCGCCGACCATTTTGGTGCCGTAGGCAATGGCTTGCTCGGAGTGGAAAGTACCCTGTGCGCCGGTGAAGCCCTGGCAGATGACTTTGGTGTCTTTATTGATCAGGACGCTCATTACTTGCCCTCCGCAGCTTTAACGACTTGTTGAGCAGCGTCGGTCAGGCTGGTAGCAGCGATGATGTTCAAACCGCTTTCTGCCAGTACTTTAGCGCCCAGTTCAGCGTTGTTGCCTTCAAGACGAACAACAACCGGGATTTTCACGCCGACTTCTTTCACTGCACCGATGATGCCTTCGGCAATCATGTCGCAACGAACGATGCCGCCGAAGATGTTAACCAGTACTGCAGCGACATTGCTGTCGGACAGAATGATTTTGAAAGCTTCGGTCACGCGCTCTTTGGTAGCACCACCGCCTACGTCGAGGAAGTTGGCTGGCTTGCCGCCGTGCAGGTTGACGATGTCCATGGTACCCATGGCCAGACCGGCACCGTTGACCATGCAGCCGATGTTGCCTTCCAGGGCTACGTAGTTCAGCTCGAACTTGGCAGCGTGCGCTTCGCGCGGATCGTCCTGCGACGGATCGTGGAAAGCCTTCAGCTTGGGCTGACGGTACATGGCGTTGGCGTCGATATTGATCTTCGCGTCGAGGCAGTGCAGATCGCCGTCAGCCTTGATCACCAGCGGGTTCACTTCCAGCAGAGCCAGGTCGTGGTCTTTGAACAGCTTGGCCAGACCTACGAAGATCTTGGCGAACTGAGTGACCTGCTTGCCTTCCAGGCCCAGCTGGAATGCCAGCTCGCGACCCTGGGATGGCTGAGCGCCAACCAGTGGATCGATAGTGGCCTTGAGAATTTTTTCTGGCGTGTCGTGAGCGATTTTCTCGATGTCCACGCCACCTTCGGTGGAAGCCATGAACACGATGCGACGGCTCGAACGGTCAACGACAGCGCCCAGGTACAGCTCTTTAGCGATATCAGTGCACGATTCAACCAGGATCTTGGTGACTGGCTGGCCATTGGCGTCAGTCTGGTAAGTCACCAGACGCTTGCCCAGCCACTGCTGTGCGAAGGCTTTGGCGTCTTCTTTGCTGCGAACCAGCTTTACGCCGCCCGCTTTACCGCGACCACCGGCGTGAACCTGGGCTTTGACGACCCACTCGTTGCCGCCGATCTTGTCGCAAGCTTCTGCTGCTGCTTCCGGGGTGTCTACTGCGTAACCAGTGGAAACTGGCAGGCCGTATTCAGCGAACAGCTGCTTACCCTGATACTCGTGAAGATTCATGCTTTTTACCGTCTTCGTTAGGTACTGCGCATTCGGCGCTGCGCTCGTTTGAGTGCCGCGCCACCTGTGACTGCTGCTTGCGTAGCGGAGCTACGCAAGACTGCGTCCGGCGGACATTCCGCGGTGAGTCTTGCTCGCAAGGCTCACGACGGGCCGCTACCGCCGTGGTTTCTTATTGTGTCTTAACGCTTCTTGCGGTTGGCAATGTGGATGGCGCCGCCATTCACTGCCAGAGCAGCTTCGTGCAAGGCTTCGGACAGGGTCGGATGGGAGAAAACCATCATGCCCAGGTCTTCAGCGCTGGTGCCGAATTCCATGCCGATCGCGCCCTGCTGAACCAGTTCCGCAGCGCTCGGGCCAATCACGTGCACGCCCAATACGCGGTCGGTCTTCGCATCGGCGATGACCTTGACGAAACCACCGGTATCGTTGGCAGCCATGGCACGGCCGGAAGCGGCGAACGGGAAGGTGCCGACGTTGACTTCAACGCCTTCGGCCTTCAGCGCCTGCTCGGTTTTGCCAACCCACGCGATTTCCGGGTGAGTATAAATAACCGAAGGGATCAAATCATAGTTCATCTGAGCCTTGTGGCCCTTGATGCGCTCGACAACCATGATGCCTTCTTCCGAAGCCTTGTGGGCCAGCATCATGCCGCGAACCACGTCACCAATGGCGAAGACGCCCGGTACAGCGGTGACGCAATGGTCATCGACCGCGATGAAACCGCGCTCGTCGATTTCCACGCCGCAGTCGGCAGACAGCAGATCAGTGGTCACCGGACGGCGACCAACGGCTACGATCAGCTTGTCGAAAGTGATGGTCTGTTCGCCGTTGGCATCGGTGTAGTTGACGACGACTTCTTCGCCGTTGACTTTCGAACCGGTAACGCGAGCGCCCAGCTTGATGTCCAGGCCCTGTTTGGTCAGGGTTTTCAGGGCTTCCTTGGAAACAGCGGTGTCCGCTGCCATCAGGAAAGTGTCCAGCGCTTCCAGAACTACAACTTCGGAACCCAGACGCGACCATACCGAACCCAGTTCCAGACCGATCACGCCAGCGCCGATCACGCCCAGACGTTTAGGAACGGACTGGAATTCCAGAGCGCCAGTCGAATCGACGATGACTTTCTGGTCGACCGGAGCCGGTGGAATGTCGATCGGACGCGAACCTGGCGCGAGGATGACGTTTTCCGCTTCGATGACTTCAACCGAGCCGTCCGGCTTGGTGACTTCGACTTTCTTGCCAGCCAGCAGCTTGCCGTGGCCCTGGATCGAAGTAACGCCGTTGGCCTTGAACAGGGTGGCAACGCCGCCGGTCAGGTTCTTGACGATGCCAGCCTTGCGGCCAACCATCGCAGCGACGTCCATTTTGACTTCGCCGGTCGAGATACCGTGAACGTTGAAGCTCTCTTTGGCTTCCTTGTATTTCCACGAGCTGTCGAGCAGCGCCTTGGAAGGAATGCAACCCACGTTCAGGCAGGTACCGCCCAGGGCTTGCTTGCCCTCTGCGTCGGTGTACTTCTCGATGCAGGCAGTGGTCAGGCCCAACTGAGCAGCCTTGATGGCGGCTACGTAGCCACCAGGGCCGGCACCGATCACTACTACGTCAAATTTCTGCGACATTCAAAAAATCCTCTTTAGCAATAAAGCTACAAGCCGCAAGCTTGAAGCTGCAAGCCCACCCGCTCGCCTTGAGCTTGAGGCTTGTAGCTGAAAGCTTGCAGCTGCTTTTTAGATATCCAGCAACAGACGAGCCGGATCTTCCAGCAGGTTCTTGATGGTCACCAGGAAGGTCACAGCTTCTTTGCCATCGATCAGACGGTGATCGTAGGACAGTGCCAGGTACATCATCGGACGGATCACGACCTGACCGTTGATGGCCATTGGACGCTGGATGATGTTGTGCATGCCCAGAATCGCTGCCTGCGGCGGGTTGACGATTGGCGTCGACATCATCGAACCGAAGGTACCACCGTTGGTGATGGTGAAGGTACCACCGGTCATCTCGTCCATCGACAGTTTGCCGTCACGGGCTTTCTTGCCGAATGTTGCGATGCCGCCTTCGATTTCAGCCAGGCTCATCAGTTCGGCGTTACGCAGAACCGGTACCACCAGGCCACGGTCGCTGGAAACGGCAACGCCGATGTCAGCGTAGCCGTGGTAAACGATGTCAGCGCCGTCGATCGATGCGTTAACAGCCGGGAAACGCTTCAGCGCTTCGGTGGCCGCTTTGACGAAGAACGACATGAAGCCCAGGCGTACGCCGTTATGCGACTTCTCGAACAGGTCCTTGTACTTCGAACGCAAAGCCATGACTTCAGTCATGTCGACTTCGTTGAACGTGGTCAGCATCGCCATGTTCGACTGGGCTTCAACCAGACGCTTGGCCACGGTGGCACGTACGCGGGTCATCGGTACGCGCTTCTCGATGCGGTCGCCGGCAGCGAACACAGGCGCAGCGGCCGAAGGAGCGGCAGCCTTGGCAGGCGCGGCAGCCGGAGCGGCTTTCTTCGCAGCAACAGCGGCTACCACGTCTTCCTTGGTTACACGACCGCCCTTGCCGGTGCCGGCAACGGAAGCAATGTTGATGCCGTTTTCTTCAGCCAGCTTGCGTGCAGCCGGAGCAGCGATCGGGTCATCTTCGCCATCAGCAGCGGCCGGTGCGGCAGCGGCAGTAGCAGCCGGAGCAGCAGCGGCGGCTGGAGCAGCGGCAGCAGCGCCGCCCTCTTCGATCGAGCCCAGGACCTGGTTCGACAGAACGGTAGCGCCCTCTTCGGCAACGATTGCGCCCAGCACGCCGTCCGCTTCAGCCAACACTTCGAGCACGACCTTGTCGGTTTCGATGTCGACGATCAGGTCGTCACGCTTGACGGCCTCACCTGGTTTCTTGTGCCAGGTGGCAACGGTGCCATCGGCAACCGATTCCGGGAATGACGGGGCTTTGATTTCGATAGCCATTATCTGTGGGTCCTTAAAATTCGGTTTCAGTCAGCGCGAAGGCGTTAAACAGTGAAAGCATCTTGCAGCA
The DNA here is from genome assembly GCF_057291835.1 of Pseudomonas sp. 1L-B-1-E-C1. Classification (NCBI taxonomy): domain Bacteria; kingdom Pseudomonadati; phylum Pseudomonadota; class Gammaproteobacteria; order Pseudomonadales; family Pseudomonadaceae; genus Pseudomonas; species Pseudomonas sp. 1L-B-1-E-C1. The sequence continues at coordinate 162,249 of NZ_JBXAWN010000012.1, read as the reverse complement.
GTTTTTCCTGCTGCTCGGCGTGCATCGATGCATAACCACAAGCTGGGGCAGCCGACGCCTCACGGCCCGCGTACTCGAGTACGAGAGTCCTGTCGAGGTTGGCGATGCTGCGACGCAAGTGATGCTGGCTGCAGTACCAGGCACCCTGGTTCATCGGCTCTTCCTGACACCAGACGGCATGTTTGACGTTGGTGTACGGAGCCAGGACTTCTTTCAAGTCGTCCTCAGGGAACGGATACAGCTGCTCGATACGCACGATGGCAATATCTTCGCGGCCTTCGGCACGGCGTTTTTCCAGCAGGTCGTAGTAGACCTTGCCGCTGCACAGAACCACGCGCTCGACCTTTTTCGGGTCCAGTGCATCGATTTCCGGGATCACGGTCTGGAACGAACCTTCAGCCAGATCTTCCAGCGTCGAGATGGCCAGCTTGTGGCGCAGCAGCGACTTCGGCGTCAGCACGACCAGCGGCTTGCGCAGCGGACGAATCACCTGACGACGCAGCAAGTGGTAGATCTGCGCTGGCGTGGTCGGCATGCACACCTGAATGTTGTGCTCGGCGCACAGCTGCAGGTAACGCTCAAGACGTGCCGAGCTGTGCTCAGGGCCCTGGCCTTCGTAGCCGTGTGGCAGCAACATGGTCAGACCGCAGAGACGGCCCCACTTGTGCTCGCCGCTGGTGATGAACTGGTCGATCACGACCTGTGCACCGTTGGCGAAGTCGCCGAACTGGGCTTCCCAGATCACCAGCGCGTTTGGCGTGGTGGTCGAGTAACCGTATTCGAATGCCAGCACCGCTTCTTCCGAAAGGAACGAGTCGTACAGGTCGAAACGTGGCTGACCGTCGTACAGGTTCTGCAGCGGAATGTAGGTGCCCGCGTCTTTCTGGTTGTGCAGCACAGCGTGACGGTGCGAGAACGTACCGCGGCCGATGTCCTGACCGGTCATGCGGATCGGGTGACCTTCGAATGCCAGGGTCGCGTACGCCATGGTTTCAGCGTAACCCCAGTTGATCGGCAGGCCGCCGGCTTGCATCTTCTGACGGTCTTCGTAGATCTTCGCGACCTGACGCTGAACCACGAAGCCTTCCGGAATTTCCAGCAGCTTGGCGGACAGCTCTTGCAGGGTCTTCAGATCGAAACGCGTGTCGTGACGCGCAGTCCAGGCGTGGCCCAAGTATGGACGCCAGTCGACGAACAGCTCTTTGTTCGGCTCTTTGACCAGCGATTTCACCACATGCAGACCGTTGTCCAGCGCGTTGCGGTATTCGTCGACCTTGGCCTGGACACGTTCAGCGTCGAGGACACCGGCCTGGGTCAGGCGCTCAGCGTACAGCTCACGGGTGGTGCGCTGTTTGGTGATCTGCTGATACATCAGTGGCTGGGTGCCGCTCGGCTCGTCGGCCTCGTTGTGGCCGCGACGACGGTAGCAGACCAGATCGATCACCACGTCACGCTTGAACTGCATGCGGTAGTCGATGGCCAGCTGGGTCACGAACAGCACGGCTTCCGGATCATCACCATTCACATGGAGGATCGGCGCCTGGATCATCTTGGCAACGTCGGTGGCGTACTCGGTGGAACGCGAGTCCAGCGGGTTGCTGATGGTGAAACCAACCTGGTTGTTGATCACGATGTGCACGGTACCGCCGGTCTTGAAACCGCGGGTCTGCGACATCTGGAAGGTTTCCATCACCACGCCCTGACCGGCGAATGCCGCGTCACCGTGGATGGAGATCGGCAGGACTTTCTCGCCGGTCAGGTCGTTGCGACGGTCCTGACGGGCGCGCACCGAACCTTCGACCACCGGGGAAACGATTTCCAGGTGGGACGGGTTGAACGCCATGGCCAGGTGAACTTCACCGCCGGTGGTCATCACGTTGGACGAGAAGCCCTGGTGATATTTGACGTCACCGGAACCGAGTTCGACCTTCTTCTTGCCTTCGAACTCGTCGAACAGCTCGCGCGGGTTCTTGCCGAAGGTGTTGACCAGTACGTTCAGACGGCCACGGTGGGCCATGCCGATGACGACTTCCTTGGTGCCGTACGAGCCGGAACGCTGGATCAGTTCGTCGAGCATCGGAATCAGGCTTTCGCCGCCTTCCAGACCGAAACGCTTGGTGCCCGGGTATTTGGTGCCCAGGTATTTTTCCAGGCCTTCACCGGCAGTCACGCGCTCAAGCAGGTGGCTCTTGATGTCGGCGGAGTACGTCGGACGACCACGCACGCTTTCCAGACGCTGCTGGAACCACTGGCGCTGCTCGGAATCGGTGATGTGCGTGAATTCAGCGCCGATGGTGCGGCAATATGTCTGCTGCAACGCTTCGTGAATTTCGCGTAGGCTCGCTTCCTCTTTGCCGATGAACAGGTCGCCGGCACGGAAGGTCGTATCAAGATCGGCATTGGTCAAGCCGTAATGATTGATCGACAGGTCTGCAGGTGCAGGACGCTGCCACAGCCCCAGCGGGTCAAGCTGGGCTGCCTGGTGGCCACGCATACGGTAGGCCTGGATCAATCGCAGCACTTCAACTTGCTTCTTCTCGTGCTCACTGCTCACGCTGCCGGCGGAAACCGGTTGGGCGCGGCGCTGGTTCTTTGCCAGCAGCACGAAATGATCGCGAATCGTCGAGTGCGAAACATCAGTGGCAGAGTTGCCGTCGGCTGGCAACTTCTGAAAGTAGGTGCGCCACTCTTCTGGCACAGCGTTAGGGTCGTGCAGGTAGAGCTCATAAAGCTCTTCCACATAGGCAGCGTTTCCACCTGAAAGGTAGGCGCTGTTCCACATGCGCTGCATCACGCTTTCTTGCATGCTTGGTCACCCTCGGTTAGGGGAACACCATCGGTGTCGACACCGAGCAAACTTGCAGAAGTCCGAATGCAGCGACTAAAACAAGCCACCTAGGATCACACTGATAGTCCGGGTACCAGCCCGGATGCCCCTGCTTGTCTCATTTCTTCAAAAGAAGAGCTGCAGCTTATGGCTACGGCTCTGGTTATAGCCATGACGCGGGTTGAAGCCCGCGCCACAGCCTCTACGGTGCAACGGTTACAGCAGCTGAATCACACGCCGCTCGAGAGCAGCATGTTACGGATGTGACCGATGGCCTTAGTCGGGTTCAGGCCTTTCGGACATACGTTGACGCAGTTCATGATGCCCCGGCAGCGGAAAACGCTGAACGGGTCGTCCAGTGAAGCCAGACGTTCGCTGGTCTTGGTGTCGCGGCTGTCTGCCAGGAAGCGGTAGGCTTGCAGCAGCGCAGCAGGACCGAGGAACTTGTCCGGGTTCCACCAGAAGGACGGGCAAGAGGTCGAGCAGCAGGCGCACAGGATGCACTCGTACAGACCGTCGAGCTTTTCACGCTCTTCTGGCGACTGCAGACGCTCGATGGCCGGAGCCGGCGTGTCGTTCTGCAGGTAAGGCTTCACCTTCTCGTATTGCTTGTAGAAGATGCTCATATCGACGACCAGGTCACGGATAACCGGCAAACCTGGCAGCGGACGAACGATCAGCTTGTTACCTTTTACAACGGCAGACAGCGGCGTGATGCATGCCAGACCGTTCTTGCCGTTGATGTTCATGCCGTCGGAGCCGCAGACGCCTTCACGGCAGGAGCGACGATAGGAGAACCCTTCGTCCTGCTCTTTGATCAGGGCCAGCACGTCCAGCACCATCAGGTCTTTACCACCGGTATCGACCTGGAAATCCTGCATGAACGGCGCAGCGTCCTGATCAGGGTTGTAGCGATAAACACTGACTTGCAACATGGCGGTCACCCTTAATAAGTCCGGACTTTAGGTTCGAAAGTCGGAACAGTCTTCGGCGAGAAGTTCACGGCACGCTTGGTGACGCGCTTGTCACCCGGGAAGTACAGGGTGTGGCACAGCCAGTTTTCGTCGTCACGGTCTTCGAAGTCTTCACGGGCGTGAGCGCCGCGGGACTCTTTACGTACTTCGGCCGCGATGGCGGTAGCTTCAGCCACTTCCAGCAGGTTTTGCAGTTCCAGCGCTTCGATACGTGCAGTGTTGAACGCCTGCGACTTATCGTTGATCTTCACGTTGGCGATGCGAGCACGCAGATCAGCGAGCTGAGCGATGCCCTTCTGCATGTATTCGCCGGTACGGAATACACCGAAGTAGTTCTGCATGCAGCTTTGCAGCTCGCGACGCAGGGTGGCAACGTCTTCACCGTCGGTACGGTTGTTCAGCGCGTTCAGACGCGACAGTGCAGCTTCGATGTCGGACTCGGTAGCGTCGTCGTATTCGATGCCATCGGTCAACGCCTTTTCCAGGTGCAGGCCGGCAGCGCGACCGAATACCACCAGGTCGAGCAGCGAGTTGCCGCCCAGACGGTTCGCACCGTGTACCGATACGCAAGCCACTTCGCCTACTGCAAACAGGCCAGGAATGATCTGGTCCTGACCTTCGGCATTCTGGGTGATTGCCTGGCCATGAATGTTGGTGGCAACGCCGCCCATCATGTAGTGGCAGGTTGGAACAACCGGCACCGGCGCAACTACCGGATCGACGTGGGCGAAAGTCTTCGACAGTTCGCAGATGCCTGGCAGACGGCTGTGCAGCACTTCCTCGCCCAAGTGGTCGAGTTTGAGCATTACGTGGTCGCCATTCGGACCGCAACCGTTGCCAGCGATGATTTCCTTGACCATCGAACGGGCAACTACGTCACGACCAGCCAGGTCTTTCGCGTTCGGAGCATAACGCTCCATGAAACGCTCGCCGTGCTTGTTGATCAGGTAACCACCTTCACCACGGCAACCTTCGGTAACCAGTACACCAGCGCCGGCGATGCCGGTCGGGTGGAACTGCCACATTTCGATGTCTTGTACCGGCACGCCAGCACGCAGAGCCATGCCGACGCCGTCACCGGTGTTGATCAGGGCGTTGGTGGTGGATGCGTAGATACGACCTGCACCGCCAGTCGCCAGAACGGTGGCCTTGGCACGGATGTAGGAGGTTTCGCCGGTTTCGATGCAGATCGCGATCACACCAACGAATTCGCCTTCCTGGTTTTTCACCAGATCAACAGCGTAGTACTCGTTGAGGAACGTGGTGCCGGCTTTCAGGTTGCCCTGATAAAGGGTGTGCAGCAGCGCGTGACCGGTACGGTCGGACGCAGCGCAGGTACGTGCAGCCTGACCGCCCTTGCCGTAGTCCTTGGACTGGCCACCGAACGGACGCTGATAGATGCGGCCTTGCTCGGTACGCGAGAACGGCAGGCCCATGTGGTCCAGCTCGAACACGGCAGCCGGGCCTTCCTGACACATGTATTCGATAGCGTCCTGGTCACCGATGTAGTCGGAACCCTTGACGGTATCGTACATGTGCCAGCGCCAGTCATCGTTCGGGTCGGCAGAGGCGATGGCGCAAGTGATGCCACCCTGAGCGGAAACAGTGTGCGAACGGGTCGGGAAAACCTTGGTGATCACCGCAGTCTTGTGGCCGCCCTGTGCCAGCTGCAGCGCAGCGCGCATGCCGGCACCGCCACCACCAATAATGATGGCGTCGAAAGAAATCGTTGGAATGTTAGCCATGAATCAGATACCCCAGAGAATCTGCACACCCCAGACGAAGTAAGCGAACATCGCAACGCCGCATACTGCCTGGAAAAGGAAACGTATCGCCGTTGCGGACTTGCCGAACGCCATTGGCGTCAGGTAGTCGGTCGCGATGGTCCACATGCCGACCCAGGCGTGAGCGCCGAGAGCAACAAGGGCCAGCAGGCTGAAAATACGCATTCCGTTGTGAGCGAACAGTTCATGCCACTGGGCATACTCGAGGCCAGGGTTGGCGACGATGTATCCGATCAGAAAGATGAAGTAAGCCGCGAGAACGACCGCAGACACACGCTGTGCCATCCAGTCATAGAGGCCCGAACGCGACAGGTTAGTGACGTTAGTTACCATATCCAGACTCCTGCCAGAACGATTACCACCACGGAAACGGCGATAACGATTTTCGAGCCCAGTTTGCCGCCTTCCAGCGTCTCACCGATGCCCATGTCCATGATCAAGTGGCGCACACCGGCTACCAGGTGATACAGCAGAGCGGACAGGATGCCCCAAATCACTAGCTTGGCTAGCGGACTGGTCAGACACGCTTTCACCTGACCGAAGCCTTCCTCGGAGCTCAGCGACTTGTCCAATGCATAAAGCATGACGGCAAGGCACACGAAGAGGATGACACCGGAGATACGGTGAAGAATGGACGTGTAAGCAGTGACTGGGAGTTTGATGGTCCTTAGGTCTAGGTTTACAGGTCGTTGGCTTTTCACGGCTTTTTTTTCACACTGAAGAGCCCCTAACAATCAGGGCAAAGTTGTTGGGGAGTGCACTGGTCAGGTAACCACCACCCAGGGATGCGACCCCCAATGAAAGCAAGCCCAAAAGCCCTTGGCGGTCGGTGGCCGAGTATAGACAGTTAGGCTACTAATGACAACGCGTTCACCTACCCCCAATAGCGGATTGCACAAGTTGCATAAAAGGCGTAAATGGCAGGCAATTTCGAGGAAAAAGTCGGCTTAAAGCCTTCTGGAGCAAGACTTTAGGCAAATTGACATTCGAATTTATCTCACTATAGTGGTGCGGGCCCTGCGTGGGGGGTCTGTCTGATGGTTCAAGCATAAATAGGAGGCCACATGGCTGACAAAAAAGCGCAGTTGATCATCGAGGGCGCAGCCCCCGTCGAGCTGCCCATTTTAACCGGCACCGTTGGTCCCGATGTAATCGATGTTCGGGGCCTGACGGCCACGGGCCGCTTCACTTTCGACCCGGGTTTCATGTCGACCGCTTCGTGCGAATCGAAAATCACCTATATCGACGGCGACAACGGCATTCTGTTGCACCGCGGCTACCCGATCGAACAGCTGGCTGAACAGTCGGACTACCTGGAAACCTGCTACCTGCTGCTCAACGGCGAATTGCCGACTGCAGAACAGAAGGCCCAGTTCGTCAGCACCGTGAAAAACCACACCATGGTTCACGAGCAGCTGAAAACTTTCTTCAACGGCTTCCGTCGCGACGCCCACCCGATGGCCGTCATGTGCGGTGTAGTCGGCGCCCTCTCGGCCTTCTACCACGACTCGCTGGACATCAATAACCCGCAGCATCGCGAAATCTCCGCGATCCGTCTGGTTGCCAAGATGCCAACCCTGGCAGCGATGGTTTACAAGTACTCCATGGGCCAACCCATGATGTACCCGCGCAACGACCTGACGTACGCGGAAAACTTCCTGCACATGATGTTCAACACCCCGTGCGAGATCAAACCGATCAGCCCGGTACTCGCCAAGGCCATGGACCGGATCTTCATCCTCCACGCCGACCACGAGCAGAACGCTTCGACCTCCACCGTGCGTCTGGCCGGCTCTTCGGGTGCCAACCCGTTCGCCTGTATCGCCGCCGGTATTGCCGCACTGTGGGGCCCTGCCCACGGCGGTGCGAACGAAGCCGTGCTGACCATGCTCGACGAGATTGGCGATGTGTCGAACATCGACAAGTTCATCGCCAAGGCCAAGGACAAGAACGATCCGTTCAAGTTGATGGGCTTCGGCCACCGCGTCTACAAGAACCGCGACCCTCGCGCGACTGTCATGAAGCAGACCTGCGACGAAGTGTTGAAGGAACTGGGCATCAACAACGATCCGCAACTCGAACTGGCCATGCGCCTGGAAGAGATCGCCCTGACCGACCCGTACTTCATCGAGCGCTCGCTGTACCCGAACGTCGATTTCTACTCGGGGATCATCCTCAAAGCGATCGGCATTCCGACCAGCATGTTCACTGTGATCTTCGCTCTGGCGCGTACTGTCGGCTGGATTTCGCACTGGAAGGAAATGTTGTCGAGCCCTTACAAGATTGGCCGTCCGCGCCAGCTGTACACGGGTTACGAGTCGCGTGACATTACCAAGCTGGAAGATCGCAAATAAGGGTTTTGCTTTTTTGTGATGGGTTAGTGGTGTGTCAGGAACGGCCTCTTATATAGAGGCCGTTTTTGTTGGTGGTCTCAGCGGCCTTCGGGCCGACTGGTTCTTGGATTTTGGGGGCATATCCGTTGCTTCGGGTGCTGCCGCTGGCGGTTTCGCTCTTACAGCGACTCACTTTTCCAAACGCCGAAAAGTAAGCAAAAGGCTTTGCCCCGGCGTACGGCCCGCTCGCTGGGGCTCGGGGTACCTTCGTTACGGGATCGATCCGGGCGCAGCGTCTCCGGTTTGCTTCGCTGCACCTCCTCCCGCTGTGTACGACTGCGTCGTACGGTCGCTGCGCTCCCACACCCGGATCGATCCCGTAACGAAGCCTGCCGAAGGGGCAAAAGATCAAGAGCCGAAGCAAAGCAAAAGCCAGATCAAGAGCCAGATCAAAAGATCGCAGCCTTCGGCAGCTCCTACAGTTGGATCGCGTGAATTCGATAGAAATTGGTTGCCTCGCAGATCGCCTTCGCGAGCAGGCTCGCTCCCACAGAAAAGCAAAGCAGCGCAGCTGCCCGCGGCGAAGCCGCACCACTCAACAATGAGCGTTAGCTCGAGTGCTCTTGATCTTGATCCACAGGCGACGTCGGAAGGCTGAGCGGAGGGATTGATCCGGGCGTGGGAGCGCAGCGACCGTTTGGCGTAGCCAAACACAGCGAGAGGAGGTGCAGCGAAGCAAACCGGAGGCGCTGCGCCCGGATCAGTCCCGGAGCGAAGGAACCCCGAGCCCCAGCGAGCGGGCCGAACGTAGGAGCTAGCGTTTTTTGCTTACTTTTTTAGGCGCTTGTAAAAAAGTGAGTCGCCGTCAGGGCGAAACCCTAAGCCGCCGTTACCGCAGCAACGGATATGCACACTATCCCATGGCAAAAGTCCGATAACCGCCCACAAAAAAACGCCCCGATCTCTCAACCAGGGCGCTTTTTTCAGATCGAACTCAAAACAGATTAGTGCGAAACCGCCCCACTCGCCCCCAACCCGGTCTGCGAACGGACAAACTGCGGGAAGAACAGCGCCCGCTCATTGTCCGCAGCTGCCGACTTGTCAGTAATCGAGAAGAACCAGATCCCCACGAACGCAATGATCATCGAAAACAGCGCCGGATACTCGTAAGGGAAGATCGCCTTCTCGTGATGCAGAATCTGCACCCAGATGGTCGGGCCGAGAATCATCAGGCCAACAGCGCTGACCAGACCCAGCCAGCCGCCAATCATCGCCCCACGAGTAGTCAGCTTCTTCCAGTACATCGAAAGCAGCAGTACCGGGAAGTTGCAGCTCGCCGCGATCGAGAACGCCAGGCCGACCATGAACGCAATGTTCTGGCTTTCGAACAGAATGCCCAGACCAATCGCCAGCACTGCCAGGGCGATGGTGGTGATCTTCGAAACGCGAATCTCATCCTTCTCGTTGGCCTTGCCCTTCTTGATCACGCTGGCGTACAGGTCGTGGGATACCGCCGAGGCACCGGCCAGGGTCAGACCGGCTACCACCGCGAGAATGGTCGCGAACGCCACCGCCGAGATGAAGCCCAGGAAGATGCTGCCGCCGACCGCATTGGCCAGGTGCACCGCCGCCATGTTGTTGCCGCCGAGCAAGGCGCCCGCTGCATCTTTGAAGGCCGGGTTGGTGCTGACCAGCAGGATCGCGCCGAAGCCGATAATGAACGTCAGGATGTAGAAGTAGCCGATGAAGCCGGTAGCGTACAGCACGCTCTTGCGCGCTTCCTTGGCGTCACTCACGGTGAAGAAGCGCATCAGAATGTGCGGCAGGCCAGCGGTACCGAACATCAGCGCCAGACCCAGCGAGAACGCCGAGATCGGATCCTTGACCAGACCGCCCGGGCTCATGATCGCTTCACCCTTGGCGTGCACCTTGATCGCCTCGGAGAACAGCGTGTTGAAGTCGAAGCCGACGTGCTTCATCACCATCAACGCCATGAACGAAGCACCGGACAGCAGCAGCACTGCCTTGATGATCTGCACCCAAGTGGTCGCGAGCATGCCGCCGAACAGCACGTACATGCACATCAGCACGCCCACCAGAATCACCGCAACGTGGTAATCGAGGCCGAACAGCAACTGGATCAGCTTGCCGGCACCGACCATTTGCGCGATCAGATAGAACGCCACCACCACCAGCGAACCGCAGGCGGACAGCGTGCGGATCTGGGTTTGCCCGAGGCGGTAGGACGCCACGTCGGCAAAGGTGTATTTACCCAGGTTGCGCAGGCGCTCGGCGATCAGGAACAGAATGATCGGCCAGCCAACGAGGAAGCCGATCGAGTAGATCAGGCCATCGTAGCCGGAGGTGAACACCAGTGCGGAAATGCCCAGGAAGGACGCCGCCGACATGTAGTCGCCGGCAATTGCCAGGCCGTTCTGGAAACCGGTGATCTTGCCGCCCGCCGCGTAGTAGTCGGCGGCCGAGTTGTTTTTCTTCGACGCCCAGTAGGTGATGTACAGCGTCGCGCCGACGAAGGCCACGAACATCAGGATCGCCGGGATGTTCAGCGGTTGCTTGGCCACCGCACCGGTCAGGGCGTCAGCCGCCCAGGCGCCGGGTGCGAACGCGGCAACGCTCAGAAGAGCCAGTAGACGCCGGATCATTGCTGAGCCTCCTTGAGAATCGCATTGTTCAGGTCGTCGAACTCGCCATTGGCGCGGCGCACGTAGATGCCGGTCAGGACGAAGGCCGAAATGATCAGGCCGACACCGATCGGGATGCCCCAGGTGATCGAGGATTCAGGACTGATTTTCGCCCCGAGCACGTGCGGCCCGTACGCGATCAGCAGGATGAATGCGGAGTAGAGCCCAAGCATGATTGCCGAGAGAATCCAGGCGAATCGTTCCCTTTTCTGAACCAGCTCCTTGAATCGGGGACTGTTTTGAATCGAGAGGTAAATGCTGTCGTTCATTGTTTTTATCCTCGCAGCACAGATTATTGTTGGAACGTAGCTAATGTATGCGGCTGCGGGAGAGGTTCCAGACGACCTTAGTAGTAGATGGCCATGATGTTCTGGCCATTTTCAAGCACACACAAAAACAACTGTGGGAGCGAGCCTGCTCGCGAAGGCGTCCTATCGGTCGATATCGCATCAACCGACAGATCGCATTCGCGAGCAGGCTCGCTCCCACAGGTTTAGCGGTGAAGCTGTTATTTGGTCCAGTCAGCTACGCGATCCGGGTGTTTGGCCACCCAGTCCTTGGCCGCTGCATCAGGCTTGGCGCCGTCCTGAATCGCCAGCATCACTTCGCCGATTTCGTCTTTCGAGGCCCACTGGAAGTTCTTCAGGAACTTGGCCACTTCCGGTGCCTTGGCTTCCAGGCCTTTGCTGCCGATGCTGTTGACGGTTTCAGCCTGGCCATACACGCCTTTCGGGTCGTCGAGGAAGCGCAGTTTCCACTTGGCGAACATCCAGTGCGGCACCCAACCGGTGACGGCGATGGATTCGTTTTTCTTCTCGGCGCGGGTCAGCTCGGCAATCATGCCGGCGCCGGAACTGGCCTTGAGGCTGTACTTGTCCAGACCGTAATCCTTGATCGCCTGATCGGTCTTGAGCATCACGCCTGAACCGGCGTCGATGCCGACAATGCGGTTTTTGAAGGTGTCGTCGGTTTTCAGGTCTTCGATCGATTTGGCTTTGACGTACTCAGGCACGATCAGGCCGATTTTCGCGTCCTTGAAGTTCGGGCCGTAATCGACGACCTGATCCTTGTTTTTCGTCCAGTAGTCACCGTGGGTCACCGGCAGCCAGGCCGAGAGCATGGCGTCGAGTTTGCCGGTGGCCACGCCCTGCCACATGATCCCGGTGGCGACGGCCTGCAGCTTCACGTCATAACCGAGTTTCTGTTTGATCACTTCGGCCGCGACGTGGGTGGTCGCGACGCTGTCGGACCAGCCGTCAACGTAACCGATGTTCAGGGTCTGTTTTTCAGCGTTGGCGAAAGTGGAACTCATCGCAAGCGCCAGAACGGCACCTGCGCCTAAAAGTCGTCGCATCTTCATCGTTTACTTCCCCGAAATGCTGCGCCCGACGGATGCCGGGCATCGTCAACGTATTGTTATGGTGCACAGCGCCCCCATCACGCCGGACCTCACACACCGAACATCAGCCGATTTTTCAAAAAGGGTACTGATGGTTTGATCATCAACCTCAAGCGGCAGGCGACCTGCTCTGTCAGCGACCTCAAGGCAACGAGAAACGACATCAGAAAGCCATTAATCAAGCGAGATTAATTGGCGCCAGACAATCCGCCCGAACTTTGCATGTACAACGCCTGCAAGCCACCTGCCCTTCTGTAAATGCAGGTAACATGCGTCGCTTTGCAGCCACTCGGCCTGACCATGTCCGCGACGTCCCGATTTCCTTTTCTGCCCTATCTGTTCGCCTGCCTGCTCGGGCTGCTGGCCCTTGGCGGTTTCTGGTATGGCGTCGGCCAACCGGTGATCCTGCCGGACGCTGCAACGCCGACGCACAAGCTGCAATGCGCCTCGTACACGCCGTTCGACAAGGACCAGTCGCCGTTCGACGTGCCGTTCAAGTTGCGCCCGGAGCGCATGGACGCCGACCTTGCGCTGCTGGCGACGCGCTTTGAATGTATCCGCACTTATTCGATGACCGGCCTCGACGCTCTGCCCGATCTGGCGCGCAAACATGGCCTGAAGCTGATGATCGGCGCCTGGGTCAACAGCAATCCGGTGGATACCGAGCAGGAAGTCGAGCTGCTGATCAAATCGGCCAATGCCAATGCCGATGTGGTGACGGCGGTGATCGTCGGTAACGAGGCGCTGCTGCGCAAAGAGGTCACCGGAGCGCAACTGGCGCGGCTGATCAACAAGGTCAAAAGCCAGGTCAAGCAACCGGTGACTTATGCCGACGTCTGGGAATTCTGGCTCAAGCACCCGGAAATCGCCCCGGCCGTGGACTTCCTGACCATCCACTTGCTGCCGTACTGGGAAGACGATCCGTCGAACATCGACGTGGCGCTGCGGCATGTCGCGGATGTGCGTCAGGTGTTCGGCAACAAGTTCGCGCCGAAAGACGTGATGATTGGCGAAACCGGTTGGCCCAGCGAAGGCCGTCAGCGCGAAACCGCCGTGCCGAGCCGGGTCAACGAGGCGAAATTCATTCGTGGATTCGTGGCGATGGCCGAGCAGGAAGGCTGGCGCTACAACCTGATCGAAGCCTTCGATCAGCCATGGAAACGTGGCAGCGAAGGCGCGGTCGGCGGCTATTGGGGACTGTTCGATGCCGATCGCCAGGACAAGGGCGTGCTCGCCGGGCCGGTGAGCAATGTGCCGTACTGGAAAGAATGGCTGGCAGTCGGTGCGTTGATCTTCTTCGGCACGCTGATCCTTGGCGGTCGCGTTCGCAGCACACGTTCGGCGCTGCTGCTGCCGCTGCTCGGCGCCGTCGCTGCTTGCTCGATTGGCGCCTGGGGCGATCTGGCGCGGTTGACCACGCGCTTTGCCGGTGAATGGCTGTGGGTCGGTTTGCTGACCGGGTTGAATCTGCTGGTGCTCGCGCATGCCGCGCTGACGTTGAGCGCACGCAGCGGTTGGCGGTCAGGCGCATTCGATTTCCTTGAGCGTCGCGCCGGCTGGCTGGTCGCAGCGGCCGGTTTTGCCGCTGCGGTGATGATGCTGGAGATGGTCTTCGATCCGCGTTATCGCAGCTTTGCCAGCATGGCATTCGTGCTGCCAGCGCTGGTGTACCTGTGCCGCCCGGTGAGCGTGCCGCGTCGGGAAATCGCGTTGCTGACAATTATCGTCGGCGCGGGGATCGTGCCGCAGTTGTATCAGGAAGGATTGCAGAATCAGCAGGCGTGGGGGTGGGCGCTGGTCAGTGGCTTGATGGTGGTGGCGTTGTGGCGTTGCCTGCGGGTTCGCAACGGCTGAGCAAGAGCAAGATCAAAAGATCGCAGCCTTCGGCAGCTCCTACAGGTGTACGACATGCCACTGTAGGAGCTGCCGAAGGCTGCGATCTGTTCTGTCACGCGCTGCGTGAAGATCTGACCAGACGCAACCCGGCAATCACCACGGCAAACACTGCCAATGTGGTGTTGTACAACGCCAGCGCCGGCAACCCGAATACCAGCGCCAGCACCGCCAGCCACCACCCTGCCCGTCCCGGCACCACGAAAGCCAACAGCGCAACGCCCAGCGCCGCCCAGCCCAGCACCTTGAAATGAATCAGCAGCCCGAGGTTGGAACGCACCACGCACTCCCAGCGGCTGGCTTCGTCTACGCAGATGCCGACCCACTGTCCGTCTTCCATAAAACCATAACGCGCGGCATAACTGGCGGCGAGCCACAGCGGCAACAAAACGAGCAGCACAATCACGGGCAAGCGGTGGGACATGGAGCACTCCAATCTGCGGAAATCGGCGGCCAGCTTAATCTGCCGACCGGCATTCGCAAGCACTAACAACTGTTAACTGTTCAGCGAGCCCTTGCAACGTGTATCGTCCAGCTACTATTACCCCGAATTCCGCCTGTTTGGTGCCGCAGCATGGCACTTTGGCGCGTGGCCGGTGGTCATAGCCTGCGAACTTCAATCGACACCTTCCTCTAAGGGATCTAGTCATGCTCCGTTCCTTGCGCTTCGCCGCGCTGTTCAGCGGCCTTATCTTGAGTGCGTCCGCACTGGCGGTGGATATCGACGCCGCCAGCTATGGCTACCCGCTGACCAACCCGTTCGAGGCGACGATCGCCACGACACCACCGGACCTGCGTCCGGAGTTGCCGCTGGACGACGACATCAATCAAACGGACCGCAGCCTCACCCTGCGCCCGGAGCGTGAATTCGAACTGCCGGACAATTTCTGGGCGGTGAAGAAGCTCACTTATCGCATCGCCACTCAGGACAAACCGGCGCCGCTGATCTTCCTGATCGCCGGCACTGGCGCGCGCTTTGACAGCACGCTCAACGAATACCTGAAGAAGTTGTATTACAAAGCCGGCTATCACGTCGTGCAGTTGTCCTCGCCAACCAGCTTCGACTTCATCAGCGCCGCTTCGCGTTTCGCCACCCCGGGCGTGACCAAGGAAGACGCCGAAGACATGTATCGCGTGATGCAGGCAGTGCGGGCACAGAATCCGAAGCTGCCGGTCACCGAGTATTACCTGACCGGTTACAGCCTTGGCGCCCTCGATGCCGCGTTCGTCGCGCATCTGGACGAGACCCGCCGCAGCTTCAACTTCAAGAAAGTCCTGTTGCTCAACCCGCCGGTCAACCTGTACACCTCGGTGACCAACCTCGACAAACTGGTACAGACCGAGGTCAAGGGCATCAACAACAGCACCACGTTCTATGAACTGGTACTGACCAAGCTGACCCGCTACTTCCAGCAGAAAGGCTACATCGACCTCAACGATGCGCTGCTGTATGACTTCCAGCAATCCAAGCAGCACCTGACCAACGAACAGATGGCCATGCTGATCGGTACTTCGTTCCGCTTCTCGGCGGCCGACATTGCCTACACCTCGGACCTGGTCAACCGTCGCGGCCTGATCACCCCGCCGAAATTCCCGATCACCGAAGGCACCAGCCTCACGCCGTTCCTCAAGCGTGCGCTGCAATGCGACTTCGACTGCTATATCACCGAACAGGTTATTCCGATGTGGCGCGCGCGCACCGACGGCGGCAGCCTGCTGCAACTGATCGATCAGGTCAGCCTGTATGCGCTCAAGGATTACCTGCACGACAGCCCGAAAATCGCCGTCATGCACAACGCCGATGACGTGATCCTCGGCCCTGGCGACCTGGGCTTCCTGCGGAAAACCTTCGGTGATCGCCTGACCGTTTATCCACTGGGCGGCCACTGCGGCAACCTTAACTACCGCGTCAACAGCGACGCCATGCTGGAGTTCTTCCGTGGCTAAATATCTCCTGCTGATTGCAGCGTTCCTCTGTGCAGGCGTGGCCCAGGCCGACAACAGTAAAGCCGATGCACCGGTGGTGGTCGACAGTGACGGCTTCAAGGAGCCGCTGACCAAACTCAAGTTCAACCCGGGCTTGGACCAGCGCGAGTTCGAGCGCTCGACGCTCAATGCGCTGAACGTCTACGACCCGTTGGAATCGTGGAACCGCCGGGTCTACCACTTCAACTACCGTTTCGATCAGTGGGTGTTCCTGCCGGTGGTCGATGGCTATCGCTACATCACGCCAAGCTTTGTGCGTACCGGGGTGAGCAACTTCTTCAACAACATTGGTGACGTGCCGAATCTGGTCAACAGCCTGTTGCAGTTCAAGGGCCAGCGCTCGATGGAAACCACCGCGCGGCTGCTGCTCAACACCACGATCGGCATCGCCGGCCTGTGGGACCCGGCGACCGCCATGGGCCTGCCGCGCCAGAACGAAGACTTCGGGCAGACCCTGGGGTTCTATGGCGTGCCGGGCGGCGCGTACTTCGTACTGCCGATCTTCGGCCCGTCGAACATACGCGACACGGCAGGTCTTGCCGTGGATTACACCGCCGACACCGCGATCAACTTCCTCAATGTCGCGGAAGTCAGCTCCAACCATCCGGAAGTCTGGGCACTGCGTGCGATCGACAAGCGCTACCAGACCAGCTTCCGCTACGGTCAGATGAACTCGCCGTTCGAGTACGAGAAAGTGCGTTACGTCTACACCGAAGCGCGCAAGTTGCAGATCGCCGAGTAAATCGGCTGCCGCAAAACACTGTGGGAGCGAGCCTGCTCGCGAACGCGGAGTTTCAGTCAACATCAATATTGACTGAACTACCGCATTCGCGAGCAGGCTCGCTCCCACATTTGTTATGTGTTGCTGATTAACCCTTCAGCGCTTTCCAGATCTTGCCGACGACCGAAACCACTGCCAACACCACCGCGCCGGCAATAATCCCCGCAACACCATTGAGCAGCATTGGCACGGCGAACCCGGCGCTGCCCGCCGCTGCGCCAACGCCTTCGATCCAGTGATGCAGCACCGGCACGCCATGGGTGAGGATGCCGCCGCCGACCAGGAACATCGCCGCCGTGCCGACCACCGACAGGGTTTTCATCATGTACGGCGCGGCACTGAGAATGCCGCCGCCGATCTTTTTCGCCATCTGCCCGGGTTTCTGCGTCAGCCACAGCCCCAGGTCGTCGAGTTTGACAATGCCCGCCACCAAACCGTAAACGCCGACGGTCATGACAATGGCGATGCCGGACATGACGACCACTTGCTGAGTCAGCGAGGCATCCGCCACGGTGCCAAGGGTGATGGCGATGATTTCTGCCGAGAGAATGAAGTCAGTGCGGATCGCGCCTTTGATCTTGTCCTTCTCGTACGCCACCAGATCGGTAGCCGGGTCGGCGACAGCCTCGGTCAGCTGTGCATGGCCGGCTTCGTCTTCCTCTTTGCTGTGCAGAAACTTGTGCGCGAGCTTCTCGAAACCCTCGAAGCACAGGTACGCACCGCCGACCATCAACAGCGGCGTCACCATCCAGGGCACGAAGGCGCTGATCGCCAGCGCCGACGGCACCAAAATCAGTTTATTGACGAACGAGCCCTTGGCCACCGCCCAGACCACGGGAATTTCCCGCTCGGCGCGCACACCCGAAACCTGCTGGGCGTTGAGTGCCAAGTCGTCACCGAGCACGCCGGCAGTCTTCTTGGCGGCCATTTTCGTCATCAATGCAACGTCATCCAGAACGGTGGCGATGTCATCGATCAGCACCAGCAAACTGCTTCCTGCCATGAATCCTGTTTCCTTCTGTGTATGAATGTTGCCAAGCATAACGCGACCGCCGGCCACAGGCTGCATTGTTGAGCGCCGCTCAAGGCCGGTGCTACCATGCGCCACCGCCAGAACAGGCAAGGAACCACCGGGTTTATGAGCACAATCCGCGAGCGTAACAAAGAACTGATCCTGCGCGCCGCCAGCGAAGAGTTTGCCGACAAGGGCTTTGCGGCGACCAAAACCAGCGACATCGCCGCCAAGGCGGGATTGCCCAAGCCCAACGTCTACTACTACTTCAAATCCAAGGAAAACCTCTACCGCGAGGTGCTGGAAAGCATCATCGAGCCGATTCTGCAGGCGTCGACCCCGTTCAACCCGGACGGCGTGCCGAGCGAAGTGCTGAGCGGCTACATCCGCTCGAAAATCCGCATCTCCCGCGACCTGCCCTACGCCTCCAAAGTGTTCGCCAGCGAAATCATGCACGGCGCCCCGCACCTGAGCGCCGACCTGGTCGAGCAGCTCAACGCCCAGGCCAAGCACAACATCGCCTGCATCCAGAGCTGGATCGACCGCGGCCAGATCGCCCCGATCGACCCCAACCACCTGATGTTCAGCATCTGGGCCGCCACCCAGACCTACGCCGACTTCGACTGGCAGATTTCTGCGGTGACCGGGAAGGACAAGCTCGACGAAGCCGATTATGAAGCGGCGGCGCAGACGATTATCCGGTTGGTTTTGAAGGGGTGTGAGCCGGACTGAAAAACTACTGCGACACAATCGCGAGAAGGCTCACTCCTATAGTGGATATTTGGTGCTCTCAAATCACCTGTGGGAGCGAGCTTGCTCGCGAATGGAGCGACTCGGTCTGCCTATCAGCCCAGATCGCATGCCACAGCGGATAGTCGCTAATCCTTTGCACTAAACCTGCCCGCAACGGGTTAGCCACAACGTATCGAGCCATTTTTACCAAATCATCTTCCCGCCGCAGTGCGCGATCGTGAAACCCCTGCTGCCACAGGGGACCTTTTCTACCCGCAGCCATGTTCACAGCACGCGCGCTTAAGGACTTTGTCCTTTGCATCAGTTCACTCAAGGAACCCTGCTTCAAATCGATCAACCAGTGAAAGTGGTCGGGCATAACCACCCATGCCAACGAGTCGGCAAACCCCAGCTCCTCGGCGTTTCGAAATTGGTCACCGACTAACCTACCTAATGCAAAATCGCGGAAAACAGGTTCGCGATGAAGTGTGTTGGCGGTCAGTAAATATAAGCGGTTAGTTTCATCGTAACGGCCAATGCGCAGGCGATGCGAGGCTGATAGTTTTGGCATTCCTTTGCCCCTTTCATGAGAAGACTTGAAAGATTAGATCCGAAGCGCAGACAGGAAGCGGACAGACTGTTGGCTAAATGTGTCTATTAAATCGCCTTCGCGAGCAAGCTCGCTCCCACAGGGGCTTTCGGACACTCGAACATTTTGTATGTCTAACCCAAGTTCACTGTAGGAGTGAGCCTGCTCGCGATGGCGATAGCTCTAGCAACGCAAATTCAAGCAACCACCCCGCCATCCGCCCTCAAATCCAGCGCCTCTACCGCTCTGATCGCCACCTGCTCATCGACATCTGACAAATCCCCACTAATCCCGATAGCCCCCAACACAACCCCCGCCTGATTTCGAATCAACACCCCACCCGGTGCCGGCACGACGCTGCCCTGCACCATGCTGTTCAACGAAGAAAAAAAGGCCGGGCGTTGTTGGGCGTCCTGGGCGAGCAGGCGTGAGCCTTTGCCCAGAGCGATGGCGCCCCAGGCTTTGCCGATGGCGATGTCGGGGCGCAGCAGGCTGGCGCCGTCTTCGCGTTGCAGGGCGATCAGGTGGCCGCCGGTGTCGAGCACCGCGATGGTCAGCGGCGCGGCGTTGATGCCGCGCCCTGCACTGATGGCTTCGCTGACCAGGTTGACTGCGACTTTCAAGGTTAAAGCGCTCATGGTGCCGTCCTCATTTTGTTATAGGGAAAGTCGGGGGACTGCACGTTTGTGCCGCAGTCCGATGGCACAAATAGAACACAATGAGTTATTTTTTTGTATACAATAATTATCGAAAAGCGCCACATGCGACGAAAAGCCACAGTAAGAAGGGCTTCCGACGAATGAAACAGGCGCTTGAGAAAATGGATTGACCTGCGCCGTCCGCCGTGAATACACTCTGCGCAAAGCCACTTGTATACAATTACAAAACGTAAAGAGGCACAAAACCATGAGCAAAATGAGAGCAATCGAAGCCGCCGTTCTGGTGATGCGCCGTGAAGGGGTTGATACCGCTTTTGGCATCCCGGGCGCAGCGATCAACCCGCTGTACTCCGCCTTGCAAAAGGTCGGTGGCATCGATCACGTCCTTGCTCGCCACGTTGAAGGCGCCTCGCACATGGCCGAGGGCTACACCCGCACCAAGGCAGGCAACATCGGCGTGTGCATCGGTACTTCCGGCCCTGCCGGTACCGACATGGTCACCGGGCTCTACAGCGCTTCGGCCGACTCGATTCCAATCCTCTGCATCACCGGGCAAGCACCCCGCGCGCGGATGCACAAGGAAGACTTCCAGGCTGTCGACATCACCAGCATCGTCAAACCAGTCACCAAGTGGGCGACCACGGTGCTCGAACCGGGCCAGGTGCCTTACGCGTTCCAGAAAGCTTTCTATGAAATGCGCTCCGGCCGTCCCGGCCCGGTGCTGATCGACCTGCCGTTCGACGTGCAGATGGCCGAAATCGAATTCGACATCGACGCCTACCAGCCGCTGCCACTGGCCAAACCGACCGCAACCCGCGTGCAGGTCGAGAAGGCTTTGGCATTGCTGGATCAGGCCGAGCGTCCACTGTTGGTTGCCGGCGGCGGCATCATCAACGCCGACGCCAGCGATCTGCTGGTCGAGTTCGCCGAGCTGACCGGCATTCCGGTCATCCCGACCCTGATGGGCTGGGGCACCATCCCTGACGATCACCCGCTGATGGTCGGCATGGTCGGTCTGCAGACGTCGCACCGTTACGGCAACGCAACGATGCTGAAATCCGACGTGGTGCTGGGCATCGGCAACCGTTGGGCCAACCGCCACACCGGGTCGGTTGACGTTTACACCGAAGGCCGCAAGTTCATTCACGTCGACATCGAAGGCACGCAGATCGGTCGTGTGTTCACGCCGGACCTGGGCATCGTTTCCGACGCCGCCGCCGCGCTGACCGTGTTCATCGAAGTGGCGCGTGAATGGCAAGCCGCCGGCAAACTGAAAAACCGCAGTGCCTGGCTGCAGGATTGCCAGCAGCGCAAGGCCAGCCTGCACCGCAAGACCCACTTCGACAACGTGCCGGTCAAACCGCAGCGCGTTTACGAGGAAATGAACCAGGTGTTCGGCAAGGACACCTGCTACGTCAGCACCATTGGTCTGTCGCAGATTGCCGGCGCGCAGTTCCTGCACGTCTACAAGCCGCGTCACTGGATCAACTGTGGCCAGGCCGGCCCGTTGGGCTGGACCATTCCGGCAGCGCTGGGCGTGGTCAAGGCCGATCCGAGCCGGAAAGTCGTGGCCCTGTCGGGGGACTATGATTTCCAGTTCATGATCGAAGAACTGGCGGTCGGCGCTCAGTTCAAACTGCCGTACATCCACGTCGTGGTCAACAACTCGTATCTGGGCCTGATCCGTCAGGCCCAGCGCGGGTTCGAAATGGACTACTGCGTGCAGTTGTCCTTCGATAACCTGAATGCGCCGGAACTCAACGGTTACGGGGTTGACCACATCGCAGTCGCCGAGGGCCTCGGCTGCAAGGCGCTGCGTGTGTTCGAACCGTCGGAAATCGCCCCTGCCCTGCGCAAGGCCGAACAGATGATCGAAGAGTTCAAGGTGCCGGTGATCGTAGAGATCATTCTGGAGCGTGTGACCAACATCTCCATGGGTACCGAGATCAACGCGGTCAACGAGTTCGAAGACCTGGCACTGGTCGGCAACGATGCGCCGACGGCGATTTCGTTGCTCGATTGATTGCTTTTAGCCCCCTCTCCCTCTGGGAGAGGGCTGGGGTGAGGGAAAGGTTTTGCGGTGCTCGCACAATCGGGATCAGATTCAGGATCTCCCCTCACCCTAGCCCTCTCCCCAAGGAGAGGGGACTGATCGCGTTCAGTCTGATCTACCGTGCCTCATCAGTTTTTAGGAGACCACCATGCCGCGTTTCGCAGCCAACCTGTCCATGCTGTTCACCGAACAGGATTTCCTTGCCCGTTTCGACGCCGCCGCCAAGGCCGGTTTCAGTGGCGTGGAATACCTGTTTCCGTACGACTTCAGCTCCGCCGAAATCAAGGCAAAACTCGAGGCCAACGGTCTGACCCAAGTGCTGTTCAACCTGCCGGCCGGTGACTGGGCCAAGGGCGAGCGCGGTATCGCCTGCCTGCCGGATCGGGTCGAAGAATTCCGCGCTGGCGTCGATCTGGCCATCGCCTACGCGCAAGTGCTGGGCAACACCCAGGTCAACTGCCTCGCCGGTATCCGCCCGCAAGGCGTTGACGATGCCACGGTGGAAAAGACCTTCGTCGCCAACCTCAAATACGCCGCCGACAAACTGCAAGCGGCGGGCATCAAACTGGTGATGGAAGCGATCAACACCCGCGACATTCCCGGTTTCTACCTGAACAACACGGCGCAAGCCTTGTCGATTCGCCAGCAGGTCGGCAGCGCCAATCTGTTCCTGCAATACGACATCTATCACATGCAAATCATGGAAGGCGATCTGGCCCGCACCCTGCAATCGCACCTGAACGAGATCAACCATGTGCAGCTCGCGGACAACCCCGGGCGCAACGAGCCGGGCACGGGCGAGATCAACTACCGCTTCCTGTTCGAACACCTCGACCGCATCGGTTATCAGGGTTGGGTCGGCTGCGAATACAAGCCGTTGACCACCACCGAAGCGGGCCTGGGCTGGCTGAAGTCGCACAACGCAATCTGACCAACACGTGACCCCTGTAGGAGTTGCCAAAGGCTGCGATCTTTTGATCTTGACCTTCAAAAGCAAAAGCAAAATCAAAAGATCGCAGCCTGCGGCAGCTCCTACGGCTGTTTATAAAAACAAGAGGATTTTCTCATGGCTAAAATCGGATTCATCGGCACCGGCATCATGGGCCACCCAATGGCGGCGAACCTGCAGAAAGCCGGTCACAGCCTGTTCCTGTCGCAACACCACGACGCGGCCCCGGCTGATCTGGTCGCCGCTGGCGCCGTTGCTCTGGCCGACCCGCGCGAAGTGGCGCAGGAAGCCGAATTCATCATCGTCATGGTTCCGGATACCCCGCAGGTCGATGACGTGCTGTTCCGCGCCGACGGCGTTGCGGCTGGCATCGGCAAGGGCAAAGTGGTCATCGACATGAGCTCGATCTCGCCGACCGCCACCAAAGCCTTCGCCACCAAGATCAACGAAAAAGGCGCGCAGTACCTCGACGCCCCGGTGTCCGGTGGCGAAGTCGGCGCCAAAGCCGCGACCCTGAGCATCATGGTCGGTGGCGACGCCGATGCCTTCGAACGCGCCCTGCCGCTGTTCCAGGCCATGGGCAAGAACATCACTCTGGTCGGCGGCAATGGCGATGGCCAGACCGCCAAAGTGGCGAACCAGATCATCGTCGCGCTGAACATCCAGGCCGTTGCCGAAGCCCTGCTGTTCGCCTCGAAGAACGGTGCCGATCCGGCCAAGGTACGTGAAGCCCTGATGGGTGGTTTCGCTTCCTCGAAGATTCTCGAAGTGCACGGCGAGCGCATGATCAAGGGCACCTTCGATCCAGGCTTCCGCATCAGCCTGCACCAGAAGGATCTGAACCTGGCCCTGCAAGGCGCCAAGGAGCTGAACATCAACCTGCCGAACACCGCCAACGCCCAGCAAGTGTTCAGCACCTGCGCGGCCATCGGAGGCAGCAACTGGGACCACTCGGCGCTGATCAAGGGCCTGGAACACATGGCCAATTTCTCGATTCGCGACAAAAAATAAGCCCAGAACCACCGCTTAAAACCTGTGGGAGCGAGCTTGCTCGCGAAGAGGGAGTAGCAGTCGACATAGATATTGACTGATCCACCGCTTTCGCGAGCAAGCTCGCTCCCACAGGGGGCTGTACTGCCCTTTCGAATAACAAGAATTCCGGGAGCCCGCCATGTCGGTCGATCCGCAACAACTGCTGCGCGAGCTGTTTGCCACAGCCATCGACGCGGCGCATCCGAACCAAGTCCTCGAAGCCCATTTGCCTGCCGATCGCACGGGTCGGGTTATTGTCATCGGTGCCGGCAAAGCCGCTGCCGCCATGGCGCAAGTGGTCGAGCGTTGCTGGGAGGGTGAAGTCACCGGCCTGGTGGTGACCCGCTACGGTCACGGCGCCCCGTGCGAAAAAATCGAAGTGGTCGAAGCCGCGCATCCGGTGCCGGACGCCGCCGGTCTGGCCGTGGCCAAACGCGTGCTGGAACTGGTCAGCAACCTGACTGAAGACGACCGCGTGATTTTCCTGCTCTCCGGCGGTGGCTCTGCCCTGCTTGCCTTGCCGGCCGAAGGCATTACCCTCGCTGACAAGCAGTCGATCAACAAAGCCCTGCTGAAATCCGGTGCGACCATCGGCGAGATGAACTGCGTGCGCAAGCACCTCTCGGCGATCAAGGGCGGCCGTCTCGGCAAGGCCTGTTGGCCGGCGACGGTTTATACCTATGCGATTTCCGATGTACCGGGCGACCTCGCCACCGTTATCGCCTCCGGCCCGACCGTGGCCGACCCAAGCACCTCCGCCGAAGCATTGGCGATCATCAAGCGCTACGGCATCGACATCCCCGCCTCTGTGCGCACTTGGCTGCAGAGCCCGGAATCGGAAACGGTCAAACCTGGCGACCCGAGTCTGGCGCGCAGCCATTTCCAATTGATTGCCCGGCCGCAGCAATCATTGGATGCGGCGGCGGTGAAGTGCCGTCAGGCCGGTTTCAGCACGCTGATCCTTGGCGACCTCGAAGGCGAGTCCCGCGAAGTGGCGAAAGTCCACGCTGGCATCGCCCGGCAGATCATCCACCACGGCCAGCCACTGGCGGCGCCGTGCGTGATCCTTTCCGGCGGCGAAACCACGGTGACCGTGCGCGGCAATGGCCGTGGCGGGCGTAACGCCGAATTCCTCCTCAGCCTGACCGACAGCCTCAAGGGCCAGCCCGGCGTCTATGCGTTGGCCGGCGACACCGATGGCATCGACGGCTCGGAAGACAACGCCGGCGCGATCATGACCCCGGACAGCTACGCCCGCGCAGCCGCCCTCGGTCTGAGCGCCAGCGACGAGCTGGATAACAACAACGGCTACGGCTACTTCCAGGCGCTCGATGCGCTGATCGTCACCGAGCCGACTCGCACTAACGTCAACGACTTCCGCGCCATTCTGATCCTTGAGAACTGCAAATCATGACGCCTGATAAAAAGGTCAAAATCCTCGCCACCCTCGGCCCCGCGGTCGATGGTATCGACGACATCCGCGAGCTGGTCGAGGCCGGGGTCAACATCTTCCGCCTGAACTTCAGCCACGGCGATCACGCCGACCACGCCAAGCGTTATCAGTGGATCCGCGAAGTCGAGCGCCAGCTCAATTATCCGCTGGGCATTCTCATGGATCTGCAGGGGCCGAAACTGCGCGTCGGCAAGTTCGCCGACGGCAAGGTGCAGTTGCATCGCGGTCAGGCGTTCCGTCTCGATCTCGATGCGACACCGGGCGATGAACGCCGGGTGAATCTGCCGCATCCGGAGATCATTGCCGCGCTGGAAGCCGGCATGGATCTGCTGCTCGACGACGGCAAACTGCGCCTGCGCGTGGTCACCAAGTACGCCGATGCAATCGACACCACGGTGCTCAACGGTGGCGAATTGTCTGACCGCAAAGGTGTGAACGTGCCGCAAGCGGTGCTCGACCTCAGCCCGCTGACCGCCAAGGATCGCCGCGACCTGAGCTTCGGTCTGGAACTGGGCGTGGACTGGGTTGCGCTGTCGTTCGTCCAGCGTCCGCAGGACATCATCGAGGCCCGTGCATTGATCGGCGACAAGGCGTTTCTGATGGCAAAAATCGAGAAGCCTTCGGCGGTCGAGCAATTGCGTGAAATCGCTGAGCTGAGCGACGCGATCATGGTCGCGCGCGGGGATCTTGGCGTGGAAGTGCCGGCGGAAAGCGTGCCGCAGATTCAGAAAAACATCATCACCACCTGCCGCGCGCTGGGCAAACCGGTGGTGGTGGCGACGCAGATGCTTGAGTCGATGCGCTTCTCACCGGCGCCGACTCGGGCCGAGGTGACGGATGTCGCTAACGCCGTGGCCGAAGGCGCCGATGCGGTGATGCTCTCGGCGGAAACTGCATCCGGCGAATATCCGCTGGAAGCCGTGCAGATGATGAGCAAGATCATCCGTCAGGTTGAGAACGGCCCGGATTATCAGACCCAGCTCGACGTCAGCCGACCGAAAGCCGAGGCGACCGTTTCCGATGCGATCAGCTGCGCGATCCGCCGGATCAGCAACGTGCTGCCGGTGGCGGTGCTGGTCAATTACAGCGAGTCGGGCGCTTCGACGCTGCGTGCATCGCGGGAGCGGCCGAAAGCACCGATCCTCAACCTGACGCCAAATCTGCAGACGGCGCGGCGCTTGAGCGTGGCCTGGGGCATTCATTCGGTGGTCAATGATCGCCTGCGTCAGGTCGACGAAGTCTGCTCGACCGCGCTGGAAATCGCTCAGGCGCAAGGCATGGCCGAGCGTGGCGACACGCTGCTGATCACCGCCGGCGTGCCGTTTGGGCAGCCTGGGTCGACCAATTCGCTGCGCATCGAAACCTTGATCTAACACCTGTACCGGCCTCTTCGCGAGCAAGCTCGCTCCCACACTGGTTTTGTGTCGATCACAGATCCAGTGTGGGAGCGAGCTTGCTCGCGAAGCAGGCGCCTCGGTTTTCCCTGACTTTCAGAACTGCCATGCCTGCCAATCACTTCAACACCCACTGCCCCGACTGGGCCGAGGCTTTGCTCAACGGTTTCAGTCAGATTTTCTTCCAGCGCCATCCGCTGTGCGGCCTGCTGTGTCTGTTGGCAATTCTGCTGACGGCGCCGGTGCTGTTTGCCGGGGCGCTGCTCGGTGGCGTTGCCGGTCTGCTCACTGCGCAACGGCGCAACTACGCCAAGGCCGATCGCCAGGCCGGGCTGTTCAGCTACAACGGCGTTTTGCTCGGTCTGCTGCTCAGCCTGTATTTCCCCTGGTCGCCGCTACTGCCGCCGCTGATTCTCGCGGCTGGCGGTTTGAGCGCGATGCTCACTCAGCAATGGCTCAAGCATGTGTACCGCAGCCGTTCCATACCCGCCTATACCTCGCCGTTCGTAGCGATCAGTTGGGTGCTGCTGATATTCGCCGAACCGTCTGCCCCGGCGGCGTCGATCAACCTGAACACGATGAATGTGCTGGCCGCTGAACTGCGCGGCTTTGGCCAGGTGATGTTCCTCGACCATCCTTTGGCCGGGGCGTTGATCGCCAGCGGTTTGCTGCTCGCCGATCGCCGGGCGTTCTGCTGGGCGCTGCTGGCTTCGGTGATCGGCCTCGGCTCCAGTCTGCTGCACCACGACACGTCCGCCGCACTGCTCGGGCTCGGCGGCTACAACGCCGTGCTCGCCGCCCTCGCCTTCAGCGCGCAACGGCAACATCCGTGGCTGCCGCTGCTCGGGATTGTCCTGGCGCTGCTGGTGACGCCGCTGTTTGCTGCTGCGGGACAGGCGACGCTGACCGCGCCGTTCATCCTCGCCTGCTGGCTGATTCGTGCCGGCATTCAAATGCTCGGCAAGGCAGCGCTTGCGCATGAGTCTTGCGCTCACGAGGAGAATCACCCTAGGCTGCGCTGATCTTCGATTCAGGCGTTATCCATGGACAGCAGCAACAATTGGCGCGAACGGCTTTTCGTCATGATTTTCCAGAGCGACACCCCGGCCGGGCGTCGCTTCGACGGCATCCTGCTGTTGATCATCCTCGCCAGCCTGGTGATCGTGATGCTCGACAGTATCGACAGCGTCCACCGCAATTATGCCGACGTTCTGGCCTATATAGAGTGGGGTTTCACGGCGATCTTCCTCGGCGAGTACATCCTGCGTCTGTACTGCTCGCCGAAGCCGCTGCGCTATGCCTTCAGTTTTTATGGATTGGTCGACCTGCTGGCGATCGTGCCCGGCATTCTCGCGCTGTATTACAGCGATGCGCAGTATCTGCTGATCATTCGGATTATCCGGATGCTGCGAATTTTCCGCGTGCTCAAGCTCAGCCCATACCTCAAGCAAGCCAACTATCTGATGTCGGCGCTGCGCGGCAGCAAGCAGAAAATCGTCGTGTTTCTGGTCAGCGTGTGCACGCTGGTGACGGTGTTCGGCACGCTGATGTATGTGATTGAAGGCCCGGAGCATGGCTTCACCAGCATTCCCAAAGGCATCTATTGGGCGATCGTCACCTTGACCACCGTCGGTTTCGGCGACATCGTGCCGAAGACGCCGCTGGGCCAAGTGATCTCCTCGCTGGTGATGATCACCGGTTACTCGATCATCGCCGTACCCACGGGTATTTTCACCGCTGAGCTGGCCAATGCCATGCGCGGCGAGCAGCTGCAACATGACTGCCCGGGCTGTCAGAAAAAGACCCACGAGCAGAGCGCAGCGTTCTGTTCGCGATGCGGCAGTCAGCTGTTCAAGAAAGTGGAATAAGCACAGAGCTTTTTAATCTTTAAACGCTTATGCGTGGCCCGTTATAGTCGCTGGCAATTAAACATCACCCCCGGTAGGAGCTGCCGAAGGCTGCGAGCTTTTGACTTTGTTTTCAAGATCAAAAGCTCGCAGCCTTCGGCAGCTCCTACATCGACAATCAACAAGGAATGCGCAGTGAAAAAACTCTTTGGCGCCTCACTTTTCGCCGCCGGCCTGACCTTGGCCAACATCGCCCAGGCAGCACCGACGCTGCTTAACGTTTCCTACGACGTGATGCGCGATTTCTACAAGGACTACAACACTGCGTTCCAGAAACACTGGCAAGCCGAGCACAAGGAAAACATCACCGTACAGATGTCCTTCGGCGGCTCGAGCAAGCAGGCGCGCTCGGTGATCGATGGCCTGCCGGCTGACGTCATCACCATGAACATGGCCACCGACATCAACGCCCTCGCCGACAACGGCAAACTGGTGCCGGACAATTGGGTCACGCGCCTGCCGAACAACAGCGCGCCGTTCACCTCGGCCACGGTGTTCATTGTTCGCAAGGGCAACCCGAAAGCGCTGAAAGACTGGCCGGACCTGCTCAAGGACGGCGTACAGGTGATCGTGCCCAATCCGAAAACCTCGGGTAATGGCCGCTACACCTACCTCTCGGCCTGGGGTTATGTGCTGAAAAACGGTGGTGACGAGAACAAGGCCAAGGATTTCGTCGGCAAGCTGTTCAAGCAGGCACCAGTACTGGATACCGGTGGCCGCGCCGCCACCACCACGTTCATGACCAACCAGATCGGCGACGTACTGGTGACCTTCGAAAACGAAGCGGAAATGATCGCCCGCGAGTTCGGTCGCGATCAGTTCGAAGTGATCTACCCAAGCGTCTCCGCCGAAGCCGAGCCACCGGTGTCCGTGGTCGACAAAGTCGTCGACAAGAAAGGCTCGCGCGCTGCGGCGGATGAGTATCTGAAGTACTTGTGGTCGCCGCAAGGTCAGGAAATTGCTGCGGCCAACTACCTGCGCCCGCGTGACCCGGCGGTGCTGGCGAAGTACACCGACCGTTTCCCGAAAGTCGATTTCCTTTCGGTGGAGAAGACTTTTGGTGACTGGCGCACCGTGCAGAAGACTCACTTCAATGATGGTGGGGTGTTTGATCAGATTTATAGCGGGCAGTAAGGCTTGATCTGAAAAATCAAAAGGCGACCCACCAAGGTCGCCTTTTTGTTGAGCCAGAAGCCCCTCACCCCAGCCCTCTCCCAGAGGGAGAGGGGGCCGACCGAGGTGACTTACGTCAGACATCGACCTGAAGGACCGAGTGGAATATGGATCGAGAAGATAATTTTTGGATTCGACCGTTGCGGATTCAGCGAATAACCATCAGGTCGGCGTACCTCCCAAGCATCCCCCAATCAGTCCCCTCTCCCCCCGGGAGAGGGCTAGGGTGAGGGGCTTTTGTTGAATGAACAAACACATCCAGCCTTCCCCCGTAACCATCCAGAATTCATTACACAACGTAATAACAGTTATCATCCGAAAACGTCTTCTGCCCGTCCCCGTTGTCCATTAGCCTCTCCGCTTTCCTGTGCCCGACCCGAGATCCTCTATGACCACCACACCTCACGCAATGACCCGAGGCATGGTCTTGCTGTTCGCGTTCTGCTGCGGCGCCATCGTTGCCAACATTTACTATGCACAACCGATCATCGGCCTGATTGCGCCGGACATCGGCCTGTCCGACACCATGGCCAGTTTCATCGTCTCGCTGACCCAGATCGGTTACGCGTTGGGCCTGTTCTTTCTGGTGCCGCTGGGGGATCTTCTGGAAAACCGGCGGCTGATGATCATCACTACGCTGGTGGCGATCGCCAGTCTGCTCGGCGCGGCGTTTACCGAGCAGCCCAACGTGTTTCTGCTGATCTCGCTGCTGGTCGGCTTCAGCTCGGTGTCGGTGCAGATCCTGATTCCGCTGGCTGCGCATCTGGCGCCGGAAGAATCCCGTGGCCGCGTGGTCGGCGGAATCATGGGCGGTCTGCTGCTGGGTATTCTGCTGGCGCGACCGGTGTCGAGCGTGGTCGCCGACCACCTCGGCTGGCGTGCCATGTTCATGATCGCCGCAGCGTTGATGGCGGCAATCAGCGTGGTGCTCGCACTGACCGTGCCCAAGCGCCAGCCCGATCACAGCGCCACCTATGGCCAGTTGATCGGCTCGCTGTGGACGCTGCTGCGCCAGCAACCGGTGCTGCGTCAGCGGGCGTTTTATCAGGGCTGCATGTTTGCCACGTTCAGCCTGTTCTGGACCGCCGTGCCGCTGGAACTGGCGCGCAACCATGGCCTGTCGCAAAGCGAAATCGCGATTTTCGCCCTGGTCGGCGCCATCGGTGCCATCGCCGCGCCAATCAGCGGTCGCCTCGCCGATGCCGGTCACACACGCATCGCCTCGCTGCTGGCCATGCTATTCGCCAGCCTGAGCTTCCTGCCCGCCTTCATTCACCCGGCCTACAGCGTCATTGGCCTGGCCGTGACCGGCGTGGTACTCGACTTCTGCGTGCAGATGAACATGGTCCTCGGCCAACGCGCGGTGTACTCGCTGGACGCGAAAAGTCGCGGCCGTTTGAACGCGCTGTACATGACCAGCATCTTCATCGGCGGCGCCTTCGGCTCGTCGGTGGCCAGCGCGGTGTACGAGCATGGCGGCTGGCTGTGGATCGTGATTGTGGGGAGTGTGTTTCCGTTGTTGGCGTTGCTACGGTTTTTGAGTGTTACGCAGCGTGGTTCATTGGCAGCGGCGTAAGGCTTCAAAAGCTTCGCGAGCAGGCTCGCTCCCACAGGTTATTCATTGAGCCTGGGGGAGCGATGAAGCTTAATAACGAACCAGTTTCTCCATCGCCGCATCCGCCAGAAAGGAGGAGCGGCTTTTGACGTTGTGTTCGCGCACATAACGATCGATGCGCTGAATCACATAACCGGGCAGCGTTACGTTGACCTTCTCGGTCTTGCCGAGATAGGGCGAAATGTCCAGCTCGAGCATGCCCCATCCCATGTCGGCAAAGTCCGGATTATTGCGATGAGCGGATGCCGAAGTCGGCATAGGAATCGACTCCCCGTCCGCCGCAATCTCCTGCAGCATGATGTGGGCGACTTCAACCGCCGCCTTGTAGGCATCTTCAAAGCTATCCCCTGCTGTAACGGCGCCGGGAATATCGGGGATCTGAATACCGATGGCTGTGTTCTCGTCTCCCCACTCGATACAGATTGGATATTGCATTACGGATCTCCTTCGTAACTGGCTCGCGGGTTGTACAACCCGGCACGCCGCCTGATGCTCTTGACCGTCCCCAACGGCAAATCCTTTTTCGGATGTGGGACGGGAATCGTGTACGGGTTGTATCGGTGCTTGAAGATGTGATGACTGCCGGTGACCCGATCCAGCGTCCAGCCTGCCTCCTCCAACTCCTTGATCAATAGCCTGCTCTGCACCAACCGCCTCCTTGCCTTGGTCTCACAAAAATAACTCTAGAGTTATATTTACTCAAGCAGGGAAATTGGCAGAACGACGTCTGGTTGTTTTACAGGGTGTGATTGAAACCGCTAAACCCTGAGCGCTGTGCAGCGCTTCCATGAGCAATTTCTGTGAGAACCCAACAGGCACACAGCAAAACGGCGATCCGAAGATCGCCGTTTGCATTCACTGCCCGAACTGCTTGCCCAACCCCGGCGGTACGCCGTGGATGTTGGTGTCTTCCCACGGGCCGTTGGGGCTGACCGAGCGGCTCCAGCCGTTGTTCCAACGGTAGTAGGTGCGCTGGCGGTAGAAGGTGTTGGTCTGGTCGTCGAGGACGTAGACGCCGAGTTTCTGGTCCCAGTGGCTGTTGCCGCCCGGTGGTGGGGCGAAGCTGGCCGACGTGCGTGGCACCGGTTTCGACGGTTTTGCCGGAATGGTTTTGCCCGGGGTCGGCGAGGTCGACGGGGTCGGGCTCGGTTGCGACGGCGGAATCGGCGGCAGGCTGGTGGTCGGTTCCGGGCGTTGTACCGCACATGCACTCAAGCCCAGGGCCAGTGTGAGGACTGTGATACGGGCGATGGTGTGCATGGCGGTGCTTTCCTGTTGGGTCCGGTTACTGGTCCGGGCTGTCGATGGTCAGTTTTTGTGGCGCGGTGGTGCTGCTGGCCAGGGGGCCGCTGCGACCGATCCACTCACCGGCCGTCGGTTGACCGGCCCGTGAGATGCGCGCAACCAGTTGGACTTCAGGGAAGTTGGACAGTTTCAACTGCGGCATCATTGCGTCGGCGTCGCCCAGTTCGACGGTCACTGGCAGGTCGGCGACGGTCAGACGTTTGGCCGCCAGCGGCGCCGGTGGGCCTGAGGTGGCGCGGGCGAAGATGAACACGCTGTCGCCCGGCTGCACCTTGCTCTTGAGTTCGCTGGCCAGATCAACGCTGACTTTCAGCAACGCAGCTTTCGGCGCCGGTACTTGGGCAACTTTGCCACCGCTGGCCTTCAGGCGTTCGGCGGCACGCTCGATTCCGCCTTGCAGCGCAGCGCGCGAGTTGTCTTCCGGAGGCAGTTGCGCGAGCAGGCGATTCCAGTAGTCGATTGCTTCTTGATACCGCTCGCCTTCGAACGCGGCGATGCCGAGCAGGCCGAGGCTGGTGACTTCTTTCGGATCGGCCTTCAGCGCTTCGTCAGTCAGTTTCTGAATCTTCTCCGACCACTTTTTACCGTCGGCAAAATACTGCGCCTGCGCCCACTGGCCGAGCAGTTCCGGCTGGCGACCGGCGAGGTTGGCGGCGCGCTCGAACATCTTCGCCGCGTCCGCCGGGCGATCCTGAGCCATGTAGGTACGGCCGAGGAAATACAGACCTTCGGCGGAATCCGGTTGAGCTGCAACTGCACGCTCCAGACGCTGGGTCATCTCTTCCATCGACTGCGGCGCCTGGGCGAATTCGCGGGTCAGTTCGACCTTGTCGGCGGCGCCGAAATGCAGGTACAGACCGAGGCCCAACACCGGCACCAACACTGCAGCCAACAACGGCAACGGCTTGCCCAGCCGCGAGACACGCGGTGCGGTGACGCCTTCGGTATCAGCGAGCAGTTCCCGTGCGGCTTCCGCGCGGCCGCTGTGCAGTTGCGCGGCGTCGAGCACGCCTTCGGCCTGCTGCGCTTGCAGCTCGGCAACCCGCTCCTGATACAGCGCGACGTTCAACGCGGTGCGATCTTCTTCACGCTGGGCGCGGCGTTCGCGCAGCACCGGGATCAGCAGAAAACTCAGGGCGACCAGAAGCAACAGCCCTGCGGCAAGCCAGAAATCAATCATTCTTGGTTTTTATCCAACAGTTGGTCGAGGCGCTGACGTTCTTCGGCAGACAGCGATGACGGGGTTTCGGCACGTTGCCCGCGGCGCCTGCGCACGATCAGTGCGATCACCACGAAACCACCGAGCAGCAGCCCGGCCGGGCCGAACCACAGCAGCGCGGTCTTCGCATTCAGCGCCGGTTTGTAGCGGACGAAATCACCGTAGCGATCGACCATGAAGTCGATGATCTGCTGATTGTCCTTGCCCTCGCCGAGCATGCGGAAAATCTCTTTACGCAGGTCGGCGGCGATCGGCGCGTTGGAGTCGGCGATGTCCTGGTTCTGGCATTTGGGGCAGCGCAGTTCCTTGGTCAGTTCGCGGAAACGCTCGCGGTCGCCCTCGTTGGCAAACTCGTAGGTGTCGATGGCCGCGTGGGCGACACCGGCCAGGCTCAAGCCCAACACCAGTGCTGCAAGAAAACGCTTCATGGCTGGGCCTCATCGACCAGCGCCTGATATTTGGCCGCGAGTTTCTCGCGCCAGACCTGCTCATCGATCACCCCGACGAACTTGTCGCGGATGATGCCCTTGGCGTCGATGAAGAACGTTTCCGGCGCGCCGTAGACCCCGAGGTTGAGGCCCAGCGAGCCTTCGTCATCACGAATATCCAGCGCGTACGGATTGTGGAACTCGGCCAGCCATTTCAAGGCATCGGCATTGGTGTCCTTGTAGTTGATGCCGTAGATCACCACGCCGCGCTCGGCGAGTTTGTTCAGCACCGGATGCTCGACCCGGCAGGAAATGCACCAGGTGCCCCAGACGTTGACCAGTGCCGGTTTGCCAAGAATGTCGGCCTTGGTCAGCGTCTTGTCACCCTGCACGCTGGGCAGGGAAAACTCCGGGAACGGCTTGTTGATCATCGCCGACGGCAGCTCCGCCGGATCCAGGTACAAACCGCGATAAAGAAACACCGCCACCAGCAGGAAAATCGCCAGCGGCAACAACATCAACCAACGCCTCATGCCGCCGCTCCCGTCATGCCCAGCGCTTCGCGCACTTTGCTTTTCACCTTGACCCGATAACGCCGATCCAGTGCGGCCAACAATCCACCGAAACCGGTGAGCAAGCCGCCGAACCAGATCCAGCGCACGAACGGTTTGACGTGTACGCGCACGGCCCAGGCGCCGTTATCCAGCGGCTCGCCGAGGGCGACGTAGAGATCGCGGGTGAAACCGGCATCGATGCCGGCTTCGGTCATCACCGAGTTCTGCACGGTGTACAGACGTTTTTCCGGGTGCAGCACGCTGATCTCCTGGCCGTCGCGAATGACGCGGATGGTGCCTTTGTCCGAGGTGAAATTCGGCCCCTCGAAGTGTTTGGCGCCTTCGAAGACGAACTGATAGCCGGCCAGGTTCATCGACTCGCCCGGCGCCAGACGCAGGTCGCGTTCGGCACTGTTCTGGCTCGACAACACCACCCCCAGCGCGCACACGGCGATGCCCAGGTGGGCGATCTGCATGCCCCAATAGCTGCGGGTCAGCGTCGGCAGGCCCTTGATCAAACCCTTGTGGCGAGTCTTGTCGAACAGATCGCGCACGCCGGCGAGCAGCACCCAAGCAGCGAGCAGGAATGTCGCAATCACCGCCCAGTTGAAGTCGCCATAAGCCACGCCGGCCACCACGGCCAGTGCGACGCTGCCGAGCAGCACCGGGGTGAGCATGCTCGCCAGCCATTTCACCGGGGTGTCCTTCCAGCGCACGATCACACCGACCGCCATGACCAGCATCAGCAACGCCATCAACGGTATGAACAACGCATTGAAGTACGGCGGGCCGACCGACAGCTTGGCGCCGCTGATGGCATCGAGAATCAGCGGATACAAGGTGCCAAGCAGGATCATCGACGCCGCGACCACCAGCACCAGGTTGTTGCCCAGCAGCAAAGTCTCGCGCGACCACAGGTTGAAGCCGACCTGGCTTTTCACTACCGGCGCGCGCAGTGCGAACAGCGTCAGCGAGCCGCCGACCACGAACAGCAGGAAAATCAGGATGAACACGCCGCGCTCCGGATCCGAGGCGAACGCGTGCACCGAGGTCAGCACGCCCGAACGCACCAGGAAAGTGCCGAGCAGGCTCAGGGAGAACGCAGCGATCGCCAGCAACACCGTCCAGCTCTTGAACACACCGCGTTTTTCGGTGACCGCCAGCGAGTGAATCAACGCGGTGCCGACCAGCCATGGCATGAACGAGGCGTTTTCCACCGGATCCCAGAACCACCAGCCGCCCCAGCCGAGTTCGTAATACGCCCACCACGAACCAAGGGTGATACCGATACCGAGGAACGCCCAGGCGACGATGGTCCATGGCCGCGACCAGCGCGCCCATGCCGCATCGAGGCGACCGCCCATCAACGCTGCGATGGCGAAGGCGAACGCCACCGAAAAGCCGACGTAGCCCATGTACAACATCGGCGGATGAACGATCAGGCCGATGTCTTGCAAAAGTGGATTGAGGTCAGCGCCATTGCTCGGCATCTGCGGCAGGATGCGTTTGAACGGGTTGGACGTGAGGATCAGGAACAGCAGGAAACCGGTGCTGATCATGCCCATCACCGCCAGGACGCGGGCGAGCATGACTTGCGGCAACTGCCGTGAGAACACCGACACGGCGAAGGTCCAGCCACCGAGAATCAGCGCCCACAGCAGCAGCGAACCTTCGTGGGCGCCCCACACCGCGCTGAACTTGTAGTACCACGGCAAGGCGGTATTGGAGTTGTTTGCGACATAGGCGACGGAGAAATCGTCGACCATGAAGGCATAGGTCAGAATGCCGAACGCAAACAGCAAAAACGCAAACTGCCCCCATGCTGCGGGCTGGGCCAGACTCATCCAGAAACGATCACCGCGCCAGGCGCCAACCAGCGGCACCACGGCCTGCACCAGCGCAAAACACAGGGCGAGGATCATCGCCAGATGGCCCAGCTCAGGAATAAACAGTGCGGCTGCCATCGATCAACCCTCCTTCACAGGCGTTGGCGCGGATTGACCGCTGTCCTTCAACGCTTTGGTCACTTCCGGCGGCATGTACTTCTCGTCGTGCTTGGCCAGCACTTCATCAGCGACCACCACGCCGTCAGCGTTGAGCTTGCCGAGGGCGACGATGCCCTGCCCTTCGCGGAACAGATCCGGGAGGATGCCGCGATAAGCGATGGTCACGGATTTGTTGAAATCGGTGACGACGAACCTGACGTCCAGCGAATCCTTTGATCGTTGCAGCGAACCGGCCTCGACCATGCCGCCGGCGCGGATGCGCGTGTCCTGCGGCGCCTCACCGTTGGCGATCTGCGTCGGCGTGTAAAACAGATTGATGTTTTCCTGCAGCGCGCTCAGGGCCAGGCCGACAGCGGCGCCGACCCCGACCAGGATGGCCAGAATGATGATCAGACGTTTTTTGCGCAGCGCATTCACTGGCCGTTCTCCCGGCGCAGACGACGCGCCTCTTGTTGCAGATAACGCTTGCGCGCCGCAATCGGCGCCACCACGTTGAGGGCCAGCACCGCCAGACAGATGCCGTAGGCCGACCAGACATACAGGCCATGATGGCCCATGGCGAGGAAGTCGCCGAATGAAGCAAAACTCATCGCGCCGCCTCCAGATTCTGCTGTACTTCGGCTTTCACCCAACTGGCGCGAGCTTCGCGCTTGAGCACTTCCAGACGCATGCGCAGCAACAGCACAGCGCCGAAGAAGCAATAGAACCCCAGCACTGTCAGCAGCAACGGCAGCCACATTTCCGCCGGCATCGCCGGTTTTTCCGTGAGAGTGAACGTCGCGCCCTGGTGCAGGGTGTTCCACCACTCCACCGAGTATTTGATGATCGGAATGTTGATCACCCCAACGATCGCTAGCACCGCGCAGGCCTTGGCAGCGCTGTCGCGGTTGCTGATGGCATTGCCCAGCGCGATCACGCCGAAATACAGAAACAGCAGAATCAGCATCGAGGTCAGGCGCGCGTCCCACACCCACCACGAGCCCCAGGTCGGTTTGCCCCAGATTGCGCCGGTGACCAACGCCACGGCGGTCATCCACGCACCGATCGGCGCAGCACATTGCAGGGCGACGTCGGCCAGCTTCATCTTCCACACCAGCCCGACCACGCCGCACACCGCGAGCATCACGTAGATCGACTGGGCGAGCATCGCCGCCGGCACATGGATGTAAATGATGCGGAAGCTGTTGCCTTGCTGGTAATCCGGCGGCGCGAACGCCAGGCCCCAGACCACACCAATGCCGATCAGCAGCAACGCTGCGATGCTCAGCCACGGCAGGAACTTGCCGCTGATGCCGTAGAACCACTTGGGCGAGCCGAGCTTGTGAAACCAGGTCCAGTTCATACTGTTTCCATCACGGTTGCCGCTCATCATCGCGAGCTGGCAGAGGGTCATGCCTTTCTTCTGGAAGAAGTGGTCAATTTTTGACCAGGCCTCATTATTATTCGCCGACGCTGATCTTCAGGCCAGCGGCTGTTGCAAAGGGTGTCAGGGTGATCGCCAAGGCTGTAAGGCTGGCCATCCACAACAGGTATCCGGTCGCCGGCATGCCTTGCAGCGCGGCCTGCAACGCGCCGCTGCCAAGGATCAACACCGGGATGTACAACGGCAGAATCAGCAGCGCCAGCAACAGACCGCCGCGTTTCAAACCGACTGTCAGCGCTGCGCCCACTGCGCCGAGCAGGCTCAGCACCGGCGTGCCCAGCAGCAACGACAGCAGCAGCACCGGCAGACACGCGGCCGGCAAACCGAGCATCAACGCCAGCAGAGGCGACAGCAGCACCAGCGCCAGACCGGAGAACAGCCAGTGTGCCAGCACCTTGGCCAGCACCAGAAGCGGCAACGGGTGCGACGAAAGGACCCACTGTTCCAGCGAGCCGTCTTCGAAATCACTGCGAAACAATCCGTCCAGCGACAGCAGGACCGACAACAACGCCGCCACCCAGACTAACCCCGGGGACAGGTTTTGCAAGACTTGAGTTTCCGGGCCGACGGCCAGCGGGAACAGTGCAATGACGATGGCGAAGAAAATCAGCGGATTGGCCAGCTCCGCCGGGCGGCGGAACAGCAGGCGCGATTCGCGGGCAAGCAGCAGGCCGAAGACACTCATACCGCCCATTTCCCCAGATCGATGTCGCGATAACCGGCCGGCATGCGGCTCAGCGTATGGTGGGTGGTCAGCACCACTAGCCCACCGCGTTCGCAATGCCCGGCCAGATGTTCTTCCAGTTGCGCAACGCCCTGCTTGTCCAGCGCGGTGAAAGGTTCGTCGAGAATCCACAACGGCGGGCTGTCCAGATACAGCCGCGCCAGCGCCACACGGCGCTGTTGGCCAGCGGAAAGACTGTGGCAGGGAACATCTTCGAAACCGCGCAATCCTACCGCTGCCAGCGCCTGCCAGATCACCTCGCGCTCGGCGGGATGATGCAGGGCGCAGAGCCACGACAGGTTTTCTTCGGGAGTGAGCAGATCCTTGATCCCGGCGGCGTGGCCGATCCACAACAGATTGCGCGCCAGTTCGCTGCGTTGCTCGGTCAGCGGCTGACCGTTGAGCAGCACCTGGCCATCGGTGGGTTGCATCAAACCGGCGAGCAGACGTAAAAGACTGGTCTTGCCGCTGCCGTTGGGGCCGCTGATCTGCACCATGTCGCCACTGACCAGGCGCAATTCGAGGTTTTCGAAAAGCAGCCGCAGATCGCGTTCACACGCCAGGGCAACAGTTTGCAGGACAGGACTGGTCAAGGGATCACGGGCCTTATACGGTTCAAGTCGGCTCTGGAACGGCCGTTAAAGAGATGCAGCATAGATGCTTTGATCGCTCGATCTGGCGAGCTGGATCAAACAATTGCCAGGTTTTTTGAACGAAGCGCACGACGCGCGGCATTATACATGCCGTGCCTTACTCTCAAGAGTGCAATTTCCTCAGGTTGTGTCCGCGTATGACAGGCGAAATGAACATCCTCCCGCTGCCGCCCACCGTGCCGGCGAGCGCTCGCCCGCAGATGGGTGAATTGCTCAAGCTGCTGACGCCGGTCGAGGGTCTGATCGGCGCCGGGCAAAGCGCCAAAGCCGAGGTGTTGTCGCTCAAGCAGGCCGATCAGACCTTTGAATTGCTGCTCAAAGTGACCCTCGACAGCGGTCGCCAGACCACCGTGCAGGCCAGTAGCAATCTGCCGTTGCCACAGGGCACCAATCTGGCAATCACCCAGCCGTCGGCGGGCAATCTGGCGATCACGGTGCAGCAAGCGATCGCCAGCAGCGTCGCCACTCTCACCCGCATCGATACCGCGCAATTGCCGGCCGGCACCTTGTTGCAAGGCAAAGTCGTGACCACCCAAGCGTTGCCGCAGACGCCGGGACAAGCGGCGGTGTTCCGTTCGATGGTGACCCTGCTCAATACGGCGTTAAGCGGCAGCACGTTGACCGTCGACAGCCCGCAACCGCTGCGCATCGGCACCTTGTTGTCGGCGCAGGTGCAGGACGCGCAAACCCTCAAATTCGTGCCGTTGAGCAGCCGTCAGGAGCAACTGGCGGTCAGTCAGCAACTGCTCGGCCAGCAAAGTCGTCAGGGCTCGCTCGATGGTCTGCTGAAACTGCTGCAGAACCTGCCGCCGGCCAGCGATCAGACCTCGGCCGATCTTCGTGCAGTGGTCGACAAGTTGCTCGCCAGCCTGCCGGACGTGCAGCAAATGAGCACGGCCAAAGGCGTGGCGCTGGCCTTGGCCAACAGCGGCGCATTCCTCGAAGCGAAATTGCTCGGCGGGCAAAACCCGAGCCTCGCCCCGGACATGAAAGCCGACCTGCTCAAGCTGATCGCGCAACTGACTCCGGGCCTGCCGAACAACACCAATTTCAATGCGATCATCGCCGCCAACACCTTGGCACAGGCGCTGCCGAGTTTCGTTCGAAACGCCTTGGGCACCCTCGGTCAGGTCAGCGCCAAACCGGTGCCGAGCAGCTTCCCGTTGCCCGAACGGCTGCTGGCGAAACTGGAAGGCGAAGGCGATCTCGAACAACTGCTGCGCCTCGCCGCCGCTGCGGTGTCGCGTCTGCAAAGTCATCAGCTGTCGAGCCTGGAACAGACCGGCGTCACCGACGATGGCCGCCTGCTCAGCACCTGGCAGCTGGAAATCCCCATGCGCAACCTGCAGGACATCGTGCCGCTGCAAGTCAAATTCCAGCGTGAAGAAGCGCCGGAACGCGAGCCGCAGGCCCACGAACGCCGCGACGAGCGTGAAGCGAAACAGCATCTGTGGCGGGTCGATCTGGCCTTCGATCTGGAACCGCTCGGGCCGATGCAGATCCAGGCGCAACTGGTCGCCGGCAGCCTGTCCAGTCAGCTGTGGGCCGAGCGCCCGTACACCGCCGACCTGATCGAGAACAACCTGTTTGCACTGCGCCAGCGCTTGCTCGATTCCGGGCTCAACGTCGGCGACCTCGACTGCCACCACGGCACCCCGCCGCAAGGCAACCAAACCCGCCTCGAACACCGCTGGGTCGACGAAACCGCATGAATGATTCCACTGCCCCACGCCAGGCCATCGCCCTCAAATACGACGGCAACCACGCCCCGACGCTCACCGCCAAGGGCGACGATGAACTGGCCGAAGAAATCCTGCGCATCGCCCGCGATTACGAAGTGCCGATCTACGAAAACGCCGAACTGGTACGCCTGCTGGCGCGGATGGAACTGGGCGACAGCATCCCAGAAGAGCTCTACCGCACTATCGCCGAGATCATCGCGTTTGCCTGGAACCTGAAGGGCAAATTCCCTGAGGGGCAAGACCCGAACGCGCCGATGGTCGAGAAGGACATCACCGAGCGCGGCGACGATTTCTAAGCGGCGCACCTTATCTCCAGATGAAAGCGACGTTCTGAC
Organism: Pseudomonas sp. 1L-B-1-E-C1; assembly: GCF_057291835.1. Lineage (NCBI taxonomy): Bacteria > Pseudomonadati > Pseudomonadota > Gammaproteobacteria > Pseudomonadales > Pseudomonadaceae > Pseudomonas > Pseudomonas sp. 1L-B-1-E-C1. Next base: position 120,613 of record NZ_JBXAWN010000012.1, on the reverse strand, counting down.
ACGCCTTCAATTCAAACGCGCTCGCCAGAGCAGATTCGCCCATTCGAACTGTGGTGAATGGCCATGATCCTTTAGGCCGACAGCACTGCCGGCCTCGGACAGATTCAGCGCCATGAAGCCGACTCTGCCAACCCGCCAGTGATACTCGGCAACAGGATCATCAACACGGTAGGGAAGCAGGAGCTGCCTGCCCGTCGCTGAGCCATAGGGCCGCACATCGGCCCATTTGAGCTGGGGCGCCACAAACACCAAAGACGGAATCGCCGCAAACTCCCCCTTATCCAGGTTGCTGATTTTCCAGAAAAAGGTCGCAGCGTCGTTTGCTGTCGCGTGCAAAATCCAGATATCCGTCAGTTTGGTGGCCGCGGAACTCATCACGACCACTCTCGCGCGAAGAAAGCCCGGATACTCGAAACTTTTATCAAACGCCAAAAAAGAACCACTGCTCTTATAGGTGTACAAATTCAGCCCCTGCCCGCTCGAATGAACAGCGAGCACATCATCCTTGCCGTCAGGGTCCAGCCTTACGTTAAAAAAACGAGTCGATAATGGCGATTTTCGAGCGTCTCCCCATAGAACCGGGACTTCCAGGCTCGATCCGGTGTTTGTCATCAGCCAGAAAGCCGACAATGCCTTATCGCAGGTCTGCACGATCAGCACATCTTGTTTGCCGACGCCTCTGAAGTCGCCGGTCAGGTACTGCCGGGCCTGCCCGTAGGCATGTCCTGTCTCGAGAGTGCGCCAGACTACCGGGGCAGCAAAATGGCCACCTTCATTTTTCAACAATCTGAAAATGGTTTCGTCACCTTTACCCGCAGATATAGCCATCAGATCTGCCCTGCGATCACCATCGAAATCGGCCAGCAGATAGCGCGTGGAGTCGTAACAAAGCGCAGTGTCGCATCCGGAACTCAACGAGGCGGGATCGAACGGAACTCGCCCCTCGTACCACTTTTCAGAGGTGACCTTGTCTGCGTCCATCGATGTAACCCAGACGTCAACACCCGGTCCGTCCGGGCGGCGCTGTACTTGCACTGTCCGGTCTGAACCGTTGCCAATGACATCCCCGGTCAGTGCCACCTCCATCGATTCATTGCTATCAATGTTATCGACACTGCGCACCCACAATGCGGAACCCGCAAACATGTCGCAGTTCGCAATCAATGCGGGTTGCCCTGCATCCAGACATTTCCTCCCGGGGCCCGGTACGAAAACTTTGCCGAAATCCCACGGGGTCCATTGCTGAGACGATGCATTACGCTCACAAACGCGTTCGATCAATTGATCACCCTCGCGCCCAATGCAATGACCGGATGCTGTTTTCAACAGGGCTACCCCTTTCCCCCCGACAGGAACGGAAGAGGGTACAAACGCCCAACCCTGATCAGTATTCGATTCGCATTTCGCCAGCGACACCCGCCGCCCAAGTCCATTCGAAACCAGACACTGTTGCGTCTGGAAATTGACCAACGGCCGCCAAGGAATATTGACCGTCGGTACACGCTCGTGAGAGTGGCTGAGGTCGAAATTATGGCGACCGATCCAGTTGCCATTCCAGAAGGCCTCACTGAACACGAAGTGAACCGGTTCCGCCATTTCAAAATGGAAGTAACGCGCTACGACATGCCTCTTGGCCTGCAAGGATGAGGGATCCACGTTTGGAGGCAGCCCCGCCGATGAGTAGGTTTCGTGATAAGTCACCGGGATATCAGCAGTCAATTTCTGCACGGCCAGCCTGGTCAATCGCGCGGAATAGATATGGTCAGGATGTTCTTCATACGGAACGGTGTCAGGGTTGAGTGCGTACACTTTGGTGGCGCCTTCACTGACGATCAATCCGGTCAGAAGCTCAATGAGAGAAGACCCGCTGTAGAGGTTTATCGGCCCCTCCGCATAATCCACAAAGGGCCAGCTTTTAACGACCGTATCGAGGTCAAGTAGATTGGCCAGCGGCACATCTCCGCCCCGAACCCCCCCTCCGGGCACTCGCAAAAATATCAGTTTCAATCCAGGTTGCGCATTGGCAGTGACGCTCATCACGCGTGCTGGACCTGTGTTGATGATGGCAGGAGTCCATTCAGTCGGCCTGCCCAACATTGCCGCATAGGCTTTCTTCGATGCATTTTCTCGCTTTAAAACAAAATCGAAACCGGCTTCCAATCCGGTACCACCACCGTTGAGGAAGATACTGGTGACGCAACCGCCAGCATTGAGCACCTGGGAAATACCCGGCTCAATGAACAGGAGATCGTCATCCATATGCCCGACGATATTGACCAGGTGAACACCGTGACAATTTTTCTCAACGGGTACGGCTGTGTCTTGAACGAGCGGACTTCCCGCATTTGCTCGAGCCAGGCAGACAATCATGAGCAGCAGGGTTGTCAGCACCGCCCTAGACGCGCGGGGTGATCGTGATTTGCTCAGGTTCTCTGCTCCGATTTGCATACACACTCCAATTCAACGCCAGCCACGATTGAAGGATTTGCGAAAACAGGTGACGCCCCCCCAGGACGAGCGGATCCCTCGCAATACAGGAGGACTCTAGGGCGGCGCGAAGGAGATTCTCCACTGTCAGAAATACCAGTTCGGACAAACGGTAATGCGCGGCTCTGGCATTCTTCAAAGAAATCGCAGGCAAAAAAAATCGCCGGTGTGACCGACGATTTTGCTCAAGACAAGTGGCGCAGCAGGTATCAGTTTTTGTGCAGTTTGCGCATCAACTCCGCCTCAGCCTGGGTCAGGCCGCACGACTGAGTCAGTTCATCGACGCTGGCGCCCATGCCCACCAGTTTCGCCGCCTGGGCGAATGACAGGCTCGACGGGTCGCGTTGTTCCAGTGCAACGATCTTGTCCGGCAACGGGCTCACCACCGCGCGCAACTCGTGCAGGGCCTCGCCCATGCGCACATTGCCGTTCTGGTAGTCGTCGACGCGTTTGGCCAGTTCCTTGATGCGCTGATCGCGCAGCGCATCGCCCTGGGCCTGCTGCGCAGCGATCACTCGCTGCGCCTTGATGTACGAGACGAACATCGCCAGCGTGCCGGCCCAGAACAGGAACAGGACAATTACCGCAACCTCGAGAATCAAATCAGATGCTCTCCAGTTCCGACCATTCTTCTTCGCTCATCATCTTGTCCAGCTCGACCAGAATCAGCAGCTCGTTGTTCTTGTTGCATACGCCCTGAATGAACTTGGCCGATTCTTCGTTACCGACGTTCGGTGCGGTTTCGATTTCCGACTGACGCAGGTAAACCACTTCGGCCACGCTGTCGACCATGATGCCAACGACTTGCTTGTCGGCTTCGATGATGACGATACGGGTGTTGTCGCTGATCTCGCCGCTGTGCAGGCCGAAGCGCTGACGGGTGTCGATCACGGTGACCACATTACCGCGCAGGTTGATGATGCCCAGCACGTAGCTTGGGGCACCCGGCACCGGAGCGATCTCGGTGTAGCGCAGCACTTCCTGCACGCGCATCACGTTGATGCCGTAGGTTTCGTTATCCAGTTTGAAGGTCACCCATTGCAGGATCGGATCTTCAGAACCTTTTGCATTCGACGCCTGACTACTCATACCCTGACCCCTCGAAAAAACCGCCCTGGGCGGTGTGTGTTCTGTGTGGTGGCATTGAAAAATGCCATCGCCTGATTGTTATGTCGGCTGCTATGTCGGTTTATGTAGCGGCTTGTTGCCGCCCAAGTGCTTTGCCCCGCCGCTGGCGATCAACTCGGCCAGCGCGGATACATCAAGCAATGCACACATGTGCTCGATCACGGTGCCGGCGAGCCATGGCCGCTGACCCCGGTGACTTCTCCATTTGATTTCATTCGGATCCAGGCGCAACGAGCGGCTGACCTGATGTACCGCCAGCCCCCATTCGTAACCTTGTACCGAAATCACGTATTGCAGGCCCTGACGGAAATCATCGCGGTACCGATCCGGCATGACCCAGCGCGCGGTGTCCAGGACCTTCAGGTTGCCGGCCTGGCTCGGCAGAATCCCGAGGAACCACTCCGGCTGACCAAACAGCGGCGTCAGCTCGTGGCCGGCCAGCGAATAGATCGAGCCGAGGCACACCAGCGGCACCGCCAGCGTCAGCCCGGCAACATCGAACAGCAAGCATTCGAAGGCTTCGGCAGCCCAGGCCGGACGGCCATCGGGTTCAACCGGTGGCGGCGGGTTGTTCGGTGGCAGATGCACTTCGACCAGCGGCGGAATCAGCACCTGCGGCTCCGCCACTGGCGGCGCGGGTTCCGGCTCGGGTTCTGGTTCCGGCACGGTCAATAATTGTGTTTGCAGCAGCGGCGCCAGCGTCGACAGCGGCGCGCGCGGCTCGTCGATCAGCGCGACCGGTGCTTTGGCTGCCGGTGCAACAGCCGGTGCGGCAATTGGAGCGACAGACTTCTGCGCGTCGCGAGCCTGCTCTTCGAGCACCGCTGCCTGGAACTCGTCCATGGCCTCGGTGCTTTCTTGCACTTCTGGCTGCGCCTGTTCGACGACTGGAGGCAGCGTTTCGACCGGCGGCGGCACGTCTTCAGGCAGATCCAGCAGCAGGTCTTCCAGATAGGACTGCAAGGCCTGTTGCGGACGAGAAGTCAGCTTGACCGGCCGGTTCATGCGCAACTCCCGGTAGGAGCTACCGCAGGCTGCGATCTTTTGATCTTCTGAGGAACACTGGCAGGCAAGATCAAGAGATCGCAGCCTTCGGCAGCTCCTACACGGATGGAGATCATGTTCAGGCCACCTGCGGAACAAGTTGCTGCGCAAGCAGGTGCTTGAGCAGCGCGCGGTAGGCCAGCACGCCGCGGCTCTTGCCGTCGAATTGCGAAGGCGTGACGCCGGCGCGGCTCGCATCGCGCAGTCGGGTATCGACCGGAATGTAGCCGTGCCAGATATCGTCGGGAAATTTGTCGCGCAGCACGCGCAAGGTGCCCATCGAGGCCTGCGTGCGGCGGTCGAACAAAGTCGGCACGATGCTGAACGGCAGCGGCTGTTTGCGCGAGCGGTTGATCATCGCCAGGGTATTGACCATGCGCTCCAGACCTTTCACGGCCAAGTGCTCGGTCTGCACCGGAATCACCAGTTGCTGACTCGCCGCGAGGGCGTTGACCATCAGCACGCCGAGCAACGGTGGGCTGTCGATGATTGCGTAATCGAAGTCCTGCCACAGCTGCGCCAGACTCTTGGCGATCACCAGGCCCAGACCACTCTGCCCCGGCGACTGGCGCTCAAGGGTGGCCAGTGCAGTGCTCGATGGCAGCAGGGAAATGCGTTCGTCGCTGGTCGACAGCAGTAACTGTCCCGGCAGGCCTTGCGGCACGCTGCCCTTGTGCAGGAACAGGTCGTAGTTGCTGTGTTCCAGGCTGTCGGGGTCATAACCGAAATAGCTGGTCATCGAGCCGTGCGGGTCGAGATCGACCACAACCACGCGCTTGCCCGCCTCGGCCAGCAACCCGGCTAAAGCGATGGAGGATGTGGTTTTACCGACACCACCCTTTTGATTGGCGACTGCCCAGACTCTCATTCAGTTCGTTCCTCCCGGCCGGGTTGATTGGCCGAGACATGCTTCAGCGTGTTAATGCGGGCGACGGAGAATTGACGGCACTCTCGCGTCCCGGCGTCTTGACCGGGGTCGGTGCAGTTTGTGTGCCAGCGCGCTTCAACGCCGCATCCGGTTGCGCATTGGCGGTTCCGGTGCCGGTGAGGCTGCGGCGCACATCAAGATTGCGCGACACCACCAGCACCACGCGACGGTTCTTCGCCCGACCTTCGACCGTGGCGTTGTTGGCCACCGGCTGGAATTCGCCGTAGCCCACCGACGCCAGCCGGCCCGGGTTCACGCCCTGCATGGCGAGCATGCGCACGATGCTCGCCGAGCGCGCCGAGGACAGTTCCCAGTTGGTCGGATACTGCGCCGTGCGGATCGGTTGATCATCGGTGAAGCCTTCGACGTGGATCGGGTTGTCGAACGGTTTCAGGATCGCCGCGACCTTGTCGATGATGCTGAAGGCGATGTCGCTCGGCATCGCATCGCCGCTGCCGAACAACAGGCTGGAGTTGAGTTCGATCTCGACCCATAACTCGTTGCCGCGCACGGTCATCTGGTTGGAGCTGATCAAGTCACCGAACGCGGCACTGATGTCGTCAGCAATGCTTTTCAGCGGATCGCTGGCGCCGGCGATACCGGCGTCGACCTGTTCGGCATCCTTGACCAGCGGCTTGGCCGGGGTCACGGTTTTCGGCCGCTCGTCGCCGATCGGAATCGGTTTGAGCGAGCGATCGGAGTCGGTAAATACGCCGATCAGCGCTTCGGAAATGACTTTGTACTTGCCTTCGTTGATCGACGAGATCGAGTACATCACCACGAAAAACGCGAACAGCAAAGTGATGAAATCCGCGTAGGACACGAGCCAGCGCTCGTGGTTAACGTGTTCTTCCTGGTGCCTGCGACGAGCCATGATCCATTTCCCCCATCAATCCATGAAGCCCTGAAGCTTCAGCTCGATAGAGCGCGGGTTTTCACCTTCGGCGATCGACAGGATTCCTTCCAGCAACATTTCGCGATAACGCGACTGCCGCAATGCGATGGACTTGAGCTTGGCCGCGACCGGCAAGAGGATCAGGTTGGCACTGGCCACGCCGTAGATCGTCGCGACGAAAGCCACGGCAATGCCGTTACCCAGTTGCGACGGATCGGCGAGGTTGCCCATCACGTGAATCAGGCCCATCACCGCACCGATGATGCCGATGGTCGGCGCGTAGCCGCCCATGCTTTCGAAGACTTTGGCGGCTTCGATATCACGGGATTCCTGGGTGTAGAAATCCACTTCGAGAATGCTGCGAATGGCTTCCGGCTCGGCGCCGTCGACCAGCAGTTGCAGGCCCTTGCGCGAGTAACTGTCGGGTTCGGCATCGGCCACGCCTTCGAGACCGAGCAGACCTTCCTTGCGCGCCGTCAGGCTCCAATTGACCACGCGGTCGATGCCGCCGGCCAGGTCGACACGCGGTGGAAAGAAGATCCAGGCGAGAATCTGCATGGCGCGCTTGAACGCGCTCATTGGCGACTGCAACAGCGCAGCACCGACGGTGCCGCCCAGTACGATCAGCGCTGCCGGGCCGTTGGCCAGTGCGCCGAGGTGACCGCCTTCCAGGTAGTTGCCACCGATGATGGCGACGAACGCCATGATGAGGCCGATAAGGCTGAGAACATCCATCAGATACACGCCTCGACGATGTGCTTGCCGATGTCGTCCAGACCGTACACCGCGTCAGCCAGATCGGCTTTGACGATGGCCATCGGCATGCCGTAGATCACGCAGCTTGCCTCATCTTGCGCCCACACCGAGCTGCCGCCCTGCTTGAGCAGACGCGCGCCTTCGCGACCGTCGGCGCCCATGCCGGTCAGCACCACTGCCAGAACTTTGTCGCCGTAGGACTTGGCAGCAGAACCGAAAGTGATGTCCACGCACGGCTTGTAATTCAGACGCTCGTCGCCCGGCAGAATCTTCACCGCGCCACGGCCGTCGATCATCATCTGCTTGCCACCCGGCGCCAGCAGCGCCAGGCCCGGACGCAGGATGTCGCCATCCTCGGCTTCCTTGACGCTGATGCGGCAGAGCTTGTCGAGACGTTCGGCAAACGCCTTGGTGAACGCTGCCGGCATGTGCTGAATCAGCACGATCGGCGCCGGGAAATTCGCTGGCAATTGCGTCAGCACGCGTTGCAACGCAACCGGGCCGCCCGTCGAAGTGCCGATGGCAACCAGTTTGTAGGCCTTGCGTTTCGGGGCCGACGACGAAGCGCTGGCAGCGGATGCACGAGCAGGCGCTGGCGCTGGACGCGCCGGCACAGGGCTGCTGTGGCTGCTGTGGCTGCTGTAGCTCGAGGCTGCCGGGGCAGGCGTCGGCGCTGGCGCAGCGGCGGGAGCCGGCGCGCTATAGGCACTGAAACGACGATTGCTGCGCGAGATGCTGTGGACTTTCTCGCACAGCAACTGCTTGACCTTCTCGGGGTTGCGCGAGATGTCTTCGAAATTCTTCGGCAGGAAATCCACCGCGCCGGCGTCCAGCGCATCGAGGGTTACCCTTGCACCTTCATGCGTAAGCGAGGAGAACATCAACACCGGGGTCGGGCAGCGCTGCATGATGTGCCGCACTGCCGTGATGCCGTCCATCATCGGCATCTCGTAGTCCATGGTGATCACGTCAGGCTTGAGCGCCATGGCCTGATCGATCGCCTCTTTACCGTTGGTGGCCGTGCCGACCACCTGGATGCTCGGATCCGCCGAAAGAATTTCCGAGACGCGGCGGCGGAAAAAACCCGAATCGTCCACCACCAGGACTTTGACTGCCATAAACACTCCATTAGGTGCAGCGGCGCGTCATCGCGCCGCCGCCCCGGATTCAAATACGCTTTGTGGCGTAACGCTTGAGCATGCTTGGAACATCGAGAATCAGCGCAATGCGGCCGTCACCGGTGATGGTGGCGCCGGACATGCCCGGAGTGCCCTGGAGCATTTTGCCCAATGGCTTGATGACCACTTCTTCCTGGCCGACCAATTGATCGACGACGAAGCCGATCCGCTGGGTGCCCACCGAAAGAATCACCACATGGCCTTCGCGCTGCTCTTCGTGAGCGGCGGAGCTGACCAGCCAGCGCTTGAGGTAGAACAATGGCAGCGCCTTGTCGCGCACGATCACCACTTCCTGACCGTCGACGACGTTGGTGGTCGACAGGTCGAGGTGGAAGATTTCGTTGACGTTGACCAGCGGGAACGCGAACGCCTGATTGCCGAGCATCACCATCAGGGTCGGCATGATCGCCAGCGTCAGCGGCACCTTGATGACGATCTTCGAACCCTGGCCCTTGGTCGAGTAGATGTTGATCGAACCGTTGAGCTGGGAAATCTTGGTCTTCACCACGTCCATGCCGACACCACGGCCGGACACGTCGGAGATCTCGGTCTTGGTCGAGAAACCCGGAGCGAAAATCAGGTTGTAGCACTCGGTGTCGCTCAGGCGATCGGCCGCGTCCTTGTCCATCACACCGCGTTTTACCGCGATCGAACGCAGGACGTTCGGGTCCATGCCTTTGCCGTCGTCGGAGATCGACAGGAGGATGTGGTCGCCTTCCTGCTCGGCCGCCAGCACCACGCGACCGCCACGGGCCTTGCCCGACGCTTCGCGTTCTTCCGGCGACTCGATGCCGTGGTCGACGGCGTTGCGCACCAAGTGGACCAGCGGGTCGGCCAGGGCCTCGACAAGGTTTTTGTCGAGGTCGGTTTCTTCACCCACCAGTTCCAGGTTGATCTCTTTCTTCAGCTGCCGCGCAAGGTCGCGAACCAGACGCGGGAAGCGCCCGAAGACCTTCTTGATCGGCTGCATCCGCGTCTTCATCACGGCGGTCTGCAGGTCAGCGGTGACCACGTCGAGGTTCGACACGGCCTTGGACATGGCTTCGTCGCCGCTGTTGAGACCCAGGCGCACCAGACGGTTACGCACCAGCACCAGCTCGCCGACCATGTTCATGATCTCGTCGAGCCGCGCGGTGTCGACGCGCACGGTGGTTTCCGCTTCGCTGGCCGGTTTTTCCGCTGGCGGTGTCGCAGGAGCACGGGCCGGAGCCGGTGCAGCAGCGGCAGCCGGTTTCGGCGCCTCGGCTTTCGGTTCAGGCTTGGCCGCAGGTTTCGGCGCAGCAGCGGCAGCCGGTGCTTTCGCCGCTGGCGTGGCGACGCTCGACGCGGAGCCAGCAGTCGCAGCGCTGGCGTCAAACTTGCCTTTGCCATGCAATTCGTCGAGCAGCGATTCGAATTCGTGATCGCTGATCAGGTCGCTGCCGGCCGCTGCTGCGGCTGGTGCAGCAGGGGCTGCCGGCGCCGAGGCGATGGCCGATTCCAGCGCGTCAACGGCGAAGTTGCCCTTGCCGTGCAACTGATCGAGCAAGGCTTCGAATTCGTCGTCGGTGATGTCCGAGCTATCGCCCGCAGCAGGCGCGGCCGGCGCTGCTGGTGCCGCCGGAGCGACCGCATCGACAGCAAACTGGCCTTTGCCATGCAGTTGATCGAGCAGCGACTCAAATTCGGCATCAGTGATTTCATCGCTGGCGGCCGTGTCGGCAACCGGCGCGGGGGCCACAACAGCAGCCGGGGCCTCGGCTTGTGCCTTGACGGCATTCAGCGAGTCCAGCAGTTGTTCGAATTCGTTGTCGGTGATGTCGTCCGATGCGCTTTCGGCGACCGGCTCTTCCACCACTTCTACCGGTGCAGCAACAGCTTCATCAGCCGACTGCGGCTCGGCCAGACGCGCCAGCGCGGCCAGCAGTTCCGGCGTGGCGGCGGTGATCGGTGCACGCTCGCGGACTTCGCTGAACATGCTGTTCACCGCGTCCAGTGCTTCCAGCACAACGTCCATCAGTTCTGCATCAACGCGACGCTCACCCTTACGGAGGATGTCGAACACGTTTTCGGCGATGTGACAGCACTCCACCAGCTCATTGAGCTGAAGGAAGCCGGCGCCCCCTTTTACAGTGTGGAAACCGCGAAAAATTGCATTGAGCAGATCTGCATCATCCGGGCGGCTTTCCAGCTCGACCAGTTGTTCGGACAGTTGCTCAAGAATCTCGCCGGCCTCAACCAGGAAATCCTGAAGGATCTCTTCATCGGCGCCGAAGCTCATTAATGGGGTGCTCCTACAGGTCTAAAAACCCAAAAAACCTGAAATTCCGAAATACTAGAATCCAAGGCTGGATAACAAATCGTCCACATCGTCCTGACCGGACACAACGTCTTCTCGTTTATCGGCATGAATCTGCGGACCTTCACCCTGCGAGAGATGTTTTTGTGGATCTTTTTCGGCAAGCATTGCGGCGCGGTCATGTTCGATGCCCGCAAAGCGGTCGACCTGACTGGCCATGAGCACGAGTTTGAGCAGATTGCTTTCGACTTCGGTGACCAGTTGGGTCACACGCTTGATCACCTGACCGGTGAGGTCCTGGTAATCCTGAGCCAGCAGGATGTCGTTGAGGTTGCTCGACACCGCACGGTTGTCCGTGCTGCTGCGTGACAGAAAACCGTCGACCCGGCGCGCCAGCTCACGGAACTCTTCAGCCCCGACCTCGCGACGCATGAAGCGGCCCCAATCGGCACTCAACGTCTGCGCTTCATCAGCCAGACTGTTGACCACCGGCGTGGCGCTTTCCACCAGATCCATGGTGCGGTTGGCCGCGGCTTCCGTCAGCTTGACCACGTAGCCCAGGCGTTCGGTGGCGTCGGTGATTTGCGACACTTCCTCGGCCTGCGGCATGTGCGGATCGATCTGGAAATTGACGATCGCACTGTGCAGTTCACGTGTGAGCTTGCCCACTTCCTGATACAGGCCGCGGTCACGGGTCTGATTGAGCTCATGGATCAGTTGCACCGCGTCGCCGAACCTGCCTTTTTCAAGGCTCTCGACCAGTTCGACCGCGTGTTTTTTCAGGGTCGATTCGAAATCGCCCTGGGATGATTCGTTATGCTCCATAGCTCCCCCGCGCATTCATCAGCCGATGCGTTCGAAAATCTTCTCGATTTTGTCTTTCAACGCTTGAGCCGTGAAAGGTTTGACCACGTAACCGTTCACACCGGCCTGAGCGGCCTCGATGATCTGCTCGCGCTTGGCTTCGGCAGTCACCATCAACACCGGGAGGTGCTTGAGTTTTTCATCGGCACGCACGTGGCGCAGCAGGTCGATACCGGTCATGCCCGGCATGTTCCAGTCCGTTACCAGAAAGTCGATGCTGCCGCTGTTGAGCACCGGAATGGCAGTGGTGCCATCGTCGGCCTCGACGGTGTTGGTGAACCCAAGATCGCGCAGCAGGTTCTTGATGATCCGCCGCATCGTTGAGAAGTCATCAACGATGAGGATTTTCATGTCTTTGTTCAATTCGACCTCCAAGCAGTCTTAAACGCGCCCAGCACCTGGACGCGCCACTTCAATCAATCGGCGCAGCACTTAAAGTTTGTCTGGAGCACAACGGATCGAGACCGGCGCCGTTGATCACCGCACCAGCCTCGTTTCGCAGTGTCCCCACACTGCCTTCAGCGCGCTCGCCACTCCCCCAAACGCCCCCGCAGACGGGCCGCGCACTGGCTGTGTAACTGGCTGACCCGCGATTCACTGACGCCAAGGACCTCACCGATTTCCTTGAGGTTCAGCTCTTCGTCGTAGTACAGCGCCAACACCAGTCGCTCACGCTCCGGCAAATTGGCAATCGCGTCCGCCAGCGCCGCCTGGAAGCGTTCATCTTCCAGATCGCGTGACGGCTCCATATGCGCACTGGCGCCATCCTCGTGCAGCCCTTCGTGTTCGCCGTCCTGCAACAGGTCGTCGAAACTGAACAGGCGACTGCCCAAGGTGTCATTCAGAATCCCGTAGTAATCGTCGAGACTCAATTGGAGTTCGGCCGCAACCTCGTGATCTTTAGCGTCACGGCCGGTTTTAGCTTCAATCGAGCGAATCGCGTCGCTGACCATCCTGGTATTACGGTGAACCGAGCGTGGCGCCCAGTCCCCTTTGCGCACTTCGTCGAGCATCGCGCCGCGGATTCGAATGCCCGCGTACGTTTCGAAACTGGCGCCTTTGCTGGCGTCGTATTTGGTCGAGACTTCGAGCAAACCGATCATCCCGGCCTGGATCAGGTCTTCGACCTGCACGCTGGCCGGCAGGCGTGCCAGCAAGTGATAGGCAATGCGCTTGACCAGTGGCGCGTAGCGCTCGATCAATTCGTATTGCGCGTCACGCGCCGACTTTTTGTAAAGATTCATGCCACTGGCGGTCATATCACAGGCCCTGCGGTTTGCTGCACGAGACGCTCGACGAAAAATTCCAGATGACCGCGCGGGTTGGCGGGCAGCGGCCAGGTGTCGACCTTCTGGGCGATGGCCTTGAAGGCCAGCGCACACTTGGAACGGGGAAAGGCTTCGTAGACGGCGCGCTGCTTCTGCACCGCTTTGCGCACGCTTTCGTCGTACGGCACGGCGCCGACGTATTGTAGGGCGACGTCGAGGAAGCGATCCGTGACCTTGGTCAACTTGGCGAACAGGTTGCGCCCTTCCTGCGGGCTCTGCGCCATGTTGGCCAGCACGCGGAAGCGGTTCATGCCGTAGTCGCGGTTGAGCAACTTGATCAGCGCGTAAGCGTCGGTGATCGAAGTCGGCTCGTCGCAGACCACCAGCAACACCTCTTGCGCAGCGCGAACGAAACTGACTACCGAGTCACCAATACCCGCAGCGGTGTCGATCACCAGCACGTCGAGATTGTCGCCGATATCGCTGAACGCCTGGATCAGGCCGGCGTGTTGCGCCGGGCTCAGGTGCACCATGCTCTGCGTGCCGGAGGCCGCCGGCACGATGCGAATCCCGCCCGGCCCCTGCAACAGCACGTCGCGCAATTCGCAACGGCCTTCGATCACGTCGGCCAGTGTGCGTTTGGGTGTCAGCCCCAGCAGAACGTCGACATTTGCCAGGCCCAGGTCGGCGTCCAGCAGCATGACCCGACGGCCAAGCTCTGCCAGCGCCAGCGACAAGTTCACTGACACGTTAGTCTTGCCGACGCCACCTTTGCCGCCGGTCACCGCGATCACCTGTACGGGATGCATGCTGCCCATGTTATTTCTTTACCTTGTCTTGCATAGACGGAGGCCACATTACTGGCTGCGCGTTCCCGATCGGAACAATGCGTGGCAGACCATCGATGTAGGTACAAAAACTGTTCATGATTACCTCAGCCAACCTGCTTGGTCGGGCTGTGATAGATATCAGCGAACATGTCAGCCATGGCTTCTTCGCTGGGTTCTTCCTGCATTTGCACGCTGACGGCGCGGCTGACCAGTTGATGACGGCGCGGCAGATGCAGATCATCCGGAATCCGTGGGCCATCGGTCAGGTACGCGACCGGCAATTCATGACTGATCGCCAGGCTCAACACTTCGCCGAGACTGGCCGTTTCATCCAGTTTAGTCAGGATGCAGCCGGCCAGCCCGCACCGCTTGTAACTGTGATAAGCGGCGGTTAGAACCTGTTTCTGGCTGGTGGTTGCCAGCACCAGATAATTTTTCGAGCGAATGCCACGCCCGGCCAGGCTCTCGAGCTGCATGCGCAACGCCGGATCACTGGCTTGCAGCCCGGCAGTATCGATCAAAACTACGCGTTTGCGTAGCAGTGGATCCAATGCCTGCACCAGCGACTGGCCCGGATCGACGTGCGTTACCGGCACGTTGAGAATGCGTCCGAGGGTTTTCAGTTGTTCCTGCGCGCCGATGCGGAAGCTGTCCATGCTCACCAGCGCAACGTTCTGCGCGCCGTACTTGAGCACGTAACGCGCGGCGAGCTTGGCCAGCGTGGTGGTCTTGCCCATGCCGGCGGGGCCGACCATCGCAATCACACCGCCCTCTTCCAGCGGCTCGACTTCCGGTACGGCGATCATCCGCGCCAGGTGCGCCAGCAGCATGCGCCAGGCCTGACGCGGCTCTTCGATATCGGTAATCATCGCCAGCAGATCGCGCGACAGCGGACCGGACAGGCCGATGCGCTGCAAACGGCGATACAGATTGGCCTGGGCCGGACGGCTGCCCTGCAGCTGATTCCAGGCCAGGGTGCCGAGCTGCACTTCCATCAGCTCGCGCAGGCTGTTCAATTCAAAACGCATGGACTCCAGTGCTCGCGGATCGACACCCGCCGAAGCCTGCGCAGGGGCTGCGGCCGGACGCGCCGGGGCAGCGTAGGTCGGCTCGCTCAGCGGCTCGGCAGCGGTCAGCGGCAGGCCTGCGGTCAATGGCAGGCCGGCGAACAACTGTTGATTGGTGTTGCCGTCGGCTTCGCCACGCAGGCTCAGCTCGGCCTGGGCGGTGACGATGCGCGACTGGGTCTTGCGCAGCTCGTCTTCGAGTTCCATGTTCGGAACCCGCGGCGCCAGCGCCGACAATTTGTAATCCAGTGCTGCCGTCAACTCGACGCCGCCGGCGATGCGGCGGTTGCCGATGATGGCGGCATCAGCGCCCAGCTCATCGCGAACCAGCTTCATGGCCTGACGCATATCGGCGGCGAAAAAACGCTTAACTTGCATAAACCACTACCTCAGCCGTTGGGCCCTACTGTCGCAACGATGGTCACTTGCTTGTTGTCCGGTACTTCCTGGTAGGCCAGCACATGCAGCCCAGGGACTGCGAGGCGGCCAAAGCGCGAGAGCATCGCGCGAATCGGGCCTGCTACCAACAGGATCACCGGTTGGCCTTGCATTTCCTGACGCTGGGCCGCTTCGATCAACGACCGCTGCAGCTTCTCGGCCATGCTTGGCTCCAGCAGAACGCCCTCTTCCGAGCCTTGTCCTGCCTTCTGCAGACTATTGAGCAATATCTGTTCCAACCTTGGTTCCAATGTGATCACAGGCAGCTCGGACTCAGTGCCTACAATGCTTTGGACGATGGCGCGGGATACCCCGACCCGCACAGCGGCGACCAGAGCGGCGGTATCTTGACTCTTGGCGGCGTTATTCGCGATCGCCTCGGCGATGCTGCGAATGTCGCGCACCGGCACGTGTTCGGCGAGCAGCGCTTGCAGGACCTTGAGCAACTGCGACAGCGACACCACGCCCGGCACCAGCTCTTCCGCCAGTTTCGGCGAGCTCTTGGCCAGCAATTGCATGAGTTGCTGCACTTCCTCGTGGCCGATCAGCTCACTGGAGTGCTTGTACAGAATCTGGTTCAAGTGCGTGGCGACCACGGTGCTGGCGTCAACGACGGTGTAGCCGAGCGATTGCGCCTGGGCGCGCTGGCTGATTTCGATCCACACCGCCTCGAGGCCGAAAGCCGGATCTTTGGCGTTGATCCCGTTGAGCGAGCCGTAGACCTGGCCCGGGTTGATCGCCAGTTCGCGATCCGGGTAGATCTCGGCCTCGGCGAGGATTACGCCCATCAGCGTCAAGCGATACGCGCTCGGCGCCAGATCGAGGTTGTCGCGGATGTGCACGGTCGGCATCAGGAAGCCCAGATCCTGCGAGAGCTTCTTGCGCACGCCCTTGATCCGCGCGAGCAATTGCCCACCCTGATTGCGGTCTACCAGCGGAATCAGGCGATAGCCGACTTCCAGGCCGATCATGTCGATCGGCGTCACGTCGTCCCAGCCCAGCTCTTTGGTTTCCATGGCGCGGGCCGGCGACGGCAGCAGTTCCTGCTGACGCTTGACCTCTTCCAGGGCCACAACCTTGGCAACGTTCTGCTTTTTCCAGAACAGGTACGCGCCGCCCGCAGCCAGCGCCGCCATGGTCAGGAAGGAGAAGTGCGGCATGCCCGGCACCAGGCCCATCACCGCCATCAAACCAGCGGCCACGGCCAGCGCTTTCGGCGAGGCGAACATCTGGCGGTTGATCTGTTTGCCCATGTCTTCCGAGCCGGAAGCACGGGTCACCATGATCGCCGCCGCTGTCGATAACAACAGTGATGGCAATTGCGCCACCAAACCGTCACCGATGGTCAACAAAGCGTAAACCCGACCGGCATCGCCGAAGCTCATGCCGTGCTGGAAGATACCAACGGCCATACCGCCGATAAGGTTGATGAACAGAATCAGCAAACCGGCGATGGCGTCACCACGGACGAACTTGCTGGCACCGTCCATCGAACCGTAGAACTCGGCCTCCTGGGCGACTTCCTGACGGCGCATCTTGGCCTGGTTCTGGTCGATCAGGCCGGCGTTGAGGTCGGCGTCGATCGCCATCTGTTTGCCGGGCATGGCATCGAGGGTGAAGCGCGCGCTCACCTCGGAAATCCGCCCGGCACCCTTGGTCACCACGACGAAGTTGATGATCATCAGAATCGCGAAAACCACGATACCGACCACATAGTTACCGCCGATCACCACCTCACCGAAGGCCTGAATTACCTTACCGGCCGCGGCGTGGCCATCCTGACCGTGCAGCATTACCACCCGCGTCGAGGCCACGTTCAGGGCCAGGCGCAGCAGCGTCGCCACCAGCAGAATGGTCGGGAACACAGCGAAATCCAGCGGCCGCAGCGCATACACGCAGACCAGCAGGACGACGATCGACAGGGCGATGTTGAAGGTAAAGAAGACGTCGAGCAGGAACGGCGGCACCGGCAGCATCATCATCGCCAGCATGACCAGCAGCAGCAACGGCACGCCCAGATTGCCTCGACTGAGGTCGGCAACGTTGGTGCGTGCTGTATTGAATAACTGAGTGCGATCCACCGGTTTTCCCCGTTCCTTTAAAGCAAACTTTTGACGCCCCGAACGGGCGCAGGGCGGCTACTGCAAGAAGCTTTCCAACTTTTGCAAAGGATTGAAAAACACGGCCGATGTAGGAGTGAGCCTGCTCGCGATGAGGATTTTCCGCTCAATGCATTCAAACCAGACAGACCGCTATCGCGAGCAGGCTCACTCCTACACTGGTTTGCATTCCATTCCCAAATTGGAATGCGTCCACTTGTGGGAGCGAGCTTGCTCGCGAAGGGGCCATCAGAACCAACGCAATTCTTCGACTTAAACAAAGCTGTTTAAAAGACACCTCCAGACACGGTCTCAAGGCTACAAATCCTTGCGCCATTGCCTACAGCCAAGCCAGAATCCGCCGGCTTATGCGCCTTGGGGGCGGGTTCTATTGTTGTCCGGTCGCTGACGAATCAGCGATCGGGTCTCGCAGCCCGTCGATCTCTGGACGCACATCACCCGTTTTTTTTATGGCGGCTGTACGTGGGAGACCTTCGGGTCTGCCGGTTCTAGAGTCCCGGTCTGCGACCCGCGTATAGCTGCCACCAACCATTTCGTATCGCAGCGAAAGGTGGCGGCTCCGTCCACTCTATGACCCGGCTCCACGCCACCGCCCTATAGCCCCCGCGCGATGTACGCCGTCACCGCCGACACCAAAAATGAAGACCTGCTGGCCAACGCCTGCGAAACCCTCGCCTCGGCCAAAACCATCGCCCAGGAATTCGCCGGACTGGTGAAACCGTCGCAGCGTCGGACGCTGATGGGGATCGCGCAACTGATCATGCTCGGAGAATTGGCGGTGAATCGGGTGCTGGATAATCTGGAGTTGCCGCACTAGCGGGCCTCTGTGACACGTCATGACTGATGTGTTGGAGCGGCTAACTCCTTCGCGGGTAAGCCCGCTCCCACAGGAATCGGGGTCGATCACAAAGCTGCATTGACACCGCTGGACCTGCGCAAGCGAGCCCGCTTGTGAAGGCGACCGCTCGTCGGATACCCCTGCGCACCTGTCAACTCTGACAGGTGCGCAATCCCCTCAACCCGCGTTAACTCACGCTGTCCCTTTCCCCAGAGTCAGCGCCATGCCCAGCCCCAACAGCCCCCTGCTACTCAAGGAACTCGACATCCCCGGGCGCAGCAAAGACCCGGTGTCGACGGTTCCCATTATCTGGGGTATCAACATCGCGGCCGCGCTGGACAATTTTCCCCTTAACGGTCTGCTGTGCCAAGCGGGGCCGTGGGGGAACATGGCGGAACGCGACACGGTGACGATCTTCTGGGGCATCGGGCAGAACGCGTTGACCCATTCCGTCAGCAAAACCGAGGTCGGCCAGTCCGTGCAGATGTTCGTGCCGCCCCGGCACATGGTCGATGGCTCGTTTGCGGTGTCCTATTCCGTCAAGCCGCTGGGCGGCACGGATCAACCGTCCGAGGTCATGCAGGTGCTGGTCAAGCTCACGCGCCCGGGCGGGCACGATGACAATGGTGAAATCGGGCATTCCAAGCTGATCATGACCCTTCCCGAGGACATCGTTGACGGCGGCATCCACAAGGACAACGTTGCCGCAGGCGTGCCGATCACCCTTGGCAAGACCGATGGCACAGCGCCCTACCCGTTTGCGGCGGCAGGCGATGTCTGTCGCGTCAGCTGGGGCGGGATCTTTGTACTCAGTGAGCCGCTGACTCAGGAACAGGCCGAAGGCAAGGCGCCGGTCATCGTGACCATTACCGAAGCCGTCATCCGCGAGGCCGGTGATGCGGAAGCGCCCGGCGTGGCGGTGGTTTTCGAGGTGTACGACAAGGTGTTCAACCGCTCCGAGGACTGGAGCCCCGAGCAGCGTGTGGCCGTGGGCGTCAACGCGGACCCGCTGGACGCCCCCATCCTCAAGGAAGCGAAAAACAATGAGCTGGATCTGGACGCCCTCGCGGGCAAGCCGGGTACTGCACAAGTCCCCACCTCGAAGTCGAAATTCGAGCTGGGCGACATCATCATTGTGCGGGTAAAAGGCACGCCGACCGAGGGCGCGCCGATTGACTTCAAAGTGGAAAGCGCACCGCTGGACAACCTGCCGAGTGTTGTCGAACTCGAACTGCCCAACGCAATGCTGATGCAGCTGGCAACGAACAGATTTTCCTTGTCCTGCAGCGTGAAAAAAGCCGACTCCCCTCCCCATCTGCATTCCAAAAGCCAGTTCATCCGCGCCATCGGCGAAGTCCAGCGGCTGGCCGCGCCGATCATGCTGGATGCCGTGTCCGGGGCGCTGGACCCCGACCTCACACAGGTGCGTCTCGAAATCCCCTTCGACAAATCCTTTGCCGAAGGCCAGGTCCTCAAGATATTCATGCTCGGCACCAGGTCTGACCTCGGTCCCTACCTGCCTGACCTGCCCTTACGTCCAATCACCCATAACGACATCGTCGACGCGAAACCGCTGCTGTACAACATCGACGGCAAACACCTGGCCCCGGTCAACGGAGGCAAGGCGGAGTTCTACTACCAGCAATTGATCGCCGAAGCGGTGCTCGCCACGCTCAACCCGTACGAGGCCACCCGCGCCATTCGCGAGTCGATCCACACTGAAATCCTGCAAATCGGCGAGCCCCGCCTGGAACTGCCTGAACCGGAAGTGGCCGGCGTGGTGGACGGCGTCCTGCCTGCCGACACCGCCGGCACCACCCTGACCGTGGTGTATCTGGAAACGATCAGAGACGACGAAGTATTCATATTCTGGATCGGCTCGATCACCGGCGAATACCGCGACTCGATCAAGCTGAACGAATTCACCGCCGGTCAGCGAGTACCGTTCGCGATCCCGGCCACGGTGATCAAGGACAATGAAGGCGGAACGGTCGAGGCCAGGTACGAGATCAAACGCGCGGCGGGCGGGACGAGCTATTCCAATTCGCTTGTGTTCGGTGTTGGGCGCGAGGTAGAGGATCTCAAACCTGAAGTTACTTCAGTCAAAGACTCCAAAGGCGCAGAAATTGTGCACGGCGGTGGTACGGTCGATCCCGTCGTGACCTTGACCGGCACCGCCGCACCAGACCAGCAGGTCGAAATATTCGAGGGCGCCGCGTCAAAGGGCAAACACCCCGTCGACAACAAGGGCACCTGGACATACACCGCCTCATTGCCCAGCGTGGGAACTCGCACATTCAAGGCCAAAGCGGATTATGGCACCGGTCAGGAATCAGTCGGCAGAACCTTCACGTATTCAAATGTAATGATCCCGGCCATTACCTCGGTGCAGGATTCCAAAGGAGCGGAAATACCCAATAACACCGTTACCCTCGACACCGACATCAAGTTCACCGGCACCGCGACGCCACGCTTGCATGTCGAGATTTTTGATGGGGAGACGTCGAAAGGCAAAGCACAGGTGAGTGGCTCCACTGGCAAGTGGGAGCTGGAAGTGAAAGGCCTGAGCCCGACAGTCCACGAATTCACGGCCAAAGCGTTGTACGGCACGGAGCCGGTGTCGGCGGTCAGAACGTTGACCGTTACACCCGCCACCGCACCTACGCTGACCTCAGTGAAGGGTTCGCCAAGCGGTGCCGATATCCCCAACGCAGGGTTCACGGTAGAAACGGCAGTAACTCTCTCCGGGGCTGCAGCCAAAGGCCAGAAGATCGAAGTCTTCGACGGCGCTGTCTCCAAAGGTCAGGCAACCGCACATGCCACAACCGGTGTGTGGACGCTGCTGGTCACTGCACTGGCGGTGACAGTACACAGCTTTACCGCCAAGGCGTTGTACGGTTCAGGTGCCGCGTCGACCGCCAGAACACTGACCGTCACACCCGCTACCGCGCCTACGTTGACTTCCGTGAAAGGTTCGCCAAGCGGTGCCGATATCCCCAACGCAGGGTTCACGGTAGAAACGGCAGTAACTCTCTCCGGGGTTGCCGCCAAAGGCCAGAAGATCGAAGTCTTCGACGGCGCTGCCTCCAAAGGTCAGGCAACCGCAGATGCCACAACCGGTGTGTGGACGCTGCTGGTCACTGCACTGGCGGTGACAGCACACAGCTTTACCGCCAAGGCGCTGTACGGTTCCGGTGCCGCGTCGCCCCCCAGAACACTGACCGTTACACCCGCCACCGCGCCTACGCTGACCTCAGTGAAGGGTTCGCCAAGCGGCAATGAAATTCCACAGAGCGGCACCACGGTTGAAATCGCCGTGACGCTGTCCGGGATCGCTGCCAAGGGTCAGCAAATCGAAGCATTCGACGGTGCAATCTCAAAAGGTAAAGCGACTGCCGATACCGCAACAGGCAAATGGGAACTGCGGGTTATAAATCTGAACTTGGGCGCCCACAGCTTCAAAACGAAGGCGTTATATGGTGATAAACAAGAATCGGGAATACGGACTTTCACCACAATTCCAATCAAACCTTCCGTCAAGGAAGCCTCCGGCAACAGCCTTAACCCGTTCGCGGCCAAAGACCGCCTGACCGTGTTGGTGCCGCGCTATACCGGCATGGCCACCACCGACAAGTTCAGCGTAACCTGGACCGGCGCGGCCGGCACCCCGGCCGAGGGTTCGCACACCTCGACAGCGGTGGACGTCGGAACAGTGGGCCCCAAGGAGATCACCATCCCCAACAAAGTGGTGGCCTTCAACCTGGGCAAGCCGGTGACTGTGTTCTACACCGTGATCCGCAACGGCACATCGACCAAGTCTGAAGAGTTTGCCTTGAATGTGCAGACCATACCGAATGAACATGAGCTGCTACCCAATCCAATCATCAATGCCAATACCACGACCGAACTGGACGTCATCACCCTGCCGGCCAATGCCCAGACACGCATTGCCGCCTGGCTGTTTATCAGTGTGAAGGCAACGATCTGGTTGCGTTATTTTGTTGAAGGCAACCCAACGCCGATCAGCGTGACCTACAAAGGTGACCTGGTACCGCCCGAAGGAGTGTCCGGCGGCATGTATCCGAACACTCCGGTGACCGAGCTAAAGGCATTGGCCAATGGCGCCCGACTGCGGATCGAGTTCAAGGTCGGTTTCAACGGCAGCGACGATGAGCGCCAAGCGGTGACCTTTCCGTCGCGCACCTACACTGTAAAAAAACGCGTCACTGTTTCTGGAGTTGAAGATTTTGAACGTGAGCGCATAAGACCGTTTGTATTTAACACACCTGAAAGATTCGGCAGCGGTTTATCTGTGACCCCCACAAACAGAGGTAATGGATCGCACGCCCCAGGAGTATTTGGTTACTCAGGGACCCCAAAGCCGCCAACCTTTTACTATCTTGGGCTGTACACTGGAACCTCTGCCATTACTCGCTTTGAAATCTTCGAGGGACCAATAAAAGCAATCCGTTTTTTCTATGAACACGCACGCAACGCTAACGACAGGGCAATTTTTTTTGACGACAATGGGCAAGTGATAGGAACTAAATATTTAACAACCTATAACGGAACTCCTGTCGCCCACATAATGGAGTTTAACGATGACCGCCTTGCCTATTTTGAACTACACCTTAACTTGAGCACTGGCTTTGGAATTATCATCGACGCAATAAGCTGGTCTTAGAAAGACTGTCAGTCCATGTTTTCACTCCGGCAGTCCCTAAAATGAGAATGTAAAGTAAAAGATCGCAGTTCCCGGCGTTACCTGGGTCTGTGACACGCCTTGAGTGAGGTGTTGTGGCTGCTGACGTCTTCGCGGGCAAGCCCGCTCCAACAGGGATCCGCGCCGCTCCCAAACCCTGATCCCCCGACGAACCTGTGGGAGTAGGCTTGCTCGGGGCGGCGATCCGACGAAGGCGACCTCACAGCCAGCACATGTCTTCAGGCCTAAAAAACCGCCGCCCGATTGACTCGGGGCGGCGGTTTTTTCGTTTCACGGCTTTGCGATAGATTGCTCAGTACCGCAGGATTTTTACTTGTCCATTCTTGTTCCTGGGCAATTCGAACTCGACCTCGCCGCCGACTTTGACGCTCGCCTCCAGGGCATCGGCCAATGGAATGCTGAATCGGTATTCTTTGGCCGTCAGAAAAAAACCCGTGGCTTCAGCAAACGAAAGGGATCGTCCCGACTGCTTCGGTGTGATGGTGCCTTTGCCGGTTTTTTCATCGTAGCTGCTGAAAATACCTTTCATCGCCCTGCTCCTTTGCACTCGCTCGCCTGACCGCGCCAGTGCGCGGCCAGTACCTTGCATCAAACTGCAAAATCACCGCGGCTGCACCTGTCAGAGTTGACAGTAAAGGGAGATCTCAGACAAATGGCATCGCAGCAACATCGAGAATCCAGGCGCAAATCCGACGGAAGCAGCAAGTCATTGCGAGTTGCTGCCCTTGGCGAGCAGGGAGCAAAAAGGCGTTTGCTTTCGGACAGTCGCACCCAAATATGCAATCTCAAATATTGCTCAACTGATTATTTCAAAAAAATCTAAAAAACTGTCAGTGCTGACAGGTTACCGTTCAATTGTTTTAGAGGACTCTGAGCTACAACCTGATAGTACGAGCCCTTGACATGACAACGTGGACGAGTTCAACACACAGCCTCTATACACTACAACGTCCAACCTGGCTAACCAACGCAGGTTTGAGCAAAGGAATTGGCCACGACAAACAAACACTTGGAGTCATTCTCGAACCAGGCACGATCATTCGCATAAGACATTCAAGCCCATCGAATGGATTGGCAATGGTCCTTGAGTTATTGAATGATGACAGCAGTAAAGAAAATCTCGTCCATTTTGGGAATGAGCCATCGGAATTCACCGTCACCCACAAGTCAGTGCCCTTCGTCTCCACACTTTACACCGACACTCCATCCAATATTGAAATATTGATTGAGTACAGTACAAAGCCGTCCATCCTTCCCATCCATGATGAAAATACCGCCACCGCCGCATTCTTTAAACTTTGGGAGGACCAATCCAGTGCCTTTGCCCTTATCAGCACGTACTTTGCAGACATACTCGTTCCCGCAAAAGACCGACCTCACCTCAAACAACTCCACGAAAGCACTGGCATGGCGCACCTGGCGCGTTATTACCAGAGCATTTTTGAATATTTCAATCAGTTGGCAGGCCTGTCATTCTCGACAGATATATCAACGGATAAAAACATACCCAACCGATACTTCATGAAAGCGAATCGAACCGGAGGAGGAGCTGCATACTATGCCCACTCCCATACAGCTGAGACAAATGATAGCGTCGCAGGTTTCTGGTTAGACCCTCGCCCCGAAAACTGGGGATCAATTCATGAAATAGGCCATGGTTACCAAGGGTTATTCATGTCTTATAGTGAAATTGGCCTAGGGGAGGTCTGGAACAATCTGTACGCTTATTTTTACCAGGCAAAATATCTGGGTAATAATTTATTCACAAACAGCTGGCTCTATCACGGAGACCAGGAAATGCTTTTTGACATTACCGAGCGATTATTTGATACGAATCCTCCCATAAACTCATGGCAACTCCACGAACGACTTTTTTATCTGATTCTAATCTTCAATAAATCCGGAACAGCGGCTCTGACAGCTTTCAATCAGAATTACAGGGCACTCAGTAACCAACCCGATTTCAGACCAAAAGACCATACGTTTATAGAGCTGCTTATTACAAGCTGCGCCAAAATTTCAAATATCGATATCTCGCCTTTTCTCAGAACAGGACAAATCTCCAATTCGAGAGTCCGCAGCATCATCAATCAATACAGCAATCGAAAGCCTGTATGCCCCTTGTATAAGCTTGTACCCAAAGAAATAGCCGCTGACCTGGTGAGAAAACTGGGTTTAGGCAGCCGCCTGGACTTAATCGACAATCTCGACCTCAAGGAACACGGACTCATGGGCAACATTGAATTATTACTGGATAAAAAGCTATTCGATGAATTCAAAACCAAAGATTTCATGCTTCGGAATGGCACCAATGTAACAAACATCGTAAACATCAGCTCACAACAAATACTGATTTCCAATGTTCCAGCGGGAATATATACGCTTCAAGCCCCTTCTGCCAGCAATGGCAAACTGTCTATTTCCACACAATATATAGAGGTCAAGACCAATACAACCAACATCATAAATATCGAATATCAATACACGCCCGGCGTCAGACTGGCATCACAAACAATTCAACTGAATGGATTATATGGAGAGTTCGCCTTAATCGATATCGACTCCGCGAAAGACAACATTGGAATCAACATTCACGCAGAACGCCCTCATATATATTTCGGGGACCAGCTCTATGCGTCAATCACAATAAGAGATAAACGCCAACGCATTCTGTTTAAATCAGAGCTGCAGGGAAACAGCATCCAGTCGACAATACTCTCAATCCCTGCCGCCGCTGATTACACAATCGAAATATTTCACGCAGAACCTGGCCGCAACATGATTTTCCCAGCCAGCGATGCGGTACTTTCCCCGGACAAAAAGAATATTACCCTGACCATGACTGCGCAAGGGCTCAACAATATCGAAATGGATACTCCTGTCGAGAAGAACCTCGAACAGGAAATTGACAAACTTGCAACAATGATCAAAACCCAGCCGCACATGCTTCTATATAGAGACCATCCATTACTAGACGACCTCTATGTCGCTATTGACTCTTTCAATAAAAAAGAGCACAGCCGGATGATTGAAAAATTCAAAGACATGTATGTGTCGCACCAAAACACGCAGACGAGAATCGTTACAGGCACAAACTTCACTTGGCAACAGAGGGTACTGGGCAACGAAACCATAGCAAATATCGAGTTCAACCTTACACAGAGAACAGTCCATATCGAGGTTTACCCCTACATACCCCATAGCTATTTCGATAGCATTTACGTAGCAATCTGGGCCCACAACAAAAACGGCAACCTATTATTTTGCCAGGAATTACGCGGAAATAGCCTGGCCGAACATACATCAATCTCCCTGCCATTCCCCGAAGGCTCCGAGATAAACATCTTCCACGCCGAACCTTCAAGATCCCCGATAATCAATCAGGATACAAAAGAACAGTATGAGGTCATGCAGCGCCATCGCGTCCTCGCGCTGGATGAGGGCAAGCTTGCAATTTAACTGTGCAATCCCGTCGCCGCCCACACCGGACAATCGTAAGGAATCACGCCGCAAATCCGGCGGAATCGGCAAATCGTCCTTCAGCGGATCCGGGCGTTTGCCCTTGCCCGCCTGGTGCTGGCGGATCTGATAGACGTAGGTCAGTACCTGCGCGACTGCCAGATAAAAGCCACCGGGGATTTCCTGCTCCAGTTCGGTGAAGTAATACATCGAAGGCGCCAGTGCGGGGAATCGAGGAGCGTGCCGTTGTTGGCCAAGGCGATTCGCGGATTTCCGCAAATCAGGCGGAGTCGGCAGGAACTTGTTGAGAAACTGCAAACCCCGCCTCGTTCGCTCATTTTCAGAGCAAGACCAGACTATTTAGAACCGTAGATGTGTCACTTCTTCCGAACCTTCTTGCACAGGATCAAATTCGACCGCTGTGCCAAGTTTGATGTTCATCTTGTGCTTATGCTCTTCCGGGACGATGAAGAAGTATTCACGCCCAGGTATGTGCATTGGATATTGCACAGAAACGCTTATGTGAGACTCGTCTGATTTGTCGGTGTCGGTGAAGGGTGTGGGGGGAGGGGTAAAGACTCGATCTTCACTCCAGATAGTGCCCCTGCCAGTGTTTTCGTCATAGCTTTTGAATTTACCTTTCATGGTCTTCTCCCTTGCCATCGCAGAAGTATGCCCACCAATGTGCGGCATCACCCAGCAATGAAACCGCAAAAGCACCCTTTGCGCGCCTGTCAAACCTGACAGTTAAGGCCAATTTTCAGACGAACGGTAGACCTCAAGAATCACGCCGCAAATCCGGCGGAATCGGCAAATCGTCCTTCAGCGGATCCGGGCGTTTGCCCTTGCCCGCCTGGTGCTGGCGGATCTGATAGACGTAGGCCAGTACCTGCGCGACTGCCAGGTACAGCCCACCAGGAATCTCCTGCTCAAGCTCCGTGGAGTAGTAGATCGAACGCGCCAGCGCGGGCGACTCGAGGAGCATGACGTTGTTGGCCACAGCGATTTCGCGGATTTTCAAGGCGATGAAGTCGCTGCCCTTGGCCAGCAATACCGGTGCGCCGCCCTTCTCCGAGTCGTATTTGAGCGCGACGGCGTAGTGGGTCGGGTTGGTGATGACCACGTCGGCTTCGGGAATCGCCGACATCATCCGCCGCTGGGACATTTCGCGCTGGGTCTGGCGGATGCGCTGCTTGACCTCGGGACGGCCTTCCTGATCCTTGTGTTCGTCGCGCACTTCCTGCTTGGTCATCAGCAGTTTCTTGTGCGCTTCCCAGAGCTGCACCGGCACGTCGACGGCGGCAATGATGATCAGGCCGCAGGCCAGCCACAGCGTGCTCCAGCCCACCAGCAAAACGCTGTGGATGATCGCCATGTCCAGTGGCTCGTGGGCGATGCGCAGCAAGTCGTCGACGTCGGCGGACAACACCAACAGCGCCACG
Source organism: Pseudomonas sp. 1L-B-1-E-C1 (assembly GCF_057291835.1). Lineage (NCBI taxonomy): Bacteria > Pseudomonadati > Pseudomonadota > Gammaproteobacteria > Pseudomonadales > Pseudomonadaceae > Pseudomonas > Pseudomonas sp. 1L-B-1-E-C1. Next base: position 92,870 of record NZ_JBXAWN010000012.1, on the reverse strand, counting down.
CCCAGGGTAATCAGAAACTTCGCCAGTGCCTTGAGCAGTTCGACCACAGCCTTGAACGAGAACATCCGTTTGAGGCCGGCGGCCGGGTTCATCCGGCTGAATTTGGGTGCCAGGGAGCTTGCGGCAAACAGCCAGCCACCGAGGGAGATCGGCCCGATCACGGCGGCGAGCAACAAGGTAATCATCACCGGCTGGATAGCCAGCAAGGCGATCAGGCCCGACTCCAGCAAGAACCGGCCCATGGCGCCTTGATCCATGACCACTTCGCGGGACAGGGTGAAGTTCAAGCGCATCACGTCCATCATTTCTTGCGCGAGCATGCCGCCAAAAATCAGCAGCGCAGCGGCACCGGCCATCATCACCGCAAGGGTGTTGAGCTCTTTGGAACGGGCGACCTCGCCCTTCTCACGGGAGTCTTTTTTGCGTTTCTCCGTGGGGTCTTCCGTTTTGTCCTGACCGCTCTCGCTCTCTGCCATGACTCAGCGCGCCCGTGCCAGTTCGCGTAGCAACTGCAAGGCCTCGCTGGCCAGCGGTTGATACTGGTTGAGAATGTCCGCCAACCCGACCCAGACGATGAACAGGCCGAGCACCAGGGTCAGCGGAAAACCGATCGAGAAGATGTTCAGTTGCGGCGCGGCGCGGGTCATCACGCCGAAGGCGATGTTGACCACCAGCAATGCGGTGATCGCCGGCAACACCAGCAGCAGCGCGGCGCCGAGCACCCAGCCGAGTTTGCCGGCCAGCTCCCAGTAATGCTCAACCATCAAGCCGCCGCCGACCGGCAGCGTGGTGAAGCTTTCGGTCAGGACTTCGAACACCACCAGGTGGCCGTTCATCGACAGGAACAACAGCGTGACCAGCATGGTGAAGAACTGCCCGATCACCGCCACCGAGACGCCGTTGGTAGGGTCGATCATCGAGGCGAAGCCCATGCCCATCTGCACCGCGACAATCTGCCCGGCCACGGCGAAGGCCTGGAAGAACAGTTGCAGGGAAAAGCCCAGCACCGCGCCGACCAGAATCTGTTCGCCGATCAGCAGCAGGCCGCTGAGATCCAGCGGGCTGACGGCGGGCATCGGCGGCAGCGCCGGGGTGATGACGACAGTGATCGCCACGGCAAAGTACAGGCGCACGCGGCGCGGGATCAGGGTGGTGCCAAACACCGGCATGACCATCAGCATCGACGCCACGCGAAACAGCGGCAACATGAACGACGCCACCCAAGTGCTGATCTGGGTGTCGGTCAGCTGAAGCAGCGATTGCATGGCTTAGCCGATGACCATCGGGATGTTTTTGTACAGCTGGATGATGTATTCCATGAACGTCTGCACGATCCACGGACCGCCGATGATCAGGGTCACCAGCATCACCAGAAGACGCGGCAGGAAGCTCAGGGTCTGTTCGTTGATCTGCGTGGCGGCCTGGAACATCGACACCAGCAGGCCGACCAAAAGGCTCGGCACCACCAGGATGGCGACCATCATGGTGGTCAGCCACAGCGCTTCACGAAAGATATCGACCGCGACTTCCGGCGTCATGGCGAAACACCTCCAAAACTGCTGGCCAGGGTGCCGATGATCAGCGCCCAGCCATCGACCAGCACGAACAGCATGATCTTGAACGGCAACGAAATGATCAGCGGCGAGAGCATCATCATACCCATGGCCATCAGCACGCTCGCGACAACGAGGTCGATGATCAGGAACGGGATGAAGATCATGAAGCCGATCTGGAACGCGGTTTTGAGTTCGGAGGTCACGAACGCCGGCACCAGGATGGTCAGCGGCGCCTGATCCGGGCTGGCGATGTCGGTGCGCTTGGACAGGCGCATGAACAGCTCCAGATCGCTGGTGCGGGTCTGCGCGAGCATGAAGTCCTTGATCGGCACCTGGGCTTTTTCCACCGCTTGTTGCGCGGTCAGCGTTTCGGCCAGGTACGGTTGCAGCGCGTCGCTGTTCACCCGGTCGAACACCGGCGCCATGATGAACAGCGTCAGGAACAGCGCCATGCCGGTGAGGATCTGGTTCGACGGCGTCTGTTGCAGACCGAGGGCCTGACGCAGGATCGAGAAGACGATGATGATCCGCGTGAAACTGGTCATCAGAATGACCGCCGCCGGAATAAAGCTCAGCGCGGTCATGATCAGCAGGATCTGCAGACTGACCGAATATTCCTGCGCGCCGTCGGCATTGGTGCCCAGCGTAATCGCCGGGATCGACAACGGATCGGCGGCCAACGCCAGCGGCGCGGCCAGCAACAGGACCAGCGTCAAGACGATGCGGAGCGCACCCATTACTTCGTATCCTTTTGGTCCTTGCCGAGAATTTTCAGCAGATGCTGAGCAAATTCCGGCGTCGCTTTTTCGCTGGCGGAGGGGACTTCGACCGGTTCCTTGAGCACATGCAGCGCGGTGATGGTACCGGGGCTGAGGCCGAGCAGAATCTGCTCGTTGCCGACCTGCACCAGCATCAAGCGGTCACGCGGGCCGAGGGCGCGCGAACCGATCAACTCGATCACCTGGCCCTTGCCCGCCGGCCCCGCCTGCTGCACGCGGCGCAAAAGCCAGGCGAGGAAGAAGATCAGGCCCAGCACCAGCAGCAAACCGAACACCAGTTGCGTCAACTGACCGGCCACGCCGCTGTTGACCATTGGCGCGGTGGCGGCAGGCGCGGCAGTGGTTGCGCTCGGCTCGGCAGCCAGCACGCTCAACGGCCATGCCAGCAGAACCCAGAGAAACCTTTTCACTCAGCGCAGCTTCTTGATGCGTTCGCTTGGGCTGATCACGTCAGTCAGGCGGATGCCGAACTTCTCGTTGACCACCACTACTTCGCCGTGCGCGATCAGGGTGCCGTTGACCAGCACGTCGAGCGGCTCACCGGCCAGACGATCAAGCTCGATCACCGAACCCTGGTTGAGTTGCAGCAGGTTGCGGATATTGATGTCGGTGCTACCGACTTCCATGGAAATCGACACCGGAATGTCGAGGATCACGTCCAGGTTCGGGCCGTCGAGGGTCACCGGATCATTGTTCTTCGGCACGCTGCCGAACTCTTCCATCGGCAGACGGTTGGAGCTGGAAGTACCGGCGTCGGCGGCCAGCAGTGCATCGATGTCAGCCTGGCCAGCATCACCGGTTTCTTCCAGGGCCGCAGCCCATTCATCGGCCAGTGCCTGATCGTCCTGCGCGTTCATATCGTCGTTCATCATGTGTCCTCGGCGGGCAACAATTCGGTTAAATACGGGGGTGAAAGGCGCCGCCTCAGCGACGCTCGATCGGCTCGATCACTTGCAACGCGAGGTTGCCTTTGTGCGAGCCCATCTTGACCTTGAAGGCCGGCACGCCGTTGGCGCGCATGATCATGTCTTCCGGCATCTCGACCGGGATCACGTCGCCCGGCTGCATGTGCAGGATGTCGCGCAGCTTCAACTGGCGGCGGGCAACAGTAGCGCCAATCGGCACGTCGACATCGAGCACGTCCTGGCGCAGGGCGTTGACCCAGCGCTCGTCCTGATCGTCGAGGTCGGACTGGAAACCGGCGTCGAGCATTTCCCGCACCGGCTCGATCATCGAGTACGGCATGGTCACGTGCAGGTCGCCGCCACCTCCATCGAGTTCGATGTGGAAGGTGGAGACCACAATCGCTTCGCTCGGGCCGACGATGTTGGCCATGGCCGGGTTCACTTCCGAGTTGATGTACTCGAAATTGACTTCCATGATCGCCTGCCAGGCTTCCTTCAGATCGACGAAGGCCTGCTCGAGCACCATGCGCACTACGCGCAGTTCGGTCGGGGTGAATTCACGCCCTTCGATCTTGGCGTGACGGCCGTCGCCGCCAAAGAAGTTGTCCACCAGTTTGAACACCAGTTTGGCATCAAGGATGAACAGCGCGGTGCCGCGCAGCGGTTTGATCTTGACCAGGTTGAGGCTGGTCGGCACGTACAGCGAGTGCACGTATTCGCCGAACTTCATCACCTGCACGCCACCGACGGCAACGTCCGCCGAGCGGCGCAGCATGTTGAACATGCTGATGCGGGTGTAACGGGCGAAACGCTCGTTGATCATTTCCAGCGTCGGCATGCGTCCACGGACGATGCGATCCTGGCTGGTCAGGTCGTAGCTTTTGACACTGCCGGGTTCGGCAGCATTATCGGTCTGTACCAGACCATCATCGACGCCATGCAACAGCGCATCGATTTCATCCTGGGACAGCAGATCCTGCACGGCCATGTCGTGTTCCTACTGCAGTACGAAATTAGTGAAAAGCAACTGTTCGATGACCACTTTGCCCAGCTCTTTCTGCGCCACTTCCTGGACGCTGGCGGTGGCCTTCTGGCGCAACATCTCCTGGCCGACCGGGGTCGCCAGTGTGGCGAAATCCTGACCGGAGAAGAGCATCACCAGGTTGTTGCGGATAACCGGCATGTGCACTTTGAGCGCGTCCAGATCGGCCTGGTTACGCGCCAGCATGGTGATGCTCACCTGCATGTAGCGCTGACGGCCGTTCTGGTTATAGTTGGCAACGAAGGCCGGCGCCATCGGCTCGAAAATCGCCGCTTGCTTGCCGACCGGCGCAGCATCGGCGGCCTCGGCAGGCTTGCTCTGCGCGCCGTGCATGAAGAACCAGGTCGCCCCGACGGATGCACCAATGGCCACCAGCAACGCCAGCACGATCACGATGATCAGCTTGAGTTTGCCTTTGGTTGCGGGGTCTTTTACTGCTGCAGCTTCGCTCTTCGCCATGCCAATAATCCGTCACTAATCGGGGGTTTCACAGTCGCACGGCAAGGCAAGAGCAAGTGTTATGCCAGAAGTGTCGGAGGTCGCGCAGACAGCGACAAAGTCAAAAGCCACTCTCACCCCAGCCCTCTCCCGGAGGGAGAGGGGGCTGACCGAGGTGTCACGGATCAAACATCGACCTGAGAGACCGAGTCGATTGGGGGGTAGAGACTTGGATGAACAGCTCGCCGAACCAGCCAAGGATTCAGCGATGCTCGTTCAGGTCGGCGTAGTCCTTCAATATTCCCCAATTGGTCCCCTCTCCCTCTGGGAGAGGGCTAGGGTGAGGGGCTTTTGATTTGCTCAGGCGTAATAGTCGACCGCACTGCTGCCGATGACGCTGGTGGTCTGCGCCGCCACTTCAGCCACAGTGGCCGGGGCCAATTCTTCATCCGCCGAATCCAGATGCCCGCCCGTGGCGCTGGTGCGTCCGGTGTGGCCCTGCTGCGCCTGTTCCTGCCCCTGCTGACCCTGCCAGCCACGGTTCTGGTCGGAGACGTTGACGTCGACCTGGCCCATACCCTGCTGGTTGAACATGTCGCGCAGTCGATGCATCTGGCTGTCGAGTGCTTCACGCACGCTCGGGTGCGCGCTCATGAAGGTGACCTGGGTTTGCTGATCGGGAACCATGTTCACGCGGATATCCAGACGCCCAAGCTCAGCCGGCTGCAACTGAATGTCGGCGGCTTTCAGGTTGACGCTGGACAGGTACATGACGCGATTGACCACTTCTTCGGTCCAGCCGCTCTGGTGCATGGCGATCGGTTGATTCACCGGCAACGCATTGGCGGTTTTCGGCGTAGCGGCCTGGGTCAGTGCAGCGAGACGGTTGGCGAAATCATCGACGCGGGTATCGCTGGTGGCGGATTTTAGATCCTTCAGGCCATCATCGATCAGACCACTGAAGGCTTTTTCGCCGCCCTGACTGGTGCTGTCCTTGTCGGCCTGGACGTCGAGCATGCTGGCCATGCCGGCGGCAAAGTTCTGCGCAGCGGTCAATTCGCCGTCGGCCTGAGCCTGGGCGGGAGAGGCTTTCGGTTGTGCCTGACTGGCAGCGGAGATATGCCCGCCCTGCTCCATCGCCATGCGCACGGCCGGCAGCGAGTCGAGCGGGTCGGCAGAAGGATCAAAATCGCTGTCGGTAGCCGCCGGATCTTTGACCATGCCCGGCACAGCAGCCAATGCAGGTGTCTCAGTTTCCGGCTGGGCTGGCGTTGCGACTACCGGAGGTTGCACGACAGGCGCTGCCACCAATGGCTGGACGACTTGAACCAGCGCCGGATCCAGCGCAGGGTCTACAGGCGCAGCATCGGCCACCGGGCTTTGTACCGTTTCAGTGGCGTCATTGTCGGTGGCAGTCGCGTCGTCGCTCGCCGCCGCTTTATCCGCAGGCAAGGCTTTGCCGCTATCGGCAACCGCTGGCTCGGGCGCGGCAGACTGATCTTTGCCGACGTCTTTTTTACCGCTGTTGTCAGCGACCTTGTCGCGTGCCGGTTTGACTGAATTATCGGCGCCTACCGCAGGTTTGGCCGGCGCCTGATCGGCGAACACTTTTGCGAAGCTGGAAGCCTTGTCCCCGGCGTCTGCGGCCACTGCCGACGATTTGGCAGAGGCGGCTTGCGCCTTGGCCTGGGCGGCGGTCTGAAGAAGAATGTTGGGGGTCGCAGGCATGACACGGTCTCCGCTGCACTGGATCGTAGGTACAGTTGAGCAAGATAACTGCAAGTGCCGGGCCAGTTTGGCCGGACACTTGCAAAAAGCGCCGGACGGCAGCTTCAGTGGGTGTGGAGGTGATGCTTTTCGTTTTCGTACACCGGACGCACGTTGGCGAATTCGGAACGGATATCGGCGACCAGTTGAGCGAGTGCTTCCGGACTTTTGTCCTTGGCGTTCGATTCCAGGTCCTGGCACAACGCAGCCAGCCGAATGGCGCCCATGTTGCTGGCGCTGCCCTTGAAACTGTGGGCGACATCAGACAACGCTTTGGCACTGATGCCGTCTCGCAACTCGTCCAGGCGGCTTTCCGAGTCTGCCAGAAAAGTCTCCAGCAATTCGGTGTAGCCCTCCTCCATCACCTCGCGCAAAGTGTCGAGGACGTCGCGATCTACATGTGGGTCAGTCACTTGCTCACTCCTTGATCAAGAATGGGCGGATTATGCCTCAATCTCCCAGAAAAACTCCACGCTGGCACTACGACCTTGGTCCGACCAGCTGGCGTTGCGCCCCAATTGCCGGACCAGGCTGATGCCGCGTCCCGACAAGCGGACATTATCCAAGGGCCGCTCCATGACCCGCGCTACATCAAATCCGTCGCCACTGTCCTCGACCCTGATGACCAGACGCCCACCTTCGCCCTGCGGTTGCACCTGCAGATGCACGCGCACATAACCATCCTGCAACGCTCCCAGGCGCGCCGCGCGCATTTCGTAGTAACGGGCAAAGCCAGCGGCATCGCGCTTGAGACTGGAATCCAGTCCCAGCACGCCATGCTCCAGCGCATTGGAATACAACTCGGCAAGTACGCTGTACAGCGCACCGCTTTGCGCGCGCAGGCCGTGGACCTCGAGCAACAATTGCAAGAGAAACGGCAAAGGATTGAACCGTCTGAGCGTGGCACCGCGAAACTCAAAACTGGCCGACCAGTCCAGCGGGCTCGACTGGCCGCTGTCGGAATATATCGGCGCGGCGCCGTGGGTCGGTGCCGACTCAAGCAGACTGACCTCGACCATGCTCACGTCATCACGGGCCTGCCCGCGAAAATCGCGCAAGGCCTGCTCGATATCCTCGAACAACCGATCCGGCTCGCGGTTCGCCGCAAAGACTTGCTGCAAGCGCTCGACGCCGAACAACTGGTCGTTGGCGTCGCAGGTATCGATCACTCCGTCCGACAGCAGAAACACCCGATCATCAACGGCCATCGGATACACATCCGTACGGTCGTCGAAGGCCTGTGCACTGAGAATCCCCAGCGGCAAGTGCCGCGCTGGCAACGGCACGCGTTCGCCGCTGGCCAGGCGGTGCAAGTAACCGTCGGGCATGCCGCCGTTCCACACCTCCACCGAGCGGCTTTGGAAACTCAGACAGAGCAACGTCGCGCAGCAGAACATGTCCACCGGCAGGATGCGCTTGAGCTTGGCGTTCATCTCGCGCAGGGTTTCCGCCAGGCCGTAGCCCTTGGCGGTCATGCCGTAGAACACTTCGGCCAGCGGCATCGCCCCGACTGCCGCCGGCAAGCCATGCCCGGTGAAATCGCCAAGCATGACGTGCATGTCACCGGCCGGCGTGTACGCCGCGAGCAACAGATCGCCATTGAACAGTGCGTAGGGCGATTGCAGGTAACGGATATTCGGTGCACTCAGACAGCCGGAATGCGCAACCTTGTCGAACACCGCTTTGGCTACGCGCTGTTCGTTGAGCAGATAGTCGTGATGTTTCGCGATCAGATCGCGCTGTTGCAGGACGGTCGCCTGCAAACGGCGCAAGCGGTCCATCGCCTTGATTTTGGCGGCGAGGATCACCTGGTTGTAAGGCTTCGCCAGAAAATCGTCGCCGCCGGCCTCCAGACAACGGGCCAGCGCTTCGCTTTCGGTCAGCGAGGTCAGAAAAATGATGGGCACCAGCGATTCACCAGCCAGCGCCTTGATGTGCTGCGCCGCTTCGAAACCGTCCATCACCGGCATCAGCGCATCCATCAACACCAGATCGGGTTGCTGCGCTTTGAACGTTTCGACCGCCTCGGCGCCATTTGACGCCGTCAGCACCTGATGACCCTGACGGCGGACGATGGTCGACAGCAGCAGTCGGTCGGCGGCGCTGTCTTCGGCGATGAGAATGGTCAGCGGCTCTTGCGCCTGCATGGGCGTCAACTGATGTCGAAGAGTTTGTCGAAATTGGAAATCGCGAGGATTTTCTTCACATCGGAGCTGCTGTTGACGACGCGGATATCCGACTCGTCGCCGCCAGCGTGATCACGCAGCAGAAGCAGCATGCCCAGCGCCGAGCTGTCGAGGTAAGTAGCCTCTTTGAGATCAACCACGATGGATTCGGGTTTGCGTGTGAGCCGCTCATACGACTCGCGAAACTCCTGATGGCGACCGAAATCGAACCGGCCTTTGACCGAGATCGTGAGCTTTTTCTGGTCTGGAGAAACTTCTGTAACAACTGACATTGACTGGCTTCCTTGTCATTGACGAACCTGTACAAGGTTTAGCACCTGGATAGGGTTGGGGCAAGGCTGGAAAAGCAGATCAAAAGATCGCGGCCTTCGGCAGCTCCTACATTTGAAAATGCATTCCCCTGTAGGAGCTGCCAAAGGCTGCGATCTTTTGATCTTTAAAAGGCATCACGCCGCGGCAAACGCTGCGACAGTTCATCCAGCAGCTTCTGCTCACGCTTGTCTTCGAGGCGTTGCGCTTCGTCGCGATAGCGCTGCACCAGTTTGCGCAAACCCTCTACGCGGGCGAACGCCTGTTGCCACTCCTCACGGGCCTTGTCGAGCTTGTTCTGGTGCCAGACCAGGCTCTGCCGCTGCTGATCGACGGCAGTGTCGAGTTGCGCCAGAAAGCCCTGAAACCCCAGCAGCCATTGTCCGGTCACGCCGGTGCTGCCGCGCACGATCCACTGCTGCGAGTAATCCAGACGAAAGGCATTGAGGTCGGCCAGTTTGCTTTCCGCAACTTTGACCTGACCCTGGAAATAGCCCAGTCGTTGCACGGCGGCTTTCTCGGCCTTCTCAGCCATTTCCACCACCGGTGCCAGGCGCGCTGCTCGGCTGACGGCCATGGCCGGTTACCCGCCCGCCGCTGGGGCGAACAGGGTTTCCAGGTAGGCCTGGCTTTCACCCATGGTGATTTTGTCGTTGAGGCCCTGGCGCTGATACCTGACCAATTGCGGCTGCAGGGAAATCGCCAGATCGGTCTCGCGATCGCCACCGGCAACATAAGCGCCCACGCTGATCAGATCGCGGCTCTGCTGATAGCGCGACCACAACTGCTTGAAGTACTGCGCACGCTGCATGTGATCCGGCGAAACCACCGCCGGCATCACCCGGCTGATCGAGGCCTCGATATCGATCGCCGGATAGTGCCCTTCCTCAGCCAGGCGTCGCGACAGCACGATGTGGCCGTCGAGCACGCCCCGCGCCGAGTCGGCAATCGGATCCTGTTGGTCATCGCCTTCGGACAGCACGGTGTAGAACGCCGTGATCGAACCACCGCCCTTCTCCGCATTACCGGCGCGCTCAACGAGCTTCGGCAGTTTGGCGAACACCGAGGGCGGATAGCCTTTGGTCGCCGGCGGTTCGCCGATGGCCAGAGCGATTTCCCGCTGCGCCTGGGCGAAACGGGTCAGCGAGTCCATCAGCAGCAGAACGTTCTTGCCCTTGTCGCGGAAATACTCGGCGATGCGCGTGCAATACATCGCCGCACGCATACGCATCAGCGGTGCGTCGTCTGCTGGCGAGGCGACCACTACCGAACGTTTGAGGCCTTCTTCACCGAGAATGTGTTCGATGAATTCTTTAACTTCGCGACCACGCTCACCGATCAGGCCGACGACGATGATGTCGGCCTCGGTGAAGCGGGTCATCATGCCCAACAGCACCGATTTACCGACACCGGTACCGGCGAACAGCCCCAGACGCTGGCCACGGCCGACGGTGAGCAAACCGTTGATGCAACGGATGCCGACGTCCAGCGGCACGCTGATCGGGTCACGGTTGAGCGGGTTGATCGTCGGGCCGTCCATCGGCACCCAGTCTTCGGCCTTCATGCCGCCCTTGCCGTCCAGCGCGCGTCCGGCGCCGTCGAGCACTCGGCCGAGCATGCTCATGCCCATTGGCAGACGGCCGGTATCAGCCAGCGGCACCACACGGGCGCCCGGGGCGATGCCGGCGACGCTGCCGACCGGCATCAGAAAGACTTTGCTGCCGGAAAAGCCCATGACTTCCGCTTCCACCTGGGACGGGTGGTAGCTGTCGTCGTTGATCACCATGCAGCGGGTGCCCATGGCGGCGCGCAGCCCTTCGGCTTCCAGAGTCAGACCGACCATGCGCAGCAGCCGACCCTCAAGGATCGGCGCGCCGGCAATCTCGGTGGCCTCGGCGTAGGTGCTCAGGCGCTTGGCGAAGCTGGTGCGTTCAAGGCGCATCGCTGGCGTCCGCGTGCGGCTCGTCGGAGTCGACAGGCGCTGGGGTGTCTTGAGGAATTTCCAGGCTCAGGTCAGGCGTTGCCGGGTGCAACGCTTGTTCGTGCAACTGGTCGAACAGTTTGGCCATGACCTGAGTCACCCGCGATTCGACGCTGGCATCGATGCGACTGTGCTCGGTTTCAACCCGGCAGCCGCCCGGCAACAGCGACTCGTCTTCGACGATGCGCCAGGATTCTTCGTGGCGTTCGCGCAGGGCTTTGACCTGAGCGAAATCTTGCGGATTGACGTACAGGCGCACGTTTTCCACGCCCAGCGGCAACAGCTTGAGGGCATCGCGCATGACGTGTTCGATCTGCGTCGAATCGATGGCCAGTTCGCGCTTGATCACCTGTCTGGTGATGTGTTGCACGAGGTCGACCAGCGACTTTTCAATCTGTGTGTCTTGCTCGGCGATCGGTTCGAACAGGTTGGCCATCAACAGCTCGAGGCTGGCGATTTTCGCCGCCAGCGCTGTTTCAGCCTCCTGACGCACCTTCAGCGTGGTGCTGTGAAAACCTTCCTTTTCGCCAATGGCGAAGCCCTCGTTGTAAGCCTCCTGACGGATGCTTTCGAGTTCTTCCAGAGTCAGTGGCTGGACTTCTTCCAGCGGCACTTCTTCCATTTCCGGCGGTTCGGGTTCCGGCTCAGGCTCGGGTTCCGGTTTCGGCGGATCGAAGCTGGGCATCGCCCAGGATTCGAAGCCGCGAACATCGCGGGCGCGGATCAGATCCGTCACAGACTCGTCAGGCTTATCCATGGGCTTAGATCATTTCCTCGCCGCCCTTGCCACCGAGCACGATCTCGCCTGCTTCGGCCATACGGCGGGCGATGGTGAGGATTTCCTTCTGCGCGGTTTCGACATCGCTGACGCGCACCGGGCCTTTGGCCTCGAGGTCGTCGCGCAACAGTTCGGCGGCGCGCTTGGACATGTTCTTGAAGATCTTTTCCTTGACGCCTTCGTCCGAGCCCTTGAGGGCCAGTACCAGAACATCGGAAGAGACTTCGCGCAACAGCGCCTGAATGCCACGGTCGTCGACGTCGGCCAGGTTGTTGAAGACGAACATGAGGTCTTCGATCTGACCGGACAGGTCTTCGTCGACTTCGCGGATCGAGTCCATGAGCTGGCCTTCGATCGAGCTGTCGAGGAAGTTCATGATATCGGCCGCACGCTTGATGCCACCCAAGGTGGTGCGCGAGGCGTTCGAGTTGCCGGAGAACTGTTTCTCGAGAATCTGGTTGAGCTCTTTCAGCGCTGCCGGCTGCACGGTGTTCAACGACGAAACGCGCAGGATGATGTCCAGACGCACCTTGTGGTCGAAGTTGCCGAGCACTTCACCGGCCTGATCCGGGTCGAGGTACGCAACCACGATTGCCTGGATCTGCGGGTGTTCGTAACGGATGACGTCGGCGACGGCGCGCGGCTCCATCCATTTCAGGCTGTCGAGGCCGCTGGTGTTGCCGCCGAGCAGGATGCGGTCGATCAGGCCGTTGGCCTTGTCTTCGCCCAGAGCCTGGGTGAGCATCTTGCGCACGTAATCGTCGGATCCGACGCCGAGGCTGGTCTGATCGCCGACGATGTCGACGAACTCGCTCATCACCTGCTCGACCTGCTCGCGATGGACGTTGCCCATCTGCGCCATGGCCACGCCGACGCGCTGAACCTCTTTGGGCCCCATGTGGCGCAGCACTTGTGCAGCATCGGTCGAACCCAGGGACAGCAGCAGAATCGCGGCTTTGTCGACCTTGGTCAGTTTGACGGCGGCGGCTCGGTTATCACTCATCTGCGTTAATCCACTCTTTTACGACCTGAGCCACGCGACCCGGGTCTTCAGCTACCAGACTCTTGATTGCATTCAGTTGCGCGTCATAACCCTCGCTCGGGCTCGGCAACAGAATGCTCTGCGGACCACCGAGGCTCACGCGGTCGTTGGCCAGGTCGCCGTCCAGGCCGCCCATGCCACCGAGTTCCACGTCGCTGCCCAGACCGGCCAGCTCCTTGCCTTTGCCACCGCCGGTGATGTTGTTGAGCACCGGACGCAGCACACCAAACACCAGTACGAGGATGAACAGCACACCCAGCACTTGTTTGACGATGTCCCAGAACCATGGCTGGGAGTAGAACGGAATATCGGCAATCACTTCACCGCGCTCGGCGGAGAACGGCATGTTGATCACGCTGACGCTGTCACCACGGCTGGCGTCGAAACCGACGGCGTCCTGCACCAGACGGGTGAAGCGCGCCAATTCGTCGGCGCTCCACGGCGCACGGCTGGTTTCACCGTTGGCCGGGTTGATCTTGACCTGATCATCGACCACCACCGACACCGACAGGCGATTGAGACGGCCCTGCTGCTGTTTGGTGTGGCTGATCGAACGGTCGAGCTCGAAGTTCTTCGTCGATTGTAGACGCTTGTCGGCCGGGTACGGCGCGAGCATCGGCTGGCCGGTGGCCGGGTCCATGATCTGTTGACCGTTGGCGTCAACCAGTGGCTGACCCGGCTGGATCATGCCGGCCGGCGCGGCGGTGCCACCGGTGGTCTGCGGCGCCGAGGCTGGCGACGGTGGCTGGTTGCTCAGGGCACCCGGGACACCTTGCGGGCCATTGCTGGCGGTGCGTTGTTCGTTGACCGACTGCTCGCTGCGCAACGCCGGTTGGTCCGGGTTGAACTGCTCGGCTGTCGATTCGACGGCACTGAAATCGACGTCGGCGGAGACTTCAGCCTTGTAGCGATCGTTGCCCAGTACCGGTTGCAGAATGTTGTGCACGCGCTGGGTGAGCATGCTTTCCATGCGACGGCTGTAATCGAACTGCTTGCCGGCCATGGTCATTTCCGAGTTCTCCGCCTGATCGGAGAGCAGATTGCCCTTCTGATCGACGACGGTGATCTGCGATTTGCTCAACTCGGGCACGGACGTCGCGACCAGGTTGATGATCGCTACCACCTGACCCGGCTCCAGCGAACGCCCGCTGTACAGCTCGACCAGTACCGAAGCGCTCGGCTTGCGCTCGTCACGGACGAACACCGAACTCTTCGGAATGGCCAGGTGCACGCGGGCACCCTTGACGTTGTTCAGGCTGGAGATGGTGCGCGCCAGTTCGCCTTCGAGGCCGCGACGATAACGGGTCGCTTCCATGAACTGGCTGGTGCCCAGACCCTGTTCCTTGTCGAGAATTTCGAAACCGATATTGCCGTCGCTGGGAGTGACACCAGCGGCAGCGAGTTTCATCCGCGCACGGGACAGGTCGTCGGCCTTGACCAGCAAGGCGCCGGAATTGGGTTCTACGTTGTAGGGAATGTCAGCGGCGGCCAGGGTTTCCATGACCTGCTTGGCGTCAAGGCCCGCAAGGCTGCCGTACAGTGGACGGTAATCCGGCTGCTGCGACCACAGCACCACGGCAAAGCCAATCGCCACGCTCGCAGCCAGACCGACCAACAGGCCGACCTGACGCAGCACGGTCATCTGGGAAAGGTTTTCCAGAAAGGACAGGCCGAACAGCGGCGGTTTGCCGTCGATCGGGGTGGCCTTGGCCGGAACGTTATCAGCGACTGCTTCTGCCATGACTTATTTCGCCCTTAAACCGGCATCTGCATGATGTCTTGGTAAGCCTGGACCAGCTTGTTGCGCACCTGGGTCAGAGCCTGGAACGACACGCTGGCTTTTTGCGATGCGATCATCACGTCGGTCAGGTCGACACCGCTCTTGCCGATCTCGAAAGCATTGGCCAGTTGAGTCGACGCCTGCTGGGTATCGCTGACTTTATTGATCGCCTGACCGAGCATGTCGGAAAAGCTGCTGCCGGCAATTTCAGGGACAGCGGCAGTCGATTTACGCGCAGACATGGCATCCACTTTCATGGCCTGCATGTCCATCATCAACCGATTAAATTCAATACCTTGGCTCATGGTCTACTCTCTTGGGCGGCCCGCAATTTTTTGACACTCACTCGGCGGGTACACAGGTATTAGCAACAAGGGTGCCAGCTCATGGGCACCCTTCTGAGAAAAGCATCTGGAATGTTTTGCAGCATTCGTCAGGTGGCGAACAGATAGCCTTCGACGTCCATTCCGGCGTCGCGCATTTGCGCCAGTTTGTAGCGCAGGGTGCGCGGGCTGATGCCGAGCTTTTCGGCAGCTTCCTTGCGCCGGCCACGCTCGGCGCGCAGGGTGTCGATGATCATCTGAAACTCCCGGCGGCGCAGGTCGTCGCCCAGGGCACCGGAGGAATCCGCCTCGATGTCCACCTCGCGAATCACCGGTGCCGCGACCGGCAACGGCGCAAATGTCACCGCACCGCTCAGGCAGAAATCCTGCGGCTGGATCAAACCGCCCTGCTGCAGAATCAGCGCGCGCTGAATGGCGTTGTCCAGCTCCCGCACGTTGCCCGGCCACGGGTACTCGGTCAGGCAGGCTTGTGCTTCGGGGGACAGCTTCGCCGCAGCGTGCTTCATTTTATTGACGTGTTTGGCCAACAACTTTTCCGCCAGCGGCAGGATATCGGCAGTGCGCTCGCGAAGTGGACGCCAGGCCAGAGGAAAAACCGACAAGCGGTAAAACAGGTCTTCACGGAAGCGCCCCGCTGCCACTTCGCCAGCCAGATCACGGTTGGTCGTGGCGACCACGCGGATATCCAGACTGATCGGCTTGCGTGCGCCCACGCGCTCGACTTCGCGCTCCTGCAGGACCCGCAGCAGTTTGGCTTGCAGACCCAGCGGCATTTCGGAAATTTCATCGAGCAGAATGGTGCCACCGTCCGCTTGCTCGAATTTGCCGGCCTGCGAGGCGATAGCGCCGGTGAACGAACCCTTCTCATGACCGAACAGCGTCGCTTCGAGCATGTTGTCGGGAATCGCCGCACAGTTGATCGCAATAAATGGCTGACTGGCCCGCCGCGATTGCTGGTGAATGTAGCGCGCCAATACTTCTTTACCGGTGCCGGACTCGCCGGAGATCAGGACAGTCGAATCACTGCGCGCCACCCGTGCTGCCAGTTCAAGCAGCTGCGCACTGGCCGGCTCGACCGCGACGGGGCCATCCGCTTCGCCAGCGTCAAGGCTGCCCAGCGCATGCCGGGCCACCAGATCAAGCAATGCCTTGGGCTCAAACGGTTTGACCAGGTAATCCGCCGCGCCTTGACGCATCGCATCGACCGCACGCTCGACGGCGCCGTGGGCGGTCATCAACAGCACCGGCAACTGCGGTTGGCGCGCGCGCAGCAGGGCAAGCAATTGATGACCGTCCATGCCCGGCATGTTGACGTCGCTGACCACCAGACTGAAGGCTTGCTGCGCAACGGCCGTCAGCGCTTCTTCGGCGCTGCCGACGGCGTGATAATCGTGGCCGGCGAGCAGCAGCGTATCGGCCAGCGCTTCGCGCAACGAACGGTCATCCTCGACCAGCAACACCTTGATGCCCATGACGTTTATTCAACTCCTTGTGCAGCGGAAAACAGCGGCAGACTGACCTGCGCGCAAGTGCCGCGCCCGACTCGCGAACGCAGGGTCAATTCTCCCTGATGGGCGCGGGCCACCGCTTTGACCACGGTCAGGCCGAGGCCGGTGCCGGTGACTTTGGTAGTAAAAAAAGGCTCGCCGAGGCGCGCCAAAACTGTCGGCTCAATGCCGCTGCCGCTGTCGCTGACACACATACGCAGGGTGTTGCCTCTGGTGTAGCAATGCACTTTCAGGCGCGCCTCACCGGCGCTGGCCTGAATGGCGTTTTCGATCAAGTTCAGCAATGCGCCGACCAGCGTGTCGCGATTGCACAGCAGCTCACCGGCATGACTGTCGCACTGCCAGCGAATCGGCAGATCCTGCACGTGGGTCAGCGCCGCAGCTTGCAGCGATTGCATCAAGGCATCGGGAGTAAGGCGATCAGTCAGGGGCAATTCACCACGGGCGAACACCAGCATGTCGCGCACTTGATGTTCGAGTTCGTGCAGACGCTCTTTCAGGCGTCCGGCAAAGCGTTGCTGGGTTTCCACCGGCAATTGCTGCTCAGTCAAATGACTGGCGTAGAGCAAAGCGGCGGACAGCGGTGTGCGAATCTGGTGGGCCAGCGAGGCAACCATGCGCCCCAGCGATGACAAACGTTCGTGGCGCGCCAACTGGTCTTGCAGATGACGGGTTTCCGTCAAGTCATTGAGCAGCACCAACTGCCCCGGCTCGGCATCCAGCGAGCGGGTGGAAATCGACAGGCGCCGACCGTTTTTAAGAGAGATTTCGTGACCGTCGTCTTCACGCGGAGCGAAGCAGCGTGCAATCACATGGCGCCAGAGTTCGCCTTCGAGTGGCGAGCCAAGCAGGTCGATGGCGGCGGGGTTGGCTTCGCGCACCAGACCGTGGCCGTCAATGACGATCACGCCGCCGGGCAATAGATCGAGAAGGTTTTGCAGGCGATTGGCCAGGCGTTCTTTTTCCGCCAGCTCCTGCATGCGCTGGGCGCTGACTACCGCCAGCTCGCCCTTGAGCTCGGTGACGCGGGCTTCGAGCAGGCTGTAGGAGTCGGTCAACTGGCTCGACATCTGGTTGAACAGCTGAAAGGCCTGCTCAAGTCCCTGACGACTTGCCTGCTCTACGGACGAGGGTTGCCCCACGATATTGGAGGCAGAAGAGATCTGGGCGGCTTGGGGCATTGGGCTCTCTCGCTTGGCTGACCGTCAGTGAAACGGAACGTTGCGAGGGCTATAGCAATACCCGTGCCTAAAAAAAACCGCTTATAAATGAAGCAGTTGAAAAACAGGCGTCAATCATCCGCCTGTTCGTCCCCTCCAGCGCGGCTCATGCCGTACTTGCGCATCTTCTCCACCAGCGTGGTGCGACGAATACGCAGACGCTCAGCAGCACGGGCGACAATGCCATTGGCATCGTCCAGCGCCTGCTGAATCAGGCCCTGCTCCAGGCCACCGAGGTAGTCCTTGAGGTCCAGACCTTCCGGCGGCAGCAGTGCGTTGGCGCTGAAATCCGGGGTATGGCCATTGATCGCCACGCGCTCTTCCAGATCGCTGCGCAGGCTGTCGACCATTTGCTCGTCTTCGTCGTCGACGTAGCGGAATTTCTTCGGCAACTCGACCACACCGATCACCCCGTACGGATGCATGATCGCCATGCGCTCGACGAGATTGGCCAGTTCGCGGACGTTGCCCGGCCAGCCGTGACGGCACAGCGACATGATCGCCGCTGAATTGAAACGGATCGAACCGCGCTTCTCGTGCTCCATGCGCGAGATCAGTTCGTTCATCAACAGCGGGATATCTTCGACGCGCTCGCGCAGCGGCGCCATCTCGATCGGGAACACGTTCAGGCGATAGTAGAGGTCTTCGCGGAACGAGCCGATCTCGATCATGCTTTCGAGATTCTTGTGGGTCGCGGCAATGATGCGCACGTCGACGCTCTGGGTCTTGTTGCTGCCCACGCGCTCGAAGGTACGTTCCTGCAGCACGCGCAGCAGCTTGACCTGCATCGGCAGCGGCATGTCGCCGATTTCGTCGAGGAACAGCGTGCCGCCGTTGGCTAGTTCAAAGCGTCCGGCACGGCTGGTGATCGCACCGGTGAAGGCGCCCTTCTCGTGGCCGAACAGCTCGCTTTCCAGCAGCTCTGCCGGAATCGCCCCGCAGTTGACCGGCACAAACGGCGCGTCGCGACGCTTGGAGTGGTAGTGCAGGTTGCGCGCGACCACTTCCTTGCCGGTGCCGGACTCGCCGAGGATCAGCACGCTGGCGTCGGTGTCGGCCACCTGCTGCATCATCTGGCGCACGTGCTGAATCGCACGGCTGGTACCGACGAGGCTGCGGAAAAGGTTGGGTTCGCGATGACGGCCGCGTTCGCGGGCCTGGTCGTACATTTCGCGATAGACCTGGGCGCGGTGCAGCGAATCGAGCAATTTGCTGTAGCTGGGCGGCATTTCCAGGGTCGACAACACGCGGCGACGCTGGTCTTCAGGCAGGTCAACGGAAGAATTATCGCCCATTAACAAAACCGGAAGGAACTCATCCCAGGTTGCGAGTGTCTTTAGCAAGCCCAAAAGCGCGCCAGGAGCATTAACGGTCCCGATCAGTACGCAAATGACTTCACGACTAGACGACAAAGAGGCGACTGCCTGCTGCCAGTCATGGCTGCCGCAGGGTAAATTTTCTTCGCCAAGAAAATTCAGAATCACCGCCAGGTCGCGGCGGCGGACGCTATCGTCATCGATCAGCAGAATTTTGGTTTCACGCCACATGCAATAGCAACTTCCCTAGTCAACTCAATGCCCGAAAAATAAGGCAAGCGAGACGCTTGCAGGACACCATGTGCCTGTAGACGCCCTAAACCTGATAATAGCCACTAGTTAAGTCAAAAAACCGTGCACAGTCAAATTTATGGCGCACATCTCTGGTTCAACTGACGGTTAATCAACCAAACAGATGGTAAACCTTTGCAGCCTTTTGCGCTTGGGTGATCTGCGACATCTCGTTGGCTATCGCCTGCCGCTCTCCCATCGCCACCTCAAGAAGCTCCTTGTAGACGAATAGCAGCTCCTCGAGGTTGTCGCGCAACGCTACTTCGTCCAGCGAAGCTTCCGCCATGACGTCTTCCATGCAGGAACGGCAAGCCAGATCCAGCTCGCCAATGGCTTCCCAGTTTCGCTCGGCCAATGCACCGACCAACGCTTCGCGGGTATCGGCAATTCGCTGCAATACAAGACTCATGGTGCTCTCCTTCAGAATTGCGGAGCCGGCACGGGCGCGATGGCGTCCCAGCCTTCTTTGACCGTTGTCAGCAAGCCGGCCACCTCATCGAGGGCACGTGGATCGCTGCTGATATTCGCCTCGGCAAGGCGCTTCATCATGTAGATGTACAGGCCATCCAGATCGGCCAGCGCTTCTGCATTGTTTTCAAGATCGAGACCTTCGCGCAAGCCACTGACGATGCCGATGGCTTTGCTGATCGCCGTGCATTTGGCGGGGATGTCCTTGCGCTCGATGGCGCCCTTGGCCTGAGCAATACGGGCCAGGCCACCTTCCATCAACATTTGCACCAGGCGGTGCGGGCTCGCTTCGGACGTCTGCGCATGGGCGCCGACTTTCTGGTATTGCCGAAGGGCTAACATCGGGTTCATGTTCTACCTCATTGCCACGTTGACTCGTATAACCAGTGTATCGCCAACCGGTTGGAAAACTTTAGATCAAAAGACAAAAACCCGGCGCACGCCGATAAAGCGTAGCCGGGTTTTTGTCGTTACTGACTGTTACTTCGCCGACTGCTGAGCGTTCAGCGAGCTGAAGAACGAGGTGATGTTGCTCGCCGTTGCCTTCATCTGGCCGACCAGCAAGTCCATGGCGTTGTACTTGGCGGTCAATGTCGTCGTCAGGTTGGCAACGCGCAGATCCAGCGCCGCCTGCTGCTTTTGCAGGCTCGAAGTCAGATTCGTCAGGTTGGAGCTGCGCTGATCGAGCAGTCCACCGGTCTTGACGTACGGATCAACCGCCGCAGTCATACGCGCCAACAGACCATTCTTGGCATCGGTGCCGCTGAACAGTTGTTGAACCTGACCAGCCATGCCGGGAGTTTCCATACGCTTGTTGAACACTGCAGTGTCGAGCGTCAGCAAACCGGTTTTGCTATCGGTCAATACGCCCATCTGCGACAGCACGGACAATTGCCCCGCTCCGCCCGCCCCTGGATCGGTCAACTGAGCGCGCACATCGGCCATCAACGAACGCGGCAGAGCATCACCGGTGAAGGCTGCGGAAACGGTCAGATTGCCATCGGCATCCGGCGTTGCCTTGGACAAGGTGTCGATGGTTTTCTTCAGGGTGTTATAGGAATCGATGAACGATTGCAGCGATGTCTGGATGCCGGCGGTATTGGTCGCAACCGAAACGGTCGCTGGCGTTGCGACGCCATTGACCAATGGACTGGCAGCAGTCAGGTTAAGCGTCATGCCGCTGATCGCACCGGTCACGGTATTGGTCTTGCTGGTAACGGCCAGGCCGTCGATGGTCAGGCTAGCGTCCTTGGCCACATCACCGACCGCACCGGATGCCCCTGCCGCAGGACTGTCACCCATCTTCTGGGTGCCATCGATCTCGAGACCGGCGATACCGCTGACCTGCAGGTCCATGCCGGCGCCTGTCTTGTTGGAGCTCAGTACCAGACGCGAGGCGCCGGTACTGTCAGTCACGATGTTCGCGGAAATGCCGTTGCTGGACTGTGCGGTGTTGATCGCATCGCGCGTGGACTGCAAGGTAGCATTGGCCGGAATCGCGACATTGTAATCAATGCCATTCTGACTGATTTTCAGAGTACCACTCGGAATGGCACTGGCGGCCCCGCCGGCAAAGGCGGCACTGGCAACTTTCGAGCCGGTGGCCAGGTTTTTCACGACGACGCTGTAAGTACCCGGTACGGCGGTTTTATCCGAGGTAGCACCGACAACCGATGGCGTGTCAGACGTTGCGGTAAAACCGGCAAACGCCGGACTCGAAGCTTTGTTCAGATCGCCCATCGCTTTCTGATATGCAGCCAGTGCACTTTTCAGCGAACCGACACCGGAGATCTTCAGGCTGTTGGTTTTGGTCGCAGTATCGATCTGCGTCTGCTTGGCAGACTTGTCGGCGTTGACCAGCGCGGTCACGATCGCGCCGATGTCCAGGCCGGAACCCAGTCCGGAACCCGGTAGAATTGGACTTGCCATGTGCATCTCCCTTCAGATTGTTGCCATTCTTTTGACCGTTACACGCGTCCTGAGAACGAACAAACACTATTCATGCCATTTATCAGACTTTGGCGTCGAACAATACATGACTTGCATTGGCGAGGCTGTCCGCCAGTTTGAGGGCTTCGGCGGAAGGAATCTGTCGAACGACTTCACCCGTCTCGCTCGCGATCACCTTGACGATGACCTTGCCGGAATGCTCGTCGATCGAGAACTCCAGATTACGCTTGATCGACTGGACGAACTTTTCGATCTCTTGCACCGCCAGTTTCAACTTGGCGCTGTCCGAATCCTGATCCTTGGCAGCGACCGGCGCTTCAGTCTTTTGGACTTTCGGCAGCTCTGACGGTTTGTCAGCAACCGGTGTCACTGGCTTGGGAGCCGGATAAGACACGTTAAGCTTTACGCTCATGTCCATGCCCATCACCTCTTAACGTAAAAAAGCGAGAGAGCACGACAAGCGCACTCCCCCGCTTAAACTCATTCCGAAATTACTGAAGCAGCTTCAGTACAGCGGAAGGCAGTTGGTTGGCTTGAG
The DNA here is from genome assembly GCF_057291835.1 of Pseudomonas sp. 1L-B-1-E-C1. NCBI lineage: Bacteria > Pseudomonadati > Pseudomonadota > Gammaproteobacteria > Pseudomonadales > Pseudomonadaceae > Pseudomonas > Pseudomonas sp. 1L-B-1-E-C1. Next base: position 70,672 of record NZ_JBXAWN010000012.1, on the reverse strand, counting down.
CCAGTACGGAGGTCGAAGCTTGCTGCAGAGTCTGCTGCTTGGTCAGGTTAGCAGTTTCAGCGGCGAAGTCGGTGTCCTGTACACGACCCTGAGCAGCGGTAGTGTTTTCAGTGATGTTCTGCAGGTTCTGGATGGTGCTGGTCAAACGGTTTTGCGAAGCACCCAGGCTGGCGCGGGTTGCACCGATGTTAGCGATAGCTGCGTCGATTGCAGTGATCGCGCTGTCGATGGCGACGGCAGCGTCAGAAGGGCTGGCGCCAGTCAGTACAACAGTGCCGCTGCCAACCGACAGGCTGACGGCGTCGAACTTGGAGCTCAGTACCAGGTCGATGTGGTTAGCCGAACCGGTGTTTGCGCCAACTTGCAGGGTCACAGTACCAGCCGAACCGTCCAGCAGGTTTTTGCCGTTCAGGTTGGTCGAAGCCGAGATACGGGTGATCTCGTCGGACATCTGAGCGAATTCAGCGTTGGTAGCGGTCTGGTCAGCAGTGCCGTTGGTACCGTTACGGGCTTTAACAGCCAGTTCACGCATACGCTGCAGGATGTCGGTAGTAGCTTGCAGAGCGCCTTCAGCGGTCTGGGCAACGGAGATACCGTCGTTGGCGTTCTGGATGGCCTGGGTGTTACCGCGGATCTGCGAAGACATACGGTTGGAGATCTGCAGGCCAGCTGCGTCGTCTTTGGCGCTGTTGATTTTCAGGCCGGAAGACAGGCGCTGCATCGAAGTGGACAGAGCGTCGGAAGCGCGGTTCAGGTTTTTCTGAACGTTCAACGATGTGGTGTTGGTGTTTACTGTTAAAGCCATGACGAATTCCTCGTTGGTTGGGTACTGCGGCTTCCGGCCCTGGCAACCGCCGGGTATGGCCTAGAGAACCTTCGTAATAGTTATCGTCGGGTTTGCAGGTTGCTTGAGGGCTTTTTGAAAAAATTTTGCCATCACCACGCCACCCCCGAGAAAACAAAGACTTAGCAGCACATTCAGCGCGGAAAAATGACGTCATAAAACCGCCTGTAACGCAGAGCCGCGGGCCAGCGCCATTGAGCGCTTCAGCGCCGGGCATCTTCGAGCAATTCAACCAGCTCGTATTCCATATAGTCAGCCAGGCCCAACCAGTCCTGGCGTTCCTGGCAATCGAGCATTTGCGTGAGCACCTGTGCCCACGCTTGCTGGATTTCCACTGAGGCAGACGCCAGACTTTGCTGAGCCTGTTCGAACACATCGACCATCGTCAGCGCCGCCTCGACGTCACGCCCCAGACGAAACAAAGCTGCGCACTGACGACACTGATCCAGACTCTGACTCAGCGCACTCATTGCACGAACTCCTGATTGAAAGCGGTTCCGGCGATCAGCGCACCGGCGCGGCTGCTGTTGAGAAACTCGACCTGTGGGTTGGCGGCGATGTAACGCTCCAGTACGCACAGATAACCGCGAAAATTCAGCTGGGTGCTGACGCGCTGACCGTGACCATCGCGCACCCAGTGCCGCGCCTGGGCCACCGGCGGGCCCAGATCGCCATCGCCCCAACCGGCGTGGGTCTTGTTCATCGGGAAGGCGAAGTCAGCGCCAAACAGTGTGATTCGACTCGTGCCCATTTTTACCGCGAGATCCACCGCCGGATGAATCACGCTGCCGCCGACGTGCAGCTCACCGCGCGGATACTGTTCTTTCAACTCGGCGTACATCGGGCTCGCCGAATAACCGCCATAGCGCCTACCCTTCCATGCCTTCAATACCTGCGGGTCGCTCATCGGCAGGTACACCAGCGTAATGCCGTCGGAGGCCTCGAAGGGCAGATGCCGGAAACCGATGCGCTGATCGATGCTCACCACGACGTCAGGCACGATGCCGTGCTCGCGCAATGGCCGGTAGGCCGTATCAACACAGATGAACAGCGGTCGTTGTGCGCACTGACGGATCGCCGCCAGACGTTCGAAATGCTGCTCCAGCGTCGGCCCCGTGGCGATCACGTAAACGTCCCGACCGGTGCAAGTGCCGAACAGCTGCGCCACATCAGCATCGCCGAGCAACACTGGCAGACACTCCTGCAAGCGCTGTTGAATCTCCGGTGACTGCGGATCGAAATCGCGGTTGTTGAACGTCAGATGCACTTCATTGATCAGGCGGTCGCGGATCTTCGCATTGAAGTCGTCGGCCAGCAGCATCTCGGCCGGCAAGGCAAAGAATGGCGTGAAGAAGTCCGGGTGATCACCGGCGTAAAACAGTTCGACCCGGGGATCCTGCAGCCACTGGCGCTGATCGAGCAGTTGCAGTACCAGCGCGAACAGCGCGCCATTGAGGATGTGCACGTAGAGGCGCTCGAGCCCTGCACGCTTGAGCAGCACGCCGGGCAAGTCGCCGAGGCCGGTGCCATAAACATGGAGTTGCGGTTTTTCCGGCAGGCTTGCCGCCTGAATCTGCGCCTCATGCAGCCGGTCATGGCGACTGGTGAGCTGAATGCCGTCAACGCTCAACGTCGAACCCAGCCCCTGCACGAGTTCGGCCTGCACAGCTGCGCTGTCTTCAGCCATCAGACGCTCGAACAGCGCCGGCCAGCGCAATTGCAGCACCTCGGCATTGGCCTGGAAAAACTCGCTCATGGCGCCTCGCGCTCCTTCTCGGGCAAAAAAATAGCGTCCAAGGTTAACCTTGAACGCTATTTTTGTATCAGTGCTTTTTCCTAGAACCTACGGACGATAGATGATCGCCGAGCCCCACGACAGGCCGACGCCAAAGCCGCTTAGCGCGACACGCTGCCAGTCGGAATCGAGCACGTGTTTTTCCAGCAACAGCGGAATGCTCGACGACACGGTGTTGCCGGTCTCGACCATGTCCTTGATGAATTTCTCCGGCTCGCCTTCGAAGCGTCGCGCCACCGCGTCGACAATCGCCGCACTGCCCTGGTGAATGCAGAATGCGTCGATGTCATCGGCTTTCAGCCCCGAATCGTCAAGCAGTTCATGCAAGTGCGCCGGGACTTTCAGCAGGGCGAAATTGAAGACCTGACGACCGTTCATGAAGAACACGCCGTTGCTGACTTTCAGGTGCGGAGCGCCGGAACCGTCGGTGCCGAACTTGGCCTTGCCCAGCGCCCAGGTCGGTTTCTCGCCCATCCACGTAGCGGTGGCGGCATCGCCGAAAAGCATGGTGGTGTTGCGGTCTTCCGGGTCAACGATTTTCGAATACGGGTCAGCGGTTATCAGCAGACCGTTCTTCAGGCCGGCGGCTTCCATGAAGCCCTTGATCGCGTAGATGCCGTAGACGTAACCGGAGCAGCCCAGAGAAATGTCGAACGCTGCAACATTGGTCGGCAGGCCGAGTTTGTCCTGGACGATGGCAGCAGTGTGCGGCAGGCCCTCTTCGTCACCGTTCTGGGTGACGACAATCAAGGCATCGATCGATTCACGTTTCAGTTCAGGGTTGCTGGCAAACAGCGCATTGGCCGCTTCCACGCACAGATCGGAGGTTTCCTGCTCAGCGTCTTTGCGCGGCAGGAATGCCGAACCGATCTTGCCAAGGATGAATTCTTCATCCTTCTCGAATTTTGCACCTTGTGCGTAATTGTCCACGCCGGCTACAGGAACGTAGCTCGCAATGCTTTTTATGCCAATCATTACGGCTTCCCAATAAAAAACAGCCCAAAACCACCGCTCGCAAGGATTCGAGGGGCGCCGACAAACAGAAAACGGCCGCCACGACGGGCAGCCACGGGAAGCGCAAAGGGCTATCACTGGAACCGCAAAACGGGCCAGGCGCCATCTCCCCGGTCAATACAATACAGTGAAGATGCGCGTTATGACTCGCAGGTCACGCTATTTTGCCGAATCGATGGCAGATTGGCTTATTCGATCAGCGACCAATCCAGTGGCGTACCACGCTTGATCGCGGTGCGCGCGCGGCGTCCGAGAACGGCATCAGTGTGCTTGGGCGGCAGACCGAGACCGGGACGAATGGCGCGCAGATTGTCCCCGGTAAAGGCTTCACCGGCAGCCATGTCTGCGGTGACGTACAGCGAACGGCGATAGACCAGCGACTTGCGCTCCGCCTCGGTCACGCCGTAATGCACCTGCCCCATGGCTTGCCAGGCACGCTCGGTTTCGACGACCAGACTGGCCAGCTCCGCCGGTTCCAGGGAAAAGCTCGCGTCGACGCCACCGGCCGAACGGTCGAGGGTGAAGTGTTTCTCCACCACCGTCGCGCCCAGCGCCACCGCCGCCACCGATACGCCAACGCCCATCGAATGATCCGACAGCCCGACCTCGCAACCAAACAATTCACGCAGATGCGGGATTGTGCGCACGTTGCTGTTGAGTGGCGTCGCCGGATAGGTGCTGGTGCACTTGAGCAAGACCAGATCCTTGCACCCGGCCTCGCGGGCGGCGCGCACGGTTTCATCCAGTTCAGCAATGCTGGCCATGCCGGTGGAGATGATCAGCGGTTTGCCGGTCGCCGCCACACGACGAATCAACGGCAGATCGGTGTTTTCAAAACTGGCGATTTTGTACGCAGGCACTTCAAGGCTTTCGAGAAAATCCACCGCGCTGTCATCGAACGGCGTCGAGAACGCGAGCATCCCCAACTCCTTGGCTCGAGCAAAAATCGGCGCGTGCCATTCCCACGGCGTGTGGGCTTTTTCGTAGAGATCGTAGAGCGACGTGCCGGCCCACAGACTGCCCGGATCCTTGATGAAGAATTCACCTTCGGCCAAATCCAGGGTCATGGTTTCGGCGGTGTAGGTTTGCAGCTTCAAGGCATGCGCACCAGCCTTCGCAGCAGCCTCGACGATTTGCAGGGCGACGTCGAGGGACTGGTTATGGTTGCCACTCATCTCGGCAATGATGAACGGCGGCGCGTCGGCACCGATGCTGTGGTGGCCAATCTTGAAACTAGGCATGCGAGTGATCCTTCAAAACACGGCTGAACGCGCAGATTTCCTGGATGAACCCGGCGTCGCGAAAGACTTTCAATGAAGACTGATTGGCGGGCATGACCCGGGCGTTGATGCGCGTCAATTGCGGCCAGTGCGCAGCGACAAACGCCTCGCCCCGGCTGAGCACTGCCCTGCCCCAACCGAGGCCGAAACGCCCTTCCAGCAGATAGATCGACACTTCAGCTTCGAACCCGCGCAAATCGTAACGCAGCACTCCGACCGGGCCGTCATCCGCCTCAGCGATCAACAGCAGCCGTTGCGGATTGCGCAGACTTGCCGTCAGCCAGTTGAGATGTTGCGGCCAGTCGATGACGCCATTTTCCAGCGACCAGCGCCGTACCGCTTCGGCATTGCGCCCATCGAACAGCAACTGCGCATCGTCCAGCGTCGCCGGACGCAGTTTCAGCACCGCGCCGGCCAGCGCTGCTGCCACGCGTTCGGCACCGCGTCCGTCGACCAGTTGCCGCGAGCGCTCGGCGAGGCTGCGGCGCAGAAAATGATTGTCCACGACAAAGCCGACCGCATCACGCAACTGCTCGACGCTGACCTGCTCGCGGGCGCCCATGAACACATGCGCGCCGGCAGCGGCCATGACTTCACCGTTGGCCTGCTGATTGTTTTCCACAGCGATGCAGATGGTCGGCAACCCCAACGCGGCACGCTCCCAACTGGTACCGCCGCCGGCGCCGATAAACAGATCGACCTCAGTCATGCGCTGATGGAAATCGCTGACGAAACTGTGCAGGCGCCAGTTCGGTCGCGTCTCGGCCAACGCCTGCATCTGCGTCCACGCCGGGTTGTCGGCGCCAGCGACGAAATCAATCTGCAATTCAGTGAAATCAGCCAAGGCGAGCATCGCGTGATGGGTCTGCATCGCCGCGTCGAAACCGCCGAAATTCACCAGCACGCGCCGGGCCTTCGGTTTGATCTCGATGGCATCGCAGTTGAATTCTTCGCGCAGCATGGCGTAGCGCGGGCCGAGCAAGGTGCGACAGCCTGGCGGCAGCAGCGGCGCGTAGTTTTCGCTAAGACCGGACAGGTTCTGATTGAGCAGCAGATCGACGCTGTAGCGCCGCGTGGCCAGATCATCCACGGCGGCAATTCGATGCGCCCAGCGTCGGGCAGCGGTTTGCCAGTGATGATCGAGGCCGTAATGGTCGACGATGATCCAGTCGAACGGTGCCTGCCCGTCCAGCAGCAGGCCCAGTGCATCAATGTCGAACTGCCACGGCAACATCGATTCGATGGCCTGCAGCGGGTCTTCATCACGATAGCGCTCGGGCAGCGCGAAGGTCTCGAAGCCTTCGGCATTCAAGGCTTCGAGTCGATGCCCCGGCAACCGCCGACAGGCAAACGCGACATGACTGCCCTGCCGGCGCAGCACCCGCGCCAGCGTCAGGCAGCGGGCGATATGGCCGCTGCCGATGGTCGGCGAGGCGTCGGCACGGATCAGCACTCTCATTGCAGTTCTCCGCCGGCCTTGAGCGCGGCGTAAAGGTATTCGGCGCGTTTCCAGTCCTCGGGGGTATCGATGTCCTGGACCAGATATCGCGGCAGAATCACCGGCAGGCTGGCTGGCGAATACAGCACATCACCGCGCATCCACGCCTCGCTGCGCCCCCAATAAAACTGCCCGGCGTCCTGAAACGCCTCGGGCAAGTCCTGCGAACGAGTATTGCGAAACTCGGGATACAACGCCGTCAAGGCGCCGTCCCCGTCGACTGTCAGTGCACGCTGTACCGGAAACGCGAAATCGCAAACCGAGAACGCAAATGATCGATGCAGATGCCGCTCCAGCAACTCCAAACCCTGACGCAGATAACGCGCCTGCAACAGCGGCGCAGTGGCGTAAATGCAGCAAGCGAAATCGAAGGACGGCAAATGCTGCAGTGCGTGCACGATAACCGCCGCAGTGCCGGCGTAATCATCGGCCAGATCGGCCGGGCGCATGAACGGTACCTGCGCACCGTGCGCCTTCGCGATGTCGGCAATCTCGGCATCGTCGGTGCTGACCACGACCTGCTCGAACAAACCTGAATCCAGCGCTGTGCGGATCGAGCGGACAATCATCGGCACGCCCGCGAACGGCAAGAGATTCTTGCGCGGGATGCGCTTGCTGCCGCCACGGGCAGGGATGATTGCGACGTTGCTCAAGAGCGTTTTTCCAACAGGAACCAGGTGATGTCATCGGCCGGAAACTGTCGATCACGGTGATAGACGAAGCCATAGTCGAGCAGTTGCAAATCGGCATAGCGATCAAGCATTTCCCCGGCAAAATCGCGCTTGAACAGCTTGCCGTTGTTACCGCGGTAAGCGATTTCCATCGGTGCCGGATTGTAGTACTCGGCGATCAGGATGTAGCGCTGGCTCAGCTCGTACATCTGCGCATAAGCGCGCGGTAACAGCTCGGGAGCCAGATGGATCAGCACGCCTTTGCTCAGTGTCAGATCGTAGCGGCGCTCGGCAGAAAAATCGAACAACGAGCCGTGCCAGATTTGCGCAATGTCCAGCGCCTGCGCCTGCGCGCACGCGCTTTCGTTGATCTCGACACCGAACAGTTCGCAACGCGGCAATAACTGACGCAATGCCTGCAAATTGTTGCCGGCGTTGGTACCCAGTTCCAGCAGACTGTCGACGCGACCCGCACGGCTCAGCGCCTTGGCGAAAAACCCTAGATTGCCCGCCACCAGCGCCTGGCCGACATTGCGCTCAACGTACTGATCGCCGAACTCACCCTGCCAGAATCTTTCCTGCTCGCTCAGATCGCGCATACACAGTCTCGTCTACCGCCGCAGCGGTCATTCTTCGGTCAGTCGGCGCAGTTGCTCGACTACATGATCCTGCTGCTCATCAGTCAGCAAGGGGAACAGCGGCAAGCTGATCGCCTCGGCGTAATAGCGCTCCGCCTCGGGGAAGTCGCCTCCGGCAAACCCCAGGTCACGATAGTACGGCTGCAAGTGCACGGGAATGTAGTGCAGATTGACGCCGATGCCGGCGCTGCGCAAACCTTCGAACACCTGGCGATGACTGAGGCTGCAGCGCTCGGTCTGCAAACGCACCACGTAAAGGTGCCACGCTGATTCGGCTTCCGGCTGCGCGCTCGGCAAGGTCAGCGGCAGGTAGGCGAGCAACTGATCGTAACGCGCTGCGAGTTCGCGGCGCCGTGCGACAAATTCGTCGAGCTTGCGCAGTTGCGACAGACCCAGCGCCGCTTGCAGATCGGTGATCCGATAATTGAAACCGAGCTCGATCTGCTGGTAGTACCACGGGCCATGGCTGGGCTCGGTCATGTGTTGCGGATCGCGGGTCATGCCATGGCTGCGCAGGCGTCGCAGGCGTTCGGCCAGCGCCGGGCGATTGGTCAGGACCATGCCGCCTTCGGCGCTGGTGATGATTTTCACCGGGTGAAAACTGAACACCGTCATCGCCGCAAACTCACCACAACCGACCGGACGGCCGGCGTAGCTGGCGCCCACCGCGTGGGAGGCATCTTCGATCACTGTGAAGTTGTAGCGCACCGCCAGATCGGCAATCTTGCGCAGGTCACAGCTCTGCCCGGAGAAGGCTACGGCGACGAGGACTTTCGGCAGCGTGCCGTCGCGCTCGGCCCGTTCGAGCTTCGCTTCAAGCGCGAACGCATCAAGGTTCCAGGTCAGCGGATCGATGTCGACGAAATCAACGTCAGCGCCGCAATAACGCCCGCAATTGGCCGAGGCGAGAAAGGTGTTTGGCGAAGTCCACAAGCGATCGCCCGGCCCCAGGCCCGCCGCCAGACAGGCAATGTGCAGTGCCGCCGTGGCATTGCACACCGCCACGGCAAAATCCGCCTGACAGCGCTCGGCCATGGCCTGCTCGAAACGCTCGATGGTCGGCCCCTGGGTCAGCCAGTCCGATTGCAGAACCTCGACCACCGCGTCGATGTCCGCCTGATCAAGGCTCTGCCGACCGTAAGGAATCATACCGACAGCTTCGCGTGCAGATCGGCGATCTGCCCTACTGAAAGGAAATGCGGGTTGGTGTCCGAGCGATACTCGAAATCCTCGCCCACGGCACGGCCACGTTCACCGAGTTTATCCACGGCGAAATCGACGTCGACGCTGGTAAAACGAATCGACGGCTGAATCGTGTAATGGTCTTCAAACTCAAGGGTCATACGCGCATCGTCCAGCGGCACCATCAGTTCGTGCAGCTTCTCACCGGGACGAATGCCGACGTTCTTGTGCGGCAGATGCTCGGCCATGCCGCGCGCCAGATCGACGATGCGGATCGACGGGATCTTCGGCACGAACACTTCGCCGCCGTGCATGCGGGCGAAGCTGTCGAGGACGAACTGCACGCCATGATCCAGGGTGATCCAGAAGCGGGTCATGCGCTCGTCGGTGATCGGCAATTCTTGCGCGCCATCAGCGATCAGCTTGCTGAAAAACGGCACCACCGAGCCGCGCGAACCGGCGACGTTGCCGTAGCGCACCACGGCGAATCGGGTCTGCTGCTCGCCGGCAATGTTGTTGGCGGCGACGAACAATTTGTCCGAGAGCAACTTGGTCGCACCGTACAGATTGATCGGGCTGGCCGCCTTGTCGGTGGACAGCGCGACGACTTTCTTCACGCCATTGTCGATGGCGGCGGCGATGATGTTTTCCGCGCCGTTGACGTTGGTGCGGATGCATTCGGTCGGGTTGTATTCCGCCGCCGGGACCTGCTTCAACGCCGCAGCATGCACGACGTAATCGATGCCGCGCATGGCCTGACGCAAACGGTCGGCGTCACGCACGTCACCGATGAAATAACGCATGCACGGCGCGTTGAAGGTCTGCTGCATTTCGTACTGTTTCAACTCATCGCGAGAGAACACAACGACGCGCTTGGGCTGGTATTGCTCCAGCAAGCGACGGATGAAATTGCGGCCGAACGAGCCGGTGCCGCCGGAGATGAAAATCGATTGTCCATTGAACATGTGGTAGTTCCTGTCGGCCTGCTCAGGCGAGCAACTGCGCCCAATTGATCGAGGCGTTTTCGCCCAGGGTAAAACCTTTGCCGGTCAGGGCCAGGTTGGCGTTGTAGGCCGGGTCGTGGGCGAAGGCGTCGGACCACTTTTCACGCAGCGCCGCCAGTGCCGCCGGCGGCTGTGGCAGTTCGCCGGTGTGCAGCACCTGCACCAATGGCGTCCACACGGTGAGGTAACCGGCCTGCCCGGACTTAAGGCACAGATCGACATCGGCATAACCTTCGGCGAAGGTCGCTTCATCCAGCCCGCCCAAAGCGTTGTACAGCTCTTTGCGAACCATCAGGCACACCTTGGAGACGGCAGAGTAATTCTGCTCGACAGCCAGCCGCTGCATGTAGCCCTCGGCTTTGTGTTTTTCACCTGTGAAAGGCGAACCGACACCGCCGTTCAGGCCGAGAATCAGACCGGCCTGGGCAACCTTGCCATCGCGATCGACTAGTTTGGCGCCGACGACGCCGACTTCCGGGCGCTGGGCATGGTTGAGCAGCGAATCGATCCAGTTCGGGTTGACCACCTCGCTGTCAGCAGCCAGCAGCACCAGGTATTCACCCTGAGCCTGCTCGCTGGCGGCGTTGTACAAAGCGATTTCGCACAGGGGCTGATCGGCACGCAATACATTGACCTTGGCGTGGCGCAGTGTGCCCAGCCAATCGTTGACCTCGGCCGACTGATTGCCGTTGGCTGCCAGCAGCACTTCGTAGCGGCTGTAACGGGTGCGCAGCAGCACGCCTTCGAGGCAGCGACGCAGTGCCGGCAGATCATCAATGACCGGCACAATGATCGACACCAGCGGTTGTTCGGTATGGCGATAATCGATCTGCCAGGTACCCGGCAGCGCCGAGGTGACTTTGGCCTTGTAGCCGCGATTGCCCAAGTGACGCAGCAACGCCTGACGCTCGTGGGCGTTTTCTTCCAGAGGCGCCTGCTCGGTGATCAGCAGCGGCTCGTCGAGATGCGCAAGGCCGTCGAGGCCACCCTGCTCGATGATGCGCAGCAACAGATCGAATTCCAGCGCCTTGCTGAAGTCGGCCTGATAACCGCCAGCGTCAAGCAGCACCTGGCGACGGATCAACCAATGCCGCGCCATCAGCGACGGCACGCTTTGCAGCAGATCAAGATTGAAACCGGGGCGGAACACGTCTATCAGCGCGCCGTTTTCCTTGCGCTGGATTTCATCGGTGGCGACCGCACGTACACTGTCGGCACCCATCAGTTCAAGGCTGGCGCGCAACAGGCCGCTAGCGGTGAACTCATCACCTGCCTGGGCCAACATCAACCAGTCGCTTGGCGACTGCTGAGCGCTCTGGTTGAGTTTGTCGACGAGATTGCCTGGCGTGACGCGGACAAAGTGCAGGGTGTTCTGCGCAGTGGTCGCTGCCGGCGCTTCACCGGTGGTGAACACGACAATCCTGAATGCTTTGCAGTGCCCCTCGACCAGGCTGTCGAGCGACACCTGCAGCTTGTCGATGTCGTTGTCCAGATCAAGCAGGAAGATACCGAACTGCGGGCCACCACCTTCAGCAGCCACGTGTTGGCTGATCGACTCGAGCTGCTCGATGGCAGGTGCACGCGCAGCCAGCCAATGCAACAAACGGCCCGATTGCATCGTGTCGAACGTGAGCTGATGATCGTCGACCGTCAGCGCCTCGAGGCGAGCGATCCATTCATGCATGGCTTGCACCGCCGTCTCGTCACCGAGCACTTGCAGCTGCGCGGCCAGACGTTTGGTAACCACCTGGTTGAACGCATTCAGATCATGCGCCTGCCACAACCGGTCGATCACACTCTCCGGCGTATCGTTATTGCGCGCCTGGAGCAGATGCGCCTGACGCGTCCATACGCCTTCCAGCCCTTCCAGCTGAAGGCGACCCGCCGGCAGGGTGTGCATCATGAATTCAAACTGTTCCAGAAGATCGAAAAACGCCTGGTTGTAGAACGGCATCTCAACGTACTGCAGTGGGCCGAAACGCCGATCAGGCCGCTGCAATTGCTGATTCCAGGTCGACTCGAAAATCAGCTCGGCAGTCAACGCCCGACGGACCGCCAGACTCTCGGCCATCGCCGCAAAGCTCTCCAGAACAAATGCCTTGGCCTGCCCTGCATCGAGGTTCTGGATACCAGTCGGCAGCGAGACGAGGAATTCGGCAAACGCCTCTCGTTCGGCGACCGACTTGCCATCAAGATAGGTCAGCGAGTGATACACGTCGGTATTGTGTTCGGAAACGCCGTAGTTGATCTCGCGTACCACATAGGGAATCGGCAGGATCCGTGCCTTGGCGCTCGCCAGCAGGAAATACACGTGCCCGATTTCCTGCCATTGGAAATTGGTCCCCGGCGGCAATGACGAGTGCCAGATTTTCATCAGATCGGTACGGGTCACCGCGTAAAACGGCGGGATGTACTGACTCATGTAGTCAATGACGCGATCCTGCGCCCGCTCGGATGAATAGTCTTCCTGAACCTTCTTGTCGCGGCGGTAGTAGTTCACGCCATCGGCCTTCGCCAGGTACATCAGGCAATAGCCATGGCACATGCCATAGTCACGATTGGCCAGAAGAAAGCCGACAGACTCGCAGAGCGAATCGAACACGATGAAATCGTCATCCGCCGCCAGCACCATGTATGGCGTGGTCAGTTGCTCGACGCCATAGGCCAGTTTGGCCTGCATCCCCCAGTAGGCGAATTGCGGCACATGATGATAATCGACGGCGGAAAAATCGCCTTCCGGGCGTTCCGGCGTGGAATCCAGCACCATGATCCGGCAGGGCAAGCTGCTGTAATACTTCACCGCACGGCGCAGGAACGCCGGCCGGTTGTGAGTAATCAGCACCACCGTCAACAACTCGTTGAGCGGTAGCGTCAGTTCAGAACTGTACTTGCCTTGCATAACTTCTCTCCACAACCGGCGACTCGCCGAAACAACGCTGGGTAATGTTGCGAATTAACGAACGCGGCGCAGATAACCGTCCGGCGCCACGGTGATCAGCAGTTTGTTCTGCATCTGCCGATCGATCTCGAAATCCTTGTTCTCTTCCAGGTATTTCCACACGGCGGTTTTCGGGTTATCGCCATGACCCCACGGGCGATCCGGAAAAAAGTCCGCCGGCATGTCTTCAACCACGGTGTCCATCACCACGCAGTAGCTGCCCACCGAAACCAGCGGCGCGTACAAGCGCAGCTCCTCGAGTACGTGGTCGTGGGTATGGTTGGAATCGAGGACCAGAATCACTTTCTTGCCCTCGGCAATCGCGCGGACTTTCTGCGCGGTCGCTTCATCGATACTCGAACCTTCGATCATCTGGATGCGCCTGGCCATCGGGTGGCTTTCGATGGCCTCACGGTTGTGCGGGCGAATATCGAGGTCGATACCCAGCACTTCGCCGTGGCCTTGCAGCTCCAGCAACGAGGCGTAGTAGATGATCGAACCGCCGTGGGCGATGCCGCATTCGATGACCAGGTCCGGTTTGACCTGCCAGATGATCTCTTGCATGGCCATCATGTCTTGCGGCAACTGGATGATCGGACGGCCCATCCACGAAAAGTGGTAGCTGTATTTATGGCGGGCCGATTCGTTGAAGAAATCCCGGGCCAGTGCTACCACTTTCTGGTCATTACCCTGGCGCGCGATCTCTTGCTGGCATTCGTTTTCGAAGGCTTGATGGATGCTGTTTTCGGTCATCTTGATAATCTCAACGGTCACTGGAACGAAGCGCTATCGACGGCGTGATAGACGTAGCGTCCACCGGTCATCCGCTTGATCTCTTCGAGGTAATTGGAATTCATCACAAACAGATTAGCGCCTTCAGGCAAGGCATCGATGGCCTCCTGTGGTGAGGAAACCCGCGCGCCACTGAGGGGCAGATAACGGCCCTGCTTGGCCGGATTGATGTCGACGACGTGATCGACCGCCACACCGGCGCGCTGCAAGGCCAGTGAATAGATCACGCCCTTGGACGAAGCGCCCCAAATGGCCGAGCCCTGTGTGGGCGCTGCTTGAATGATCTGCACGGCGCGATCGAGACTGGCGGTAAAGGTGGTCGACAGCGTCAGCAAGGACGGCGTCTCGACCGCCGCCCGTTGCAGCGTCGAGAGATCGGCAACGATGTAGAGATATTGGCCACCGAACAGATGCCCGGCCTCGAGCACGCTGCCGAACATGGCGCGCAAGTCGGCGAGACGGAAGTAATTGACGTGCTCATAGAACACGTCGAACCAGGCATTGTGCTCGACGATCCAGTCAAAGCACGGCACTTCGATATAGATCTGCCCGCCCTGATTGGCCGCAGCCATTTGCGCAAGAAACGCCAGCGGATCGCTGATGTGTTCCAGCACATGACGCAACACGATCGCATCCGCCGCCAACCCCAGCTCGCGGGTAAACGGTGCCTTGATCACGTCAGGATTGTCGCCTTCGTAAGAAGGATCGATGCCGGTAATGGCGTAGCCCTTCTCCCGGAGCATTTCGAGGAAATAGCCTTTGCCGCAGCCGACTTCAATCAGGGTCTGGCCCTTGAAGTGCCGGGCGAGGATCGCTTCGACGGCATTGAGGTGCGCCTGAAACTGCACCGAGTGCGCCTGTTCGTTCTGATAGTCGGCGTCATAGCTCAGCTTGTCGGCATCGAAGGCCTGGTTGAAGATCAACCCGCTTTGGCTGTCCTGTACCAGAACAATGTCTGCCGCCCCAGAGGCCCGCGCCTCTTCGGCGCTGGCAAACGTGCGGTTCTGCAACACCGGCAGTCCGGTCGCCCGATAAAGCTCATGCAGCATGTTCTTGCCCCTTCAGTTGCGAGATCCGCTGGGCATCACCCCAGAACGCCATGGGCTCATGGGCGGAATAACCGTAATGGCCCAGATTCAGCTTGATGGCGGACTGGCGCTCGCGAACACGCTGTTCAACCAGCGCGCGTACGGAAATCGGCCGGCCGCTACAGCAGTTGGTGACGCCGTCGACATCAGGCCGGCCGATCAGCGAAGCCAATTGCGCGGCCGCCTCGGTGATCTGCAGATAATCACGGAGCTGGTCGCCCATCGACATATTGAACTGCGCCTCACCGCCATCGATGGCGCGGTCGAGGCTGGCCAGCAGGCTGTTGCTGTTCTGCCCTTCGCCATAAAGGTAAAACAACCGCGCCCATTGCAGGGTGAACGCCTGCTCGCGCTGCAATGCTTCGAGAAACAGGCGCAAGGTGTGCTTGGCCAGTCCGTAAGGGGTGCAGGGTTGGGGCGAAACCGACTCGGCCAACGGGCCGCTTTGCAAGCCGTATTCAAAGCAAGTGCCGGTGACCAGCACCTGGCCCACGCCCGCAATCACTGCTCGCTTGAGAAACGCATAATCGGCCGGCAGGTTGCGCTCGAAGTGGAACAGCGCCTGATAGTTTGGCAAGCCGCTCCAGGCCAGATGTGCGACGACATCCACGCCTTCAACCAAGCGCTCGACATCAAGGTCTGGCGCATGCAGATCGGCGGGGACAAATTCCACCTGCGCGAACCACGGCAAACTGCGAGCCGAGTCGAGGGTGCGCGCAACCGCACGCACTTTGAAGCCTTTGGAAAGCAAAGCGCTGACCAAGTGGCGACCGACGAAGCCGGTGGCGCCAGTGACCAGCACAGTGGTGGTGGTCGCCGTCAAAGCTCGACTCCCTGAAACTGTTTGTCGAGCAGCGGATGACTGGAATCCTTGGCTGACAAATTCTTGACGGGCAGCGGCCATGCGATCGCGAGTGCCGGATCAAGGGCCGACAAACCCGCTTCATGCTCCGGCGCGTAGTCGGCATCGGTGAGATACAGCACTTCCGATTCATCGGTCAGTGACTGGAAGCCGTGGGCGAAACCGGCAGGAATCAAAAAGCTCCGACCATCGTCGGCGCGCAGCTCTTGCGCATGCCACTGCAGATACGTCGGCGATTGCGGCCGCAAGTCGACCGCCACATCCCAGACAGCGCCGCGCACGCAGGTGATGAGTTTGGATTCGGCATACCCGGCCTTCTGAAAATGCAGACCGCGTACGCTACCTTCCCCAACCGTGCGCGAATGATTGATCTGGCGGATCGCAAAAGGACGACCCTGGGCGGTCAGACGG
This sequence comes from Pseudomonas sp. 1L-B-1-E-C1, assembly GCF_057291835.1. Classification (NCBI taxonomy): domain Bacteria; kingdom Pseudomonadati; phylum Pseudomonadota; class Gammaproteobacteria; order Pseudomonadales; family Pseudomonadaceae; genus Pseudomonas; species Pseudomonas sp. 1L-B-1-E-C1. The sequence continues at coordinate 54,655 of NZ_JBXAWN010000012.1, read as the reverse complement.
CTCTGGCAGAACAGCCGGGCGAAACGCCCGCGCTCATCGCAGAAGACTTTCTGCTGGATGAGGTACAGGCCCTCCAACGGCGTTGTTTGCAGGGTGTAATCGCTCATGAACGCTCTCTGTACAGATTCAATTGGTTCAAGGTAACGGCGCGCATGTCATCGCCGTGTTGCCACGCCAGATGCCAGTCGAGGGTCTGCGTCAGGCACTGTTCCAGCGTCCAGCGCGGCTTCCATCCAAGCACCTGCCGCGCGCGGCTGCTGTCCAGACGCAGCAGACCGGCCTCGTGCAGTTCACTTGGTTCGATGCGCAGACCACGGGCCTGCGGCCAACGATTGGCGAGCAGTTCGACCACTTCGCCGACGCTGCACATGTCTGCCTCACCGGGGCCGAAATTCCACGCACCGGCGTATTCCGCGCCATACTCGTAGAGAGCGGCAGCCAATTGCAGATAACCGGCCAGCGGCTCCAGCGCGTGCTGCCACGGGCGCACGGCCTGCGGGTAGCGCAGGGTTACTGGCTCGTCGGCGCTCCAGGCTTTCAACACATCGGGAATCAGACGTTCCGGGGCGAAGTCACCACCACCCAGCACATTGCCGGCGCGTGCGGTCGCCAAGGCCAGACCGTGTTCGGCATGTTTGTCCGCCGGGAAGAACGACGCGGCGTAGGACTGCGCGAGCAATTCGCAGCAGGCCTTGCTGCTGCTGTAAGGATCGTGGCCACCGAGGGCTTCGTCTTCGCGGTATGGCCACAGCCATTCCTTGTTGGCGTAGACCTTGTCGGTAGTCACCAGTACGCAGGCACGCACGCAGCCAACCTGACGAATCGCTTCGAGCAGGTTCAGCGTGCCCATGACGTTGCTGGAGTAAGTGCCGAGCGGATCGCGATAGCCTTCGCGCACCAACGGCTGGGCCGCCAGATGCAGAACGATTTCCGGCTCGGTCTCGGCGATGATCTCCAGCAAGGCGCCGAGGTCACGCAAATCCCCGCGTTGATCGTTGATGCCTTCGTGCACGCGCGCCAGGTCGAACAGGCTCGGTTCAGTCGAAGGGTCCAAAGAAAAACCGCTGACTTGCGCACCAAGGCTTTGCAGCCAAAGGGTCAGCCAACTGCCTTTGAAACCGGTGTGTCCGGTGACGAGAACGCGCTTGCCACGCCAGAAATCCGCACTCAGGCCCATTGCTTCCATGGGGCCTCCCCGCTCTGCCACAGCGCTTCGAGATGGTTCTTGTCGCGCAGGGTGTCCATGGGTTGCCAGAAGCCCGAGTGTTCGTAGGCATGCAGTTGTTCCAGTTCGGCCAGTTGCATCAACGGTTCGGCTTCCCAACTGGTCGCATCGCCGGCGATGTAAGGCAGCACCCGCGGAGAGAGCACGAAGAAACCGCCATTGATCCAGCCGCCGTCACCTCGCGGCTTCTCGGTGAAGCCTATGACTTGGTGGCCTGTGCGTTGCAATGCGCCGTAACGGCCGGGCGGCTGCACGGCCGTTACGGTTGCGAGCTTGCCATGCGCTTCGTGAAAACGGATCAGAGCGCCGATATCGATATCCGAGACGCCGTCGCCGTAAGTAAAGCAAAAGGCTTTCTCGTCCTTGAGATAAGGCGCAGTGCGCAAAAGCCGGCCACCGGTCATGGTTTCTTCGCCGGTGTCGACCAGCGTGACGCTCCACGGCTCACTGTAATTCTGGTGCACCTCCATGCGGTTCTCGCGCATGTTGAAGGTGACGTCGGAGGTGTGCAGGAAGTAGTTGGCGAAGAAATCCTTGATCGCATAACCCTTGTAGCCCAGGCAAATGACGAAGTCGTGGATTCCGTGGGCGGAATACTGCTTCATGATGTGCCAGAGAATTGGCTTGCCGCCGATCTCGATCATCGGCTTGGGCTTGAGGTGCGACTCTTCACTGATACGCGTGCCGAGGCCACCCGCCAAAATTACTGCCTTCATCGTCTCCCCTCTTGTTCTTCACCGGGCTGCGCGCAGCTTGCTTGAGCGTTGCGGGCCTTCTGGCTCAACCTTTTGCCGATCCGGGCGCAGGTGGAGTGACCGCTAGCGCTCGTTTTATGGCGATTTGCGGGGGACTTGCAGGAAACGCGCCAGCTCACAGCCGAGGTGGCGGGGAACGCGCTGAGGATTTTGATTGGGGCATATCCGTTAATGCGGGTGCTGCCGCTGGCGGTTTCGCTCTCACACAGCGAGTCACTTTTCCAGACGCCGGAATGCCGGCCCAGCGAAAAGTAAGCAAAAGGCTTTGCCCCGACATTCGGCCCGCTCGCTGAAGCTCGGGGTACCTTCGTTACGGGACCGATCCCGTAACGCAGCCTGCCGAAGGGGCAAAAGATCAAAAGCCAGAGCAAAAGCAAAGCAGAAGCCAGATCAAAAGATCGCAGCCTTCGGCAGCTCCTACACAATGAGCGTTAGCTCGAGTGCTTTTGATCTTGATCCACGGGCGACTTCGGAAGGCTGAGTGGAGGGATTGATCCGGGCGTGGGAGCGCAGCGACCGTCTGGCGCAGCCAGACACAGCGCAAGGAGGTGCAGCGAAACAAACCGGAAACGCTGCGCCCGGATCGATCCCGCAGCGAAGGAACCCGAGCCTGCGAGGGCCGAACGCAGGAGCAAGCCTTTTTGGGTACTTTTTTCTGGGCCGGCATTCCGGGCGCCTGGAAAAAGTGCCTCGCCGTAAGGGCGAAACCGCCAGCTGCAACACCGCAAAAAACCGATATTCCCCCAAAACCCCGAGAGCCTGGTCGGCCCCAAGGCCGCCAAGCCCGCCAAGCCCAAAAACAAAAAAGGGATGAATCCAAAGACCCATCCCTTACTTCAACGATGCGCAAAACTACCCGAACATCGCAAACCCATCACCACCCACCGGCAGGTCATACACCTGACCACCAGCCGTCCGAATATGCTCGATGGTGTCAAACCCTGCATACCAATCCACCAGCTTCACGCCATTGTCCGGTACACCACTATTACCGTCATTGGCGCTATGCAGATAAACATCATCGCCAACACGGGTCACCCTCAGCTGACTGGCGTCAGCGATCATGTTCAGGATCAGCGTATCGTTGAGATCGAGCCCTTCATCCTTGATCGTCACCAATGCCGACGTGTTGACCACATAGGTATCATCGCCCTGCTCGCCAAACCCGCTGCCGCCGTCGCCGGACTGGCCGGCGGCATTGAAGATCAGCCGGTCATTGCCCTGTCCGCCGTAGGCCACGCCCCGCCCGAGCGTAAGGGTGTCATGGCCCTCATCGCCACTGACCCAGGTAAACAGACTGTCGTGCGCAGCGACGATAACGTCATCCCCGGCACCACCGAACAATGTGTCGGACTGCCCGGCAGCGTCGAGACCGGACGCCAGGCCACCGTAGATCTGATCGTTGCCTTCACCTCCCACAATCTGATCGTCACCGGCTCCGCCCTCAAGGACGTTGTCGCCCCACTCCCCCTCCAGAACGTCATTGAACTGGCTGCCACGCAGCCCTTCGATGTCGATGTAAACGTCCTGGAACGCGATGCCGCTCTGCGCCCCCCATTTCAGCGAAGCGCTCAAACCTTCAGAACTGTCGTCGTAGCTGACAATATCGATGCCGGCCCCACCCTCAAAGCGGTCGGAACCCGCACCGCCCAACAGCACATCGTTACCGGCACCCGAAACAATCGTGTTGGACTCGTCATTGCCGTAGCCGATGAAGTCAGCGCTACCGGTATACGTCAGGTTTTCAATGAACGCGCTCAGTCTCAATTCAGCCAGGGTGGTGTACACCTGATCCGTACCGCCCCTGAAACTGGAGTCCTCCTCGATCGTCACGCCAGCGCTGTTGACCGTATAAACGTCATCCCCTTCACCGCCCGCCACGGTTACCCCGCTGGCGTTAACGACAAAGCGATCTGCGCCGCTGGTGCCGATGATTTTTTCCACGTTGCTCAGCGTATCGCCCGCTGTATTGATACCGCTGCCGATCACAACGTTGGCTGTATCGAAGGCGTAGTGATAACTCACGGTGTCATAACCGTCGGCGCCATCGATAATCATCGAGCCTTGATGGCGATAAATCACATCATCGAAACCTGAGCCCTGAATGGCCTCGATACCGGTGAACATGTCGCCATATCCAATCGTCAGCCCGTCGTAGTTGGTAAAGTCTTCGACTCGCACGCCTTCAAGACTGTCGCTGTAGCTGACTGTATCGAAACCCTCGCCACCGACGAAGTGGTCAGCGCCGTCACCGCCCCACAGCCAGTCGTTGCCGGCACCGCCAATGATTTCATTGTCGCTGGCATTGCCGTAAGCCTTGAAATCGCCAGTGCCTGTGAAGGTCAGCTTTTCAATGAAGGGGTCCATCTTGATCGCACTGAGGCTGGTACGCAGCTCGTCGTGACCCAAGTAATCCTCTTCGATGATTGTCACGCCTTCACTGTCCACGATGTACAGGTCGTCCCCGGCGCTACCCTCCAGCGTGACCCCGCCAACCGAACTGGCAAACGTATCGTTGTGGAAAGTCCCGAAAACTTTTTCCACACCGATAAGCGTGTCTATCTTGCCTTCAAGCCCTGTGATCGTCGCCCCGGCATTGCCGAACCCGACTTGTATGCCAGAAGTCATTGCGTAATAGGTCGCGGTGTCGAAGCCCTCTCCGCCATCCAGCACATCCGATCCTGCGCTTGCGATCAATACGTCGTCCGACTCCATTCCATAGAGTTGGTCATTGCTATCGGTGCCCAACAGGACGTCCGCTTCACTCGTTCCATTTACTACTGCCATTTGCGTCTTCCTTGCTTTGTGGTTGAACCGGTTGCGCCCTGCGTGGGTGATGCCAATCTACGCCGCAATCCCTGCCTGACAGACAAACCAATATCGGGATATCGACCGGTAAAATTGAAACCTTGAGGGCTAGTTTCAGATCAGCGCGAAATGAGCGAGAGGCGATGTTTCAGGCACAAAAAAGGCGACCTTTACAGGTCGCCTGGTCAGCAGCGCTGTTTGAATCAATCCGCCAACCAACCGTATTCCCAATGACGAAGGTTGTCGCCCCGCAAGACGTAGTCACGCAACACCACCTCACGCAACTCATCGCCCATGCGATAGCTGGCATCCGGATCGGCCAAGTGCATACGGATCGCCTGCAGCCACTCATCGGTGCTGTTGGTCTTGACCCGCGTGCACGGCAAATAACCGCGATAAGCCTCGGTGTCGGTGCAGACCACCGGGTAGCCGCAGGCGCCGTATTCCAGCAGGCGCAGGTTGCTCTTGCAATCGTTGAAGATATGGAACTCCAACGGCGCCAAAGCCAGATCAAGGTTCAGGCTGGCCAGTTTTGCCGGATACACATCCAGCGGAATCACGCCATGAAACTCATGCATGTACGGCAGCAAGTCATCCGGGCACATGCCGAAGAAAACCCAGTCGACTTCGTTGGCCAGTTCGCGCACCACCTCGGCAATCACCGCCAGATCGCCATGGTGACTGGTCCCACCGCCCCAGCCAACACGCGGTTTTTTCGAGGTGCGGCGCTGGCTGCGCAGGTGTCCCCATAAATCCTGAGCCAACATGTTCGGCACCACGCGTATGTCGTGGTGCATGTCCGACAGTGCGTTGGCCAGCGGCGCTGTTGAAACGACCACGCGATCACACAGGCCGATCGCCCGGCGAACCATGCGCTCCATGTCTGGCTTGCCCGGCATGTTGCGAATGTGTGCGTTGCGATGGGGAACATCGATCACATAGTCGTCGAGTTCGAAAATCCGTCTGGCGTTGAAGAACTTCTTCAGCGGCGGGATCTCATCAATGGCGTGCTCTGAGTAGCGCCCCTGCAGGACAATCACGTCGGGCGCCTGCCGCTCGATATCGATGATCGACGGTAAGCCGTAGCAGACTCGCCCCTCCACCCGGTTGGCCGCTTCCAGTTCAATCATTGGCTGACTCATGCGGTAATGGCCGATCGCAGAGGCGTTGATCGGAACCGCGAGCACGTTCGGCAGTTGTGCCTTGGAGAACGCGCTCCAGCCGGTACGCAGGCCCGGTTCAAGGCTGAAGTTGGTGGCGCCAACGCCCTGCAAGGTCAGGTTGACGTTATAGGCCGGATCGCGCGCGACCAGTGGTAGCCAGCGTTGATAGAAGATGTCCTTCTCCTCGGCGTGCTGCGCTTGCTCTTGCTCCGTCGCCGTGATAACTGGCTGCGTGCCCACCGCCAGCACGGCGTGCGGGTTCATCACCACCAGATAACCGTCGCGGCCAATGCGCAGGCATAGATCCACGACATTGAGCGTTTGCTTGAAATCCTGCTCGTCCAGGCCGCCGGCCGCTTCGAATACCGATTTGCGAATCATCAGGCAGTCGCCACCGACCGCGCTCAGATCATGCACAGCTTGCAGTCGATGCATATACCCGTCCGACTGCATCGGCTGGCCGTAGAACGGCAGTCCCGCCGGACCATTCAGCCCCAGGATGAGACCGGCGTGCAGCACGCCACCGTCCGGGTTGAACAGCTTGGCGCCAACCACTCCGACTTCAGGGCGTTGTGCATGATTGAGCAGTTCGTCGAGCCAGTCGGCCTGGGTGATTACCGCAAAGGCGTTGAGCATCAGCACGTACTCACCGCGCGCCTGGCGCGCAGCGAAGTTGTGCACCGCAGCGGCATTGTCCTTTTGCGCATACCGCAGCACGCGAATCCGATCGCTGCCCAACTGCGCCATGCCGTTCAGCCACGCCAGCGCCTCAGCGCTTTCGCTGCCGTTGTCGATCAGGAGCAATTCGTACTCGGTGTAGGCGGTTTTCTCCAGCAGCGTTTCGACACAGCGCTGCAAGGCGGCAGTCTGGTCCTGAGTGACGATGATCACCGACACCAGAGGGCGCTGCGCGTGACGGTAGTCGACACGATTGAGCAGTCCGTTCTGGCGGATTTCATGAGCAATGCCGAGGCGCTGCAGATGCGCCTCGAGAATTCGCCGACTTTGCTCCACCACGCCAGGCTCGGTGAGCCATTGCGACAGGTCGAACTTCGACTCCAGCAATACCTCGGCAATATGTCCGACAACCTGCAGGCCATCGCTTTCGACCATCCGCCAGAGCATGTCGTGTGGCGCCAGTTCGGCGAACGCTGGTGCAAATCCACCGAGCACGAGAAAGCGTTCGCGCTGGAATGCCAGCGCTCGGCCGACGTATGGATAACTGCGCATGAGATCGAGGTTGAAGTCCGGTTTGAACGCCGGCTCCGCCGATTCGCCGTCGCGCAGGCTGCCTTCATCACTGTACAGACACGTCAGTGACCGCGAATGCGCGATGCGATCGGCCATCACCAGCAACGCCGGTGCCACCGGGCGATCTCCCGGTTGCAGCAGATAGAACCAGTCGGCGCCTTCGAGTTGCGGTAAAAGTGCATTGATCTGCTCCAGACCGTCATCCTGCAACGGCATGTGGAACACCCGATCCTGCAACACTGCTTCGTTACAGGCTACGGACAGTACCAGCACCAGCTCCGGTGGATAGTCCTGTGCAGCGAGGGCTTGCAGGGTGCGCTCGAGACCGTCACGGCTGCCCTGTGCATCGATAATGATCGGTACGATTCTCGGCTGCTGCGGCCAGCCAGCAAGGGTTTCCGGCAACCATTGGCGCTGCGTCTCGGTCAGCACCCGACACGCCAGCCACTGCGCATAGAGCTCGCCGAAACTGAAGCTGTCGACACCCACGCCCAGTTCCTGGCGGCTTTGCTTGGTACCAAGGGTACGGCTCAGCGGCAGTTCTTCCCAAACGCGAGGCGACTCGTCGGCCCTGGTCAGTCGCACGTAGCGAACCCAGCCCTTGGCGGGCGCCGACTCGCCGCTGCGTACTTTGAGCATTTGCGAAAGCCACTCGCGCTCAACCTCGGCAGCATCCTTCATCGGTTGCTGCGCGCTCAGGCGCTCAGGGTAAAGTCGCTCGGCGCTCAGGACATTGTTCGACGTCACCATGTTGCCGCGCCGCAACAGACACACATACAAGGCAAAATCCAGGGTCGCGACGAAGCATGCACCTGCTTCAGTCAGAGCGGGCAACAGTTCGGCGACATCGGCACGCCGGAACAACGCACTGCTGAAGCCGCCGAGGACGTTGACCGGGAATTTTTCGAAAATGCTCAGCACATCGTCGCCTTTGAGCAAGGCACTCACGGGTGATAGCGAGCTGTTTTCCAAACGGGCCGGCAGAATGATGTCGTTGGCGTCCCACAGCAGCCGCTGAGCGATCACCAGACTGACTTCTTCGCGCTGTAACTCATGGGCTTGCTGTTCGATGCAGGCCGAATAGAGCAGGTCATCGTCACAAAGGAATTTGATGAACTCGCCGCGCGCTTGTTCGAGGCAGACTTTCAGGTTGCCCACCAGTCCCAACGTCTGTGGGTTGCGCACGTAGCGCACCTGGGCCCCGGTTTGCTCCATGACCAGGCTGACAATGTCCTTGATCTCGTCGCCACGACTGTCATCGCACACGACGATGTCGAGATTGCTGTAAGTCTGGCTGACGGCACTGTTCAGCGTGCGCTCGAAAAAGCGCGGATTGAACGCAGGAATGGCAATGCTGACGAGGGGGAGTGAATTCACGGCGGGCTCACAGGCGGTACGAGCCCGCTCGGAAAAACGAGCCCTTGATACCGCAAAAAATCATTGACAGAGGGACAACGTTAGCGAGCGCTCACGCGCCCGCCAACCATCAGATCTTGTTGAACAGACCCAACTGACTGATCTTGCTGAACGCCAGTTGCGCGGCCTGCAGCATGGTCTGTTGCAGGGTCAGACGGGTCATGACTTCAGCCGGATCGGAATCACGGATCGAACCCTGGGTGGTGCTGTTCGCCGTGGTCAGACTGTCGTTGGTGATCGCCTGCATGTCCAGCGCCTGACCGCGGGCACCAATGGTGGTGACTGCGGTGCCGATCTGATTGGCGGCGGCATCGATGTTACCGAGGCCTGCCTCCATCGCACCCTGCAATTTCTGCTTGGCAACCGGATCGCCATCGACCGGCGTGTTCAGCGCGGTGATCATCTGGCCCAGGGTGTCGAGCACGTTCTGGGTCTGGTGATTGTTCGGCTGGATCGAGAACTGATCACCCGTTGCCGGCGTGTTGCCCAGTGCGAAAGTCACACCGGCAGCCGTCGCGTTACCACCCACTACCGTGCCCGAGGAAACCGGCTTGCTGTCGGCCGTCACTGGCGCGGCATACAGATCGAAATCGGTGGCACTGGTGAACTTGAGGACGGCGCCGCCCTGCGGGAAGGCTGCGGTGTAGGCCGCCTGATCGGTGATGGTCGAACCGGTGATCACGCTGGTCGACGGGTTACCCGGATTACGCGTGGTGGTGAACGAGTCCGGCGAGGCCGACAGCTGGAAACTGTGCCCGGCAATGACCGCGTCCGGGTTGGTGTCACCGGCCTTCAGGTTGACGTTCAGCTTGAGGTCGACGCCGCGGAAACTGACGGTCTGATTGGCGCCGCTGCTGTTGCTGATCAGGCCATTCTGGCTCGCCTCGGCGGTCACATCGTTGCCCAGGGCATCGGTGATTTTCAGCTGGGTGCTGCTGACGAAATCGATGGTATACGGCTGGCCTGCGGTGAACTTGGCATCGTAGGTGGCGGCAGTGCCGACGGTGCCGTTGGACAGCACGACACGGCCGTCATCCACGGCTGGCGCAGTCATTTTGGTATTGGTGCGACCAGTGTTGATGGTCTGCTGGAACGCATCCCAACCAGTGGTGTTGGTGCCCACGGTCATGCCGTCGCCGATGCCCAGATCGATGGTGGTCTGGTCGCCGTTGTAGCTGAATGTGCCGTCAGAATTCTTCGAGTACGGTGCAGTATCGGTTTTCGAACCGGAGAACAGGTAGTTGCCGTTGGCATCCTTGGCGTTCATCAGGCCCAGCACTTGTTGCTGGATCTCGCCCATTTCCGAGGCGTAAGCCTGGCGATCCTTGTCGGTGATCGTGCCGTTGTTCGCGGCCAGCGCAAGTTCCTTGGCGCGTGCCAACGCCGTGGTGATCGAATCCAGCGTGGACTCCTGCACATTCAACGCGCTTTTGGTGGTGTTGACGTTGGTCTTGTACTGATCCAGCATCGCCGCCTGCTGGCCCAATTGCAGCAAGCGCCCGGCACCGATCGGATCATCCGCCGCGGTGTTGATGCGCTGCAGGCTGCTCGCCTCGCTCGCGGTGGCAACGGCCTTGTTGAAGTTACGCTGATAGTCCGACGCTTGCGTGCCGTAATACTGGGCGGTGGAAATGCGCATGAATTACGACTCCTTTAAAGGCTGTTGATCAGCGTGGCGAAAGTTTCCTGCGCAGCTTTGATGATCTGCGAAGACGCTGTGTAGTACTGCTGGTATTTGACCAGGTTGCCGGTTTCTTCATCCAGGTTGACCCCGGACAGCGAATCGCGGGCACCCTTGGCGTTCTCCAGAATCGCCGTGGTCGCGGCGCTGTCGGACTTGCCTTGGGCGGTCTTGGTACCGACGTTGGTCACCAGGGTGTTGTAGGCGTCGGTCAGGCTGATGCCCTTGCTCGCCGAACCGGTGTCCACGGTCTGTTTGGTTTGCAACGCGACCAGTGCCTGGGCGTTGCGGTTGTCCGAAGACGCCGCGCCGGTCAGGTTCATGGTGAAGGTCTCGCCGGATTTCGGCGTGCCGCCCACGGTGGTCTGTACGGTAAAAGTCTTCTGCACGTTCGGCGTGACCGTAGTGTCCATCACCGGGTTGCCGCTGGCATCGACGATGCCGACTTTCAGGTTCAGCGTGTTCGACTGGCCAGGCACGATGGTGCCGGTGCCGATGGTCGCGCCCTTGGCATCCACCAGATTGTAGGACTGGCTGCCGCCGCTGGCTGCGCCGAATACCAGTTTGACCGGCGTCGAATTCTTCAGCGCCGCCTGCATGTCGGCCTGAGCGGTCGGGTTGTAGATGTCGATCTTATCGCTGAGCGTCGGCTGGGTGTAATTGCCCAGGCCGTTGGCGCTGGCGACGCCGGTCAAGGGACCTGCCGCCGCGATTTTCTTCGGATCGCTGAGCACCGTCTGAATGCTCGCCGCCGCGTTGCGGGTCGGCGTGACTTTGAACGAGTCACCTGCGCTCAGTGCGCCACCCTTGAGCGCCAGGGTGAAGCCATCGATCACTGGCGGCGGATTGGTCGTGGTGCTGAACGCACCCAGATCGGTGCCGTCGGAACGTTTGACGGTGTAGTCGGTGGCGCTGGTGAAGGTCACCTGATAATCACTGGTGGTCAGCTTGCCGGTGTCCTTGATGGTCACATCGAGGTTGCCCGAACCGGCGCTGTTGCCGTCCTTCGCAATGCTGCGCTGACTGATCAGCGCGGCACTGTTGATGTTGTTGAAAATCGCCGCGCCGAAGTCACCGTTCTTGTCGATGCCCTGGGCTTGCTGGCTGTTGATCTGATCGGCAATCACCAGGGCCACGCGACCGAGCTCGTTGAGCGACGGGTCGAGGACTTCCTTGCGATAGGTCAGCAGGCCACCGATTTCGCCACCGCTGATCACCGAGGTGATGTCGATGGTGCTCGAACCGCGATCCATCTGGATCGCCATGCGCGACGGGTCGGTCTTGCTCGCGACCATGCTCAGGCTGTTGGTGGTGTTGCCGATGACCAGAGGCTGACCGCTGCCGACATAAATGTCGAAGCTGGTGCCGCGCTCGACCACCTGGGCGCCGGTCAGCTCGGAGAGCTGACGCACCGCTTCGTTACGGCTGTCGAGCAGGTCGTTCGGCGCCCCGCCACTGGTGGAGATTTCGCCGATCTTCTGGTTGAGATTGGCGATCGCCGTGGCGAGTTTGTTCACCTGGGCGGTCATGTCGCCGAGGCTGCCGTTGATCGTGGTGTTCTGATCGTTGAGCTGCTTGGCCAGGGTGTTGAAACGGCTCGTCAGCGCCTGTGCGCCGGTCAGCACCGACTGACGCGAAGTGTCATCGGTGGCCGACGTCGATACGCCCTGCATCGAAGTGAAGAATTTCTGCAGCACACCGGTCAGGCCGGTGTTGGTGTCCGACAGAATGGAATCCAGCGGCGTCGCCTGCTTGAGGAACGCGGCCGATTCGCTGTCCAGCGAAGTCGCGGTGTGCAGCTGCGACTCCAGGTAGGAGTTGTACACGCGACGCACGTCGGCCAGGGTCGTGCCCGTGCCGATGAAAACGCTGCCGTACTGCTGCGAGGACTTGGTGCCCTGCACGGTTTGCTGACGTGAATAACCGGCGGTGTCGACGTTGGCAATGTTGTTGCCTGTCGTAGCCAGAGAGGACTGGCTGGCCGACAGTCCCGACATCCCGATATTGAGCAAACTCATGGTTCAGACCTTATTACCTGGTGCCTTATAAAGGCGTGGTGGAGACACCCGCCGCAGCGTAGTTTTCAAAACTGTTCATCTGCTTGGCAATTTGCGAAATCTTCGTCGCGTAGTTCGGGTCGGTGGCGTAACCGGCCTTCTGCAACTCGCGTACAAACTGTTCTGGGTTATCGGCCGACTTCAGCACTTCTTGATAGCGATTGTTGCTCTGCAGCAACGTCACCAGATCGTGGAAGCTGTCCTTGTACGAGGCATAGGAACGGAACTCGGCCGTTTCCTTGACCATCGCACCATTGCGGAACTCGCTGGTGATCGCGCGGGCCGAATCGCCCTTCCAGTTGCTGCTCGCCTTGATGCCGAACAGGTTGTGGCTGCTGCTGCCGTCCTGGGCGCGCATCACCGATTTGCCCCAGCCGGTTTCCAGTGCCGCTTGCGCCACCAGATAACGCGGATCGACGCCGATGCGGTCGGCGGCTTCCTTGGCCATCGGCAGCATGGTGTTGACGAATTCGTCGGCGGAACTGAAGGCCTTCTTCGCCGGCGCCAGCGGAATCTGCGCCATGGCGCGCCCGTAGACCTGCATCTGCCCGCCGGCGGCTTTCTGCTCTTCGGCACGGGCCAGCCAGTCGCCGTTGTACAACGCGCCGGAACCGCTGATGGCGGTGGTCGCAGCACGTTGCGGCAAGGCGTTGGTCGCGGCCGTCGTGGTGGTCGCAGTGGCAGCGCTCGGCGCCGACGGCACCAGGCCTGCGAGCAAGCGATCGGCCAGTTTCGGCGGCAGCGCCAGACGCCGCTGGTTGATCAGCGCCATGTCGTTGCGATGGGAAATATCGGTGTTGTTCGGCGCATGCACCGAGCGCGATGCCCACAACGGGCGCTCGCCGTTGACGCGCGACAGCGGGCCGGTGGCGACGGTGCCGGCGGCAATCGGCGTCGGCACGGCGGCGGCCTTGGCCAGCGCTTCCTGTTGCTTGGCGGCGGACGCGGCGGCAGCTTCGCCCGGCGCCATCGGTTTGTTCTTCGACATCTGCCGGATCAGCACGTCAGCCAGGCCGATACCACCGCCCTCGCGGGACATGGAAACCGCCAGTTGCTGGTCGTACATCTCCTGATATTGCTTGGCGGCCGGCGTGTTCAGCGGGTTGTCCTGGCCGAGGGCTTCGGTGGCCGAACGCATCGACTTGAGCATTTCGCCGAGGAACAGCGACTCGAATTCCTGCGCAACCTTGCGCATGTTTTCGTCGCTGTTCTTGTCGCCGACCTTGAGCTGGTTCAGACGATTGAGGTCGGAGTAGGAACCCGAATCGCTGCTGCTGACCAGACCGCTTTTGCGCATATCCATGGTGGCCGGCCTCAGATCACGATCAGGTCGGCTTGCAATGCGCCGGCCTGCTTCAGAGCTTCGAGAATCGCCATCAGGTCACCCGGTGCCGCGCCGACCTGGTTCACCGCACGGACGATCTCGTCGAGGGTGGTGCCCGGGCCGAACTTGAACATCGGTTTGGCTTCCTGTTCGGCATTCACCCGCGAGCGCGGCACGACGGCGGTCTGGCCGTTGGACAGCGGGCCCGGCTGACTGACGATCGGATCTTCGGTGATGGTCACGGTCAGGCTGCCGTGAGTCACGGCGGCTGGCGACACTTTCACGTTCTGGCCGATGACGATGGTGCCGGTGCGCGAGTTGATGATGACTTTCGCCACCGCCTGACCCGGATCGATTTCGAGGTTTTCCAGGATCGACAGGTAGTCGACGCGCTGGCTCGGATCCAGTGGCGCAGTCACGCGCACCGAACCGCCGTCGATGGCTTGCGCAACGCCAGGGCCGAGCATGTCGTTGACCTTGTCGACGATGCGCTTGGCGGTGGTGAAGTCGGAGCGGTTGAGGTTCAGCGTCAGGCTGTTGCCCTGGTTGAAACCGCTCGGCACCGCACGTTCCACCGACGCACCGCCAGGGATGCGACCGGCCGACGGAACGTTGACGGTAATCTTCGAACCGTCACGACCTTCGGCATCGAAACCGCCGACCACCAGGTTGCCCTGAGCAATCGCATAGACGTTGCCGTCGATCCCCTTGAGCGGCGTCAGCAGCAAGGTGCCGCCGCGCAGGCTCTTGGAGTTACCGATCGAGGACACGGTGATATCGACCTGCTGACCCGGTTTGGCAAACGCCGGCAGATCGGCACTCACCGACACCGCCGCAACGTTCTTCAGCTGCACGTTGCCCGATCCCGGCGGCACCTTGATGCCGAACTGCGAGAGCATGTTGTTGAAGGTCTGCAGGGTGAACGGGGTCTGCGTCGTCTGGTCACCCGTGCCGTTAAGCCCGACCACCAGGCCATAACCGATCAATTGGTTGGAGCGCACGCCGGAAATGCTGGCGATGTCTTTCAGCCGCTCGGCGTGTGCGGTGAAGGCCGCAGACATCAGTAATGCGGCCACCATAAGGCTTTTCAGATTCAACGTAGCCACCTAGAAAGGGAACAGCGGGCTGAGGAAGAAACGGTCGAACCAGCCTGGCTGACTCGTATCGGCAAACGCGCCGGTACCCGAGTAGGTGATGCGCGCATCGGCGACGCGGGTCGACGACACGGTGTTGTCGGTCGCGATGTCATCGGCGCGGACCATGCCGGCGATGCGCACCAGTTCGTCACCGGTGTTGAGCGTCAGCCACTTCTCGCCACGCACGGCGATGATGCCGTTGGGCAGCACGTCGGCCACGGTCACGGTGATCGAGCCGGTCAGGCTGTTGCTCTGCCCGGACTTGGCGTCGCCCTTGGTCGAACGGTCGGCGCTGTAGCCGGCGTTGAGACTCAGGTCGTTGCCACCGATCGGGTTGTTGGTGGTCAGGCTGGAGCCGAACAACGAGGTCAGACCGATCTTGTTGTCGCTGTTCTTGTCCATCTGCGAGTTGGCGTTCTTGCTCGCCTGGGTGCGCTCGTTCAGGGTGATGGTGATGATGTCACCGACCCGGAACGCCTTGCGGTCGCTGTACAGGTTCTGCTCGAAGCCGGCCTGATAGATCGAGCCGTTATTGGCGGCCGCCGGCAACGGTGTGCGCGGCAACACCGGGGCGTAGTAAGGGTCATTGGGCTTGGGCGCCGGAGCGACGCAGCCCGCGAGCGAGACGACCCCACCCAATGCCAGAACAGATACAAAGCGCTTCATGACCCTACCTCACGGTGTTGCTGGCGACCTCAGGCCGCCCCATAGACTGGATTACAGATTCTGCGTTACGAACGAGAGCATCTGGTCGGCGGTGGAGATCACCTTGGAGTTCATCTCGTAGGCGCGTTGAGTGGTGATCATGTTGACCATCTCTTCAACGGTGCTGACGTTGGAAGTTTCCAGGGTGTTCTGCAGCGTGGTACCGAAACCGTTCAGGCCTGGAGTGCCGATTTGCGGCGCGCCGGAAGCAGCGGTTTCCAGGAACAGGTTGTTGCCCACGGCTTGCAGGCCGGCCGGGTTGATGAAGTCGGCGGTCTGCAGGTTGCCGATCACTTGCGAAGCCGGGTTGCCGGCGATGGTGATCGACACGGTGCCGTCACGGCCGACAGTGAAGGTCTGCGCATCGTTCGGGATGATGATCGCCGGTTCCAGAGCGAAACCGCTGGCGTTGACGATCTGGCCATTGGAGTCGAGGTGGAACGTACCGTCACGGGTGTAGGACGTGGTGCCATCCGGCTGCAGGATCTGGAAGAAACCGCGACCGTCGATGGCCATGTCCAGCGGCTGCTCGGTGGTTTGCAGGCTGCCGGCGGTGAAGTTTTTCTGGGTGCCGACAATGCGCACACCGGTACCCACTTGCAGACCCGACGGCAGTTCGCTGTCCTGGGTCGACTGGGCGCCTGGCTGACGCTTGATCTGGTACAGCAGGTCCTGGAACTCGGCACGGTCACGTTTGAAACCCGTGGTCGAGACGTTCGCCAGGTTGTTGGAAATGGTGGTCAGGTTGGTGTCCTGGGCGGACAGACCGGTTTTGGCAACCCATAGAGCCGGAAGCATTCGATTCTCCTCGTGCGCCTGTTTTACGGCGCGACGTTCTGATAATTAGCTGATCTGCAAGACCCGAGCCATGGCCTGGTCGTCGTCTTTGGCGGTGTTCATCATCTTGACGTGCAACTCGAACTGCTTGGCCAGGGCCAGCACCGAAGTCATTTCTTCCACGGCATTGACGTTGCTCGATTCAAGGAAACCCGAGACCAGTTTGACGTTGGCGTCGGCTTGCGCCGGCTGGCCGTCCTTGGTGTAAATCGAACCGTCGAGACCTTTGTTCATGTTCTTGATGTCCGGGTTGACCAGCTTGATCCGGTCGACTTCGGCCATGACGCGTGGGCCCTCGCCCATCGCGCGAATGCTGATGGTGCCGTCTTCGCCGACCTCGACCTGCTGCTCGGGCGGCACGGCGATCGGGCCGCCATTACCGATCACCGGCATGCCGTTGCCGGCGCGCAGTACGCCGAGGGCGTCGATGTTGAGGCTGCCGGTGCGCACGTAGCTTTCGCCGCCATTAGGGTTCTGCACGGCGATGAAACCGTTGCCGGTGACCGCAACGTCGAGGTCCCGACCGGTCTGCACCAGCGAGCCCGGGGTGAAGTCGGTGGCGGGACGTTCGCTCATGGCAAACGCGCGCGCCGGAAAGCTGTCACCAAACACCGGCATCGACCGCGCCTGCTCGAGGTCGCGCTGGAAGCCGTTGGTGGAGATGTTCGCCAGGTTGTTGGCATGCGCCCGCTGCGCCAGTGCGTTCTGGCTGGCGCCGGTCATTGCCACATAAAGGTACTTGTCCACTGTGTTTCCTCTGCATGCCGGACGTTTGCCGCCCACCGCTGTACTGCTCAGCCATAAGCAATTTGCAGACCAACTTTTTATTGGCGGGCGAAGGCCCGGTAAACAGGGGGCTTGAGGGGATTGGAGGGGGAATCTGAAATGTGCAGAAGACGAAAAACCGGCGGTGTCATGCCGCTTCGCGGCAAGAGAGCAAAAGATCGCAGCGTTCCGCAGCTCCTACAGGGAACCGCGTTCCAAATGTAGGAGCTGCCGAAGGCTGCGATCTTTTGATCTTAAGCTTCGCTGTCTTTGCCAACCTCATACTCACGCAGCTTGTTGGCAATCGTGGTGTGCGAAACACCGAGCCGTTTGCCCAGTTGCCGACTGCTCGGGTGTTCGGAATACAAGCGCTCCAGCACCGCTTTCTCGAAGCGCCCGACGATCTCGTCGAGATTTCCATCCAGGGAAAAATCACCAAGCGGCTGACGCACGCCGTAATCCGGCAGACGGATATGCTCGGCCTTGACCTTACCGCCGTCGCACAATGAAACCGCCTGAAACAGCACGTTCTCCAGTTGCCGCACGTTGCCCGGCCAGTGGTAATGGCTGAGCCGCTCCATCGCCGCCGGGGCGAGTTTCGGCAGCGGGCAGCCGATCTGCCGACTGGCCTGATCGAGGAAGTGTTCAACCAGCGGCGTCAAACCGTCGAGGCATTCGCGCAACGGCGGAATGTGCAGCGACAGCACGTTCAAGCGGTGATAGAGATCCTGACGAAACTCGCCGCGCGCGCACAATTCGGACAAGTCTACCTGGGTGGCGCAGATCACCCGCACGTCGAGATACACCTCTTCATCGCTGCCGACACGACGGAAGCAGCCGTCCTGAAGAAAACGCAGCAATTTGACCTGCAAGCGCGGGCTCATCTCGCCGACACCATCGAGAAACAGCGTGCCGCCAGCGGTCAACTCCAGCAGGCCGAGCTTGCCTTCGGCCCGTGCACCTTCGAAGGCGCCTGGGCCGTAGCCGAACAGTTCGGTCTCGGCCATCGACTCCGGCAACCCGGCGCAGTTGAGCGCCATCAACGGCGACTGCCCACGCGGACTCGCGAGGTGACAGGCGCGCGCGAGCAGTTCCTTGCCGGTGCCGGTTTCGCCTTCTATTAATAGCGGCGCATCCAGCGGCGCCATGCGTCGCGCTTCGCGGACCACGGCGGCCATGACTTTCGAGCTCTGGAAGATACTGTCGAAGCCGCGCAATTCCTGCTTGCGCACATTGTAGATACGCTCGCCGACGCGATCGGCGCGGTGCAGGGTCAGCACCGCGCCGGCCATGGCCTCGCTGTCGTCATGCTCTGATTGCAGCGGTGCGATATCGGCGAGGAAGATGTCGCCCTTGACCTTGACCCGCATACCGTTGATTCGCGATTTGTTGGCGCGCACCAGTTCCGGCAGGTCGAAATCCTCGGCGTACCGCGACAGCGGAATCCCCGGCACTTCATCGACGCGCACCCCGAGCAACTGCGCCGCCGCGCGGTTGGCCGCCACGATCGAGCCGCCCATGTCGATCGACAGCACCGGAAACTCCAGCGCGCCGAGCAACGCATTCAATTCCATATGCCGGCGTTCGCTGGGCATCAGGCCGACGCGCTTGACCCCGAATACTCCGCCAATCGCCTCGAACTTCGGCCGCAGCGCCTGGAACTGGATGTTGATCAGGTTCGGACAGTGCAGATAGATCGCATTGCCATGCTCACCACCCACCTCGCCGCGCGCGACGTTGATCCCGTACGCCACCAGCAGATTGAGAATGTCGCGCAGGATGCCGATGCGGTTCTGGCAGTGGACTTTGATGCGCATAGAAAAGGCCCGACAGGTTTGAGAGGTGAACACATTCCCTTGTGGGAGCGAGCCTGCTCGCGAAGGCGGCGTCACATCCGATATCGATGTTTCAGCCAGACCGCTTTCGCGAGCAGGCTCGCTCCCACAGGGTTTTGTGGCGCGCTTGATGCAGAGTTTTCTATCGAGGCACGCAGATAGTTGTCAAGATTATGTGACAGCCACCGCCCTTTTCAAACCCGCCAATCGCCGTAAATGCGCATTAACCGACAAAGCGTAACGATAACTTTACGAAACCAGCAGAATTTTCCTACGCACACACGGCTAAACATGCTGCATGCCCGACCACTCTCGGGTATTCCTTAACCCATCGCTGGACATAACAAAAACGAATTTCCTAGCAGGAGAGCAGCATGAAGCAGACGCAATACGTGGCTCGCGAGCCCGATGCGCAAGGTTTTATCGACTACCCCGCCGAAGAACATGCGGTGTGGAACACGCTGATCACTCGCCAGTTGAAGGTGATTGAAGGTCGCGCGTGCCAGGAATACCTGGGCGGTATCGAAAAACTCGGTCTGCCCCACGACCGCATCCCGCAACTGGCCGAGATCAACAAAGTCCTCGGCGAGACCACTGGCTGGCAGGTTGCCCGGGTGCCGGCGCTGATTCCTTTTCAGACGTTCTTTGAATTGCTCGCCAGCAAGCAATTTCCTGTCGCCACGTTCATTCGCACCCGCGAAGAACTCGACTACCTGCAAGAGCCGGATATCTTTCACGAGATCTTTGGCCACTGCCCACTGCTGACCAACCCGTATTTCGCCGAGTTCACCCACACCTACGGCAAGCTCGGTCTGCAGGCGACCAAGGAAGAGCGCGTGTACTTGGCGCGGTTGTACTGGATGACCATCGAATTCGGTCTGGTCGACACCCCGCAGGGCAAGCGCATTTACGGTGGCGGGATTCTGTCCTCGCCGAAAGAAAGCGTTTATTGCCTGTCGGACGAGCCTGAACATCAGGTTTTCGATCCGCTTGAAGCCATGCGCACGCCGTATCGCATCGACATCCTGCAACCGCTGTACTTCGTCTTGCCGAATCTCAAGCGCCTGTTCGATGTCGCCCATGAGGACATCATGGCCATGGTTCGCCAAGGCATGCAGCTGGGCTTGCATGCGCCGAAATTTCCGCCGAAACCCAAAGCCGCCTGAACCGCGACTTTTACTGACAATTGCGCCTGTGCGTCGCCGCCACTTTGCTTTAGCGTGACGACATTGACGGCACACGCGCTTTAATAAAAAAACACACTCGTTTTCAGGAATACACCATGTCGACTTTGAACCAAGCCCACTGCGAAGCCTGCCGCGCCGATGCGCCACAAGTCAGCGACGAAGAACTGCCGATCCTGATCAAGCAGATCCCTGACTGGAACATCGAAGTACGCGACGGCATCATGCAGCTGGAGAAGGTTTTCCTGTTCAAGAACTTCAAACACGCGCTGGCGTTCACCAACGCCGTGGGCGAAATCTCCGAAGCCGAAGGTCACCACCCGGGCCTGTTGACCGAATGGGGCAAAGTCACCGTGACCTGGTGGAGCCACTCGATCAAAGGCCTGCACCGCAACGACTTCATCATGGCTGCGCGCACTGACGAAGTGGCGAAGACCGCAGAAGGACGCAAGTAATGCACTTCGACGCCATCGGCCGGGTCCCCGGCGATCCGATCCTCGGTTTGATGGAGGCCTATGCGCAGGATGCCAATCCGCGCAAGTTCGACCTCGGCGTTGGCGTCTACAAGGACGCCCAGGGCCTGACGCCGATCCCGGAAGCAGTGAAAATCGCCGAAGCGCGGCTGGTCGAAAGCCAGGACACCAAGACCTACATCGGTGGCCACGGCAATCCGCTGTTCGGCAAGGTCATCAATGAGTTGGTACTCGGTGCCGACTCGCAACTGATCACCGAACAACGCGCCGGCGCCACCCAGACCCCGGGCGGCACCGGAGCCCTGCGCCTGGCTGCCGACTTCATCGCCCAATGCCTGCCGGGCAAAGGTGTGTGGTTGAGCAACCCGACCTGGCCGATCCACGAAACCATTTTCGCCGCTGCCAAGGTCAAGGTCAGCCACTACCCGTACGTCGGCAGCGACAACCGCCTCGACATCGAAGCCATGCTCGCCGTGCTGAGGGAAGTGCCGAAGGGCGACGTGGTGCTGTTGCATGCGTGCTGCCACAACCCGACCGGTTTCGACCTGAGCCATGACGACTGGAAGCGCGTGCTGGAAGTGGTGCGCAGCCGCGATCTGCTGCCGCTGATCGACTTCGCTTATCAGGGTTTTGGCGATGGCCTCGATCAGGACGCCTGGTCGACCAGGCTGTTCGCGGCCGAAGTGCCGGAGCTGTTGATCACCAGTTCCTGCTCGAAGAATTTCGGTCTGTATCGCGATCGCACGGGTGCGCTGATCGTCTGCGCGACCAGCGCTGACAAGCTGATCGACATCCGCAGTCAACTGGCCAACATCGCCCGCAATTTGTGGTCGACACCGCCGGACCACGGCGCGGCAGTGGTCGCGACCATCCTCGCCGACCCAGAGCTGAAAGCGCGCTGGGCCGATGAAGTGGAAGCCATGCGTATGCGTATCGCGCAGTTGCGCAGCGGCCTGGTCGAGGCGCTGGAACCGCATGGTTTGCGCGAGCGTTTTGCGCACATTGGTGTGCAACGCGGGATGTTCTCCTACACCGGCCTGTCGCCGGAACAGGTGAAGCACCTGCGCGAACGCCACAGTGTGTACATGGTCAGCTCCGGCCGGGCCAACGTCGCCGGCATCGACGCCACCCGCCTCGCATCGCTGGCCGACGCCATCGCCGACGCCTGCAAATAGTCAGACACTGCAATAACCTGTAGGAGCTGCCGAAGGCTGCGATCTTTTGATCTTGTATTTAAAAGCAGAATCAAAAGATCGCAGCCTTCGGCAGCTCCTACATTTGTTTCTGCGGTGACCTTCTGGCTTCCTCCCTGCGGCCATCTGTCGCATTAATTTGAATTAAAAGTCTGATTGTCATTTTTCCTGCTGTATCCTGCGCAAGCTTTGTAAAAGCGCGGAGCACCTGATCTATCAACAGACTTAGCGAGGAGCGCAACCATGCACGAGATTCCCAATCTCCCCTTCCCGAGCCTGCACGTACCTGAGCAGACGACCCCGCAACACGCCGGCGCTGAAAAGCCCGAGCCGCAAGAAGCCGCTGACAGCCGCAAAGCCGACAGCGAAGAGTAAGACCCGCCGTACAGACCGTGTGGAAAGCGCTAACATGCGCTTTCCACACTGCCTGAAACCCGAGCCCGCCATGACCGACGAATTCTCTGAAAGCCAAGCTGCCGTACTGATCGGCGCCACCGAGAAAATGATCGAGATCTGGAATCGCCTTCCCCCTGCGAAACAGGCTGCCCTGCTCGAACGTTTCGGCAGCGAAGAGAACGCCCTCGCCGCCCTCGTCACCACGCAACTGGTCGCCCCTGCGAAATCCTGAAAGCGCCGCCCGGCAAATAGTTTTACTTTTCCCCGCCCCTGAACGGTTCACGCCGGTATCATGAGCAGCCTATCTAATCTGCTGCTCCCGTGGATCGTTACCCATGTCGTCTATATCCGAGCCCCAGCGCCCGCTGGCGGTTACGCTGCAAGTGGTTTCCATCGTCCTTTTCACCTTTATTGGTTACCTGAACATCGGCATTCCGCTCGCCGTGTTGCCGGGCTACGTTCACAGTGACCTTGGTTTCGGTGCGGTGATTGCCGGCCTGGTGATCAGTGTGCAATACCTCGCCACCCTGCTCAGCCGTCCGTATGCCGGCAAGATCATCGACAACCAGGGCAGCAAGCACGCGGTGATGATTGGCCTCGCGGGTTGCGGCTTGAGCGGTGTGTTCATGCTGATTTCCGCGTGGACGCCGAACCTGCCGCTGCTCAGCCTGATCAGCCTGTTGATTGGCCGTCTGGTACTGGGCAGCGCTGAGAGTCTGGTCGGTTCCGGCTCGATTGGTTGGGGCATCGGTCGCGTAGGCGCAGCGAATACCGCGAAAGTGATTTCCTGGAACGGCATCGCCAGTTACGGCGCTCTGGCGATCGGCGCGCCGTTCGGTGTGTGGCTGGTGAGCCGGCTGGGCTTGTGGAGCATGGGCGTGAGCATCATCCTCCTCGCCCTGCTCGGCCTCGCGCTGGCATGGCCGAAGACCGCGGCGCCGATCGTCGCCGGTGAACGTCTGCCGTTCATGCACGTGCTGGGCAAAGTCTTCCCTCACGGCTGCGGACTGGCGCTGGGCTCGATTGGCTTCGGCACCATCGCCACCTTCATCACCCTGTATTACGCAACCCAGCATTGGGACAACGCGGTGCTGTGCCTGAGCCTGTTCGGCGCCAGCTTTATCGGCGCGCGGCTGCTGTTCGGCAACCTGATCAACCGCCTCGGCGGTTTCCGCGTGGCTATCGCCTGCCTGTCGGTGGAAACCTTGGGGCTGTTGCTGTTGTGGATCGCACCGGATGCGCATTGGGCCTTGGCCGGCGCGGCGCTGAGCGGCTTTGGCTTCTCGCTGGTATTCCCGGCACTGGGCGTGGAGGCGGTGAATCTGGTGCCAGCTTCGAGCCGTGGCGCGGCGGTCGGTGCCTATTCACTGTTCATCGACTTGTCGCTGGGGATCACCGGGCCATTGGCCGGGGCAATTGCCGCAGGGTTCGGCTTTGCTTCGATCTTTCTGTTCGCCGCATTTGCGGCGTTGAGCGGGCTTGGTCTGAGCGTCTATCTGTATAGGCACACGGCAAAATACCGCGAGGCTTAAAAATCCACTTTGCCGCGCCCGGCCTTGATGCTGCCGCGCTTGGTTTTCGACTCCAGCCGACGCTTCTTCGAGCCGAGGGTCGGCTTGGTCGGGCGGCGTTTCTTTTCCACTTTGGTGGCGCTGAGAATCAGCTCGACCAGCCGCTCCAGCGCATCGGCGCGGTTGGCTTCCTGGGTGCGATATTGCTGCGCCTTGATGATCAGCACGCCGTCGCTGGTGATACGGCTGTCGCGCAGCGCCAGCAGACGTTCCTTATAAAACTCCGGTAACGATGAGTTGGGAATGTCGAAGCGCAGGTGCATGGCGCTGGAAACCTTGTTGACGTTCTGCCCACCCGCGCCTTGCGCGCGGATGGCGGTCAACTCGATCTCGGCATCCGGCAGATGCACATTGTTGGAAATCACCAGCATGGAAAAGCGTCCGTAATCAGTAAATGCAGGATACGCCATGAGCGTTGTAGGAGCTGCCGAAGGCTGCGATCTTTTGATCTTGATCTTTAAAAACAGATCAAAAGATCGCAGCCTTCGGCAGCTCCTACATGTACCTGTACATAAACAACAAACCCGGCACTCTGGCCGGGTTTGTCGTTTCTGCATGCGCGGTTATTTCGCCGTTGCAGCCACCACTGGCTGCACACTGCGCTTGTTCTTGATCAGGTAGCAGACCCACATGAACACCACCCACACCGGAATCGCGTAGACCGAGATCTGAATCCCCGGAATCAACAGCATCACGCCGAGGATGAACACCACGAACGCCAGGCAGACGAAGTTGCCGTACGGGTACCACAGTGCCTTGAACAGCGGCGTCTGTTTGGTCTGGTTCATGTGCTGGCGGAACTTGAAGTGCGAGTAGCTGATCATCGCCCAGTTGATCACCAGCGTTGCAACCACCAGCGACATCAGCAGTTCCAGCGCATGTTGCGGGATCAGGTAGTTGAGCAGCACCGCAACCAGGGTCACTGCCGCCGAAGCCAGAATCGAACGCACCGGCACGCCGCGCTTGTCGATCTTCGCCAAACCTTTCGGCGCATCGCCCTGCTCGGCCATGCCCAGCAGCATGCGGCTGTTGCAGTAGGTGCCGCTGTTGTACACCGACAACGCGGCGGTCAGTACGACGAAGTTGAGGATGTGCGCGGCGGTATTGCTGCCGAGCATCGAGAACACTTGCACGAACGGGCTGCCGCTGTAGGAATCGCCGGACGCGTTAAGGGTTTCCAGCAGGCTGTCCCACGGCGTCAGCGACAGCAGGATTACCAGCGCGCCGATGTAGAAAATCAGGATGCGGTAGATCACCTGGTTGATCGCTTTCGGGATCACGGTTTTCGGTTTGTCGGCTTCAGCAGCAGTGAAACCGAGCATTTCCAGACCACCGAAGGAGAACATGATGATCGCCATGGCCATGACCAGACCGCTCACGCCGTTGGGGAAGAACCCGCCGTGGGACCACAGGTTGCTCACCGAGGCTTGCGGACCGCCGTGACCGCTGACCAGCAGGTAGCTGCCCAGGGCAATCATGCCGACGATGGCCACGACCTTGATGATCGCAAACCAGAATTCGGCTTCACCGAAGACTTTGACGTTGGCCAGGTTGATCGCGTTGATCAATACAAAGAATGCCGCAGCGGAGGCCCAGGTAGGGATGTCCGGCGCCCAGTAGTGAATGTACTTGCCGACCGCGGTCAGCTCGGACATGCCCACCAGAATGTACAGAATCCAGCAGTTCCAGCCCGAGAGGAAACCGGCGAAACCGCCCCAGTATTTATGCGCGAAATGGCTGAAGGAACCGGCCACCGGCTCTTCGACGATCATTTCGCCGAGCTGGCGCATGATCATGAAGGCGATGAAGCCGCAGATGGCGTAGCCGAGGATCATCGACGGGCCGGCGGATTTCAGTACCCCGGCCGAGCCGAGGAACAATCCGGTACCAATCGCGCCACCGAGGGCGATCAGTTGAATATGGCGATTTTTCAGGCCGCGTTTAAGCTCGCCTGACTGCGAGGGTTGTCCACTCATGAAAAAGGTCTCACGCAAGGTTTGATGATGTTCAGTAGACGTTGCTGCAAGGTTGCGATTTCAGGCAGCCCCGATCAAACCCCAGCGCAGGCACCAGGAGTTCAGCTCATTTACAACGGTCATGCGTCACCTGTTTGTTTTTATCTGTGACGAAATCGAACCCGGCACGCTTGTGGCGCGGCGGAGTGAACAAGGCGGGTAGCCTCGAGATTTTTGCGATTACGCAGAGGGTCACAGTTAAAACGCGGCGCATTGTACACCGCTAACCCCCTGCTGCCAGACCCGCCTGATCAGCGTGTCGGTTGCCGGGATTGCGTGTGTCCGCCTCGACAGTCTCGAGCGGCTGCAAAATATGAGTCAGGCCTTTGCGGGCCATCGACGGGGACGAGGAGAAAACCGTCCCACGGGGAGAAGTGGAAATCAGTCGCGGCGTTCATTGCGCCTCCTTCTTGTTATTCGCCTGCACGACAGGCATGCCGCGCATCACACCTCGCCTGCACAACGGAAACAAGCGCCCCAGAGCCTCGCGCAGCGTCAGATCGAACGGCGTACGGAAGCTTTTCCTTACAAGCGCGCGCAACATGTGAAAGCACCGTATAGACCGCGCCCGATCGTCAGCTTTTCTTTACACCCCGTAACGTAAATTTTCCGAATCAGAAATTTCTGAAGGATGTCTGCATCTAGACGGTAGCTAGCTTGCTATCGAATTCAGTCACCCAGTTTTTTGTGGAATCGGCGGATTGAGGAACTGGGGATTGGCACCAACGAAGGCGTGAAAGATCTGTATGCGCGCAACGCCGGGTTTGAGGAGCGGCACTGTGGGCTGCATCTCGGCCTGGGCGGTGGAGCCAAGGGCAGCCATCACCTGGGCCTGATCTTTTCTGGCGGGGTGTTGGCGCTGGATGACAAGCCGGTGTTTGACGGACGATTCGTGTTCCAGCCTCCGCATGAGCCCTGTAGGAGCTGACGAGTGAAACGAGGCTGCGATCTTTTGATCTTGAAAATCAACATCAAAAGATCGCAGCCTCGTTTCACTCGTCAGCTCCTACGGGTGAGCGCACCGCATATGAGAGCCAGACAAAAAAACGCCAACCCTGAGGTTGGCGTTTTTGCTTCAGCTTGCAGCCTGCTGCTAGAAACTCACAGCTGCCTCACTCCGGTTTTTTGCGACCGAAACCCGGGCGCTGACCGGAGCCGGCCGGTGCGCCGCGACGCTTGCCCGAGGGCTTGTCGCCGTCGACCAGCTTGATCCCCGGACGCTTCGGCGCCGGTTTGGCCGGGCGCTTGTTGGTGGTGTCGGCTGGGCGATCCGCCACTGGCGTACCGCGACCGGCAGGAGCGCCGCGTTCGCCACGCTCGGTACGACCATTGGCCGGACGCGGTGCGCGCTCGCCGTCACGAGCGACTGGCTTGCGACCTGGACGCTCGCCTTCGATCTGCGGCTCGCGGCCCGGGCGTGGCCCGGTCGGTGCGCCAGCGGCTGGACGCAGGGTGCGCACGCGCTCGGTCTTGGCCATCGGCCGCGACGATTTGCGCTGCATGCGCTCGAGCTTGTCCTTGCTCTTGGCGTTCAGTTGCGGCATTGCCACCGGCGTCAGGCCAACTTCGGCGCTGAGCACGTCAACTTCGTACTGGCTCATTTCGCGCCAGCGGCCCATCGGCAGGTCGGAGTTGAGGAACACCGGACCGAAGCGCACACGCTTCAGACGGCTGACCACCAGACCTTGCGATTCCCACAGACGACGCACTTCACGATTACGCCCTTCCATGACCACGCAGTGGTACCAGTGGTTAAAGCCTTCACCGCCCGGCGCCTGTTGAATGTCGGTGAAACGCGCCGGACCGTCTTCCAGCACAACGCCAGCCTTCAGGCGTTCGATCATCTCGTCGTCGACTTCACCGCGTACACGCACAGCGTACTCACGGTCCATCTCGTAGGACGGGTGCATCAGACGGTTGGCCAGCTCACCGTCGGTGGTGAACATCAGCAGACCGGTGGTGTTGATGTCGAGACGGCCAATGTTGATCCAGCGGCCTTCTTTCGGACGCGGCAGCTTGTCGAACACGGTTGGACGGCCTTCCGGGTCGTCACGGGTGCAGATCTCGCCGTCGGGCTTGTTGTACATGATCACGCGACGCACCGATTCGGCGGCCTCTTCGCGCTTGATCACCTTGCCATCGATGGTAATGGCGTCGTGCATGTCGACGCGCAGGCCGAGGGTGGCGTCTTTGCCATTGACCTTGATCCGGCCCTGGCTGATCCAGGCTTCGACGTCACGGCGCGAGCCGACGCCGATACGGGCGAGGACTTTCTGCAGCTTTTCGCCTGCTGGGCCGATTTCCTGGTCGTCTTTCTGATTGATGTCACTCATCTGGGCACCTCCCGGTGTGGTCTGTTCAGGCGGCGCCTGAAGCATTGAAATCTGGGTATTCGGCCGAAGGGATCGGCGAAGGGTCGCGAATCATACGCGGATGTGCGCCGTCGCGCATCAGAGACTAGTCGATCACAGCGAGGTTATTTCTTTTTCCGCCGACCGGCACCGCCGAGTTTGATCAGGCGCAGCGCGGCTTCGGCCAGCACGGTGCGCTTGTCGTCCTTGTCGAGCTTCTTCCAGGCCTTGATCTCGCGCTTGCTGCGGCCACAGCCGAGGCAGATGTCGTCGGAGAATTTGCAGAGGCTGATGCAGGGGTCTTTTGTCGAACTCATTTGATATTCCTGGTTCACGCTAAACCCTGTGGGAGCGAGCTTGCTCGCGAAGGCGGCATGTCAGATACATCATCTTTGAATGACACCCCGTTTTCGCGAGCAAGCTCGCTCCCACAGGGGAAGTCATTGTTCACCGGATTTCGGTCAGTCGTCGAACTCGCGCCGTTCGGCTTCGATCGCCTCGGCCAGTGCGCGGGCTTCGGCTTCTTCTTCGCTGAGTTCCGCTTCCGGCTGTTCGAGGGCGGCGACAGCGGCCAGGAGTTTTTCCCGGGCTTCGGCGACGCCTAAAATGTCTTCTTCCGGTTCGGCGTCGGGCGCGGCTTCAAGTTCAACTTCCACCTCAACTTCCACGACCGGCTCAGTAATCTCAGGCTCGGACACCGGCGCTTCGCCATCCACCGCATCACGCAGCAAGTCGTCGAAGTCGGTCTTGATCCCATCTTCCATACTGTCCAGCTCCAGCAACAACGAATGGAAACTGGTTTCTTCCTTTTCCTCCTCCGGCTCGGCGCTGGCGTCGGCCAGTTCCTGCAGACTCTGCGGCACCGGCGCGTCGTCGAAGTCGAGCACCGGTTCGGCTTCCATTTCGCGCAATTCGGCCAGCGGCGGCAGGTCTTCGAGGTTTTTCAGGTTGAAGTGATCGAGAAACGCCTTGGTCGTGGCGAACATCGCCGGTTTGCCCGGCACGTCGCGGTAGCCGACGACGCGAATCCACTCACGCTCGAGCAAGGTCTTGACGATGTTGCTGTTGACCGCGACTCCACGCACGTCTTCGATCTCGCCACGGGTGATCGGTTGGCGATAGGCGATCAGCGCGATGGTTTCCAGCAAGGCGCGGGAATAGCGCTGTGGGCGCTCCTCCCAGAGTCGGCCGACCCACGGCGAAAACTTCTCGCGGATCTGCAAACGATAGCCTGACGAGACTTCCTTGAGCTCGAACGCGCGACCCTCGCAGGACTTGCCGAGCAGGGTCAGGGCTTTCTTGAAGACCGCCGGCTCCGGCCGCTCGCCTTCTTCGAACAGTTCAAACAGGCGCTCGAGGGATTGCGGCTTTCCCGAGGCCAACAGAAAGGCTTCAAGCAGGGGCGCCAGCTCGCGGGGTTCAGTCAGGTTCATGTATGGACTCGTTATTCGGCTCGGGCTCGGACGTGGATCGCGGCGAACGGCTCATTCTGCACCAGCTCGACCAAGGATTCCTTGACCAGTTCAAGGATCGCCATAAAGGTCACCACCACACCCAGGCGCCCCTCTTCGGCGGTGAACAGCTCGACAAACGGCACGAAGCCGCCGCCCTTGAGTCGTTCCAGCACATCGCTCATGCGCTCGCGGGTGGACAGCGCCTCGCGGCTGACCTGGTGGCTTTCGAACATGTCGCCACGGCGCAGCACTTCGGCCATGCACATCAGGATTTCTTCCAGCGCGACATCGGGCAACAGCTTGCGTGCCCGCGCTTCCGGGGCGTCGAGCTTGGGCACGATCACATCGCGGCCGACCCGGCTCAAGCCGTCGATGCCTTCGGCGGCAGCCTTGAAGCGCTCATATTCCTGCAAGCGGCGGATCAGTTCGGCGCGCGGGTCGTCTTCTTCGTCTTCGACGGTTTCGGCGCGCGGCAGGAGCATGCGCGACTTGATCTCGGCGAGCATCGCCGCCATCACCAGATACTCGGCGGCCAGTTCCAGGCGCACCGACTGCATCAACTCGACATAGCCCATGTACTGGCGGGTGATTTCCGCCACCGGGATGTCGAGGATATTGATGTTCTGTTTGCGGATCAGGTACAGCAGCAGGTCGAGCGGGCCTTCGAAGGCTTCGAGAAAGACTTCCAGTGCATCCGGCGGGATGTACAGGTCCAGCGGCATTTCCATGACCGCCTGGCCATAGACCATGGCAAACGGCAGTTCCTGCTGGGCGCCGGCCTGGGGATCGACCACGGTTTCCACTGCGGACATTCAGGCCTCGACCATGAACGGCGTCGGATCGCCGCAACCGACGCGGACCACTTCCGGGTCGTCGCCGGTCAGGTCAATCACCGTCGAGGCTTTGATGCCGCCGAAACCGCCGTCGATGATCAGATCGACCTGGTGCTCAAGCAACTGGCGCATTTCGTACGGATCGCTCAACGGATCTTCGTCACCAGGCATGATCAGCGTCACGCTCATCAGTGGCTCGCCGAGCTCGGCCAACAACGCCAGCGCAATCGGATGGCTGGGCACGCGCAGGCCGATGGTGCGTTTCTTCGGATGCAACAACAGGCGCGGTACTTCGCGGGTAGCGTTGAGAATAAACGTGTAAGGCCCCGGCAGATGCGCCTTGAGAATGCGGAAGGTGCCGGTGTCGATCTTGGCGTAGTTGCCCAGTTGCGACAGGTCGCTGCAGATCAGCGCGAAGTTGTGCTTTTCATCGAGCTGGCGCAGACGTCGCACACGCTCGATGGCGGTCTTGTCGCCGATCTGGCAACCGATGGCGTAGGACGAGTCCGTGGGATAAATCACCACCCCGCCCTTGCGGATGATCTCGACGGCCTGTTTGATCAGGCGCGCTTGCGGGTTTTCCGGATGTATCTGGAAAAATTGACTCACATTTTCTACCTGTTCAGACGGCGGCAATATCTGTGTCATGTTTGAACCGACACCACAGGGGTGGAAGGTCCTCGGGAACCGGCCGGTACTGGCCGATCTCGGACCAGCCGCCAGGGCCATGGAAGTCACTGCCGGCGCTGACCAGCAGACCGAACTCGCGGGCAAGGATTGCCAGGCTGCCGACCTGTTCTGCGGGCTGATGGCCATTGACCACCTCGATCGCATGCCCGCCTGCTTGAATATAGTCGGCAATCAGCTTTCGGCGTTTGCTACGAGTGAAATCGTAGTGCCAGGGATGCGCCAGGCTGACCCAGGCACCAGCGGCGCGCAGGGTGCCAACGGTGTCTTCCAGGGTCGGCCAGTGCAGCTTGACGTCGCCGAGTTTGCCGGCGCCGAGCCATTTGCGAAACGCCTCGGCGCGATCCTTTACATACCCTTCACGCACCATCCAGTCGGCGAAATGCGGCCGGGCCGGCGCATTGCCGCTGTCGCCCAGTTCCTGCTGGACTTGCCGGGCGCCATCGAGGGCATCGGGCATGCCCTTGAGAGCGAGTTTGCGGCTTATTTCTTCCGACCGCAGCCAACGGCCATCGTGCAATTTCGCGATCGCTTCGACCAATGGTGCGGCGTTGACGTCGAAACCGTAGCCCAACACATGAATGGTTGCCCCGCCCCAGGTGCAGGACAATTCGACGCCGTTGACCAGTTGCATGCCCAACTCTGTGGCCGCCGTCCGCGCTTCGGCGAGGCCTTCGAGGGTGTCGTGGTCGGTCAACGCCAGGACTCGCACGCCGTTTTCGAACGCACGCGCAACCAGAACCGCAGGCGCCAGGGCGCCGTCGGAGGCCGTGCTGTGGCAGTGCAAATCAACATTCACGGGGAGTTGTAACCTCAAATCAGCTGGCGCTATCGCGCGCCCGTATGTTTGTTATTATGCCGCCACATCCAGCTTCTGGCTCTCACTGTGAAACAATTCATCGATTTCATCCCGCTTCTGCTGTTCTTCATCGTTTACAAACTTGATCCACGGGTCGTCGACATCGCCGGCCAGCAAGTGACTGTAGGCGGTATCTACAGCGCCACGGCGATGCTGATCATCAGCTCCCTGGTGGTGTATGGCGCGCTGTTCATCAAACAGCGCAAGCTGGAAAAGAGCCAATGGCTGACGCTGATCGCCTGCCTGGTATTCGGCAGCCTGACGCTGGCCTTTCACAGCGAAACCTTCCTGAAATGGAAAGCGCCAGTGGTCAACTGGCTGTTCGCTGCCGCTTTCATCGGCAGCCATTTCATCGGTGATCGCCTGCTGATCAAGCGAATCATGGGCCACGCGCTGACCCTGCCTGACCCAGTCTGGACGCGCCTGAACATCGCCTGGATCGGCTTCTTTCTGTTCTGCGGTGCGGCCAACCTGTTCGTCGCTTTCACCTTCCAGAGCATCTGGGTCGACTTCAAGGTGTTCGGCAGCCTGGGCATGACCGTGCTGTTCCTGGTCGCACAGGGCATCTACCTGTCGCGCCACTTGCATGACACCGATACCACAACGCCAAAAACCGAGGACTGACATGCTCTACGCCATCATTGCCACCGACGTTGCCAACTCGCTCGAAGCCCGCCTGTCTGCGCGCCCGGCGCATCTGGAACGCCTGCAAGCGCTCAAGGGCGAAGGCCGCATCGTGCTGGCCGGCCCACACCCGGCCGTCGACAGCAATGATCCGGGTGCAGCGGGTTTCACCGGCAGCCTGATCGTCGCCGAGTTCGATTCGCTGAGCGCCGCCCAGGCCTGGGCCGACGCCGATCCGTACATTGCCGCTGGCGTCTATGCCAACGTGATCGTCAAGCCGTTCAAGCAAGTCCTGCCTTAAGTCCTTCCACGCGATGAACCTTCGCGGTTCATCGCGCTCTCAATCGCTCATTATTCTCGTTTGCCTGCCGACAACCTGCCCAATATCCATTTGTAAACAGGTGTCGCGATGCGCAAGGGTCCGTTGTGTCTGATGTTGCTCACGTTGTCGATCATGGCCCCCGCCCATGGTGAGGAAACCACCGAAAGCGGCAGCTCCACGCCATTGTCATTGAGCGCCGGCAGCCAGATCACCGAGCTGCAACAGCGCCTCAAGGCCAGTGAACAGCAGCGCGAAGAACTGAACAAACAACTGCAGAACGCCGACAACACCCGCGAAAGCGCCCAGCTCGCCCGGTTGCGCCAGGAGAACCAGCGTCTGAAGCTGCAACTCAAGGAAGCCCAGGCCAGCCCGTTGCCGCGTTTGCTGACCGATCAACAGCAATGGTTCGTCACTGGCGCCGGGGTAGCGCTATTGGCGCTGCTCTGCGGTATCTTTGCCAGCGGTGCAAGCCGAAAACGTCGGCAATGGCTAAATTGAGTGAGTCATGAGCGAGCTGTTATTGATTGATGATGACCAGGAGTTGTGCGAACTCCTGAGTAGCTGGTTGAGCCAGGAAGGCTTCCAGGTGCGCGCCTGCCACGACGGCCAGAGCGCGCGCAAGGCGTTGGCCGAAACTGCCCCGGCGGCGGTGGTGCTGGACGTGATGCTGCCCGACGGCAGCGGTCTGGAACTGCTCAAGCAATTGCGCAACGACCACGCCGACCTGCCGGTGCTGATGCTGTCAGCGCGTGGCGAACCGCTGGACCGCATCCTCGGCCTCGAACTGGGCGCCGACGATTACCTGGCCAAACCCTGCGACCCCCGCGAACTGACCGCGCGCCTGCGCGCCGTGTTGCGCCGCAGCCATCCCGCCGCTGTGTCAACGCAACTTGAGCTGGGTGATCTGAGTTTCAGCCCGGTGCGCGGTGTGGTCAGCATCGACGAAAAAGAGCTGACCCTGACCGTCTCCGAAAGCCGCCTGCTCGAAGCCCTGCTCAAGCAACCTGGCGAGCCGCTGGACAAACAGGAACTGGCGCAACTGGCCCTCGGCCGCAAGCTGACCCTGTACGACCGCAGTCTCGACATGCACGTCAGCAACCTGCGCAAGAAAATCGGCCCCCACCCCGACGGCCGCCCGCGCATCGTTGCGCTGCGTAGTCGGGGTTATTACTACAGTCTATAGACCTGCGCCTTGTAGGAGTGAGCCGCACGCAATGGCGGTGTGTCAGTCAACACATTCTTGTCTGGCACACCGCCATCGCGAGCAGGCTCACTCCTACAGAGGGGTATCTGATCGTTTCCACGCTCTGTAGGGAATGCAGCCGTCGGTGGCTTTGCAGTGGTTAATCGGGCATCGAACGAATAATGTCGGCCAAATCGTCCTTGGTTATCTCGTTGGCCTTAATGGCAGCGGCAATGTCTTTTTTGGAAAGTGGAAACCGCTTGAAAATTTCTTTCAAAGTATCTGCATCAACATTTGCCAGCCAGAGCGGATCAATGAAAGAACCGCCATACTCAGGCTTCATCGGTACTTCTTCATGGGCAATCGTACCCTTATGGTTGAGATACACCACATAACGATCATGCCCTTCAGGAAAGCTTTTATCGTGATATAGCGTAGTACCCTGCGGCAGCACGTAGTAATTCTCGTCGCCGTTTTGACCCTCGATCAGCAACGGTTCTTTAGTTTTAATCATCTTCATATCGTGCCCCTTCCCATTATCATCAAAAATCAGAAAAGCCAAAAAAATCGCATTGACGGTTAAAGCTGCTGCCGCCAGGCATAAGCCGAGTCGCTTATTTGTAAATGTTTTTCTTATCATAGGGTGCCTCGGCATTTGCTTCGAGCATGGCTTGCAAGTCCGCAGGCATGAAGATCCCATCCTGCGGACTATTTTGCGTACGCGCGGCCTGCCGTTCGATGAAAGAAAGACCTCGCATTTCGTTATATTTCGAAGGGTTGTACAAAATTGACTTACCTGAAATTTTTGCTCCTGCAATCGTCACTGTTGTGCAGTTATTCGTAGTCGGGTGATAGTTTGAAGGAAGGACATAACGTGCTGACGAAGCTGTTTTTCTCCTCTGCTCTTTTTGCTGAGCGATAACAGCATCGAAATGAGCGATCACAGCCTCAGCCTTTGCGTTATCCAAAAAATAAACAAAACCTGTCGTCGTACGCCCTAAGCTATTTTCACCAGAGATATAAGCCTTGAAAGAAGTCCAGACATTCAGAACGCCCTCACCCTCGCTATCAAACGTACCCCATGTCTTACCATAACGGCCAAAGTCGTAAGTGATATCTTTGCTACCGACCACTACATGTAAAGCTGCGTGTCCGAAAGGATGCTCTTCTTTATCGCGAGTGTAAGGGCCTCCCACCAGTATTTCCATATAGGCACCGGATACGACTACCTGGTTGGTCTTCGTTGTTTTCCCTGACACACCTGTGTTCTTTGCTGACTGTGTTGTGCTAGTAGATTGAGTGGGCTGAACCATTAAAGATGTTCCGTATCTTCAAGTTTCGGAAACTTTATGCTGCAACTTCCCCTGGGAACATTTGCAACATGCACAAAGCCATTTTCGTCAAGCAAGCCTGTCAACAAGGTGCCATCGGGGAGCGTCAATTCATACGCCTCGTTGGCGATAGGCTCATCTCTTTCGTTGAGCAACTGAAACTCAACGAAAGTCTTTTCTTTCAAAAATTGCGAGAAGAAGCTAATGGGAGCGCCACCACCAGACTCACCTACGAAGGTGTCGGGCGATCCAGCAGTAATCGTCGCTCCGCATGCCGTCAGGGAGCCAACATGGGCAACTTCTTTCCCCAAACCGAAAACATGGGGAGCGCCAGTCGTGATGGGATTGCTGCCGTGAATTGGGCAAGAGTAAATATCCCCAACCAAAGCCACGGGCATCGAATTCACAAAAATAGGACTTGATCCAGTCGTGATATTTCCGCCGTGACTCCCTGAATCTCCGAGCCTTGCGACCGGCTTTCCTGCCATCGTTTTTCTCCTTTGAATTTCACGATAAGCAGATGTTACCTCAAACTCCTCAACGATCACTGTGCCCGTCCTTTCGCATCAACACCCTGCAGGGCGACTCTCAATTCAATGCGTATCTTCCTCAACTGCAAATCAGAAAGATCGCAGCCTTCAGCTCCTCCCACATTGCTTCGCGGGTCATTCACATCAGTGCTTGTCAGTTCGGGCACGAAGCGTCTTTACCGAAGCTTTACGCTGCGCTGACAGCCGCTGACCTTGATCTGCGTAATCTGCACTCATCCGGAACGTACCGGGAACGAGACAAGGAGATACACCATGCGCAAGACTCTTATCGCTCTGATGTTCGCTGCCGCTCTGCCAACCGTGGCCATGGCCATGCCGCAGGATGGCGGTCCGCTGGATGGCCCGCGCCACGGCGGTCAGATGCACGGCGGCATGCACGGCAAAGGTCCGTACAGTCAGCTCGACCTGACCCGCGAACAGCGCGAGCAGATTCGCAAGATCATGGGCGAGCAGATGCATGAGCGTAAGCAGGTGGTCGACAAGTACCTGGAAAAACTCTCGCCGGCCGACCAGAAAGCCATGAAGGACGAGATCGCGGCCAACCACAAGAAAGCCGAATCCGATGTCCGCGCACTGCTGAAACCTGAGCAACAGAAGCAGTTCGACGAGATCCAGAAAAAACGCGCCGAACGCCGCGCCGAATGGGCCGAGTTCAAGGCCTGGAAAGCGCAGCAGGCACAAAAGGCGCAATAATGGCTTGACCCTGGGCCCGACGACTCACCTCGTCGGGCCTGTTTTCACCGATCCAATTGTAGGAGTGAGCCTGCTCGCGATAGCGGTGTGTCAGACAAGCATCAATTGACTGACACACCGCTACCGCGAGCAGGCTCACTCCTACAGTTTGAATTGTGTTTTTTGAGGATTTTCTGTGCGTTCACTGTTCTGGCGGATTCTTGCGAGCTTTTGGCTGGCCATCGCTCTGGTAGCCGGGCTGTCGATCCTGCTTGGGCACATGCTCAATCAGGACGCGTGGATCCTGAGCCGCCATCCCGGCCTCAACACGCTGGCGGCAGAATGGACGCAGACCTACGAGGCCCAGGGCGAAGAAGCGGCGCAGGACATTCTTGAACAACGCAAACGCCAGTATCACATCGACGTTCAGGTGCTCAACGAAACCGGCGACCCGGTGGTGCGTGGCACCTTCCCGCGTCGCGCCGCAGCGTTCGAAGCGCGGCAGAACAACGACGATCGCCGGCTACCGTGGAGGCGTCTGACCGACGAGATCACCAGTGAAAAAACCGGTGACACCTACCTGTTCATCTATCGTATTCCACACCCGGAACTCGACGCCTGGCACCGCGAAAGCCTGCTCTGGCCGCTGAGCGCGCTGGGTATCGCATTGGTGGTGCTGACCCTGTTCAGTTTGCTCGTGACCTTCTCGATCACCCGCCCGCTCAGTCGCTTGCGCGGCGCGGTGCATGATCTGGGGCAGACCACTTATCAGCAGAACAGCTTGGCAAAACTGGCCAACCGGCGCGATGAATTCGGCGTACTCGCCACCGATTTCAACCGCATGGGCGCGCGTCTGCAAAGCCTGATCGGCAGTCAGCGGCAGTTGCTGCGTGATGTCTCCCATGAACTGCGCTCACCCCTGGCGCGCCTGCGTATTGCCTTGGCTTTGGCCGAGCGGGCCAATCCTGAGGAGCGCGAAAAACTCTGGCCACGGCTGACCCGTGAATGTGATCGGCTCGAGGCGTTGATCAGTGAAATTCTGGTGCTGGCGCGAGTCGATGCCGACAACGCCAGCGCTGAAGAAGTGGACCTGAATGCGTTGCTCGCCACACTGCAAAAGGATGCGCAGCTCAGCTCCCCCGAACAGACCGTGCGCCTGCAAGCTGAGCCACAACTGAATCTCAAAGGCTGGCCAACGATGATCGAACGCGCCGTGGATAATCTGCTGCGCAACGCCCAGCGCTTCAACCCGAGCGATCAGCCGATTGAATTGCAGGCTGCGCGGCAGGGCGAGCGGATTGTCATCAGCGTGCGCGACCATGGGCCGGGCGTGCAGGCGGAACATCTGAGTCAGTTGGGCGAACCATTCTATCGGGCGCCGGGGCAAACGGCTGCCGGGCATGGCTTGGGACTGGCGATTGCCAAACGCGCGGCGGAACGGCATGGCGGCACGCTGACGCTGGCCAATCATCCGCAGGGCGGGTTTGTGGCGAGTCTGGAATTGCCCCTCGTACCGGGAGTTATCGCTCAGCCGTAGCTTTACGGTGAGACAAAAAAGATCGCAGCCTTCGGCAGCTCCTACAACGTCATGTGAACACCTGTAGGAGCTGCCGAAGGCTGCGATCTTTTGATTTCAAGCCTTGCTTGGCCAGGCGCTGACGAACTCGGCCAGATCGACCTTCTCCGCCACGCGCGGCTCTTTCTGCGGCGTACCAAGGTAAAGGAACGCGATGACTTCCTCGCCTTCCACCAGCCCCAAACCTTCGGCGACATGTTTCGAATACGCCAGATCCCCGGTGCGCCACACCGCACCAATCCCCTGCGCATACGCCGCCAGCAGAATCCCGTGGGCCGCGCAGCCGGCCGTGAGCAGTTGCTCAGCCTTCGGATATTTCACGTGTTCCTGCAATTTGGCGATTACCACAACCACCAGCGGCGCACGAAGTGGGCCGTTACGGGCCTTGTCGATCATCGCTTCGGTGACTTCGCCGCCCTGCTGGCGGGCCGCTTCGGCGAGCAACTCGCCCATTTGCTCACGTGCCGCGCCTTCGACGGTCAAAAAGCGGTACGGCTGCAAATGCCCGTGATCCGGGGCACGCAATGCCGCGCCAAACAGGGCTTCACGCTGCTCGGCAGTGGGGGCCGGTTCGACCAGGCGGGGAACGGAAACACGGTTGAGCAACGCGTCGAGAGCCTGCATCGGCCACCTCCTTTGAAAAATGTGCGGCTATTCTAGCTGCAACTGCGCAACGCCTGCCGGTTTACATGCCTTGCCCCGCAGGTAGAATGGCGCCCTTCTTCCACCAGCCCGAGCGGAATTCATGGCGTTGCCGACCTTACGGATCATTGGTTTTATCATCGGCATCTTCCTGATCACGCTGGCTGTGGCCATGATCGTGCCGATGGCTACGCTGGTGATTTTCGAGCGCACCAGCGACCTGCCGTCGTTCCTTTGGGCAAGCATGATCACCTTCGTCGCCGGTCTCGCGCTGGTGATTCCCGGCCGCCCCGAACACATTCACCTGCGTCCGCGCGACATGTACCTGCTGACGGTCAGCAGCTGGTTGGTGGTGTGCATTTTCGCCGCGCTGCCGTTTTTGCTGACCCAGCACATCAGCTACACCGACTCGTTCTTCGAAAGCATGTCCGGCATCACCGCCACCGGCTCCACCGTGCTCAATGGCCTGGACAACATGTCGCCGGGCATTCTGATGTGGCGTTCGCTGTTGCACTGGATCGGCGGTATCGGCTTTATCGGCATGGCGGTGGCGATTCTGCCGCTGCTGCGCATCGGTGGCATGCGCCTGTTCCAGACCGAATCCTCAGACCGTTCGGAAAAGGTCATGCCCCGCTCGCACATGGTGGCGCGGCTGATCGTGGCGGCCTACGTCGGCATCACCATCCTCGGTAGTCTGGCGTTCTGGTGGGCGGGGATGAGCCCGTTCGATGCGATCAACCACGCGATGTCGGCGATTTCCACCGGCGGTTTCTCGACCTCAGACCAGTCGCTGGCCAAGTGGACGCAACCGGCGGTGCACTGGGTGGCGATCGTCATCATGATTCTCGGCAGCCTGCCGTTCACCCTGTACGTGGCGACGCTGCGCGGCAACCGCCGGGCGTTGATCAAGGATCAGCAGGTGCAAGGCTTGCTGGCAATGTTGTTGGTGACCTGGCTGGTGCTCGGCACCTGGTACTGGTGGACCACCAAGCTGCATTGGCTGGAAGCACTGCGGCATGTGGCGTTGAACGTGACCTCGGTGGTCACCACCACCGGGTTTGCCCTCGGTGACTACAGCCTGTGGGGCAACTTCTCGCTGATGCTGTTTTTCTATCTGGGCTTTGTCGGCGGCTGTTCCGGCTCGACGGCGGGCGGGATCAAGATTTTCCGCTTCCAGGTCGCCTACATCCTGCTCAAGGCCAACCTTAATCAGCTGATCCACCCGCGCGCGGTAATCAAGCAGAAGTACAACGGTCACCGCCTCGACGAAGAAATTGTCCGCTCGATTCTGACCTTCTCGTTCTTCTTCGCCATCACCATCTGCGTGATCGCCCTGCTGCTCTCGCTGCTCGGGGTCGACTGGATGACCGCGCTGACCGGTGCCGCCAGCACAGTGTCCGGCGTCGGCCCGGGTCTGGGCGAAACCATCGGCCCGGCGGGCAACTTCGCCACCCTGCCGGATGCGGCCAAGTGGATTCTGTCGTTCGGCATGCTGCTCGGCCGACTGGAGATCATTACGGTGTTTGTGCTGTGTATTCCGGCGTTCTGGCGTCACTGACCGCGTTCGGCACCTGCGTCAGGCGCAAGCGGTACTCGCCGGGCGTGGTGTCGAACCAGCGGCGAAAGGCACGGAAGAAATTGCTCGGGTCGGCAAATCCCAGCAGATAGGCAATCTCCAGCAAGGTCATGCTCGGCTGCGCCAGATACTGCTCGGCGAGTTCACGGCGGGTGTCGTCAAGCAACTGCTGGAAACTGGTGCCCTCCTCCTGCAAGCGGCGCTGCAAAGTGCGCTGCGACAAGTGCAACGTCTGAGCCACGGTGTCGCGCTTGGGCTCGCCCTGGGGCAGCAAACGACACAGCACCTGCCGTGCCCGGTGCGTCACGCGGCTCTCGGAAAACCGCGCCAGATATTCCCCGGCAAAGCGGTCATGCAGCAATGCCATGGCTTCGTTGGCCGTAGGCAGCGGCGCTTCCATGTCGGCACGTTCGAAGATCAAGGCGTCATAAGGCGCATCGAATACCAGCGGCGCATGAAAAGCTTCTTTATAGGGTTGCAGATTGGCCGGCTGATCGCCCTGGATCAGCACTTTCACCGGATGCAGCGGACGCCCGGTCAGCCAGCCACACAGTGCCAATGCGCAGGCCAGTGACGCTTCAGCGCTCTGCCGGGTCGGCGGCAGATGATCGCCGTGCACGGTGAGAATCAGCGCGTAACCTTCATCGAGCCGGCGAAAACTCAGGTCGGCGCTTTCGGCAATGATGCGTTGATAGCGCACCAGGCGCTGGAAGCCTTCAGCCAGCGTATTGCTCGACATCAACGCGTAGCCGGCGACGTGAAACGAGGCCGGGCGCACCACTTTGCCCATGTTCAGGCCGATCGCCGGGTTGCCGGAAACCTCCACCGCGCGCTGCCACAGCCGGGTCATGGAGTCCTGCGGGAAACGCGCATCCGGATCTTCAAGGGCACTGAAGTCCAGCCCCAGTTGCTTGAACAGAACCCGGCAATCCAGGCCGTCCATCTCCAGCGCTTTGACAATCCCCATCGCCCAGCTTGCAGAAGTCGTTCGTTCGCTCATGGTTGTTATTCTTTTACATGACGGGCTGCAGGTGACCGCCCTATTTGCGAAGGATACTAAAGTGGCGCCGATTGTCACTGGCCCACGCCAATGATCACTCTAGACTCAAATAAGCTACCCGACGCACAACTTGTCGCCAGAACAATCACCACAGAGAGCGCGGTCGTGGAAAACATCAAGCAGTTCAACAGCTTCGCCGATTTCTACCCGTATTACCTCGCCGAGCACAGCAACAGCACCTGCCGTCGTCTGCATTTCATCGGCACTTCTCTGGTCATCTTCATTCTCGCCCTGAGCATCGCCAAGGGCGCCTGGCTGTTGTTGCTGGCGTTGCCGCTGGCCGGTTACAGCTTCGCCTGGATCGGCCATTTCTTTTTCGAAAAGAACCGCCCGGCGACGTTCCAGCATCCGCTTTACAGCCTGCTCGGCGATTTCGTCATGTACCGCGACATGATTCTCGGTCGCGTGGCGTTCTGAATGAGGGTCTGCCCATGAATGCCCATGCTCGCTTCACCCATATGAAGGACGGCACCGAGGACGACTGGGCGATCATCGCCGCCGACTTCAGCGCCTATGCCAGGCAGCTGCCGTCGCGGATTCTCGCGCATCTGAAACTGCTTGAAGGCGACTTCGGCGGTTTCCCGGTGGATCGCCTTACCCACTCATTGCAAACCGCGACCCGGGCCTTTCGCGACGGCCGTGATGAGGAATACGTGGTCTGCGCGCTGTTGCATGATATTGGCGACACCCTCGGCTCGTACAACCATCCGGACATCGCTGCGGCGATTCTCAAGCCGTTCGTCAGTGCGGAAAATCTGTGGATGGTGGAGAAACACGGAATCTTTCAGGGCTATTACTTCTTTCATCACCTGGGCATGGATCGGCATCTGCGCGAGCAATTCAAGGATCATCCGCAGTTTCAGGCCACCGCCGAGTTCTGCGCCAAATACGACGCGGCGGCGTTTGATCCGGCGTATGACACGCTGCCGCTGAGTTTCTTCGAGCCGATGATGGAGCGGCTGTTTGCGCAGCCGAAGAACTCGATTTACAAGGCTGCGATGCAAGAACACAGCCCGGCCTGAAAACACATGTGGGAGCGAGCCTGCTCGCGAAAGCGCTGTATCAGGCACAGAAGTTTCGTCTGACACTACGCCTTCGCGAGCAGGCTCGCTCCCACAGGGTTTCTCTTTCGTTCAAGCGATCTCTGCAACTTTGGCAGCTTTCAATTCCGCCTCCCGCGCCTGGGCATCCGCCAGCCGATACAGCTCGATCGTGCCGTCCCAATGCTCGATCAACGCCGTGCACGATTCGACCCAATCGCCGCAATTGAGGTAATCCACCTCGCCGACCTTGCGGATCTCGGCATGGTGGATATGTCCGCAGACCACGCCATGCAATTCGCGCTTCACACATTCGTGGGCGATGGCTTCTTCAAAGTCGCTGATGAAACTTACCGCGGTTTTCACCTTGTGTTTCAGGTACGCCGACAGCGACCAGTAACCATAGCCGTAACGGGCGCGCCAGTGATTGAGCCAGCGGTTGAGGGTCAGGGTGAATTCGTACGCCGAGTCACCGAGAAAGGCCAGCCAGCGATGATAACGGGTGATCACGTCAAACTGATCGCCGTGAATCACCAGCAAATGTCGACCATCGGCGGTGACATGCACCGCCTCGTCGACCAACTGGATATTGCCCAGAATCAGTTTCGAATAGCGCCGCAGAAATTCGTCATGGTTGCCGGTGACGTAGATTACTTCAGTGCCACGCTTGCTCATGGTCAGCAGTCGGCGGATGACGTTGGTGTGCGCCTGCGGCCAGTACATGCCGCTGCGCAGTTTCCAGCCGTCGATAATGTCACCGACCAGATAGACCTTGTCGGCGTGGTAGCCCTTGAGAAATTGCGACAAGTGCTCGGCCTGACAATCCCGCGTGCCCAGGTGCACATCGGAGATCCACAGGGTTCGCACCCGTTGTTTGCGACTGGGTCTGGCGAGCTCGGCGCTGGTCATGGGCAACCCTCTGCGATGTTTTCGCCAGCTTGCGCGCGCCCGGTTAATCGACCGTGACAAGTGTGAGTCAGTCGTGTGACAACGCACATCGCTAGCAAATAGAGGAACCGGATGACAGACGCGACCGCGACAGCGCTTTAGACTGGCGCGCAATTGTTCTGTCATGATCGTTCCCCCGCTCCGCGTGGGAATGATCATCGCGTTTGAAATAGAAGGAATGCAATGACTCCGCGTACCGCCCTCGGCGCCCTGCATATCGGCGCGTTGATGTTCGGCCTGACCGGTGTGTTCGGCAAACTCGCAGCCGCGTCCCCCGCCGTGATCGT
The DNA here is from genome assembly GCF_057291835.1 of Pseudomonas sp. 1L-B-1-E-C1. NCBI lineage: Bacteria > Pseudomonadati > Pseudomonadota > Gammaproteobacteria > Pseudomonadales > Pseudomonadaceae > Pseudomonas > Pseudomonas sp. 1L-B-1-E-C1. The sequence continues at coordinate 10,869 of NZ_JBXAWN010000012.1, read as the reverse complement.
CTTCGGTCGCGCGGCTTTCGCCGTGCTTGCCCTGGCCTTCTTCGCTCGATTTGCCAGCCAGAGCGGCTGGCAAAAGCTGCAAGCGCTGGACTGGCGACGCCTGGCGCTCAGCGGTGTGTTGCTGGCCGGGCACTGGGTGAGTTTTTTCGTATCGGTGAAGATCGCCGGGGTGGCCATTGCGACATTGGGCTTCGCCAGCTTCCCGGCGTTTACGGTGATTCTCGAAGGGCTGATCTTCCGCGAACGCATCCGCGCCAATGAAATAGTGCTGGTGGTACTGGTCAGTATCGGTCTGGTGCTGGTGACCCCGGCGTTCGATCTGGGCAGCGGCGCGACCATCGGCTTGCTCTGGGCGGTGTTGTCCGGGCTGTTGTTTTCCCTGCTGTCGCTGACCAACCGCGCCAGTTCCGGACGCATCCCGGCGGTGCAGGCGGCGTTGTGCCAGAACGTTGTCGTGGCGCTGTGTCTGCTGCCGGTCGCGGCGCCACAGTTGGTTCAAGTCCGAGCGCTGGACTGGTTGTGGATCGCCCTGCTCGGGGTGTTCTGCACAGGCGTGGCGCACAGCCTGTTCGTCGCCAGTCTCGCGGTGATCAAGGCACGCACGGCAGCGGTGGTGTTCGCCATGGAGCCGGTTTACGGCATCACCATCGCCTGGCTGCTGTTCAGTGAAACACCGACCCTGCGCATGCTCATCGGTGGCGCGCTGATCATCGTCGCGATCGTGGTCTCGGCGCGGATGTCGGGCGGCAGCGATAAAAAAACCGTCGCCGCCGAGGCCGCCTCTCACTGAGTGCGGTCGTTGTGGCCGAGGTCGCGGTCAGGATCGATCTGATCGCGCACCCGCTGCTTCAATACCTTGGCCTCGGGGAAACCACCATCTGCCTTGCGTTCCCATATCTGCACGCCTGAACAAGTGATATGAAACACCCCGCCGGTGCCCGGCACCAACGACACTTTGCCCAGGTCGTCAGCGAACGTGCTGAGCAGTTCTTGCGCCAGCCATGCGGCGCGCAGCAACCACTGGCATTGGGTGCAATAAGTGATGACAACTTCGGCTTTGGCGACGGTCATGATCGCTGAAACTCCTGACAAAGGGCGCCGCTATAATAGCCGGCTTTACCGCTTGCCCCGAGACTCACAATGCGCCGTTTGCTGTTCTGCCTGCTGCTTGGTTTCCTTCCCCTGCTGGTCCACGCCAGTGAAGCGCCACGACCGAAAATCGGCCTGGTGCTGTCCGGCGGTGCTGCGCGCGGGCTGGCGCACATCGGCGTGCTCAAGGCGCTGGAAGAACAAGGCATCAGGATCGATGCGATTGCCGGCACCAGCATGGGCGCGGTGGTCGGCGGCCTGTACGCCTCGGGTTACAAGATCGATGAGCTGGAAAAACTCGCGCAGAGCATCGACTGGCAAGCCGCGCTCTCCGACGCCCCACCGCGTGAAGATGTGCCGTTCCGGCGCAAGCAGGACGACCGCGATTTTCTGGTGAAGCAGAAACTCAGCTTTCGTGATGACGGCAGCCTCGGCCTGCCGTTGGGGGTGATTCAGGGCCAGAACCTCGCGCTGCTGCTGGAAAGCCTGTTGGCCCACACCAGCGACACCCGCGACTTCGACAAACTGCCGATCCCGTTTCGCGCCGTGACCACCGACATCGCCAATGGCGAAAAAGTGGTGTTTCGCAAAGGCCACCTACCGCAAGTGATCCGCGCCAGCATGTCGATCCCCGCGGTGTTCGCCCCGGTCGAGCTCGACGGGCGCCTGTTGGTGGATGGCGGCATGACCGACAACATCCCGCTGGATGTCGCGCGGGAAATGGGCGTCGACGTGGCGATCGTCGTCGATATCGGCACACCGCTGCGCAATCGCAAACAGCTGACCACCGTAGTGGATGTGCTTAATCAGTCGATCACTTTGATGACCCGGCGCAACTCCGAAGAGCAACTGGCGACTCTGCATGCCAATGACGTGTTGATCCAGCCTGCGCTGGCCGCGTTCGGCGTGACCGATTTCGGCAAGGCTCAGGAGATGATCGACGCTGGATACCGCGCCACGCGCATCCTCGATGCCCGTCTGGCTCAACTCAAACCGACTCAAACCCAGGACGCGGAATTGAACGCCGCCCGCCAGCCGGGACAGCGCACACCGATCATCACCGCAATCCGGGTCGAGAACGACTCGAAAGTCGATGATGACGTGATTCGCTATTACATCCGCCAGCCGATCGGCGAACCGCTGGATCTGGGGCGCCTGCACTCGGACATGGGCACGTTGTACGGCCTCGATTACTTCGATCAAGTGCGTTACCGCGTGGTGCACAAAGGCCAGGATCACACCCTGGTCATCAGCGCCAGCGGCAAGCGCAGCGGCACCGATTACTTGCGAGTCGGCCTCAATCTGTCGGACGACATGCGCGGCGACAGTGCTTTCAACCTCGGCGCCAGTTACCGCGTCAACGGCATCAACCGCCTCGGCGCGGAATGGCTGACCCGCGCGCAAATCGGCGACAAGCAGGAGCTGTACAGCGAGTTCTATCAGCCGCTGGATGTCGGCTCGCGTTACTTCGTCGCGCCCTACGCGTCGTTCGAGGCGCAGAACGTTGACTCGGTGCTGGATAACGATCCGATCGCTCAGTATCGGGTCGAGCGTTACGGTTTCGGTCTCAATCTCGGCCGACAGATCGGCAACAACGGCGAAGTGCGCTTCGGTGTCGGCCAGGCCTGGGGCAAGGCTGACGTGCGCATCGGTGATCAGGATCTGCCGAGCGAGAGCTTCAACGAAGGTTTCTATACCGTGAAGTATTCCTACGACTCGCTGGACAACGTGTATTTTCCGCACGAGGGCAAGGACGTCAGCCTGACGTTCGCCCAGTTCGAGCCAGGTCTGGGTTCAGACAACCGCTATCGCCAATGGGAAGCGAAGTTCGACAAGGCAATGAGCCACGGGCCGGATACGCTGATTCTTGGTGGGCGCTATGGCCGTACGCTGGACGATGCCAATGTGGTGACGTCGAGTTTCCTGCTCGGCGGCGCGCGGCAGCTATCGGGTTTCCGCGAGGACGCGCTGTCCGGGCAGAACGTCAGCCTGATGCGCGCCGTGTATTACCGCCGTCTGACGCCGCGCTCCTATCTGCCGCTGGACTTCCCGCTGTACGCCGGCGCCTCGCTGGAACGCGGTCGGGCGTGGAACAACGACAACGAGTTCGACAGCGGCTACATCAATGCCGCGAGTGTATTTATCGGCTTCGATACGCCGCTGGGGCCATTGAATTTCACTTATGGATTGAATGATGCGGATGAGCAGGCGGTTTATCTGAATCTGGGGCAGACGTTCTGACCTGAAACCGGCGTTGGCCGATCTGGCGCCTTCGCGAGCAGGCTCGCTCCCACAGGGAGAACGCATTCCATTTGTGGGAGCGAGCCTGCTCGCGAAAGCGGTCCAGGATGAACCCGAAATCCGTTGGCGCTCAGCGAATCCCCGCCAGCAACGTCCTTGCCGTCTGCTTCAACGGCTCATCCCCTTCCTTGAGCAACTCATTGAGCAGCGTGATCGCACTGTCGATGTCGCCGTCGTCAATGCAGGTTTGCGCCTGTTCGAGCTTGCCAGCGGCCTCGGTCTCGCCGGACTCGGGTAATTGCAGATCCAGAGGCTGCAACACCAGCGATGGCTCGGGATCGCCGAACTCATTGAGAAAGTCGTCGTCCAGCGGCTGGGCGTCGGGTTCGGGAATCCACTCAAGTTCGGCTTCCTCGCCAGATGCAGCCTGTGGCAATTCGAAGTCGACCGGTAGCACGGACAGGCTTGTGCCCAGCTCTGGATCATCGATCGGCGGCGCGGCGGAATCGGTGCGGCTGTCGTTGAGATCCCAATTTGAATCCATCGACAGCTCACCCAGATTCAATTCGAAATCGTCTTCGGCAGAGCCGAGCGTTGATGCGAGCGGCGCGGTGACGGTCGCTGCCGTGGCCACGGGCAGCTCGGGGGCAACTGGCGTCGCGAACACTGCCGGTGTTGCGCCCACCAGTTTCGGATGGCGAGCGCGTGCTTCGACCAGTTCGCGGTCATCAACACCGAGGGCACGCAGATGGTTTTCCTGCTGTTCGTAAGCGGCGCTGTCGCCCTGCCGTCCCAATACTTCCAAAAGTTGCAAACCGATATCGGTACGCCCGGGTTCCTTGTGCAAGGCGTCGCGCAGCAACCCGGCCGCTTCGCTGAGTCGGCCATAGGCCAAGTAGATGCCCACGGCCTCCAGCACGTCGCCGGCACCGGGTTCGTCGCGATGATCGGTGGCCGCGTGCGAACCGACAGATTGTTGAAGTTCGGGCTCATCGACGTCGTCTTCAGCGCTCACCGGTAATAGCGGCAGCGGCGTGCCATCTGCTGTCGAACGTTGCTGACGGCGGCGTATGAGCAACGCTGCCAGCACGCCCAGCAGCAATACCAGTCCACCAAGCAATGGCCAGTTCAAGCCATCGTCTGTCGCCTCGACCGGAGCTGAAACAGCAGGCGGAACCGGCGCGACCACGGGCGGTGGCGGTGCTTTCTGCACTTCGGCCAGACGGGTTTGCAAATCTTCGATCTGCTTCTTGCCGTCGGCTATTTGCACTTGTTGCTCTTGCAGTCTGAGGTTCTGTTCGTCGAGGGTCTTTTGCAACTGCTGAGTCAGCAGCACGCTGGCGGCCAGTTGCTCGGCCTGCGCATCGTTGGCAGGTGCCGCTGGCGTTGGCGGCACAGGCGCGGCGGTGCGTTTGCCCTGGGCAGCCTGGGGCGGTGCGGTAACCGGTTCGACGGTTGGAAACTCGGACGATTGCGGGCGCGGATCCGGCTCGTCGGTGGCGGGCACGATGCCCGGCGAACCCGGCGGATCGATCAGCACCGTGTATTCGCGCAGCAGTCGGCCGTTGGGCTGATCGAGTTGCACGAGGAAGTTCAGGAAAGGTTCGTTGACCGGTTTGCCCGACGTCACCCGGATCATCTGGCGGCTGCCACGCAGGATCGGAGTGAACTTGAGGTCGTTGAGAAAGAACACCCGCTCAACGCCGGCCCGGCCGAATTCATCCGCCGAAGCCAGGCTGGCCGAGAGATCGTTTTGCGTCAACGTGCCGACATCGACCAAAGCGATGTCGGCCTTGAACGGCTGATTGAGGGCTGAGTGAACAGTGATTTCGCCCAACCCCAACGCCATCGACCAGGTCGAATAGCTGAATACACCAGCAGCGAGCAGCCATTTGGCGCCCCCGCGCAGCATGTGGCGACTTGCGAGCATGAGCATCCCTTAAATAAGCAAAACCGGTTTCTATGCGTTCGCACATCCGGTACGAACACGATATTGCCCAGTAGTTCTTATAGTCGGCTCAGAGCGATCTCTCAAAAAATCGCCGTCGGGATGTGCCTCAAGATTTTTCCAGATTGGCCAGAATGTGCCCGTGAACGCGCATGCACACCTTCAAATCCGCCTCGTCGACGCCTTCGAACAATTCGTGGCGCAGTTGTGTGGCAATGGTTTCGATTTGTTCAATCAGCGGCAGCGCGGGTGCGCAGAGAACGATTTTTTTCGCCCGGCGGTCTTCCATTACTGACTGGCGTTGCACCAGTCCCTGGTTTTCCAGACTATCGAGCAAGCGCGCCAGAGTCGGGCCTTCGACGCCGACACTCTGCGCCAGTTCGCGTTGGGTCGGCGCCTCCTCGAAGCGCGCCAGATGCAGCAATACCAGCCAGCGCGCCTGCGACAGGCCCAGCCCGGCGAGACGACGATCCAGTTCGGCACGCCAGCCACGGGACATCTGGGCCAGTTGCATACCAAAGCGATGTTGATCGGTTAACGGCATAAAACACTCACGGTTAGACTGAAAATACGGGAAATCTAATTATTAGTCAGCTAAGCATGGGTGGCAGTTATAGGCAAGAGTCGCTCTGTACTGAATCGTTACAACTGCGTGAAGATCAAAAGCCCCTCACCCTGACCCTCTCCCAGAGGGAGAGGGAACTGATTGGGGGATGCTTTGAAGATTCGCCGACCTGGCAGCGCTCGCTGAATCCATGTCGACTCGTTCTTGCAGGTCGACGTATGGCGCCAGACACCGCGATCGGCCCCCTCTCCCTCCGGGAGAGGGATGGGCGGGCGGCGTTCCGATGAGGGGACGGGCCAGATTACATCTCGAATTCAGACTGCAACGCCGCCCGCACACAATAAAGCACGCCTTCCGGGACACGCCCGGCAAACAACTCGGCCACTTCGGCGACGGACGGCAACTCGCCTTCGCCGTCGAGAAATGCGTCCTGCACTTCGCCCATCAATTCCTCCGGCAAGTCCAGCGCCTGCTCCAGCGACAATTGCTGCTTGCCGATGGCCTCGGCGAGCATGGCGTAGACGTTCTTCTCCGAGCACTGCAGTTGCCCGGCGATCTGCAGTGGCGTCATGCCGGCGCGGGCCAGGGTGATCAGCTCGTGACGGACATCGGCCACCACCTTCGGCGCCTCGGCCTCGCCGCCGAGCACTTCGAGGAAGGCTTCGCCGTAGCGTTCCAGCTTGCGCGCGCCGACGCCGCTGACCCGGGCCATTTCCGCCAGCGAAGTCGGCTGGCTGCGCAGCATTTCCAGCAGGGTCGAGTCGGGAAAGATGACGTACGGCGGCACGCCATGTTCTTCGGCAAGCTTGCGGCGCAGTGCGCGCAAGGCTTCCCACTGTTCGCGTTCCTCACCGCGCACGAGTTGGCTGGCCTGGCTCTTGCTGCCGGTTTTGGCGGTGACCTGCGGTTTCAGGTCGCGGCGCAGTTCCAGTTTCACTTCACCTTTGAGCAGTGGGCGGCAACTGTCGTTCAAGCGCAGACCGCCATAACCTTCGTGATCGACATCGGCCAACCCACGCGCGACCAACTGGCGGAACAGCGAGCGCCACTCGCTCTCGCTCAACGCCTTGCCCACGCCATACACCGACAAATGCTGATGGCCGAAGCTGCGCACTTTTTCGTTGTCCTTGCCCAGCAACACGTCGACCAGATGGCCGACGCCGTAACGCTGACCGGTGCGGAAAATCGCCGACAATGCCTGGCGCGCCGGCTCCGTCGCGTCCCAAGTCTGCACACCGTCGACACAGTTATCGCAATGGCCGCACGGTTCGGGCATGTCTTCGTCGAAATAGGCCAGCAGTGCCTGCCGACGGCAGCGGGTTTCTTCGCACAACGAGAGCATGGCGTCGAGCTTGTGCTGCTCCAGACGCTTGTGCCGCTCGTCGCCTTCGGAGTTCTGCAGCATCTGCTTGAGCATCACCACGTCTTGCAGACCGTAAGCCATCCACGCATCCGCCGGCAGACCGTCACGGCCGCCGCGCCCGGTTTCCTGGTAATACGCCTCGAGGGATTTCGGCAGATCCAGGTGCGCGACAAAACGTACGTTGGGCTTGTCGATGCCCATGCCGAACGCCACCGTGGCGACCATGATCAGGCCTTCTTCGTTGAGGAAGCGTTTCTGGTGATAGGCGCGCAGATCGTTGGGCAGGCCGGCGTGATACGGCAGCGCCGGGAAACCCTGCTCGCTGAGAAACGCCGCTACTTCTTCGACCTTCTTGCGCGACAGGCAATAAACGATGCCGGCGTCGCTGCGCCGTTCGGCGAGGAACGCCAGCAATTGCTTGCGCGGCTGCTCTTTCGGGACGATGCGGTAGAAAATATTCGGGCGGTCGAAGCTCGACAGGAAGCGCTCGGCGTTCTGCAGGTGCAGGCGATCGACGATTTCTTCGCGGGTGCGCTTGTCGGCGGTCGCGGTGAGAGCGATGCGCGGAACGTTGGGGAACAGTTCTGCCAATTGACCCAGTTGCAGGTATTCGCGGCGGAAGTCGTGGCCCCATTGCGACACGCAATGCGCTTCGTCGATGGCGAACAGGGCGATTTCCAGGCTTTGCAGGAATGCCAACATGCGCGGCTGAACCAGACGCTCGGGTGCCAGGTAGAGCATTTTCACTTCGCCGCGCTTGATCCGCACGGCAAGGTCGCGCTGCTGCTCGGCGCTCAGCGTGGAGTTCAGTGCAGCGGCAGCCACGCCCAGCTCTTCGAGGGTGGCGACCTGATCGTCCATCAGCGCGATCAACGGCGATACCACTACCGCCAGACCTTCACGCAGCAGAGCCGGCACCTGGAAACACAACGATTTGCCGCCACCGGTAGGCATCAGCACCAGCGCATCACCACCGCTGGCCACGCGCTCAATGATCGCACCCTGACGGCCACGGAAACTGTCGTAGCCGAAGATGTCCTTGAGGACGCGTTGAGCCTGTTCGAGCATAAAAACTCCAAAAATCTACCGATACATCCCTGCTCAGGCTGGTTCAGAGCAGCCTCGGCTGCTTAAACAAAACGTAAGAACACATTGCATGACCAGCGCAGCGCCGGCAGGGATCGCAAAACGCGGCAGTATACCCGAGGCCTCCGCCGCAGAGGGTGCCGCTGAGAAGACACCTGATAAACCTGCCACACACAAAACCCTGTGGGAGCGAGCCTGCTCGCGAAAGCGACCTGTCAGTCGATATGAAAGTGCCTGATACACCGCCTTCGCGAGCAGGCTCGCTCCCACAGGGTTATTCATCTTTCCAGCAAGGCCGGTAATATGGGCAAATCTGCCAAGCGGCTGGCTAGAGCGCGCAAGAAGGCCTAGAATTCCCGCATTGTTTATTCCCCAAGGTAGCCCCGTAATGTCCTTCGCTGAGCAACTGACCCGCCTGCAAGTCTTCCTCGACGCCGACGAGCTGCACGAAGAGGCGCTGGATTACGTCGCCGCCCACGGTTACCTGACCGCGCTGTCGATCTGCTCCGAAGACGTTCCGGAGCGCGAGTGGATCGACGCGCTGTTCGCCGAAGAGCCGCATTACAGCGACGAAGCCCAGCGTGCCGAAATCGAAGCCACGCTGATTGGCCTGAAAGCGCACATTGCTCGTCAACTGGCCTCGGATGAAGAATTCGAACTGCCTTGCGAACTGGATCTGGGCGAAGAGCCGGACGATTCCGAACTGCGCGGCTGGTGCATCGGCTTCATGGAAGGGGTGTTCCTGCGCGAAGCGGCCTGGTTCGAAACCGCCGAAGAAGAAGTCAGCGAAATGCTCCTGCCGATCATGGTCGGTTCCGGCCTGTTCGATGAACAACCGGAGTTCGAAGACATCGCCAAGGACGCCAATCTGATGGACGACATGATCGTGCAGATCCCGGAAGCCCTGACTGCGCTGTACCTGCTGTGCCAGGCCCCTGATGAAAAACCGGCGATCCTCAAGCCACGCCACCACTAAGACCCGGCCTATGGACAACCCCATAGGCAACCGCTCCCTGATGTTGCGCTACGTCCTGCTGGCCATCGGCTGGCTCAGCGTGGCATTGGGGGTGATCGGCATCTTCCTGCCGGTCCTGCCCACCACCCCTTTCCTCCTGCTCGCCGCGGCCTGTTTCGCGCGCAGCTCTCCGCGCTTCTATCGCTGGCTGGTCGAGCATCCTCGCCTGGGGCCATGGATTCGCGACTACCTCGAAGGCAACGGCATTCCACTCAAAGGCAAGGTCTACGCGATCGGACTGATGTGGGCGAGCATTCTGTTTTCCTGTTATCTGGTGCCGCTGGCCTGGGCGCGAGGTTTCATGTTGACCAGCGCGGTATTGGTGACGGTTTATATTTTGCGGCAGAAGACGTTGCGCAAATCCTGAGTGACAAACCAAAATTACGTCTCCCGTAGGAGCTGCCGAAGGCTGCGATCTTTTGCTTTTTAAACGATGAGTTTAAAAGACACCTGCCGACACGGTATCAAGGCTACAAATTCTTGCGCCAATACCTACAGCCAAGCCAGAATCCGCCGGCTTGTGCGCCTTGGGGGCGGGTTCTATTGTGGTGCGGTCGCTGACGAATCAGCGATCGGGTTTAGCGATCCGACACCTTACAGACGCACCAATGCCGAGCCTCAATGCAGTTTTCGATCTGCACTTGATGTCATGGTGGCTGTGCGTGGGAGACCTTAGGGTCTACCCGGGGTTTCTGTGACCCGGATCGCTAACCTGCGTACAGCCGCCACCTTTACTTGTTTAGCGATGAGCCGTGGCGGCTAAATCAACCACGGAGTCTCACCATGATCAAACCAACACCCAACCCGCCCGAAACCGACCCCACCTCCCCCTACGAATCCCTCGACTCCAAAAAACTCCACGAAGCCGCCGACCGCGCCCTCGATCACTACCTCTGCCCACCCGGCTCCACCCCGCCGCCCTATAGCCCCCGAGCAATGTACGCCGTCACCGCCGATACCAAAAACGAAGACCTGCTAGCCAACGCCTGCGAAACCCTCGCCTCGGCCAAAACCATCGCCCAGGAATTCGCCGGGCTGGTGAAACCGTCGCAGCGCCGGACGCTGTGGGCATCGCGCAACTGATCATGCTCGGAGAATTGGCGGTGAATCGGGTGCTGGATAATCTGGAGTTGCCGCACTAGCGCGCCTCTGTGACACGTCATGACTGATGTGCTGGAGCGGCTGAAGCCTTCGCGGGCAAGCCCGCTCCCACAGGAATCGGTGTCGATCACAAAGCTGCATTGACACCGCTGGCCTGCGCAAGCGAGCCTGCTTGTGAAGGCGACCGCTCGTCGGATACCCCAGCGCACCTGTCAACTCTGACAGGTGCGCAATACCGCCAATCCGCGTTAACTCGTTGCGTCACTTTCCCGCACGGAAGCCGCGCCATGACCACGCCTGCCCAGCCAGACGAAGCCACCCCGCAAGCCTTGAAGCCGCCCTATTTTCCCGCCCAGACCGTGCTCGACCCATTGGCTTCGGGAGAAACCTATGAGGGGGGCATCCCCATTCGTGCTCTGGAGGGCGGTCTGCAGGTCATTATTCCGGCGTGGCTGGAAATG